>NZ_JBEYWZ010000005.1:0-333352 GCF_040644915.1 Streptomyces sp. NPDC046925 | reverse complement strand
CGTGCGGGACCGGGTCGTGCGGCGTCGTGGTGCTGTACGTATGAACTCCCCGGCCCGCTCGGAAGGTTCCGCCCGCCGCATCACGCGGCGGGCCCCCTCGTCGTACTCCCCTCAGAGGCCGATCCGGACCCCGGAGGAAGGCTTACTTCTTGAAGCCGTAGTCCATCAGCTTCTTCGCGTCCTTCGTGCGGGCGTCGGAGGAGGTCGAGGTGAGGACCGTGCCGATGACCGTCTTGCCATTGCGGGTCGCGGCGAAGACCAGGCAGTACTTGGCCTGCGGGCCGGAGCCCGTCTTCACGCCGATGGCGCCGCTGTAGCTGCTGAGCAGGTTGTTCGTGTTCGACCACGACATGTAGCGGTAGCCGCCGCTCTTCGTGGTGACCTTCTGCTTCGTCGACTTCGTCTTCACGACCGTACGGAACGTGGAGCTCTTCATCGCGCTGCTGGCGAGCTTCGTCAGGTCACGGGGCGTGGAGTAGTTGCTCCCGTTGCCGATCCCGTCGAAGGAGTCGAAGTGGGTGTTCGTCATGCCCAGGCTCCTGGCCTGGGCGTTCATCTTGCCGATGAACGACTTCACGCGGGCGGAACGCGTGGAGCCCTTGCCGAACTTGTCCGCGAGCGCGTACGCCGCGTCGCAGCCGGACGGCAGCATCAGGCCGTACAGGAGCTGGCGGACGGTGACCTTGTCGCCGACGATCAGCCGGGCGGACGAGGCGGTGTTCCGGACGATGTAGTCGCTGTAGGCCTTCTCGATCTTGACCTTGGAGTCGAGGTTCAGGTTCGACTGCGAGAGCACGACCTTCGCCGTCATGATCTTGGTGGTCGAGCCGGTGGACCGGCGGGTGTCGGCGGCCTTCGTGAAGAGCGTCTTGCCGGTGCCGTTGTTCATCACGTAGCCGCCCTTGGCGGCGATGGACGGCTTCGGCAGTGCGGCCGCGTGGGCCGGGGTCGTGAGGGCTCCGCCCGCGAAGACCGCGCTCGCGGTGACGATAACGGCCGATGCGCGACGAATGCCCTTGATGGGGGTTTTCAAGTTCTGTGCTCCCAATGCCCAAATGCCCCTGGAATGCGGCCACATGAGGGTGCCGCTCGACAGGTATGACACACGAGAGAAGCAAATGGATGCACGGGAACGCGGGTGATGTCCGGATCGTGGAATGGACGCCCTCATGAGTACCTGTTGTATCTATGCTGTGCGCATGCCTGTCGCACCCGCCTCACCCCCCACACAGACCCTCAAGCGGCCGCCCGCAGCCGAGCGCGTGTACGCGCACGTCAAGCAGGGCGTGCTCGACCGCCGGTACGAGGGCGGCACGCTGCTCACCGAGGGCGAGCTCGCCGAGGCGGTCGGGGTGTCCCGCACACCGGTGCGCGAGGCCCTCCTGAAGCTGGAGGTCGAGGGGCTCCTGCGGCTCTACCCCAAGAAGGGCGCCCTGGTCCTGCCGGTGTCCGTGCAGGAGATCGCCGACGTCGTCGAGACACGGCTCCTGGTGGAGACACACTCGGTGCGCAAGGCGGTGCCGGCGCCGCCCGCGCTGCTCGCCCGCCTGGAGGAGCTGCTTCACCAGCAGCGCGAGCAGGCCGCGGCCGGGGACTTCTCCGCCGCCGCCGTGACCGACCGCTGCTTCCACGCCGAGATCGTGCGCAGCGGCGGCAACGAGATCCTGGCCCGCCTCTACGACCAGCTCCGGGACCGGCAGCTGCGGATGGGCGTCGCCGTGATGCACTCCCACCCCGACCGGATCGCCAAGACGCTCGCCGAGCACGAGGAGCTCCTGAAGGCCCTGACCTCCGGCGACGTCGAGGCCGCCGAAGCGGTGGTCACCCGGCACGTCGGATGGTTCCAGAACCTGGCCAGGGGCGAAGTCCGATGACCACCGTGCCCGTCTCCCTGCCCGGCGATCCGCCCGGCGGCAAGAAGGCCATGCTCGTCTGGGGCATCGGCGTCGCCGTCTACTTCGTCGCCGTCATCTTCCGCACCTCCCTCGGCGTCGCCGGTCTCGACGCCGCCGACCGCTTCCACGTCAACGCCTCCGCGCTCTCGACCTTCTCGATCCTCCAGCTGCTCGTCTACGCGGGCATGCAGATACCCGTCGGCCTGATGGTCGACCGGCTCGGCACCAAGCGCGTGCTGACCATCGGGGTCGTGCTCTTCACGATCGGGCAGCTCGGCTTCGCCTTCTCGCCCTCGTACGGGATGGCGCTCGCGTCCCGCGCGCTGCTCGGCTGCGGTGACGCGCTGACCTTCATCAGCGTGCTGCGCCTGGGCACCCGCTGGTTCCCCGCCCGGCGCGGCCCGATGGTCGCCCAGCTCGCCGGCCTGGTCGGCATGGCGGGCAACCTCGTCTCCACCCTCGTCCTGGCCCGGCTCCTGCACTCCGTCGGCTGGACCGCGGCCTTCGCGGGCAGCGCGCTGTGCGGCGTCGTCGTCCTCGTACTGATGACGCTGTTCCTCAAGGACCACCCCGAGGGATACGCGCCGGAGCCCGTGCGGCACTCCGGCGGAGCCTTCGTGCGCAAGCAGATAGCCATGAGCTGGCGCGAGCCCGGCACCCGGCTCGGCCTCTGGGTGCACTTCACCACGCAGTTCCCCGCGATGGTGTTCCTGCTCCTGTGGGGCCTGCCGTTCCTCGTCGAGGCGCAGGGCCTCACGCGCGCCACGGCCGGGACGCTGCTCACCCTCGTCGTGCTCTCGAACATGGTGGTGGGCCTGGTCTACGGCCAGATCGTCGCCCGGCACCACGCGGCACGCACGCCGCTCGCGATCGGCACCGTCGCCGCGACGGCCACGATGTGGGCGGTCACGATCCACTACCCCGGCGACCACGCCCCGATGTGGCTGCTGATCATGTTGTGCACGGTGCTCGGCGCCTGCGGCCCCGCATCCATGATCGGCTTCGACTTCGCGCGGCCCGCCAACCCGCCGGAGCGGCAGGGCACCGCGTCCGGCATCGTGAACATGGGCGGCTTCGTCGCCTCCATGACGACGCTGCTCGCGATCGGCGTTCTCCTGGACGCGACCGGCGACAACTACCGGATCGCCTTCTCCGCCGTCTTCGTCCTCGAAGCGGTGGGCCTCAGCCAGATCCTGCGGCTGCGGACGCGCGCGGTGCGCAGGGAGAAGGAGCGGCTTGTCGCCAGCCGCGTGGAGGCCGTGCACGTTCCTGTCTGAGGCCTGAGGCCTGAGGTCTGAGGCGGGGCCCCGGGTCCCGAAGGGCTACGGCGTGACCGCGAACTCCCGCAGGATCGCCTCGGCGAGACCGTGATCGCCCTCGATCTTGACCCGGTCGGCCACCGACGCGTACGAGATACGGCCGCAGGCGAGGCGGAAGTACGTCTCCCAGTCCAGGCTCAGCGTGGCGAGCGGGCCGAGCGAGGGGGAGCTGTCGACCGTGGCCCGCCCGTCGGCGTCCACGCGGACCGTGCGCAGGAACTCGACGGGACCGCTCACGTCGAAGACGACCGCCGAATTCACCGGTGCCCCGGCCTTCTTGGCGACCACGTCGGTCAGTCCGTGCAGCAGGAGGTCCCGCGCCACGAACGCTCCCTGGGAGTCCAGGTTGCCGGGCTTCTTCAGCGTCGTACGCAGGTCCTGCTCGTGCACCCAGACGTCGAACGCGCGCATCCGCGTGGCCAGTTCGAGGGTCTGCTCCGTGCCGAGCGGGCCGCGGATCTTGTGGGAGGGGTCGCGCGATTCGTTCCGCAGCTGACGCGTGCGGCGGATGATCGTGTACTCCAGCTCGGAGGTCATCTCGGGCGCCGTGTGATGCCGTCGGACGTCGACCTGCATCTCCATGTAGCGCTGGCCCTCGGTCTTCACGTGGTAAAGATCGCGGGGCAGGGTGTGGATGGGGCGCGGGTCGCCCAGCATCTCGCAGTCCAGGCCTATGACGTGGGAAATGATGTCCCGCACCGACCAGCCGGGGCAGGGCGTGGCCCAGTTCCACTCTCCCTCGGCGAGCGGTGACACCAGCTCGGATATGGCTGATACGGATTGGGTCCAGGCGTCGGCGTAGGTTTGCAGGCTGGGATGGAGACTCACGGGACCCCTCGACGGTCGTACGCGGGCGGTGGGTGTCTGAGACGCTAAGTTACGCTGCCCACAGGCACCCCGGCAGTGCTTTCGTGTGACGATCGTAGGCCCGTGTTGACGGCTCGAATGCCAGGACGGTGGTAGTGTGCGCGCCTCCCTCATCCAGATCGCCGTAGACGAGGGCGAAACGGTCAATTCCCGCCGCTCGCGCGTCTCTTCACTGGTACGAGAAGTAGCCGAGCGTGAGCGGCCGGATCTCATCGTTCTTCCCGAACTGTGGACAACGGGCGCCTTCGCGTACGAAACGTTCGCGAGCCAGGCGGAATCGCTTGAGGGACCCACGTACGAAGCGATGGCCAAGGCAGCGCGTGACGCTGGCGTCTGGCTGCACGCGGGGTCCGTCCCGGAGCGGGACGCGGCCGGGGACCTCTACAACACCTCGCTCGTCTTCTCGCCGGACGGTTCGCTCGCCGCCGCGTACCGCAAGATCCACCGGTTCGGCTTCGACAAGGGCGAGGCCGTGCTCATGGGGGCGGGCAGCGAACTGGTGACGGTACGGACGCCGGCCGCGGCGATCGGGCTCGCCACGTGCTACGACCTCCGCTTCCCCGAGCTGTTCCGGGGCCTTGTCGACGCGGGCGCCGAGATGTTCGTCGTGCCCGCGGGGTGGCCCGCGCGGCGGCGTGAGCACTGGACGCTGTTCGCCCGGGCGCGGGCCGTCGAGGATCAGGTGTACGTCCTGGCCTGTGGCACCGGCGGCACGCACGCCGGGGTCCCCCAGGCGGGGCACAGTGTCGTGGTGGACCCCTGGGGCGAGGTGCTCGCCGAGGCGGGGGACGGTGAGGAGGTCCTCACCGTCGACCTCGACCTCGCGAAGGTCGCCGCCACGCGTGAGCAGTTCCCCGCGCTGAAGGACCGGCTCCTCGGGGTGGACGCCCCTCAGCGCTGAGGACCCTCCGCGCTGAAATTGCCCGGTGGCCCTAGTCGTCGCCGCGTTCCTTCTCCGCCAGGCGGATCACGCAGACCGCGACGGCCAGGAGCAGGGAGGCGTCGGCGTCCTCGCGGACGATCTGCAGGCCGTACGTGTCGCGGACGTGGAACCAGCGCCGGGAGATGTCGGCCAGGAGTTCGCCGTCGTACTCGATGGCGAACTCGCGGTCCAGGATCTTGCCGCTGACGTCGAGCTCGGTGCCGTCGACCAGCTCCACGCGGTAGTGGTTGCGCAGCAGCGAGAGGCGCTTGCGCTTGATCTTGGCCAGGGGCTCGCCGTCGCGTTCGATCACCATCGTGTCGCGCAGCGACAGCATCTTCGCGTGGATGTCGATGAGGACACGGCCCTGCATGTCCTTGAGCTCGAAGGTCTCGCGCAGGCGCATCGCCTTGCCGTCGACGAGAAAGACCTTCTGGCCCTGGTCGTCCTCGATCCAGTAGTCGTCACCGATGCCGAGCAGTCGGTCGCGTACGAGAAGTTTCATGGAGCCATGAGTACCCCGCACCGCCCATGACACCGTGGAAAGCCGGGGGAGTTCACCGTGACGTGGCGTCATGCGGCAGGGCCCGGCAGCGGTGGATGCGGCTGCCGGGCCCTGCGAAGACGAGCGGGTGGAGCTGTTACAAGCCGTGGCGGTGGTGGTCGTCCTCCGTCTCGATCACCGTCGCGCCCGGCGGTACGACCGTCTTGCGGCGCGCGTTGGTGAACGCGGCGACACCGATCACGCCCACGGCCATCATGATCAGACCGGCGACGGTGACGTTGATGCCGTCCATCTCCCAGTCGGTGGCGAACGCGAGGATGGCGCCCGCGGCGATCAGAAGTATGCATCCGCCCAGGCCCATGTGGACCGCCTCCCTAAGTCGTGGCAGGGACTCCGGGTACCCGGGCCCGGCACCATCACACAGGGAAGCGGAAATCGCCCTCGGGGCGGCGGTCCTGAGTGCCCCTCAGCCCTCGTCCTGAGCGCCCGTCAGCTCCTAGCCCCGGAGGAACGCCACAAGGGCGTTGGCGAGCAGGTGCGGGTCGTCGGCGCCGCACAGCTCGCGCACGCTGTGCATCGAGAGGATCGCGACGCCGATGTCGACGGTCTTGATGCCGTGCCGGGCCGCGGTGATCGGGCCGATCGTCGTGCCGCAGGGCATCGCGTTGTTCGACACGAAGCTCTGGAAGGGCACGCCCGCCTTCTCGCAGGCGGCGGCGAACACGGCACGTCCGGCGCCGTCGGTGGCGTACCGGTTGTTGACGTTGACCTTGAGGATCGGGCCGCCGTTGGCGCGGGGGTGGTGCGTCGGGTCGTGCCGCTCGGCGTAGTTGGGGTGCACGGCGTGGCCCGTGTCGGAGGAGAGGCAGACGGTGCCGGCGAAGGCGCGGGCCTTGTCCTCGTACGTACCGCCGCGCGCGAAGACGGAACGTTCGAGCACCGAGCCGAGGAGCGGGCCGTCGGCGCCCGTGTCGGACTGGGAGCCGTTCTCCTCGTGGTCGAAGGCGGCGAGGACGGGGATGTACGGCAGGGAGCCGGCGTCGTCCGCCGTGGCGACGGCGGCGAGCGCCGCCGTACAGGCGTGCACGGAGAGGAGGTTGTCCATGCGCGGGCCCGCGATGAGGTCGCGGTCGCGGCCGAGGTAGGAGGGCGCCTCGACGGGGTGCGTCATCAGGTCCCAGCCGGTGACGTCGCCGGGCGTCAGGCCCGACTCCTCCTCCAGGAAGGAGATGAGGTCGCCCTCGTGCACGTCGTCGCCCAGGCCCCAGATGGGCTGCATGTGCTTCTGCTTGTCGAGCTTGAGACCGTCGGCGACCACTCCGCGGTCCATGTGGATGGCCAGCTGCGGGACACGAAGCAGCGCCCGGTCGATGTTCACCAGGCGCGTCGAACCGTCCCGCAGCGAGAGTCTGCCCGCGAGGCCGAGGTCGCGGTCCAGCCAGGAGTTGAGCAGCGGGCCGCCGTAGATCTCGACCGCCACCTGCCGCCAGCCGTGCGCGCCCGCGTCCGGCTTCGGCTTGACGCGGAGGTTGGGGGAGTCGGTGTGGGCGCCGACGATGCGGTACGGGGTGTGCGCGGATGCCCCTTCGGGCACGTACCAGGCGATGATCGCGCCGCCGCGCAGCACATACTTCCCGCCGGTCGAACCGTCCCAGGCGTCGGTCTCCTCGACCTGCCTAAAGCCGGCCTTCTCCAGCCGCTCCGCGGCGCCCGCCACGGCGTGATACGGGGAGGGGCTTGCCGCAAGGAAGGTGATGAGGTCGTCGGAGAGGCCGCGGTCGAAGCGGGCAGGTGTGCTCATGGCTTCCAGCCTAGCTAGCGGTTTTCTCTGGCGTGGGCGCCCGTTTCCGGGAGTTTCTGTACCGGATGTGCCCGAATCCCGGCGCTTGTACCGCCGGAGTCCCCTCCTTCCGCCCGCCCGCCGGCCGGCTGCGGCGGCGCCCCCGCCTGTCCCGCCGCTCCGCGCCGGATCTCCCCCACCCACCCACCCGACACCCCGCATCACCCCCTGAACCACCCTGCGCCCACGGCTCCGCCCCCCCAGAACCGCCGACGGCCCGCCCCCGGAACTCCGGGGGCGGGCCGTTGGCGTAGGTGGAGCCGTGGAGGCTAGAACGCTGACTCGTCCAGTTCCATGAGGGACAGGTCCACGCCCTCGGCGAGCTTCCGCTCGGCCGTGACGCCCGGCAGGACGTTCGCGGCGAAGAACTTGGCCGCGGCGATCTTGCCCTCGTAGAACGCTTTGTCCTTGGTGGAGGCCGTGCCCGACTCCAGCTTCTCGGCGGCGACAGCCGCCCCGCGCAGCAGGAGGTAGCCGACGACGACGTCGCCGGAGACCATCAGGAGGCGGGTCGTGTTGAGGCCCACCTTGTAGATGGACTTCACGTCCTGCTCGGTGGCCGCGAGGTCCGTCAGCATGACGCCGACGATGGCCTCCAGCTCGACCGCCGCCTTGGCCAGCTCCTCGCGGGCCCCGGCCAGGCTCTCGCCGCCCGTGCCGACCGCGAGGAACTTCTTGATCTCCTCGGCGAGGCCGTTCAGCGCGGCACCCTGGTTACGGACGATCTTCCGGAAGAAGTAGTCCTGGCCCTGGATGGCGGTCGTGCCCTCGTAGAGGGTGTCGATCTTCGCGTCACGGATGTACTGCTCGATGGGGTACTCCTGGAGGTACCCCGAGCCGCCGAACGTCTGGAGCGACTGCGCCAGCTGCTCGTACGACTTCTCCGAGCCGTAGCCCTTGACGATGGGCAGGAGCAGGTCGTTGAGCGCGATCAGCGCCGACGCGTCCTCGCCCGCCGCCTCCTTGATCTGGATGTCGTCCTGGACGGCCGCGGTGTGCAGCACCAGGGCGCGCATGCCCTCCGCGTACGCCTTCTGCGTCATGAGGGAGCGGCGCACGTCGGGGTGGTGCGTGATGGTGACCTTGGGGGCCGTCTTGTCCATGAACTGGGCGAGGTCCGGGCCCTGCACGCGCTCCTTTGCGTACTCCAGGGCGTTGAGGTAACCCGTGGAGAGCGTCGCGATGGCCTTCGTGCCGACCATCATGCGGGCGAACTCGATGATCATGAACATCTGGCGGATGCCGTCGTGCTTGTCGCCGATCAGCCAGCCCTTGGCGGGGTGCTGGTCGCCGAACGTCATCTCGCACGTGTTGGACGCCTTGAGGCCCATCTTGTGCTCGACGTTCGTGGCGTACACGCCGTTGCGCTCGCCCAGCTCGCCGGTCTCCCAGTCGAACTCGTACTTCGGGACGAGGAAGAGGGACAGGCCCTTGGTGCCGGGGCCGTGACCCTCGGGGCGGGCGAGGACGTAGTGGAGGATGTTCTCCGACATGTCGTGCTCACCGGACGTGATGAAGCGCTTCACGCCCTCGATGTGCCAGGAGCCGTCCTCCTGCTGGACAGCCTTCGTGCGGCCCGCGCCGACGTCCGAACCGGCGTCCGGCTCGGTCAGGACCATCGTCGAGCCCCACTGCTTCTCGACGGCGATCGCGGCGATCTTCTTCTGTGCCTCGTTGCCCTCTTCGTGCAGGATGCCCGCGAACGCCGGACCGGAGGAGTACATCCACACGGCCGGGTTGGCACCGAGGAGCAGCTCCGCGTACGCCCAGATCAGGGAGCGCGGCGCGGTCGTGCCGCCGATCTCCTCGGGCAGGCCGAGGCGCCAGTAGTCGGAGTCCATGAAGGCCTGGTAGCTCTTCTTGAAGGACGCCGGTACCGGCGCGGTGTTGGTCTCGGGGTCGAACACCGGCGGGTTGCGGTCGGCGTCCGTGAAGGACTCGGCCAGCTCGTTCTCGGCGAGGCGGCGCAGCTCGTCGAGGATGGTCTTGGCGGTGTCGACGTCCATCTCCGCGAACGGGCCGGTGCCGTACAGCTTGTCGCGGCCGAGCACCTCGAAGAGGTTGAACTCGATGTCGCGGAGATTCGACTTGTAGTGCCCCATGGCGACGGCTCCGTTTGGGTCGGGGAGGCGGGATCCTCAGGCGGGTCTGCGTAAGGCTGTCTGCGTAAGCGAAAAAACCACGTACCAGTTAGTAGCTACCGATAATGCTACCCGCCGGTAATAAGAAGCAACCCCTGATCCCCCAAGTGTGAGCAGCGCCCCGTCCGGCCTCGGTACGCTTGCCCCCATGTACGGCTACGACCAGCAAGCGGGCGCCGGGCAGCATTACGCACCGCCGCAGCCGCCGCCTCAGCAGATGCCGGGCGGCCCGGGCGGTTACGCCCAGCAGCCCCCGCTCTACCCCGAGCCGTCGCCCCCGTCCCTCGCGGACGCGGTGCGCGCCTTCACCACGGGCTCGATGTCCGCCGAGGACTTCCAGCAGGCCTTCGCCACCTCGAAGGTCTACTGCCCGCGCGGCGACAACCCCGGCTTCCTCGCCCTGCACAACACCCAGCAGCCCGTGATCCCGATGTTCACGTCGCTCAAGGAGCTGCGCCGGTACGCGGGCAAGGAGTCCAAGTACTTCGTGATCACGGGTGCCGAGGTCATCGACCTCCTCCCCACCGGTTACGGCTTCGTCCTCGACATGGAGGGCGAGCACCGCATGGTCTTCGACGCCAAGGCCGTCGAGCAGATGGTCGACTTCGCGATGCGCAGGATGTACGGCTGACGCGTCGGGTACACGGACCAGACATGACGCCCGGAGGGAATTACCTCCGGGCGTCTCGCGTTCCCGGTGGCAAGAAGTTCTACGTTCAACTAAAGTGAGCGTACGAAGAAGGAGGCACCGACATGCCCGCTGTGACCGTCGAGAACCCGCTGACCCTGCCCCGTGTGGCCGCGTCCGCCGATGCCGTGGCCCGTCCCGTGCTCCGCGTGACGACCGCGCCGAGCGGCTTCGAGGGCGAGGGATTCCCGGTGCGCCGGGCGTTCGCCGGGATCAACTACAAGTACCTCGACCCGTTCATCATGATGGACCAGATGGGTGAGGTGGACTACGGAGCGGGAGAGCCGAAGGGCACGCCCTGGCACCCGCACCGCGGCTTCGAAACCGTCACGTACCTGATCGACGGCACGTTCGTGCACCAGGACTCGAACGGTGGCGGCGGCACCATCCAGAACGGCGACACCCAGTGGATGACCGCCGGCAGCGGCCTCCTGCACATCGAGGCGCCCCCGGAGTCCCTCGTCCAGTCCGGCGGCCTGTTCCACGGCCTCCAGCTGTGGGTCAACCTGCCCGCGCGGGACAAGATGATGGACCCCCGCTACCAGGACATCCGCGGCGGTCACGTCCAGCTGCTCACCTCCCCCGACGGCGGCGCACTCCTGCGCGTCATCGCCGGTGAGCTCGACGGACACCAGGGCCCCGGCGTCACGCACACGCCGATCACGATGATCCACGCGACGGTGCGCCCCGGCGCCGAGGTCACGCTGCCCTGGCGCGAGGACTTCAACGGCCTCGCGTACGTCCTCGCCGGGCGCGGCACGGTCGGTGCCGAGCGCCGCCCGGTGCACATGGGCCAGACCGCCGTCTTCGGCGCGGGCTCCTCGCTGACCGTCCGCGCGGACGAGAAGCAGGACGGGCACACCCCCGACCTGGAGGTCGTGCTGCTCGGCGGGCAGCCCATCCGCGAGCCCATGGCGCACTACGGTCCGTTCGTGATGAACAGTCAGGCCGAGCTCCAGCAGGCCTTCGAGGACTTCCAGAAGGGCCTGCTCGGCACGGTTCCGGCCGTGCACGGCATGTAGTCCGCGGAGGGGCAGGCGGGTAGCCGTACATAACGTGCGGGGCCGATGAGCCCGTGCTCGGGTAGGAGGGGTGAGCACCCTTCTGCCCGAGCCCGCACGCCGTACCGCCGCCTGGTGCGTGGTCCTCCTGCTCGTCGCCGGCGTGGCCGCCGTGGCGATCTGGCTCTTCGTCACCTTCAAGGCGGCCGCCACACCGGTGCTGCTCGCCCTCCTCGGCACGGCACTCCTCGGGCCCGTCTACCGATGGCTCCTGAAGATGAAGGTGCAGCGCTCGCTGGCCGCGGGGCTCACCTGCGCGGCCGTCGTCGCGGTCGTCGGCGGCGCGGTCTACATCGTGGTCAGGGCCCTGATGGACACCGGCGACCAGATCATCGCCTCCCTGAAGCAGGCCGCCACCGACCTCTCCGAGCACTTCGGCGCGGCGGGGACATCCCTGGACGACATGGCGTCCAACGCCAAGGAACTGCTCGGCAAGTTCGGCGGTTCCGCCGCCTCCGGGGTGCTCAGCGGGCTCAGCGTCGTCGGCGAGATGACCGCCATGGCCGTACTCGCCCTGCTGCTCGTCTTCTTCTTCCTGCGCGACTCCGACCGCGCCATGAGCTCCATGCGCTCGCTCGCCCCGCGCGGCACCGCCGACGTCGTCGAGGCGATGGGCCGCCGCGCCTTCGAGGCCGTCGAGGGCTTCATGCGCGGGACCACGTTCATCGCCCTGATCGACGCCGTCTGCATCACCATCGGGCTGCTGATCCTGGGGGTGCCCGGGGCGTGGGGCCTGGGCGCACTCGTGTTCATCGGCGCCTACATCCCCTATCTGGGTGCTTTCATCTCCGGCGCCGTCGCCGTCCTGGTCGCCCTCGCCGACCGCGGGTTCGTCATCGCGCTGTGGGCGCTGGGTGTCGTACTCGCCGTGCAGGTCCTCGAAGGGCATGTGCTCCAGCCCGTGATCCAGTCGCGGACCGTCCAGATGCACCCGGCGGTCGTCATGCTGGCGATCGCCGCCGGGGCGTCCGTCGCGGGGATCCTGGGGATGCTGCTCGCGGTGCCGGTGACCGCCGCCGCGTTCGGGGTGATCTCGGAGCTGAGGGAGCGCTATCCGGAGGGCTTGTCCGGGTCGGGTCCCACGGCACCCTCGTAGAGCTCGAACCAGATGCTCTTGCCCTCGCCCCTCGGCTCCACGCCCCACTCGTCGGCGAGCAGCTCCATCAGGACGAGCCCACGCCCCGACGACGCCAGTTCACCGGGGTGGCGCTTGTGCGGCAGGTCGTCGCTGCCGTCCGACACCTCCGCCCGCAGCCTGCGCGAGCCCGGCTCCCCGATGACCTCGGCGACGAGCAGGGCATCGCCGTCCGTGTGCACCAGTACGTTCGTGATCATCTCGGAGACCATCAGGACCGCCGAGTCGACCTGATCGGCGACCGCCCAGTCGTGCAGCAGCTCCCGCACATGCCGCCGCGCCCCCGCGATGCGCTCCGGCTCGGCCTGCGCGACCGTCAGGACGGTGCGGCGGGCGGGCGTGCGGTGGGCGGGGTGGCCGGACCTGCGAAGGAGCAGGACCGCTATGTCGTCCTCGCGGCGGTCCACGAGGGGGCCGGTCGTGTAGTGCGATGAGGGCCCGTGCACGGCCTGTACGAGGGTGTCGGCCAGCGCTTCGAGGTCCTCGTCGCCGTCGCCGCCCCCGTGCTCCTCCAGGATCGTGCGGATCCGCTTCCAGCCGCTGTCCAGGTCGTGGCCGCCGGTCTCGATGAGGCCGTCGGTGCAGACCAGCATCGTCTCGCCGGCCTCCAGGACGAGGCGGGTCGTGGGGTAGTCCGCGTCCGGGTCGATGCCGAGCGGCAGACCGCCCGCCGTGGGACGCAGCAGGATCGTGCCGTCGCTCATCCGTATCGCGGGCTCCGGATGGCCCGCGCGGGCGATCTCCAGGACGCCGGTGGCCGGGTCCGCCTCCACGTACAGGCAGGTCGCGAAGCGCGGGTCGGGGCTGCTGGCGCCCTGGTCCTCGCCGTCGAAGCCGATCGTGATGCCGTCCGAGATGCCCGCGAGGAAGCGCGTCGCGCGGGAGAGCACGGCGTCCGGGCGGTGGCCCTCGGAGGCGTAGGCGCGCAGGGCGATCCGCAGCTGCCCCATCAGGCCCGCCGCCCGTACGTCGTGCCCCTGGACGTCGCCGATGACGAAGGCGATACGGCCGCTGGGCAGCGGAATCATGTCGTACCAGTCGCCGCCCACCTGGAGCCCGCCGCCGGTCGGCACATACCGCGCGGCCACGGTCATCCCCGGGATGCGCGGCCCGAGCAGCGGCAGCATCGAGCGCTGGAGCCCCTCCGTCAGCTCCCGCTCCGACTCGGCGACCCCGGCCCGCGAGAGCGCCTGGGCCAGCATCCGGGCCACCGTCGTCAGGACGGAGCGCTCGTCCGGCGTGAACGAGACGGGGTAGGCGAAGGCCGCGAGCCAGGCACCCATCGTGCGCCCGGCGACGGTCAGCGGCAGGAACGCCCAGGACTGCCGGTCGAAGGGCTGGGCCAGCGGCCAGGTGGCGGGGAAGCGGCGGTGGTACTCCTCCGGCGAGGAGAGATAGACCGCGCGGCCCGTGCGCACCACCTCGGCGGCCGGATAGTCCGTGTCCAGGGGCATCGCGGAGAAGGGCACGTCGTCGCCGGGCTGGTGACCGTAATGCCCGATGATCTTGAGCCGGTCGCCCTCGACGCCGAAGACACCGAGCCCGTCCGGCGAGAACCCCGGCATGGAGAGCCCGCTGGCCACCCGGAGCACCTCCTCCGTCGACCGCGCCTCGGCAAGGGCGCGCCCCGCGTCGAGCAGGAACGCCTCGCGGGAGCGCCGCCAGTCACCGGTGACCGGAGAGCGCGCGGCGGCGCCGGGCGGGGGCTCGGTGACCTCTTGCAGGGTGCCGATGAGCTCGTACGACTGTGTGGCCTCGTCCACGATCGGCTTGGACCGGCTGCGCACGATGCGGATGACCCGCCCCTGGTCGTTCATGATGCGCAGGCGGGCCTCGGCCAGGGTGCCCTCGGCGACGGCCAGCTGCACGATCCCGTCGATCTCGTTCCAGTCGACCGGGTGGAAGCGGGAG
Source organism: Streptomyces sp. NPDC046925 (assembly GCF_040644915.1). NCBI lineage: Bacteria > Bacillati > Actinomycetota > Actinomycetes > Kitasatosporales > Streptomycetaceae > Streptomyces > Streptomyces sp. NPDC046925. Next base: position 319,068 of record NZ_JBEYWZ010000005.1, on the reverse strand, counting down.
CGCACGCCCGCCTCGGTGAGCGCCTGTGCGCGCGGCGGAAGCCCGAGGAGCCGGGCCGCCTCGGCGTCGAGCGTGACGGTGCCGGCCGCGTTGTCCCAGCGCCACAGGCCGGTCGCGATGGCGGCGAGGACGTCCCTTACGGGAGGCAGGGGCTCGTCCCCCGCCGGCTGCAGGGGATCGTCGGTGCGCATTGACCCACTTTAGGAAGATCGGCGGACAAGTCGCCACCGCCGGGGGTGGCGGGGAGCTGCCCCGGAGGTACGGAGAGCTGCCCCCGAGGTACGGAGAGCCGCCCCGGAGGTGCGCGGAGAGTGAGCGCGGAGTAATCCGGAAAGCGATCTCCCCCCGGACGGTAGCCTTGGGGCCTGTCTGCTCTCTCCCCTATTCGCGAAGACTGGATGAACGAAGATGCATCGGTACAGGTCCCACACCTGCGGCGAGCTCCGCGCCTCTGACGTCGGCTCCGACGTCCGGCTGAGCGGCTGGCTGCACAATCGCCGAGACCTGGGCGGCATCCTCTTCATCGATCTGCGCGATCACTACGGCATCACGCAGCTGGTGGCCCGCCCCGGCACCAAGGCCGCCGAGACGCTCGACAAGCTCTCCAAGGAGACGGTCGTCCGCGTCGACGGCAAGGTCGTCTCGCGCGGCGCGGAGAACGTGAACCCCGAGCTGCCCACCGGCGAGATCGAGATCGAGGCCGCCGAGGTCGAGGTGCTCGGCGCCGCCCAGCAGATCCCCTTCACGATCAACGCGGACGACGGCGTCAACGAAGAGCGACGCCTGGAGTACCGCTTCCTGGACCTGCGCCGCGAGCGCATGCACCGCAACATCATGCTGCGCTCGTCCGTCATCGCCTCGATCCGCTCGAAGATGGTGGCCCTCGGCTTCAACGAGATGGCGACGCCGATCCTCGCCGCGACCTCCCCCGAGGGTGCCCGCGACTTCGTTGTCCCCTCCCGCCTGAACCCCGGCAAGTTCTACGCCCTGCCACAGGCCCCGCAGCAGTTCAAGCAGCTGCTGATGATCTCGGGCTTCGACCGCTACTTCCAGATCGCGCCGTGCTTCCGCGACGAGGACGCGCGCGCCGACCGCTCGCCGGGCGAGTTCTACCAGCTCGATGTCGAGATGAGCTTCGTGGAGCAGGAAGACGTCTTCCAGCCCATCGAGAAGCTCATGACGGAGATCTTCACGGAGTACGGGGGTGGCCGCGAGGTGACGTCCCCCTTCCCGCGCATCCCGTTCCGCGAGTCGATGCTGAAGTACGGCAACGACAAGCCCGACCTGCGCGCGAAGCTCGAACTGACCGACATCACGGACATCTTCGCGGACTCCGAGTTCAAGGCGTTCGCGGGCAAGCACGTGCGTGCCCTGCCGGTGCCGGACACGGCGTCGCAGTCCCGCAAGTTCTTCGACGGCCTCGGTGACTACGCCGTCGAGCAGGGCGCCAAGGGCCTCGCCTGGGTCCGCGTGGCCGAGGACGGCTCGCTGACCGGCCCGATCGCGAAGTTCCTGACGGAGGCGAACGTCGAGGAGCTCACCAAGCGCCTCTCGCTCGCCCCCGGCCACGCGGTCTTCTTCGGCGCTGGCGAGTTCGACGAGGTCTCGAAGATCATGAGCGCGGTGCGCGTCGAGGCGGCCAAGCGTGCGGGCCACTTCGAAGAGGGCGTCTTCCGCTTCTGCTGGATCGTCGACTTCCCGATGTACGAGAAGGACGAGGACACCGGCAAGATCGACTTCTCCCACAACCCGTTCTCCATGCCCCAGGGCGGCATGAAGGACCTGGAGGAGAAGGACCCGCTGGACATCCTCGCCTGGCAGTACGACATCGTCTGCAACGGCATCGAGCTGTCCTCCGGCGCCATCCGTAACCACGAGCCCGAGGTCATGATCAAGGCCTTCGAGATCGCGGGCTACGAAGCCGAGACGGTGGAGCGGGAGTTCGCGGGCATGCTCCGCGCCTTCCGCCTCGGCGCCCCGCCGCACGGCGGCATCGCCCCCGGCGTCGACCGCATCGTCATGCTGCTGGCGGACGAGCCGAACATCCGCGAGACGATCGCCTTCCCGCTGAACGGCAACGCCCAGGACCTGATGATGGGCGCGCCCTCGGAGCTTGAGGAGAGCCGTCTGCGCGAGCTGAACATCCAGCTGCGCAAGCCGGTCGCGTCCAACAAGGGCGAGTCGGACAAGTAGTCCCGACCGGAAGCGATCAGGGCCCGGAACCACATCGGTTCCGGGCCCTTTCCTGTGCCCATCCACAGTTCGCGCACACGTTCCTGACAGGCGGTCTGCCTAGCGTCCGGGACATGACAGAGAAGAGCACATCACACCCGGAGAAACCCCAAGGTCCCGCACACAAACGGGACCTGACGCGCCGTAAGGTCGTGTTCGCGGCGGGCGCCGCGGTGGCGGCGGTGGGCGTGGGCGGCGCGGTGGCGGCGAGCGCGTCGGCGGAAGGCACGGACACCGCGGACGCCACGTCCGCCCCCTCCTCCGACGCCTCGTCGTCCTCCTCGGAGACGTGCTACCGCCTGACCGGCGAGACGACCGAGGGCCCGTACTACATAGACGCCGACAAGATCCGCAAGGACATCACGGAGGATAGGGAGGGCATCCCCTTCACCCTGCGCCTCAAGGTGATCGACGCCGACACCTGCAAGCCGCTGAAGCGCGCGGCCGTGGACATCTGGCACTGCGACGCGCTGGGGATCTACTCGGGATACGAGTCGATGAGCGGGGGAGGGCCCGGAGGCGGCACCCCGCCGACGGGAACCCCGACCGGCACGCCCACCGGAACCCCGCCCTCCGGTGACCCCGGCGGCCCGGGCGGCGGCGGTGGCCACCAGGAGCCCACCGACGACGAGCGCTACCTGCGGGGCACGCAGCTCACCGACAAGCACGGCTACGTGGAGTTCAAGACCGTCTTCCCAGGCTGGTACCAGGGCCGTGCCGTGCACATCCACACCAAGGTCCACGTGGGCGGCAAGATGACCGACGCAGGCTACGAGGGCGGCCACGCCTGCCACACGGGCCAGTTCTTCTTCGCGGAGACGGCGGTGCTCGCCTCGGCCGAGGTGGCCCCGTACTCCACGAGCACGACACAGCGCACGACGCTGGACGAGGACACGATCTACGGCGGTGGCGGCACGCAGGACGGCCTCCTGAAGCTGACGTACCGCAAGGGCCGCATCGCCAAGGGCGTCGTCGGGTCGATCATGATGGGCGTCGACCCGGACGAGACGCACGACGGCACTCAGTAGCGAGACGCACGACGGTACTCAGTAGCCGGTAGTCAGTGGCTGGTACTCCGTGGCGCGGCTCAGTCGTTCGGGACCAGCCACGGCTCCTGCGGGAGGGGGGAACCCGTCTCCAGGAGGGACTTGAGGTTCGAGAGGACCGCCGCCCAGCCCGACGCCGCCGCGTCGCGCTCCGCCTCGTCCGCGAGGTTCTCGTGGGTCACCGTGAGGCGCACGATTCCGCCGTGCGGCTGGATGTCGAACGTGACCTGCGAGGGGGCGGCGGCGGAGTCGGGGGCCGCGGCCGGGTCGGCCCAGGTCGTCACCAGGCGGCTGGGCGGCGTGCTCTCGACCACCTTCCCCACCACGTCCGCGATGCCCGAGCCGTCGGTGCGGCGGTGCTCCCAGCGCGAGCCCGGCTGCCAGTCGGAGACGTTCGCGTGGCCCCAGTACGCGGCCGTCAGATCCGCGTCGGTCAGGGCGTGCCAGACCTTCTCGGGGGTGCTCTCGATGTAGGTGACGTAGACGTACGTCGGCTTCGTGGTGGTCATGGCGGCCTCCGCCTGTTGTTTCAGGGTGCTGAGGGTTCGCAGACGCGGGTCCTCGAACTTGTCGATCCATCGTTCCTGGATCTCGTGCAGCGGCACGGGATTCAGGTAGTGGAGCTTTTCGCGCCCCCGCCGCACCGTGCTGACCAGGTTCGCGGCTTCGAGCAGGGCCAGATGCTGGGTGGCCGACTGGCGCGTCATCGCGACGCGCTCGGCCAGCTCACCCAGCGTCTGGCCGTTTCGGCCGTGCAACTGGTCCAGGAGATAGCGGCGCGTGGGGTCGGCCAGGGCCTTGAAGACCTGGTCGACGGGGCTCGGACCCTCGCTCGTACTCACCTCTCCATCATGCAGGCATTTACCTGCATGTCAAAGCGGCAGTGCAGCCCGGAGCCGATCAGTGCTGGTCAGCGCCGTTCCAGCAGCTTCACGATGCTGGAGAAGCTGTCCGCCGCGTGGCCCGCGTCCATGCCGCGGCGGAACAGGTCGGCCACCGCGGACGGCAGCGCGGCGTCCACGCCCGCGTCCCTGTGGGTGTCCACGACGTGCTCCATGCTGGCCAGGCCCATGGCCAGGCGGTCCACGTCTCCGGCGTGGTTGTCCGCGTCGATCCGTGACGCGTAGAAGGACAGGAACTCCGGCATTCCGGTCATGTTCTCGGACGCGTACGGGAGGATGTCCGTCGCCGAGAGGCCGTTCGCCTTGGCGAGGGCGACCGCGTACCAGTAGCTGGAGACGCTGGTCCAGAAGATGACCATGTTCAGCTGGTACATCAGCGCGGCGAGGCCCGCGTCCTCACCCCGGTAGTCCGTCCCGCCCGTCAGGACCTCAAGGGGCGCGCGGTGCTTGTCGTACGCCTCGCGAGGGCCGCTGTAGAACGTCGACGACTCGGGCTTTCCGATGCCCGACGGCGGGACGAGCACGCCGCCCGTGAGGTGGGCGGCGCCGTGCCCGGCGGCCCAGGCCGCCGCCTCGCGTGCCTTCTTCGGGGTGTCCGAGCTGAGGTTGACGATCGTTCGGCCGGAAAGAGCCGCTGCCGCGGGTTCGAGGATTGTGTACATCGCGGAGTAGTCCGTGAGGCTCAGGATCACGAGTTCGTTGGCCGCGATCGCCTCCTCGGGGGTGGCGGCGAGGATCGCACCGCGCTCCACCAGGTCGTCCGCGCGGGACGCGGTGCGGTTCCAGAGGGTCACCTGGTGGCCCTTGTCGAGCAGGGCCGTTGCCATCGCATGGCCCATGGGGCCCAGGCCGATGAGAGTGACGGGACCGGCATTCATGGAGTCCTCCCGGACGACTAGAACGAGCGCTCTATCCAGAGCATGGGGAGAACGTAGCACGCCGCTGGAACGAACGCTCTAATTAGTCGCGGGGTAAGCTGCCCGCATGGATCGGACGACCTCGACACCAGGCCCCGGCGCAGGCGCGACGACCGGCACCCGCGACCGCATCGTCATCGCCGCCGCCCGGCTGTTGCAGCGTCAGGGGTACGTCGGCACCGGCATCAAGCAGATCGCGAAGGACGCGGAGGCCACGCTCGGCTCCGTCTACCACTTCTTCCCCGGCGGCAAGGAAGCCGTCGCGGTGGCCGCGATCACGCACAGCGGCGAGGAGTTCGCCGTGGTGCTGCGCGAGGCGCTGACCAGCGTCGACGACCCCGGCGCCGCGATCGAGGCCTGCACGGCGGAACTCGCTTCGGCGCTGCGTGAGTCCGGCTGGATCGACGGCTGCCCCGTCACCGCCGCGGCCCTGGAGACGCTGGGCACGGACTCGGAGATCCAGCGGGTGTGCGCCGCCGCGCTGGGGAGTTGGGAGCGCCTGGTCGAGGAGAAGCTGCTCGAATCGGGCTTCGATGCGCAGGACGCGCGCGAACTCGCGACCACCGTGATCAGTGCCGTCGAGGGTGCGGAGGTGACCGCTCAGGTCAACCGCAGCGAGGAGCCGCTGCGGGCGGTGGGGCGTCAGATGGCGCGGCTCATCGGGTCGTACGAGGCCGGAGAGGGCGGCGACGCCGAAGCGGTTTCCTACGGGTGTTAGCGGCTGGTCGCAGCCTCAGAGGGCCGGCGAGGGGGTCGACGAAGCGGACGTCGCCTCGGCCCACTCCGCGACGAGCTTCTCGTACTCGAGGTGTTGCTCGGGGCGGAGATATCCGCCGGTGCGCAGCCAGAGCGCGCGTATCTCCTCGTTCACCTCGGCCGCTGAGCGCGGCCGGTCCGGGGTGTCGGGAGTCGTGGTCATAGAGTGAAGCGTACGTATGAAGCTGTGAAGACGACGTGAGTTTTGGTCGAATGTGATCGGTATCGCTATTTGACCCGCATGATTCAGCCAAGTTGGGCAAGAAAAAAGGGCCCGCGAGTTCAATCGCGGGCCCTTTCACAGTAGTTCGGGATCGGGTCGGACCGGTTCGAGATCAGCCAGTGCGACCGTTAACGAACGCTTACGGCCGTTAACGACCGCTTACGACTGCTTCGGCTCCTCCAGGCGCGGGAACAGCACCGCGCCCTTCGTCACAGTGGCACCAACCGGCAGCTGACCCCACGTACCCGCGTCCTGGACCCGCTGCTCGGCGAGCGCGCCGAGCGAGGCCTCGGCGCCGAGGGAGTCCCACAGCTTCTGTGACGTCTCCGGCATGATCGCGTTCAGCAGGACGGCCACGGCGCGCAGCGACTCCGCCGCTGTGTAGAGGATCGTCGCCAGGCGGGCCTTGCCCTCCGGGGACTCGTCCTTGGCCACCTTCCACGGCTCCTGCTCCGTGATGTAGCCGTTGACCTGCTTGACGAAGGCGAAGACCGCCAGGATGCCGGCCTGGAAGTCCAGCTCCTCGCCGATCTTCAGGTCAGCCGTCTCGACCGCCTTGACCAGGCCTTCCTGGACAGCCTGCTCGGCCGCGCCCGGCGAAGTCGCCTCCGGGAGCGCGCCGCCGAAGTACTTGCCGACCATGGCGGCCACGCGCGAGGCGAGGTTTCCGTAGTCGTTCGCCAGCTCGCTGGTGTAGCGCGCGGTGAAGTCCTCCCAGGAGAACGAGCCGTCCTGGCCGAACGCGATGGCCCGCAGGAAGTACCAGCGGTACGCGTCCACACCGAAGTGCGAGGTGAGGTCCTGCGGCTTGATGCCCGTCAGGTTCGACTTCGACATCTTCTCGCCGCCGACCATCAGCCAGCCGTTCGCCGCGATCCGGCCCGGCAGCGGCAGGCCCTGCGCCATCAGCATCGCGGGCCAGATCACCGCGTGGAAGCGCAGGATGTCCTTGCCGACCAGATGGACGTCCGCGGGGAAAGTTGTCTTGAACTTCTCCTCGTCCGCTCCATAGCCGACGGCCGTGGCGTAGTTGAGGAGCGCGTCGATCCAGACGTAGATCACGTGCTTGTCGTCCCACGGGACCTTGACGCCCCAGTCGAACGTCGAGCGGGAGATCGACAGGTCCTGAAGACCCTGGTTGACGAAGTTCACGACTTCGTTGCGCGCCGACTCGGGCTGGATGAAGTCCGGGTTGGCCGCGTAGTGCTCAAGGAGCTTGGGGCCGTACTCGCTCAGCTTGAAGAAGTAGTTCTCCTCCTTGAGGAGCTCCACCGGCTTCTTGTGGATGGGACAGAGCTTCTGCCCCTCGAACTCGCCGCCGGCCTCGCCGTCGATGAGGTCGCCGGGGAGTTTGTACTCCTCGCAGCCCACGCAGTACGGGCCTTCGTAGCCGCCCTTGTAGATCTCGCCCTTCTCGTGGAGATCCTGGACGAACTCCTGCACGCGGTCCGTGTGACGCTTCTCCGTCGTACGGATGAAGTCGTCGTTCGCGATGTTCAGGTGCTCCCAGAGAGGCCGCCAGGCCTCGTCCACGAGCTTGTCGCACCACTCCTGGGGCGTGACGTCGTTCGCCTCGGCAGTGCGCATGATCTTCTGACCGTGCTCGTCCGTGCCGGTGAGGTACCACACCTTCTCGCCGCGCTGACGGTGCCAGCGCGTGAGCACGTCCCCTGCAACGGTCGTGTAGGCGTGGCCCAGGTGAGGAGCGTCGTTGACGTAGTAAATGGGGGTCGATACGTAGTACGCCTTTGCGCCTTCGCTCGTCCCCTGCTTCTCGGATCCAGTGGCCGCCATGGTCGAAATCCTAACGGCCCCGGAGGGAGCGATTCACCTCGATTCCAGGGGGTGGACCCGTGGCCCACCCCCTGAACCTCACCGCTTTCCCGCGGTTACGGGCGCCAGGCCGCGAGGAGGCCCGTGTAGAGCTCCGCGTCCGTGAGCTCGCGGGGGGTGGGGCCCGCGTGGAAGAAGGCGGCGTTCTCCGCCTTCAGCTTGCGGAGGTAGTCGAAGCCCTTCGCCTCGTGCTCGCCGAACGCGACGAACTGGAAGAAGAGGGGGTGCTTGGCCGCGTCCGCGAGAGCCTGGTTGGCGGGGCCCTTCGCGTCCGGGGGGCCGTCCGTCTGGAAGACGACCAGGGCGGGGCTGCCCTTGTGCTCCGACTTCTCGTAGTGGGACACGACCTCTTCGATCGCCGCGTGGTAGCTGGTGCGGCCCATGCGGCCCGCTGCCGCGTGCAGGTCGTCGATACGGCCCTCGTGCTCGGGGAGCGTGAGGGTGCCGGTGCCGTCGATCTCCGTCGAGAAGAAGACGACGTTCACCGTGGCTTCCGGGTCGGTGTGCGCGGCCAGGGCCAGGACCTGTTCGCCCAGGCTCTGGGCGGAGCCGTCCTTGTAGTACGAGCGCATGGACCCCGAGCGGTCGAGGACGAGGTACACCGGGGCGCGGACCCCGGTCAGCTCGCGCTTGGCCAGCGCGGCACCGGCCGCCTTGTAGGCGGTGGCCAGGCCGGGGGCGCGGTTCTTCAGCTTGGCGGCGGAGAGGGCCGGCTTCGCCGGGGTCACGGGCGCCTCCGCCGCTTCCGGCTCCGCCGGGGTTGCGGGCTGCTCGGCCGTTTCCTCGGCGACGGGGGTTTCCGGCTCTGCCGGGGTTGCGGGCTGCTCGGCCGTTTCCTCGGCGACGGGGGTTTCCGGCTCTGCCGGGGTTGCGGGCTGCTCGGCCGCTTCCTCGGCAACCGGCGTTTCCGGCTCCGCCGAGGTCATTGGCAGCTCCGCCGCTTCCTCGGCACCCGGCGTCGAGGGCTGTGCCCACCCGTCCCGCCCAGCGGGACGATTGCCCACAGCGGGAGCGGGCGAATCAGCCTCGGGCTCCTGTTCCGGTGCCGCAGGCTCCTGCTTCGCCTCCGGCGAGGAGAGGTTCGGTTCCGGGGAAGGGGACGGGACCGAGACGCGGTCGCGGTCGAACGCCGCGGCGACGAGATCGTCCACCGCCGAAGGCGAAGGCTCGGACGCCGGCCCCGGCACGGTCGGCTTCGGCTCCGCCGCCGGAGGCACCCGCTCGGACGAGGGCGCCGGCACCGTCGGTGACGGAGCAGCCGTCTCCGCGGCCTCCGCGCTCTCCGGGGTCTCCTGGCTCTCCGGCGCCTCGGGGGACGCTGTCTCAGGCTCAGGAGCCCGCTCCCCCTTGCGTGAAGACCGTCCGAACGCGTTCCGCAGGACACTCAGAATGCCCATGGGTGCACCCCTTCGCGTGAGTTGATTCCCGATAACCCCTGGCCAGGGCGGACACGTAAGGTTAGCCGCCGCAATAGGCGATCTTGGTGAGGGTCGCCATACCGTCACCCTCACCGCGTCCCCGCACATCAACCGCACTTCCACCGCGGTTCGATCGCAGCTCAACTGCCCTATGTGCGCTCCCGGTTCACCTCCCGTTCATTCTCAGGCCGTCGCCCTGCCGACCTCCGCGCCTAGCGTCACGGCGGAATCAAGCCACGCTCAAGCAACGCCACACAACGGAGGAACCGTGCGCAAGCTGCTGCCGATCATCACCTCGCACCAGGGGAGCGGCAATCGGTCCGCCCTGACCTGCCGGTTCCGTTGTGGTGATGCCTGCTTCCACGAGGTGCCCAACACCAGCGACAACGAGTACGTCGGCGACGTCATAGCGGGCGCCCTCAGCCGCCGCTCGATGATGCGCGCCGCCGCGGTCGTGACCGTGGCGACCGCCGCGGGCGGCGCGGTGATCGCGGACCCGGCCGCCCCGCAGGCGGCAGCCGCGCCCCAGAAACCCGCGTCGCACAAAAGCAAAAAGGGGGCGCGCGGTCTCCGCTTCACGCCCGTCGCGCCCAACACCGCCGACACCGTCACCATCCCGGACGGCTACGCCCAGAACGTCGTCATCCGCTGGGGCGAGCCCATCCTCCGCGGCGCCCCCGCCTTCGACCCGGACAAGCAGACCGCGAAGGCGCAGGCAGGCCAGTTCGGCTACAACAACGACTTCCTCTCCCTCCTGCCGCTGCACCGCGAGCGCGGCCGCCAGGTCCTCGTCGCGAATCACGAGTACACCGACGAAGTTCTGATGTTCAAGGGGTACGACGCCGAGAAGCCGACCCGCGAGCAGGTCGAGATCGCCTGGGCCGCCCACGGCCTGTCCGTCGTGGTCGTCGAGGAGGAGCGCAGGAGCGGCAAGCTGACCGCCGTCACGCGCCACCAGCTCAACCGCCGCCTCACCGTCACCAGCGAGTTCCGGCTCACCGGCCCCGCCGCGGGCAGCGCGTACGTCCGTACGAAGGCCGACCCGCGCGGCACCACCGTCCTCGGCACCCTGAACAACTGCGCGGGCGGCACCACCCCGTGGGGCACGACCCTGCACGGCGAGGAGAACTTCAACCAGTACTTCGCCAACGCGGAGAAGGTCACCGAGCCCAAGGCCGCCGCGCGCCTCAAGCGCTACGGCGTCATCGGCACCGCCTCCGAGCGCAAGTGGGAGCGGTTCGACGACCGCTTCGACCTCGCCAAGGAGCCCAACGAGGCCAACCGCTTCGGCTGGGTCGTCGAACTCGACCCGTACGACCCCGAATCGACCCCGCGCAAGCGCACCGCGCTCGGCCGCTTCAAGCACGAGGCCGCGCAGCCGCGCCTGACCCGCGACGGCCGCCCGGTGGTCTACATGGGCGACGACGAGAAGTTCGACTACTTCTACAAGTTCGTCAGCAGCAAGCGCGTCGACAAGGGGAAGTCGCGGTCCGCCCACGCGCACAACCTCACGCTCCTCGACGAGGGCACCCTGTACGTCGCCAAGCTGACCGGCGACTCCCCGGCGGGCGACATCGACGGTACCGGCAAGCTCCCGGCCGACGGCGAGTTCGACGGCAGCGGCGTCTGGATCCCGCTCGCCACCGCGGGCCCCAAGGGTCACGCCGTCTCACACGTCGAGGGCATGACCGCCGAGGAGGTGTACGTCTTCACGCGCCAGGCCGGTGACAAGGTCGGCGCCACGAAGATGGACCGCCCCGAGGACATCGAGCCGTCGCCGCACACCGGCAAGGTCTATGTCGCGCTGACGAACAACTCCGACCGCGGTAAGGCGGGCAAGGCCGCCGCCGACGAGGCCAACCCGCGCAACCTCAACAAGCACGGGCAGATCCTGGAGCTGACCGAGCGTCGCAACCGCCCCGAATCGACCACCTTCGCCTGGTCGCTCTTCCTCGTCGCGGGCGACCCCGAGGACCCGGCCACGTACTTCGCGGGCTTCCCGAAGGACAAGGTCAGCCCGATCTCCTGCCCCGACAACGTCGCCTTCGACCCGCACGGCAACCTGTGGATCTCCACGGACGGCAACCAACTCGGCTCGCACGACGGACTCTTCGGCGTCGCGACCAAGGGCGACCGGCGCGGTGAGCTCAAGCAGTTCCTGACCATGCCGACCGGCGCGGAGACCTGCGGCCCGCTGGTCCAGGACCGCCGCGTGCTCGTCTCCGTGCAGCACCCGGGCGAGGTAGACGGCGCGTCCGTCGAGAAGCCCGCGAGCGCGTGGCCCGATGGCGCGGGCAAGATCGTCCGGCCTTCGGTCGTGTCCGTCTGGCGCAAGGACGGCTGCGACATCGGCGTCTGATCCGTAGCCACGGAAATGGGGCACTCCCTTGGAGAAGGGGGTGCCCCATCGTCGTACCGCTCGTCGTACGTACCGCCGCTTTCGCGAGCTCAGTCGTTCCGCTTGCGGCGGTGCATCGCGAAGCCGAGGCCCGCGGCGCCGAGCGCCGCCATGCCGCCGCCGGCCGCCATCAGCGGGGCGCTGTCGCCCGCCGGGTGCACGCCCTCGGCGCCCGCCTTGACGCCGCCCTTCGGGACGATCTGTGAGGTGCCGTTCTTCGGCGGGGTCTGCGGACGCGTGTGGGTCTGGTTGTGCTTCTGGTCGTGGTTCTGCTGCTTCTTGCCCTCGGTCCAGCCCCGCATGGTGCCGTTCGGGTTGAGCACGAAGTGGGCGCCGTTGTGCTGCCCGTACGCGGGCTTGTGCCCCGACTGCTTGATGGTGTCCCAGACGACCCTCTTGCCGGTGTCGGGGGACTTGGCGATCATGTCGGCCTCGTAGCCGCTCTTGACCTTGTAGACCTTCGCGTCGAAGCCGGAGCCGCCGAGGTTCGTGTACTGGCGGACCAGGGTGCGCTTGTGGTCGGGGTTCGGCTTGGGGTCCGGCTTCGGCGGGGTCGGCTTGGCGCCGGTCCGGGTGATGGTGCCGTCGGCGGAGAGCGTGAAGGTGTTGCCGTCGATCTTCGTCTTCGCCGGGTCGATGTACGCCTTCAGGGAGCCCTTGACGGAGTCGTCGTGCCGGATCTCGGCCTTGGCGGAGCGGGCGGAGGCGTTCACGTCGACCTTCGCGGTCCAGCCCTTGCCGAGGTCGGTGGTGCCCTTGGAGACCCAGCTGCCGGGGACGGGCTTGTCCTTGTCCTTCCCCTTGTCCTTGTCCACGAGCTTGGCGGTGGCCTTGCCGTCGGGGGTCAGGGTGAAGGTGTTGCCGTCGATGCTGGTGCTCGCGGCCTTCTCGTACGCGGTGAGGGAGCCCTTGGCGGCGCCGTCGAGCGAGATCGTGGCCTTGGCGGTGCGGGCGGAGGCGTTCACGCTGATGTCCGCGGTCCAGCCCTTGCCGAGGTCCGCGATGCCCAGCGACTCCCAGCTGCCGGGCTTCGGGGTGTCGGTGTCCTTGTCCGTCTTGTCTGTCTGGTCCGTCTGGTCCTTCTGATCCTGGCCCTTGTCCTGATCCGTCTGGTCCTGGCCGTTGTCCTGGTCCGTCTGGTCCTGGTTCGCCTGGTCCTGGCCGTTGTCCTGGCCCTGGCTCTGGTCCTGACCCGTCCGGTCGTCCGGAGCTATCTGGCCGTGCGGGTTCGGCGGAGCGTCGGCGGCGAAGGCCGCCGTCGTCGGGACGGCGAGAGCGGCGATGGCCCCGGTGGCGATGGCGGCGGTGCGGAAGGTACGGCGGGTGGCGCGCATAGCGGATCCCTTGTGGCTGGTCGGGCTAATGTCCGTCTTTGTGCCTCTTTGCGGTGGCGACAGACATGAAGCTACGGGCGCTGTGTGTGCGTCATCCGTAGAGAACGTAACAACCGGCCGCATATGGCGACGCGGAACCATAAACCGGGCAAAAGCCCAGGTCAGAGGCGGTGCGGCCAAAGGTCACCAGTTGCCGGGGACTTAGGTCACCCCTGTCGCCGGGCCGCCCGGATCACGCGGCGGCCGCCCGCCCCGCCAGCCACTCGTCGTACGCGGGCGACTGCCGTGCCGCCTCCCAGTACGAGGCTTCGAGTTCCCCGTAGACCGAGTCGAGCTCCCCCTCCGTGCGGGCCGCCACGAGCAGCCGCACGCCGAGCGGGTCGCCGTCCAGCGGCCGGACCACCATGTCGGGTCTCGCGTGCGAGGTCGGCTGGCAGACCGTGACGACCTCGCCGGTGGCGACGAGGGAGGCCGCGGTGAGGTAGTCGCCGTGCAGGACGCGGGGGTTGAGCCCGGCCGCGCGGAGCACCCGCAGCAGTCCGTCCCACTCGCCGTCCACCGTCGGGTCCACCATCCACCGGTCGGCGGCGAGGTCGGTGAGGTGCACGACGGGCTGCGCCGCCGCCGGGTGATCGGCGGCGAGGAAGACGAACTGCGGCTCCCGCTCGACGAGGACCCGGGAGTGCAGCCCCTCCGGTATCCGCAGCGGACTGCCCTCCACCTCGTGCACGAAGGCCACGTCGAGCTGCCCGCCCGCGACCATGCGGAGCAGCGCGTTCGCGGAGACGTCCGTCTGGAGCGAGGTCTCGGTGGTGGCGGGCAGTCGCACGCGCAGCCGCCGCAGCCAGCCCGGTATGGCACGGCTTGCCGTGGAGCCGATGCGCAGTTGCGGGCCCTCGGTGGCGTGCGCGGCGGCCGCCTTGGTCTCGCTGATCAGCGCCCGCATCTCGCTGACGAGGGGGCGGGCGCGGCTGAGGGCCATGCGGCCGAGCGGGGTCGGGCGGCAGCCGGTGCGCTCGCGGGCGAAGAGCTGGCCGCCGATCTCCTGCTCGATGCGGCGCAGCTGGGTCGTCAACGACGGCTGGCTCATGCCGAGTTGACGCGCCGCCTTGTGCAGACTGCCGGTGTCGGCGATGGCGCACAGCGCGCGGAGGTGCCTCACCTCGAGCTCCATGGCTGTGAGCGTAGAGCGGAGGCGGGCGGCGCACCAGACTCACAAACCCCACGCGAACCGCCTGAGTTGGGCATGCGAGGGGGAGCGCAGAAGGTTGGCGGACGGAGGGCGATAGCTCTGGGCTATCACCACTTGCCATCATCCCCAGAGGCCCCGGGCTCCCTGAGACTCCCGTTACCGAACCGTTCACCTTTCACGGAACGACTAGGGAGCCCCCCACATGAGCAAGCGTTACCTGTCCGCCGTGGCCGTCCTCGGCCTCGCCGCCGCCGGTCTCGGCACGACATCCGCGACGGCCGCGACCCCCACCGCGCCGTCGACCACCGCCGCGTACGCGAACTATGCCGGTTCCGGCGAGGAAGCCGCGGCCAACAAGGCGTTCTTCGACGCGGTCCTGAAGTCGGTCGCCGAGAAGCGCGCCGCCAACCCCGGCACGAAGCAGGTCACGGTGGTGTACGACGCCTCCGGTGCCCCGACCTTCGCGCAGCAGATAGCCAGCAGCACCTCCATCTGGAACAGCGCGGTCTCCAACGTGAAGCTCCAGGAGGGCAGCAGCGGTGCGAACTTCGAGTACCGCGAGGGTGACGACCCGCGCGGCTCGTACGCGAGCACGGACGGCCACGGCAGCGGCTACATCTTCCTGGACTACGCGCAGAACCAGGAGTACGACTCGACCCGTGTGACGGCGCACGAGACGGGTCACGTGCTCGGCCTCCCGGACCACTACGAGGGCCCGTGCAGCGAGCTGATGTCGGGCGGCGGCCCCGGCCCCTCGTGCACCAACTCGCAGCCCGACGCGGCCGAGAAGTCCAAGGTCGACCAGCTGTGGGCCAACGGTCTCGCGAAGGCGCTGGACAAGCTGGACAGAATGGAGAAGGTCGGCTGAGCCCCGGCTCGGACCTGCCGTAAGCAGTAAGCAGTAAGCAGTAAGCAGTGACCGCTGTGCCCGTCGGTGCCTCAGGCGCCGACGGGCACAGCGGCGCTTTCTACGACTTCTCGCTCGTGTAGTACCGATAGAACATCCACGCGAACACCCCGCCCGCCACCGCGAGCGACATGGCCACGGACCGCAGGACGGTCGCGTCGGTCAGGCTGTAGAGATAGCCGAACGCGATCCCGGCGAAGGCGGCCCAGGCAGCCGCCCGCAGCTCGCGCGGCAGCCCCGGCGCGATCATGCGCAGGCCCATGAAGACCGCGGCGGCGACGATTCCGGCCACGACGCCGAGCAGGACGTTGCCCGTGGTGATGGGCCCGGCGTCGCGCGCGATGCCCGCCGCCCAGATGCCGTAGACGATGCCGAGGAGCACGGCGGCCGTGCCGATCCTGGTGACGGCAGAGCCGCCGAAGACGTGCGGTACCGCTGCCGACGGTGTGGATGCCACATGAGCCATGACGATTCCTCCAGACACATTCGCCCCCGGGGGTCAGTGATAGCGGTTGTAGCCGCCCTGGCACGTGTCCCAGCACGGCTTGTACTCCTGGCACGGGTCCGATGACGCACAGCCCGGCACGTGCTGCCCGCCGACGTCCACGTACGCGGCGCTCGCCCAGCCCTGCACCCCGCCCAGCCAGTACCAGGTCGTATCGCCCCAGACGCTGGAGCCGCGCGTCTGGCACTCGACGCGGTCCTGGCTCTCCGCGGGCAGCTTCGCGACGATCGAGGCGCCGGTGGACGGCGCGTCCCGGATCTTCAGGTCGTGGGGGGCGACGATCGTCCCCCAGATGACCTCATGGTCGTTGTGCGCGGGTGATGCCGCGGCGGATGCGGGCGAGGCACCTCCGAGTGACAGCGCGCCCGCGGCCAGGAGCGCGGCGGCGAGAGTTCCCAGGGCGGCCGGAGTGTTTCTCCGGGCCGGAGTGGTCCGCATGATCGACCTCCTCTTCCCCCTCCGTCCCCTCCACGTCCCCCTCCTCCTCATATCCAGCAAACACCCGTTCGGGCGAACGCTCCACCGGACGATGAGTTTGCGCCGCGCGGACGGTCTGCCTTCGTGACGGACCACTGACGTGGTGAGCCGTGGAGAGACGTGGAGAGGGCGTACGACATGAACAGCGTGGCCATCGAGACCGCGGGCCTGGTGAAGACCTTCGGGGACAACCGCGCCGTCGACGGCGTGGACCTCACCATCCCGGCCGGCACGGTCTACGGCCTGCTCGGGCCGAACGGCGCGGGCAAGACCACCACCGTGAAGATGCTCGCCACCCTGCTGCGCCCGGACGGCGGCGAAGCCCACGTCTTCGGCCACGACGTCGTGCGCGAGGCCGACGCCGTACGCAGCAGGGTCAGCCTCACCGGGCAGTACGCGTCGGTCGACGAGGACCTGACGGGCACCGAGAACCTGGTGCTCCTGGCCCGCCTCACCGGCCACGGCAAGAAGGCGGCGTACGACCGGGCCGGACAGCTCCTCGACGCCTTCGGCCTGAGCGACGCCGCCGCCCGCCAGGTGAAGAACTACTCCGGCGGCATGCGCCGTCGCATCGACATCGCCGCATCCATCCTCAACACCCCTGAGCTGCTCTTTCTCGACGAGCCGACGACGGGCCTCGACCCGCGCAGCCGCAACCAGGTCTGGGACATCGTGCGCGCGGTCGTCGCGCACGGCACGACGGTCCTGCTGACCACGCAGTATCTGGACGAGGCCGACCACCTCGCGTCCCGCATCGCCGTCATCGACGACGGCAAGGTCATCGCCGAGGGCACCAAGGGCGAGCTGAAGGCGTCGGTCGGCGCGGGCTCGGTGCACGTACGGCTCCGGGACGCCGGTCAGCGGGCGGACGCCGAGCGGGTGCTGCGGGTCGCGCTCGACGCGGAGGTCCAGCTCGAACCCGACCCGGTCGCCCTCACGGCCCGCGTCGGCGACGGCGAGCGCGACGACAAGGGCGCCGCCGAGAAGGCGTCGCGCGCCCTGGCCGAACTGGCCCGCGAGGGAATCACCGTCGACAACTTCTCCCTGGGCCAGCCCAGCCTGGACGAGGTGTTCCTGGCCCTCACGGGCATCCCCCATCACGCGACGGACACGGCGAAGGAAGAGGCACCGGCATGAGCACCGCGACCAGCACATCTGAGGCCAGGGACCTGGCGCCCGTCAGCACCGAATCCCTCGCCGAACTGCTCGTCGCCGGTGACCGGCCGCCGCGCCCCGGCGCGCTCGCCGCGTCCCTGACGTTCGGCTGGCGGGCCATGCTCAAGATCAAGCATGTGCCGGAGCAGCTCTTCGACGTGACGGCGTTCCCGATCATGCTGGTACTGATGTACACGTACCTCTTCGGGGGCGCGCTCGCCGGATCGCCGGGCGAGTACATCCAGTACCTCCTGCCCGGCATCCTCGTGATGTCCGTCGTCATGATCACGATGTATACGGGCGTCTCGGTCAACACCGACATCGAGAAGGGCGTCTTCGACCGCTTCCGTACGCTGCCGATCTGGCGCCCTGCCGTGATGGTCGGCTACCTCCTGGGCGACGCCCTGCGCTACGCGATCGCGTCCGTGGTCATGCTGACGGTCGGCATCATCCTGGGCTTCCGCCCGGACGGCGGCGTCCTCGGCGTCCTCGGCGGGGTGCTGCTCCTCCTGGTCTTCTCGTTCGCCTTCTCCTGGGTGTGGACGATGTTCGGACTCCTGCTGCGCACCGAGAAGTCCGTGATGGGCGTCAGCATGATGGTGATCTTCCCGCTGACGTTCCTCAGCGACATCTTCGTGAAGCCCGAGACGATGCCGGGCTGGCTCCAGGCCTTCGTCAACAACAACCCCGTCACGCATCTCGCGTCGGCGGTCCGCGAACTGATGGCGGGCACGGCACCGGACGCGTCCCTGGCGTGGGCGCTCGGCTGGGCGGTGCTGCTCGTGGCGGTCTTCGGCCCGGTGACGATGCGGCTGTACAACCGCAAGTAGGAGCTTCAACCGCAAGCGGGAGCTTCTTGCCCCATCTGCACGCACCCCGGTCGCGCTCGGCGTGACCGGGGTTTCGTGTGGGTGCGTGCTCAGACGATCGCTCTCCACCGTGCTGCTCGTTCTCGCCTGTGTCCTCGTCCCGTTCGGCGCGCTCTCCACCTGGGCGAAGTACGAGATCCAGGACGCCGACAGGTACGTCGCCACGATGGCGCCGCTCGCCTCGGACTCCGCGGTGCGGGACGCGGTGGCGGGCGCGGTCACGGACGCGGCGATGAAGGAGATCGACGTGGGTCCGCTCCAGGGCACCGTCGAGTCGTTCGTACGGGACGCGGTGCGGTCCTTCACCGGGACCCCGGCGTTCAGGACGGCCTGGAACGCGGCGAACCGCGAGGCGCATGCGGCGGTGCAGGAAGCCCTCACCGACCAGTCCGACGGCGGCGCCGTCACCATCGACCTCGCGCCGATCACCCAGCAGGTCAAGAAGCAACTCGCCGACGACGGAGTGCCGTTCGCCGACCGCATTCCGGTCACGCGCACCGAAGTGACGCTCATGCAGTCCTCGGACCTCGGTCCCTTCGGAAAGGGGTTCCACATGCTCCAGGTCGCGGGCCTCTGGCTGCCGATCGCCGCGGTCGTCCTCGCGGTGGCGGGCATCTTCCTGGCGGTACGGCGCCGCAGGGCGGTGATCGGCACGGCGCTGGGCGCGGCCCTCGGCGGGGCGGTCCTTGCGGTGGCCGTCGCGGTGGGTCGAGGCCTAACCCTCGACGACCTCCCCAAAGACGTCTCCCGCCCGGCCGCGGAGGCGGTCTACAACGCCCTGACGTCATCACTGAGCGTGGCGGCGTGGGTCATCCTGGGGGTGGGCCTAGCGGTGGCCGCCGCGGCATGGCTCCTGGGCCGCTTCAAACGGGCCGGGTGATGTTTCGGTAACCGCTCATCGCCGGCTGCGCCGAGCTCGTCCTCAATCGCCGGACGGGCTGAGTGATCCTGGCCGGGTGGTGATGCTCGCCCCGTCTCGGTGACCGCTCATCGCCGGCTGCGCCAGGCTCGTCCTCAAACGCCGGACGGGCTGATGGGTCCCGGCCGGGTGATGATGCTCGCCCCCGTCTTGGTGACCGCTCATCGCCGGCTGCGCCAGGCTCGTCCTCAATCGCCGGACGGGCTGATGGGTCCCGGCCGGGCTGATGGGTTTCCGCCGGGCTGGGCAGTCGATGATCCCCGCCGGGCTGAAGGTATTCAGCCCGTCCGGCGTTTGAGGACGAGCTCGGCGGAGCCGGTGATTGCGGTGCGTACAAGGCCCTCGCGTCGAGCGAGTTTTCGGGAAGGGGCGGGGTTGGGGAGAATGCAACCCTCCCGAGCCCCCCGCCGTCTCTAAGGGAAGATTCCGCACAGAACCCCAGACGGACCGGACGGACCGGACGGACCGGAGGGACCAGACGGAGAGGCCGGCCTTGGACAGCGCAACCGCAGCGAGGACGGCACCCCAAGACGACTGGCCCGAGCCGGAGGCGACCACGCGGCCAAGGCCAAGGCCAAGGAACCGCCCCTCCGCCTGGCTGGCAGCCCTGCTCCTGGCAGGCACAACCACCATCCTCGGAGTCCGCGCAGCCGACGCGGACGGCCCCACCCCCCTCCCCCAACTCCTCGCCTTCCTCCCCCTCCTCCTCGCCCCGACCATCGCCGCCCTCCTCCTCGCGGCCCTCGCCCGCTGGCGAGTAGGCCTGGTCTGGGGAGTCATCGCACTGGCCGGAGTCGCCTGGTTCCTTGAGCCGTACGGAAAGGCCGACGAGCCGAAGGGCCCCGCAGTGGCCGACGTACGCGTCATGGCATCGAACGTCCAGTTCGGCCAGGCCACCCACGCCCTCCTGAAGGCGGTCCGCAAGGAAAAGCCGGACCTCCTCTTCGTCCCGGAGTGCGACTACACCTGCTCGGACACCCTGCGCGACGAACTGCCCCGCTCCGACTACCCCCACCGCACCGCGAGCGAAGCAGGCGGAGCCGAAGGCTCGGTGATCGTCAGCAAGCTGCCCCTGAAGAAGACGAGCGGCCTCGCGGGCACCCTGGGCATGCCCGGCGCGGTCGCCGAGCTGAAGGACGGCCACCAGATCCGCATACAGCTCGCCCACCCCATGCCCCCGCTGCCCAAGCAACTCGGCACCTGGCGCACCGAACTTGCCGAACTCCGCGACTACGCGGCCGAGGGCAAGCGCGAGAACCGCTCCACCATCATCGCGGGCGACTTCAACGCCACCCAGGACCACGCGGCCTTCCGCGACATCCTGGACAAGGGCGGCGTACGCGACGCCGCCCGCCTAGCGGGGTCCGCCCGCACCACCAGCTGGCCCGCCGACCTGATGTCCCCCCTCGGCACGCAGATCGACCACGTCCTGGCCACCCCGGACTTCTCGGCGAGCGACGCCCGCTTCCTGGAGATCGGCGACTCGGACCACCGGGCCCTGGTGGTGGACCTGACACTGCACAGGCCAAAGCGGTAAGCCGCGGGCCCGGGAACCGCTCAGCCGCAGGTCAGACCGGGCAGAGCAACACCAGGCAGAGCAACACCAGGCGCAGCGATAATGTCCCCATGCGCCGCCGCGACTCCCCCGCCCCACCAGGCCCACCAGGCCCTCGCGCGCCAAGCGCCCGTGACCGCACCCGCACCCGCGCCCTCACCCCACCCCCCTGGCTGGTCAGAACGCTCAAGCCGCAGGCAGCCCCGATCCCCTGGGCGGCGGTGGCCCGCACGTCCATCGCGCTCACGCTGCCACTCGCCGTCGGCCTCGCGGCGGGCCAGCCCGCGTACGGAGCGCTCGCCTCGATGGGCGCGCTCTCCGGCGTCATCGGCGACACCGCAGACGCGTACCGCATGCGGATCTTCAACATCGCCGTCCCGCAGCTCTTCGGCGCCATCGGCGTCACCATCGGCTCGCTCGTCTTCGGCCACGGCTGGGTCGCGGTCGGCGTCGTCACGCTGGTCGCCCTCGTCTCCGGGATGATGTCCACGATCGGCGCCGTGGCGTCCGTGGCCGGGCTGCTCCTGCTGCTCAACTCCGTGGTGGGCGCGGGGCTTCCGATGCCGGGGGACTGGTGGCTCGCCCCGGCCTTGATGACCGGCGGCGGCCTGCTCGTCCTCCTCCTCGCCCTCCTCGCCTGGCCGCTGCGATCCGGCATCCCCGAACGGGCGGCCGTCGCCGCGACCTACCGCAGCGTGGCCGCGCTGCTCGAAGCAGCGGGCACCGAGCGGTACGACGAGGCGCGCACGGCCGTCACCGCCTCCCTCAACCAGTCGTACGACCTCGTCCTCGCCCGCCGCACCCGCGCGCACGGCCGCAACCCGGACCTGGTCCGCCTGGTCGCCCAGCTGAACGCGATCACGCCCGTCATCGAGGCCGCGCCCGCCGCGCACCAGTGCGGCGTTCCGATGCCGCCGGAGTTCCCGGCGGAGGTGCGGCGCCTGGCGGCGGCGGTGGCCGCGCCGGGCCGCGAGCCGATCCCCGTCCCCTCGCTCCCCGAGCCGCTCGACCCCTCCGCCGACGCCGTGGACCACGCCCTGCGGCACGTCGCCGAACTCCTCAACGACCCCGACCCGCACGGCATCGTCAACGTCGACGACCGTCTGGGCCGCCCGGCGGCCCTGCGCGTCAGAGCACGCCGAGCCGCCCGCAACGTCATCCTCTCCGGCGCGTCCTGGCGCTACGGCCTGCGCCTCGCCCTCTGCATCGGCATCGCGCAGTCACTGGTGTCGCTGATCGAGGTGCCCCGCTCGTACTGGGTGGCCCTCACCGTCACGTTCGTGCTCAAGCCCGACTTCGGCTCGGTGTTCTCGCGTGCGGTGCTGCGGGCGCTGGGTACGGCGGCGGGGCTCGTGGTCGCGGCGGCGGTGCTCTCCGAGGTGCCGCGGGGCTGGTGGGACGTGCCGGTGATGCTGGCCCTCGCGACCCTGATCCCGGCGCTCACGCCACGGGGCTACGGCTACCAGACGGCGGCGATCACCCCGGTGATCCTCCTCCTCTCGGACGTCCTGAACCACCAGGGGTTCGGCCTGGTCGTGCCGCGCCTCGTCGACAGCCTGATCGGCTGCGGGATCTCGCTGGTGGCGGGGTACTTGCTGTGGCCGGAGAGCTGGCACACGCGGATCGGCGACCGCCTGGCCGACGCGGTCGCCGATACGGCGTCGTACGTGGAGAGCGCGTTCGGCACTTCGGTGGACGTGGCGGAGCGGGCGCGGATGCGGCGCGGCCTGTACCGGGACCTCTCCACCATCCGCACGGAATTCCAACGAGCCCTGACCGAACCGCCTCCGATGGGGGCCCGTGCGGCGGCGTGGTGGCCGCTGGTGATCGCCGTCGAGCGCATCGTCGACGCGACCACCGCCGCCCGGGTCCGGATCCGCCACGGCGCCCCGGAGCCGACCCTCACGGAGGTCGGCGAGGTGGCCCGCCAACTCCACGAACTCTCCGAGGGGCTGCGGGGTTCCGAAACCCTGGAAGAGGTCCCGACATCCTTCTCCACCACGGGCCCCCAGAACAGCGTCCTGGAACCCCTCCGCCAGGAGGTGGTAGCCGCAAGAGCCATCACCTCGCCACAGGGGTGAGGAAACGCCGGCCGGACTGGAACTATTCAGCCCGGCCGGATAGTTCCAGCCCGTCCGGCGTTTGAGGACGAGCTCGGCGGAGCCGGTGATGACGGCGCGCACAAGGCCCTCGCGCCGAGCGAGTTTTTGGGAAGGGGCGGGGTTGGGGACTAAAGCTGCTTGAGATCCACCGCGCGGGCCATCGCCGCATACCCCGCATCATTCGGATGCAGATGATCCCCACTGTCGTACCGCGAAGCGAACCGCTCCCCGTCCGCCGGATCACTCAGCGCCCGATCAAAGTCCACGAACGCGTCGTACTCCCCGGAATTCCGCACCCACTCATTGAACTCGTCGCTCACCTTCGCAGCCCGCTCCCCATAGTGATCAGACCCCCCGAGCGGCAGCAAAGTAGCCCCCACGACCCGCACCCCCTTCGCCTTGGCGGCCCGGATCAACTTCCGGTGCCCCGCGATGAGCTCATCCGCACTCACCACCGGCGCAGGCTTGTACGTAGGCGTATCGCTCTCGCTGAACCCGATGTCGTTCAGCCCCTCAAGGACAACGACAGTCCCCACCCCCGGAAGATCCAGCGCGTCCCTCCCGAACCGCGCCGTCCCCCGCTCCCCGTACCAGGCCGAGTCATTGAGGACGAGGTTCCCGCCGATCCCGGCGTTCAGGACCGGCCGGGGCGACCCCGCCTTCGCGAGGCGTTCGGCCAGCGCATCGGACCACCGCCGGTTGAGGTCCGTGGAAGAAGCGAAACCGTCCGTGGTGGAGTCCCCGAAGAGGACGATGCCGTCGTTGCGGCGAGCCCGCTCGCCCGTCACAGCCACATCCACCCCCGACAGGAAGTACCAGGACTCCGAGGTCTCGTCGAACGCCCCCGCCCCCACATCCCCGGTGTGCTCCCCCTCCGCCCGGTAACTCGTGGCGAACGACTGCGCGTGGAAGGTCGCGGGCCCGGTCGTATCGGCCAGATGGAGGGTGACGGTCACCGACTCGAAGGCCTTCAGGCCCAACCCCGCCGCATCGCTGGACAGTTGCCCGTGCGCCGGTATCGACACCGACCGTCTCCCCTCGAAGGTGAGCCGCCGCACCGACCCCTCCTCCACCGCGGCCCCCTTCTTCGTACGCGCGATGGTCGCCCCCGCGATGTGCAGCGGCGAGGTCCCGTACGCGTTGGACAGCCGGATACGCGCTCTTTCGCCGCCCGCGGTGACGCGTACGACCTGCCGCAGGGTCTGCCCGGAGAAGCCGTCCTCCGACCAGTTGGGCTTGAAGCCGGTACTGGCGCGCTGCGGCGAAGCGGCCCAGGCGGCGGCCCAGCCGGTCCCGGCAACAGCAGAAGTACGAGTACGCGAAAGCATGGAAATCTCCCCGGAGTTGAGGCCAGAAGTACCGTCCGCCGACCGCGTCGACCGGACATCTCAAAGATCCGCCCCCGCCAACCCCCGATCAACGCCGATCCATGAAACGATTGGCACGCTCAGGCTTATAGATGCAGGTCAGAGACTTGAGAAGGCGGCGGGGGCCATGGAACGACAGACGATGGAACGCCAGACGCCGCAACGCCAGACGCTGGAGCGGCAAGAGCTCGAAACCTTCCTCACGCTCGCCGAAGAACTCCACTTCGGCCGCACCGCCGAACGCCTCCTCCTCTCCCAGGCCCGCGTGAGCCAGACCGTGAAGCGCCTGGAACGCAAGATCGGCGCGCCCCTCTTCGAGCGCACCAGCCGCAAGGTGGAGATGTCCCCCCTCGGCCGCCAGCTCTACGACGATCTCGCCCCGCTGCACACGCGCATGGAAGCCGCCGTCGCCCGCGCCAAGGACATGGCCCGCGGCGTCGACGGTGAACTGACCGTCGCGTTCCTCGGGTCGGGCGCGGGCTCGCTGACCTCCGCGATCCTGGCGAAGTTCCGCGAGCGCTGCCCGCACTGCGAGGTGCGGATGCGGGAGACGCAGTTCGGCGACCCGCTCGGCGCGCTCCGGGGCGGCGAGGCCGACGCGCTGTTCACCTGCCTGCCCGTGGAGGAGCCCGACCTCACCGTCGGACCCGTCGTCATCAACGAACCCCGCATGCTCGCCGTGCCCCTCGGCCACCGTTTCGCCGGTCGGGACAGCGTGTCCCTCGAAGAGTGCGCGGGCGAGACCTTCTTCGGCGTCGTCAACGGCGCGCCCGCCTACTGGTGGGACTTCCACGTCCCGCCCCGCACCCCCAACGGGCTCCCGATCCGTCGCGGCCGGGCCGTCGCCGGATTCCAGGAGCTGATGACGCTGGTCGCCACCGGCCAGGGAGTGTCGCCGGTCGTCGCGTCCGTCGAGAAGTACTACTCGCGGCCCGACATCGTCTTCGTACCCCTGCACGACCTCCCCTCGGCCGACGTCGCCCTCATCACGCGCACGGCCGCGGCAGGCACCCCGCGCCTGGAGGAGTTCGTACGCGCGGTCCGCGACGCCGTGGCGGCCAACGGCGGCCCGGCACCCTTCTGAAGCTCACCCCACCGCCTGAAGCTCACGCCACCGCCTGAAGCCCACGCCACCGGCCGAAGCTCACCCCACCGGCTGCCGCCCCGCGTCCTCCTTGACCAGCATCTCCGGCCGCCCCGTGACCAGCAGCCAGGCCGGCAGCGCCGCGACGCACAGCATCGGCAGCAGTTCCACGTCCATCACCACGACCGCCGCCGTGAACAGGCTCAGCCACCCCTGCCGCGTCGTGGCGAGCAGCACGCCGAGTACGGCGCAGGTGATCCCGAGAGCGGGCGGCACCGCGTCGACGAGGGCGTGCGCGAACATGCCGAGCGCCACGCCCACGAACACCGCGGGAAAGATCCGCCCGCCCCTAAAACCGCAGGTGGCGGCCACGGAGAGCGCGATCAGCTTCACCAGGGCGAGCAGCAGCAGATTGCCCGCGCCGTGATCGGCGGCGTGCGCGGTCAGCTCCTTCACCTCGTCCAGGCCCTTGAAGAGCGTCAGATGCCCGCCGAGCGCGCCCAGGACACCCAGGACGAGTCCGCCCACGGTCAGCATCAGCACGGGGTGTCCGAGCTGGTGGAAGACGCGGTGGAGGTGGGGGAAGGCGTACACCGCGAACAGACCGACCGCCGCAGCCCCCGTACTGACGACCATCGCGGAGAGCACGTCGCCCCAGCGCGGACCCGTATACGCCTCCACGTCGATCTGGAACGTCGGGTGCGCGATGAGCACGGTGGTCAACGCCCCGGCACCCGCCGCCACCAGCGGCGCGAAAAGCCGGTCCCACAAGGGCCGCGGATCGGGCCCCGGAGCGGTGGCGGTCTCGGAGAGTACGAGCGCCGCCGCGACCGGCGTACCGAACAGGGCGCCGATCGTCCCGGCCGCGGCGAGGGCCACCCAGTCGCTCGCGGGCGTACGCGGCATGGCTTTCATGCCGAGCGCGTACGCGAGGGCGATGTTGATCGCCGTGATCGGGTTCTCCGGACCGAGGCTGACGCCGCCAGCGAGGCCCACCACGACGGCGAGCGCGATGCCGGGAAGCACCCGCACCGGCAGCGGCGGATCGACCAGACCCAGCGTCGCGGGATCGGGCCCCGCACGTCCCGGGACCTTCCACACGATCAGCCCGACGACGAACCCCACCGCCGTGAGCATGCCGATGATCCACCCCGCCGACGTCCCGGAAACCCCCACGGCGTCCGGCAGCGCGTCCCACAGCAGATCCTGCAACCGCTCGGCGACCACGCTGAGCAGCAGCAGGATCAGGCTCGACCCCACCCCGACGAGCAGGGCGGGCACGACGAGCGGCAGCAGCGCGCGGCCCTGTGGTGTCACGAGCCCCACCGAACCGCGCCCTGGCCTCAACCCCGCCTCCGGTCAGTGGGCGGCGGGCGGCGGAGTGGGTCCCGTACCGCCGGGATTGGTGCCCGCGGAACCCTCGGCGAACGGGCCGGGTCCGCTGGACGTGGACCTGGCGTCCCAGCCACCGGCTGCCGCCCCGCCGCCCGGCGGAACGTAACCGGCACCCGGCCGGTCGGGGTGGTCCGTGCAGAGCGCCCAGATGACGAAGAGGGCGATCGCGATCGAGATCAGCGCCCAGATCGGCTGGTACGGCAGCCACAGGAAGTTCAGGACGACGGCGAGCGAGGCGAGCGCGATACCGCATGCCTTGGCCCAGTTCGCGCCCTTGAGAATCCCGTAACCGGCAGCCGCTACGAGGATGCCGAGGATGAGGTGAATCCAGCCCCACGCGGTGAGGTTGAACTTATAGACGTAGTCCCCGATGCGCGTGTAGACGTCGTCCTTCGCGATGCCCGCGATGCCTTCGAACATGCCGAGGATGCCGTTGACCAGCATCAGGACACCGGCGAACATCGTGCCGCCCGACGCCCACGCGCTCTCGCCCCGCGGGTTGCCGGCGGGGGTGCCGGTGCCGCCGCTGCTGCTGCTCATGAGCGCCTCTTCTCTCTCGCCGCCAGGGATTCACAGCGTGTGACAGCCTTACGGGGGTCGCGAGCGGGCTTAGGCCGAACGGGTTACCCCTCGTGCCTCGGCATTTACGTGATTCGCACCACCGGCGCGCAATCAACTGATTACGCTGGGCTACCACTGAACTCCCCGCCGCACGGCGCCGGTTGAAGGGGTGGCCCCCACATGGTCAACATCCGCGACCTCGACCCCAGCGCGTCACCGCTGGACTACTACGGCTCAGAACTCCGCCGCCTGCGCGAGGCCGCGGGCCTCAACCAGGGCCAGCTCGGCAGCTGCATCTTCTGCACGGCCTCGCTGGTGGGCCAGATCGAAACGGCGAGGAAGGTGCCGACCAGAGATTTCTCCGAACGGGTGGACGCGGCGCTGGGGACGGGCGGGGTGTTCTCGCGGTTGGTGGGGTTGGTTCTCAGGAGCCAGTTGCCGTCGTGGTTCCAGGCGTTCGCCGAGATGGAGGCGAAGGCGACGTTCATCTCCGCGTATCAGTGCCAGCTGGTGTACGGGCTGCTGCAGACGGAGGGATACGCGCGGGCCGTGCTCGGTGTGGAGCACCACGACCGGCTCGATGAGTTGCTGGCAGCTCGTATGGAGCGACAGCGGATCTTGGGGCGGGGGCGTCCACCTGCCCTGTTCGTCGTTCTCGATGAGGCAGTGCTGCACCGTGAGATCGGGGGCCGCGAGGTCATGCGAGAGCAACTCGACCACTTGTTGGCTTTCCGGGACAGCCCTTGGCTGCACCTCCAGGTGTTGCCGTTCTCGATTGGCCAACACGCCGCCGTCATGGGGTCCTTCACCCTGTTGCGCTTCGAGGACGATCCTGACTTGTTCTACTCGGAGAGCTATGACTCGGGGCACATGACTGCCAACCCGCAAGTCATCTGGGAGCGTTCGCTCGGTTACGCTCGGCTGCAAGGCGCGGCCCTCTCGCGGGAGAAGTCAGCCACGCTGATCGCTCGCGTGATGGAGGAACGCTATGGGGACCAGCCAGGACCTGAGGGGCGCGCGGTGGCGCAAGTCGTCCTACAGCGGCAGCAGCGGCGGTGAATGCATCGAGTGCGCCCCCCTCGACGGCGCGGCATGGCGCAAGTCGACGTACAGCGGCAACACCGGCGGCGACTGTGTCGAATTCGCCCCCCGCCACGGCGTCATAGCCATCCGCGACAGCAAGAACCCCCAAGCCCCCGCCCTCACCACCACCCCCCGCGCCTTCGCCACGTTCGTGCAGGCCGCGGCGACCCGCACCTTGAAGTAGCCCGGTAAGCAGCCCGCTAGGGCGCTTCGGCGACCGCGCGGGTGATCTCGGCGGTCATCCGGCGGATACCGGGCGAACGGGCCGGGCACGGGCGGGACTTGGCCGTGGTGGGAGCAAGGCAGAAGTGCAGATAGTCGTCGCCGCGGTGCAGCGCCGTACGCCCGCGGCCGGGCTCGGTGCAGTACGCGGGGTGCTGCCGTTCGTACGACGTGCACGGCAGCTTCTCCACCCAGGTGTGCCGGCCCGACGCCGGGGCGACCGCGCGGCCCGCGTCGGCGACGAGCCCGCCCGTGGCCCGCGCCTGCGCTTCGTAGATGCCGTTGACGCGCCGTACGCGGTCCGGGGTGATCGGGTCGGGCCCCTGGAGCACCCACACGATGCGCGGCGGGCTCGACCCACCGGCGCCGCGGATCTGTGAGGCGAGTGCCTTCGCGTCGGCGGTGTACCGGTCGAAGTACTTCGCGCGCGCCTTGTCGTACGTGATGCCGTCCATGCACGGCGTATAGCCCCAGGCGTTGCCCCAGAATTGGAGCACCACGAAGTCGGGGCGCTGCTCGCGTACCAGCGCGGCGGCCTTGTCCTTGTCGGGGACGAGGGAGTCCTTGCCGGTGCCGTCGAGGTAGTCGCAGAGGGTGGTGCCCGAGTAGGGCGCGCTGGTGTAGCGCGCGCCGAGTTCGGCGCGGAGCTGGTCGCCGAGGACGGTCTGGTTCTCCATTGCGAGAGAGTCCCCGAGATACAGGACCTTCGGGGCTTTTGTCCGGGACTTTTCTGCGACGCGCTGCCGAGTCGTCGAAGACGACGACGGCGACGGTGACCGGGCGGGGTCGTCGCCTTCCGGGGTGCGGTCCGCGGCCGGGGTTTTCGGGACGGCGGCGGGCGCGCCCCCGTCCGAGCCGGGGTCACCGCACGCCCCGAGGAGCAGCACAGCCGCCAGCACCCCGCCCACCCACGCCTTGCGCATGCCCCAACTCCCGTCCAGCCGACCGAAAGAGCCCCCAAAGGGCCCCAAGGCAAGCACAGACGCACCCGCGTGAGAAGACGCGAGGGAGCGCTTCCGGACCGTGCGGACCGGCATTACCCCGGACGTAATCGACCCCCGCGCGGCCGCTCGGCAGTCTTGGGTCATCGCCCCGGCACGACGAAACAACCACCTCACAGGAGGCTGACCCGCCATGACCGCACACGACACCGCCGCGTACGAGACCGCCGTCGCCCGCTACTTCGAGGCCTGGAACGCCGAGGGCGCCGACGACATCGGCAAGGCCGTTTCCGCCGCCTGGGCCGAGGGCGGCAGCTACACGGACCCGCTGGCCGACGTCTCCGGGCACGAGGCCGTCGCCGCCGTGATCAACGGGGCCCACGAGCAGTTCCCCGGCTTCGAGTTCCGCCAGATCGGCACGGTCGACGGACATCACGACATCGCCCGCTTCGGATGGGAGCTCGTGTCGTCCGCGGACGGGGCCGCTCCGGTCGCCGGATTCGACGTCATCAAGCTGGCCGACGACGGCCGAATCCTTACCGTCCACGGGTTCCTGGACCGCGTCCCGACGGCCTGAGCGGACGCGCCATCGCAGGATTCACGATTGAAGTTCGCCCTACGAACTAATATGGTTCGTAGGGCGAACTACTTTCTTCATTCCTGGAGTGGACGTCATGACTCGTACCGTCGCCCGTACTGACCTTCGTACCGTCGCTGTCGTCGGTGGAGGCTACGGAGGTTCCGCCGTGGCCAAGGCCCTGGACGCGGAGACCGATGTGGTGCTCATCGAGCCCAAGGACGCGTTCGTGCACGCGGCCGGATCACTGCGGGCCCTGGTCCAGCCGGACTGGGCGCGCAACATGTTCTTCCCGTACGGCAAGCTGCTGCGGCGCGGCAGGGTGGTGCGCGAGCGGGCGGCTTCGGTGGATGCCGAGGGGGTCACGCTGGCTTCCGGGGCGCGGATCGACGCCGATTACGTGGTCCTTGCCTCCGGCTCCGGCTATCCCTTCCCCGCCAAGCCGGACACCGACGTGACCAGCGAGGCTCTGGAGAGGCTGCGCGCCACGCACGGCGAACTGGACCGTGCCGAGCGGGTGTTGCTGCTCGGGGCGGGGCCCGTGGGCCTTGAGCTCGCCGGTGAGATAGCGGCGGTCTGGCCCGGCAAGCACGTGACGGTCGTCGACCCCGCCGACCAGCTGGTGCCGGGCTTCCTGCCCGAGGTGCGTGCGGAACTGCACCGGCAGCTGGCCGAGCTGGGCGTGGAAGTGCGGCTCGGCACGGGGCTCGCGGAGGAGCCGCCGACGGAACCGGGGGAGACGAAGAGCTTCACCGTCGCCACGACGGCCCCCGGGGACGAGGGCGGCGAGGGGGAGGAGATCACCGCCGACATCTGGTTCCGCTGCTACGGCGTGCGCGTCAACGGCGACTACCTCGGCGGAACGCTGGCCGGGGCCCGTACGGCGGACGGGCAGGTGCGCGTGACCGAGGCGCTCAACGTCGAGGGCCACAGCCACATTTACGCACTCGGCGACCTCACGGACCTGGCCGAGGCGAAGATGGCGGCCAACGCCATGAAGCACGCCGACGTGATCGCGGAGAACATCCTCGCCCGGGTGCGCGGCGAGATCCCGGCCGCCGTCTACCGGCCGGCGCCCCACCCCTCGATCCTGCTTCCGCTCGGCCCGAAGGGCGGCATCGGCCAGATGGGAGCGCCCGACGGGGCGACGGTGCTGCCCGCGGAGACGGTCAGCGAGTACAAGGGGACGGACCTGCTGACGGGCCGCTTCGCGGAACTGTTCGGCACGGCGTGAGCCACACGTACGCGTACGCCCCTGCGTACGCGTACACGTACTCGTACACGTACGCCCCTGCGTACGGCTTCGGCCTGCGGGCTAGTCGCCGAAGACGACCGGCACCTTGTTGTCCCGCACCACCCGGCTGAGCAGTTCCGCGAGCTTCGCGCGATCGGTGTCGGCGAAGCCCGCGGGAAGTTCGTCGATGCGGCGGCAGGTCGCCGCGTAGAACTCCTCGGCGAGGGTGTCGCCCTTGGCGGTGAGGACGACCTGCACCGCCCGCCCGTCCCGCGGGTCGGGCTCGCGCCGCACGAGGCCGTGCTGGGCGCTGCGGTCGACGAGGCCGGTGAGGCTCGACTTGGCCAGACCGAGGACCGCGCCGAGCTCACTCATGCCGTACGCCTGCCCCATCAGGACGCAGAGCAACTGGCCCTGCTGGGCGGTGAGTCCGAACTCCCTGGCGGATTCGGCGTACACGGCGTTCACCAGGAACGACGAACGCACCAGCGCGGCGGCGACCCCCATCCGCTCTTCCCCGGAAGCCTCGGTATTCCCCATCGGCCCAGAATAAGGCAGCACCAGAATGAGGCAGCAAAGGAAGAGCGGACATTCGCACTACGAACTACTGCTGGTGGCGACGACGCGACGCTGCTGCTTGCTCAGCGGGCCACGTACTGCGTGAGGATCGCCTGCACCTCGTAGATGTCGACGCCCTTGGTGAAGGTCTTCTGGATCGGCTC
This sequence comes from Streptomyces sp. NPDC046925, assembly GCF_040644915.1. Taxonomy (NCBI): domain Bacteria; kingdom Bacillati; phylum Actinomycetota; class Actinomycetes; order Kitasatosporales; family Streptomycetaceae; genus Streptomyces; species Streptomyces sp. NPDC046925. The sequence goes on along the minus strand of NZ_JBEYWZ010000005.1, from coordinate 287,142 downwards.
GTGGGTGCCGGAGATCCAGATCTTGAGCTCGGCGTCGAGGTCGAAGTGCCCGGCGGTCTCCACCGAGAAGTGCGTGATGCTGCGGTACGGCACCGAGTGGTACTCGACCTTCTTGCCGGTTATCCCCTGCTTGTCGACGAGGACCAGACGGCGGTCGGTGAAGAGCATGGTGTCGCGGATCAGCAGAAACGCCGCCTGCACCTGCTCGCCGTGACCCAGCAGGCGTGCGTAGTCCTGCTGCGCGGTCGCCGGATTGATCGTGTGCGCGTTTCCGAACAGCGCCATGAGAAACCCCCCATTTGCGGAACTTACGGACTGAAATGGTCCGAACTTGACTGAACTGGATCTCTACGAGCCTAGTTCGACCAGTACAGGTACTTCCAGGCGCCGTAGGTCGTGGAGTTCACGTTGTCGCCGGACGAGCCGTTGACGTAGGCGGAACGCATCCGCGCCTTGATGCCGGACTGGTTCGGCCCCTCCAGGGTGATGGCCGACTTGCCGTTCGTGCCGAGCGGGAAGTACTCGGAGTCGGCGGAGTGCCACGAGCCGCCCGAGTAGACCTGGAGGTCGAAGCGCTGCTTGCGGCCCTTGTAGTAGCTCATGGTCGTGGTCAGGACCGGGTCGGCCCTCTTGTGGAACCAGTAGTACGACGTCGAGCCGATCTTCGCCTTCTTGTAGTGCTTGGAGACGGAGGTGGAGATCTTGACCTTGGCGTACGCCGTGGACTTCGCCGTCTTGGACGCGGTGCGGGCGTCGCCCTTGTAGACCGCGGTGACGACGGTGTCCCGCTTCATGTCGACGGTGGCGGAGATGTTGCCGCTGGAGTTGACCTTGCCGGACTTGATCAGCTTGTTGGGCTTGTCGCCGCCGTAGGGGTTGGCCCAGATCTCGACCGTGCGGTTCTTGTACGTCGAACCGAGGTGCGCGGTGAAGGAGACGTCGGCGCCGTAGCCGTACACCTTGCCGTTCTTGTTCACCGTCAGCGTCGGCTTGGTGCGGGAGACGTCGACCTTGTCCGATGCGGAGACCTTCGTGTGCTGGGCGTCGCCCGCGTACGTGACCTTGTACGTCACCTTGCCGCCGGCGGGCGGGGTGTCGGTGAAGCTGTAGGAGCCGTCCGCCTTGACCGTGACGGAGGGCAGGGTCTTGCCGTCGGGGCTCTCCAGGTCGGTGCGGGTGACCTGGAGCTTGGTGCCGCCCGGCAGCGGCACGGTCGCCGTGATCTTCCCCGTCACGGTGAGCTTCTTGGCGCGGGTGGCGGTCGACGGGGCGTTCACCGTGAGGGTCGGGGCGTTCAGGGTCGGGTCGGTGAGCGCCTTGAGGGTGTAGCCGCTGCCGGACTCGGCGATCGCGAAGAGCCGCGAGGAGTCCGGGGCCCAGGCGAGATCGGCCGCACCGATCATGTCGGCCGTGCCGGTGTCGTACGTACGGATCGGCTCGGTGGTGTTGGGCCGGTAGACCGACACCTTGGCGCCCTTGGCCTGGGCGACGAGCCCGTTCGGCGCGATGTCGGCGCGGTGGCCGGAGGGGTAGGCGCCGGACGCGGTGAACTTCCCGTCGGCGTAGGCGTCGCGCTGGGTGCCGTTGACCAGGACCTGGGAGGCGCCGGGAACGAGGTCGATGTCGCTGATGCCGTCGTTCAGGGAGTAGTCGCCGTTGTGCCAGGCGGTCAGCTGCGGTGTGCTGCCGGAGACGTCGAGGACGGCCATCGAGTCCGTGGACAGGCCGGTCTCGCCGACGGCGAGCAGGCCGGGCGCGGACGGGTCGGTGTCGAGGAGACCCGCGTCGTAGATCCCGGGGTGCGGCTGCGGGAACAGGCCCAGCGTCACCGAGCCGTCCTCCGGATCGACCGAACCCAGGTCGCCGTCCCACTGGTCGCCGTACGTGAACCAGACCTTGCCGCCGGCGAAGGCGACATGGGTCGGGCCGTCGGTGGTGTCGACGGCGTAGCGGTTCTTGACGTCGAGGGTGGCCGCGTCGAGGGCGACGACCTCGTGAGTGTCCTGCGCGGCGGCGTACAGGGTCGACCCGTCGGCGGACAACGCGAGATCGGAGACCCCGCTGACCCCGCTCACCGAGTCGACGAGAGCGCCGGAGTAATCGGCGGCGAGAACCTTCCCGGCCGCACGGTCACCGACGAAGACCCGCTTGAGCCCACCGTCCGCGACGATGCCCCCCGGCGCCGCGACGACGGCGGAAGCGGCCGCGGCGGGCCCGGCGGTGACGACACTCAGGGCCGCCGAACTGAAAAGAACCGCGAGCGCTGTCGCGGTCGAAATGGTGCGCGTACGCACAGTGATGTACCCCCACAAGAAATCCCGGTGGATGGCCGGGAGATGAGAGCGCCGCGCGACACCCGGACATGACCGCTTGAAGTGCGGTAACGCGCGGGGCGCGGCTGCTGTGGCGCAGCGTATGGCATGGCGGGGACAAATGGGGAGGGGGTTTCTCCGGGGGCTCGTGGCTTTCTCTGGGGCTGCTGGCTTTCTCCGGGGGCTTCTGGCTTTCGGCTCCGGCTTCGGCCCTGGCTTTTGGCTCCGGCGATAGCATCACTATCGGGGAGTGCTCCCCGCTTGGGTCGATGTGGGTGGAGAGTGACGATGAACGGCGACTCGAAGCGCCCGATGCCTCCGCGGCGGCGTGACGCGCGGCGGAACTGGGAGCTTCTGGTGGAGGCGGCCCGTGCGGAGTTCGCCGAGCAGGGGCTCGAAGCGCCGCTGGACGTGATCGCCCGCCGGGCGGGCGTGGGGAACGCGACGCTCTACCGGAACTTCCCCACCCGCGCCGCCCTGATCAACGCCGTCTTCCACGACCTGCTCACCGGCACGATGACCGCGGGGGAGCAGGCCCGTACCGTGCCGGACGCCTGGGCCGCGCTGAACGACTATCTGCAAGCCGTCTTCGTCACGCTGGCTGCCGACCGAGGCACGAATGACCTGATGACCACCAACCTGGAGGGCATCGACGCGCTCCAGGCCGTGCACGCCCACAACCGCGAGACGATGGACATCCTGCTTAGCCGGGGCCGCGAACAGGGGGCGGTCCGCGCCGACGTCACCACCGAGGACGTGCTGTTCGCGCTGGCGGCCCTCGGCCGTGCTGTTCCGGCTCTCATGGCGGCTACTGCTGTTACCGGGGCTTCCGCTGCCACCCCGGCTGCCGGTGCGTCGGCGCCCGATGCGTGGCGCCGTCCGTTGGCCCTGTTCCTGGACGGTCTGCGTGCGTCGCCGGGGGTGCCGGAGTTGCCGGGGTCGGCTCTGACCGCGGACCGACTCGGCGATGTACTTACGGAACTGGGTCCGCATCGCGCGTCCCGCAACGTCAGCGGGTGACGTCAGTGGTTGACGTCAGCGGGTGACCTCGAAGGTGGCCGCGCGGGGCGCGAACTTCGTGTCGCCGTCCTTGGCGGTTGCCCGGGCCGAGACGTACCAGGTGCCCTGCGCCAGGTCGGCCGCTTCCTCCTTCGTGACCTTCAGCGTGTAGGTGCAACGGGACGTCTTGTCCTTGGCGCCTGCGGTGTCCTTGCAGGTGGCGCTCTCCGCCTTCCGGAGCTCCGCCTCGGTCGGGTCGAGCTTCGAACTCGCGGGCCAGGCAAGGACCTTGAGACCCCGCACGCCCGAGTCGTCGCTCACGTCCGCCGTGAAGGTGAGCGAGCCCGCGCCGCCGTCCGGCGAGGGGGCGGTGTAGCGGGCCGAGCCGTTCTTCAGGGCCGGTGCCTTCTTCGGAGTCGAGTCCGAGGCCATGGCTATCCCGCCTGCGGTGATTCCGCCGACGACGACCGCGCCGACGAGCGAGGAGACGACGATGCGCTTGCGGCTGGGCCTGTTGCTGGGCTTGTTGCCGGGCTTGGACATGGGTGTGCCTCCTGAATGCGGAAGGGGCTGGAAGATGTGATCAACGCTAGGGCGCCACGCACCCCCACGGCCTCGGGCCACCGGACGATTGCCGTCTCGAACCAGAGATAGAGAAGCGGCCGGACGACATCGACCGCTCGCCGGATCCGGGCCGCTCACCTGCGGACATAGCCTTGATCCGTCATGTATCGAGTCATGTGCCGAAACGACGACGGCCGGCTGTCCCCTGCCTCGCTGTCCCCGGCCCCGCTGTCCCCGGTCCTGCTGATCTGCGCCCAGGCCGTGGTCTGGCCCGGCGCGGCGCTGGTGCGCGGGGACCTGCCGTCCGGGCCCGCCCTTCTCGTGGCGGCGCTGGTCGCCGGAGTGGTGACCGCCGCGCTTGCCCTCCGCCGTACCCGCCCGGTGGTCGCCCTCGTCGTGGTCGCCGCCGCCTGCGCGCTTGGTGCCGGGCCGCTGCCCGCCGGGGCGACGGCGGTGCTCGGAACGGCGGGCGTCGCGCTCGCCCTGTGCGCCGTGGCGATCGAGCGCGACACCTTCACGGCCGTGCTGTGCGTGGTGGCGCTCGCCGTCTGGCAACTGCTCCAGGGCATCACCCTGCACGGCCTCACCGACCCCGGCGGACTCGACCTCGTACTGACCGCGCTGCTCTACGCGGCCGCGTGCGGCGCCGGTCTCCTCGTACGGCGGAGGAATCGCGCACGGCTGGCCGCCGGGGAACGGTTGAAGCGGGCCGAGGCCGAACGCCACCGCCTCCCGGCAGTCGAGCGGCGCCGTATGGAGCGGGAGTTGCACGACGTGAGCGCCCATCACCTGACGGCGGTGGTGGTCACGGTCGGGGCGGCGCTCGGACTGCGCGAACGGCGCCCCGAACTGGCCGCGGAGGCAGCGGAGTTCGCGGTCGACACCGGCCGTGAGGTCAGCCGGGCGCTGGGCGCGGTGCGCGCGCCGGCGCCCTCGCGGGGAGAGCTTCCGTCGCCGGAGGACCGGCTGCGGGGCCTGGTCGCGGGCTTCGGCCGCCTCGACCAGGAGGTGGCCCTGGACCAGCGGGTGGACCCGGAGGTCGGCCCGCTGCCGGACGGCGCCGTCGCGGACGCGGCGTACGGAATCGTCCGCGAGGCACTGACCAACGTGGCACGGCACGCTCCGGGCGCGCAGACGAAGGTGCTGTGCCGGTACGGCGAGACCCGTACGGACGTGGTCGTCACCAGCGCGCCCCCGCGTTCCGGTTCGGCGGCGCGGGCCCACGGCGCCGGGCTGGGCGGTGGACGCGGCCAGGGGTTCCTGCGGTCCCGGGCACGGGAAGCGGGCGGCACACTGCACAGCGGGCCGACGGCGGAAGGCGGCTGGGAGGTGCGTGCGGTCCTGCCCGGCCGTACCGCGGCCCCGGTGGAGCGGCCGGAGACGCGCAACTACCGCCTGGCGCAACTGACGGCGGCGGCCGGACTCGTCCTGCAACCGCTGCTCCCGGCACTGGTGATCAGGGATGACACGGCATCGAACGCGCAGCACGTGTCCGCGGGCGTGCTCTTCGCGCTCCTCGCGGCGGCCCAGGCGGTCGCGCTGCTGTGGCTGCGCCGTGCGCCCCGTACCGCCGTCGGCGCCCTGCTCGGCCTTGCCCCGCTGTGGCCGGTGGCGATGGCTGCGGGGGACTACACCGGGCCTGCGGTACTGCCGCCTGCCCTGAGCATGGTCGCCACGCTCGTCGCCTGCGCGGCGCTGGTCGCGGGGCGGGCGCTGGTCGCGGGGCCGGTGCGGGTGGTCGGTGACGTGCGTGCGATCGCCCTATCGGCCGTGGTGGTGCACGCGGGGGTCGCGACCGCCGCCGTCCTGGTTCGCGGGACGACGGCTCCCGCCTGGGCGGTCGCCGTGTGCGCGACGGCCGGGGCGGCCCTGGCGGTGGGCGCGGCCTGCTGGACCGGGGGCCTGGCACGCCGACGTGACGCGGCAGCCAGGGACGTACGGGAGGAACGCCTCGCCGCTTGGACCGAGGAGGCCGTCCGGGACGCGTGGGCCGAGCGCCGCCGGATCGCCGCGGGCCTGGAGACCACGGTCCTCGCACGCACCGCCGACATGGTCACGGAGGCGGAGGCGGGCAGGCTGGAGGAGACGGCGGAACGGGCCCGGGAGGCCTTGGCGGCGATGCGAGCGCTGCTCGATGCGGTGCGGGGTGGCGGTGAGGGTGAGGGTGAGGGTGAGGGTGAGGGTGAGGGCGAGGCGGAAGGCGGACCGGAGGGTGCCGACGGGCGACGGCCGCAGCCGACCGTCCAGGCCCTGGACCTCCTCGCCCACCAGGTCAGGGCAACGGGCCGCGACGTGGAGATACGGCTGACCGCCCGAGTGCCGGACCGCCTCCCCACCGCCGTGGACCTGGCCGCCTACGCCGCCGCCGAGGCCCTGCTCGCGGCCGGCGGCGATGAGCCCGCGGTGCTCGAACTGGACTCGGAGGGCGATACGTTGACGCTGACGGCCACCGGAGTGCCGAGTTCCGCGGTCCCTGCCGTACGGGAACGGCTGGCGGTCCGGGTCGAGGCGCTGGAGGGCACTCTGACCACGACCCCGGCGGGCGCGTTCCGCCTCGGCTGGCCCCTCACGCCGCCCGACGAGAAGAGCGAACGATGAGCCTGAAAGTGCTGGTCGTCGACGACCAGGGCATCGTACGGGCGGGGTTCGCCGCCGTGATCGACGCCGAGGACGACATGACGGTGGTCGGCGAGGCGGCGGACGGAGTCGAAGCGGTGCGGTTGGCCGCTGACCTGGTGCCTGACGTGGTCGTCATGGACGTACGGATGCCCGAGCTGGACGGTATCGCCGCCACGCGGATCATCACGGGCCGCGAAAACGCACCCAGGGTCCTGGTCCTGACGACCTTCGACCTCGACGCGTATGTCTTCGACGCGCTGCGCGCGGGGGCCTCGGGGTTCCTGCTCAAGGACGTACACGCCGCCGAACTGCTCCAGGGCATCCGGGTGGTGGCGGCGGGCGAGAGCGTGCTCGCGCCGTCGGCGACGCGCAGACTGATCGGCCACTACGCGTCAGGAGCCGAGCGGGCCCGCCCCGGCAGCGACAGTGGCGGCCCGCAGGACCTGGCCACCCTGACCGGCAGCCAGCGCAACGTACTCACGCTGCTCGCGTCCGGCCTCAACAACGCGGAGATCGCCGAGGACCTCGGCATCACCGTCGGCACGGTGAAGTCCCACGTCAACGCGCTCCTGCGGAAACTCGGCCTGCGCGACCGCGTGCAGGCCACGATCCTCGCGTACGACCTGGGCCTCACCCGCCCGAACCCACCGGGCGGCCACCTCTGAAGTGCCGACGCCCGCACGCAGCGACCACCGCAACGGAGGAGCCACCACCATGCCCGGCAGCCCCGGACCTCGCCGTTCCGTTCGCCACCGCTTCCGCCGCCCCACGGTAGGCACGGCCGTAGCCCTCGCCTACCTGGCGATCTGCGCCGCGCTGCTGGTATGGGCACTGGTGGTAACGGCGACCGACAGCTCGGACGAGTCCATGGCGGGAGTGATCCCCCTGCTCGCCACGGCCCCGGCAAGCTTCGTACTGCTGCTGCTCCCGGGCGGCACCGCGATGGTGATCGTGGCGGTGGCGGCAGGGGCGCTGGTGAACGCGGCGATCATCAATTGGTGCGCGCGAGCACTGAGCAGGGGGAGCGGGCGATAGAAGAGGCACGGCTGGCGAGAGGGAGGGTGCGACTCACTGCTTGCCGGTGCCGACAGGGTCGACGAAGACCTCGCCGTCGGCGCCGACCGGGAGGTTGAGGTCGGTCGAGAGGGACTTGGAGTGGGTCTCGTTGGGCGGGGTGACCTCGATGGCGCTGACGAACACGCCGTCGTCACCGTCCTTCTTCGGCGGGGTGTGCAGGGTGAAGCGGGTCGTCTCACCGGTGTTGAGCACGACGGCCGGGGCGGAGACCTTGCTGCGCTCGGCGCTGAGCGGCCCGGAGGCGTCCTCGGACCGCAGGTCGACGCCGGGGAAGCCCTTGAGGGAGCAGGTGTCGCTCGTGTTCTTGAGGCTGACTATGAGATCGCCCTCGCCCATGCCGTGGGCGGTGCCGAACTCCAGGTTGGCGGTCTTGCAGTTGCCGGTGGTGACCTGCCCGCCGCCACTGCCGGTACCGCTGCCGCTGCCGCTGCCCTTGGAGGCTTCGGTGGAGGCGTTGTCGCCGCCGGAGCCCGAGCCCGAGGAAGAGGATCCCGAGTCCGAGGAAGAGGATGAGGAAGAGGCCCCGGAGTCCTTCGAAGCGCCACCGGCGTTGGAGTCCCCGTCGCCGTCGCCATTGCAGGCGGTGAGCGAGAGACCGGCGGTGAGGACCAGGGCGGCGAGGGTCATCTTCTTGGCGCGCATCGTTTCTTCCTTGCGGTCGGTGCCGAGGGTCCGGCACGAGCGAGCGTTACTGATCAAGAGGACCCACTTGCCGGTAGGAAACGTTCCACTCACCGGCCCACTAATACGTGCCTGTTACAAGCACCCACAAGAAACCCCACCTGGGACAACCCCGTAACCGAATGCCCCTTGCGCCAATTTGCGACAGCAGACTCACGAAACGAGCTCCGCGTCGGCACCCAGCACTCGAATCCCTTGACCTCAAGCGAGGTTGAGATTCCAGCATGGTGCGCATGGATACCGAGAACGCGGACATCAAGGCCATCGAAGAGATCGTGGCCACCGTCGAGCAGGCCCAGCGAGCCAAAGACGCCGAGGGCTTCCTCGCGCTCTTCCACCCCGACGCCCTCTGGACGACCGCCCACGGCAAGGTCCTCATCGGCTTCGACGCCATCGCGGAGTTCACCCGCGCCGTACTGCCCAATGCAGAGTGGGACGGTGAGGTCACGTACGAGGCAGTGCACATCCAGTTCCTGCGCCCCGACGTAGCGGCCGTCAAGATCCGCCAGATCTACCACGCGCCGGCCGGCGACACAGAGGGCGCCCCGCTCTACATCATGACCAAGCAACCCAACGGCAACTGGCTCCTGCACGCCGCCCAAAACACAGAGGTCCAAGCCGCCTGAAGCAGCCCACCAGCAAAGCCAACACACACCTTCCACACGGACGTTGAGGCATGAGGAGGGGGCCGGAGCCGGGTTACCCGAGACCTTCGCAGGGAAAGATCTCGCAGGCATCTCGGTGAGCTGAGTCGGAGGGGGCTGCTCATGAGCGACACAACACGGTCACGCCAGGCCGAGACAGAGCCGGAACCGGAGTCGGAGCCGGAGCCGGACCCGGAACCGGAGTCGGAGCCGGAACCTGCGTCGGAGTCGGAGTCGGAACCGGAGCCGGAGTCGGAACCTGCGTCGCCGCCCGAGCGCGCCCCCAACCGTTTCAGCGACGGCCCCCCTGACCCTCTCGCCTCACAGCTGGCCAAGATCAACAGGGGGGAACGCATCCCGACTCCCGGAGACAACCCGGACGGCGAGGACCGCGACCCCGAGGACGAGCAACATCGGGAACACGACAGCAACGGCCGCTTTGCACAGCGTCGTAAGCGGAAGAACTGACGCGCAGAGCGGACGGCCAAGAATCCCCGGGTTCATGACCGGTTCAGATCTGGCCGAGGTCGATCTCCGCTGCGAAGGGGGCGGTGACCTTCAGGGTGCCGGTGAACACGTCCCCTTCGCGGTACGTCCTCGTCGCGGGATCGAGCAGGTACGTATACACCAGCGGTGTGCCCGTCGCGGCCTGCTCGATCCGCCAGTAGAAGCCGATCCCGGCCCTGGCGTACTGGTCCACCTTCACGATCCGGTCGGTGGTCTCCGAGCCCGGCGACACCACCTCGACCACGAGCAGAACGTGCTCGGGCCGGGTGGGCGTGATGTCGATCGTGTCCGCACGGTAGACGATGACGTCGGGGCGGCGATTGGTCAGCGGGACGTCCTGCAGCCGGACGTCGAAATCAGTGTCGGCGTTCCAGTCCGGGCCGGCCGCGGAGTCCAGCTCGTTCGCCAGGAGCCGGGCCAGTCGATTGTGCCGCTTGGACGCGCTGGGACTCACGACGACCATTCCGTCCACGATCTCGATGCCGGCGCACTGCTCCTCGGACCACGACTCGTACTCCTCCGCCGTGATCTGCTCGTGCATCCATGCCGGGGCCACCATCTCGGCAGTCATGACACGCCTCCCGGACGCTGTGCGGCGGGCCCGATCCCGCTGTGCTCAGCGTACTGTCCGCACGGCGCAGACGTGTCGGACGCGGCGGGTGCGTTCACCCGGCCGTTCCCTCTACGGGTGCCAGACAACACGAAATCCCCAGATCTTCGATCTGGGGATTTCTATGGAGCGGGTGACGAGAATCGAACTCGCACTCTCAGCTTGGGAAGCTGCGATCACTTGACGCCGGTCGGGGCGGTGACGAGGGCGAACGGTTGGGGCGCGGTCTCGTCGGACCTGACCGCGTTCACCGTAATTCCCCGCTGTTCCCTGCCCGATCTGGTGCGCTTGTGGTGCGAGCCGCAAAGCATGAGCGATGGTCCTCGTGGGCGGACACGTTGTCAGTGCTGATGACTAGGGTCTCGAACGCGCGGCCGACTTCCGAGGTGTCCAACTCTGTAGAGCAGCTGCATTCCCGACTCTGTATGGGGGCGGCCTGGGTACGGCCCGGGACCTAACCGACGGTCGGGCTTCGTCGATGGCTAAGAAGAGACCTGTCAGCGCCGTCTCTTGTACCTCTCACCTGCCGCAGTGGTCCGCCGGCGGGCCGTGCGCGTATCGGTCAGAAGGGAGGTTCGAGATCGCCGCGGCCATCGCTGTGTGGCCCCCAGTCCCGGGGCTCCTCCCGAAAAGGCTCAGGGGTGGGGGCGTCGTGGCCCCATGCTTCGAGTGCCTTCCGGGCAACATGCCGGTTGGGGTTGTCGCTGCCGGTGTCCAGGATGGCGCGCGCGTGCACGGCGAGGTGATCGCGGTGCTCGGCGAGCGCGGGGTGCTCGGCGAGGATGAGCGCGGCGATAACGGCGGCTTCGCGCACGTCCTCGTGGCTGTCTCGGAGGAAGGGCGCGACGGCCCGATAAAGCATCGGGCGCAGATCCCGGAAGGCCGCCACGATGGTGCCGGGGGTGAGAAAGCCAGGGAAGTACTGCTCTGTGCGGCCCACAATCTCATCGGAGGCGTCGTAGGCCGTGGAAACCAACCAGTTCAACAGCGTCGCGCGGATGGGGACGTTGCGATAGGGCCGGAGGGTCATGGCCGCCGGGTGGGTGAGGATGCCGGCAACATACATGGCGACGGGGGCGGTGGCCTCGTAGATGGTGTTCTGGTGGCCGACCAGCTCACCTAGCTCCGACAAAGCGGAAACCTGAACCTTGGGATCGGGCTCCAACAGCCGTGCCAGAACCTTGGGAAGGTCCTCACCGCTCCCGAAAGCCGTCTGGAGCGAATCCCAATCAGTCTCCGCCAGGACCACCTGGTAGGGCGGCAAGTCAGGCTCGTGGGGCGTCTCGACGTTGGGAAGGCTGTGGTTCACAGGCCAAACCTAGACCCAGACCCGCCGGAGGAGCGGGCCGAAGGCAGGAGCGTCGCCCGGAGCGGAGCCGGGGCAGGAGCCCGGGGCGGACGACCCCGCGACCTAGTGGTGCGGTGGCTGCCCGCCGGTCCAGACAACAAAGAACCCCCGGGTCCATGACCTGGAGGTTTCTATGGAGCGGGTGACGAGAATCGAACTCGCACTCTCAGCTTGGGAAGCTGAGGTGATCTACGGGCGGTTGCTCGGCTGACCTGGGGCGGAGCCGATGTCGGCGCCGGACCGCTCGTCGGGTTGGCACCCGGTGTTCCCCGTGGTTCCCCGCAAGGTCTGGCACGGGTATGGCACGTCTACTCTCAGAGGAGCTGGTGCCGTTCCCTATCTGCGGCGGTGTGTTGTGGGCTGCGTACGGGGTCGTTCACCCTACGTTCGTGGGTGGCCAGCTGCCCAACCTGCGGACTGGACGGGGCCTCTCCCGTATGGCCTTGAACGGGTCCGAATGAGCCGAGGGCTGAGAAGGTGCCGCTCTCCGAGTGGGACGCAGTGCCCGACTGTTTCCCGCGCCCGGCGCCTGCCCGTCTCGACGATGCCCATCATGCCTTCGGTTGTGAACGCCTTTGGTTGCCGCGCTCTTGGCGAGGTGTGAAGTGATGACCCGTCGTATCTGGTTTCTCCGCAGCACTTCTCACTGTGGTGTGTGGTAGGTCACACTTGGGGCCTGGTCGAAGCAAGGGGGGACCGTGAGCAGTTCGCACCTCAACGCGCCTATCCACGCCCGCATGTACGCGAAGACCCTGCACAAGGTGATCTGGGTCGCTGCGATCGTGGTGTCGGCTGGCCTTCTGGCGCCGCCACTGTTCTTCATTGCGGCTAAGAAGCGTGTCGTCAGCATGGCCGTGCCAGCGATCTACGCGGTCATCATCTATGGCTCGGTCATTGTCGCGACGATCCTCGGTAACTCGAAGAACTGGGAGGGGCTCGTTCTGGCAATCACTCTGATCGTCGCTGCCGTACACGCTGCCATCCTTGACACGCAATGGAAGCCGGGCCGGTGACCGCCTAGGTGCCATGGCGATATGTGCGGACCCGGCGACGGTAGTCGATCACGCATCGACACCTTGGGGGAATGCGCGGTACAGGTTGGCGTGCGGAAAGGTGAGGCGTTTACGCCGGGCCTCGTCATCCGTTGATGGCAGCGTGTGAATTAGAGGGGCTTTCGAATGGAATTGGCTAGTCTGATTGTAGCGATTTTCGCTGCTCTCATTTCGCTACTAGCCGGGTATGCCGCCTGGCGGGCGAACCGCCCTAAGCCGAAGATGGCCGGTTTAATAACGATGGGGTGGAGGCAGGAAGTCGCTATGAATGTAGTTGGTGAGATGTGCGGAGATGCTATAGGTCTGCACGTAATACTCACCAACGCGTCATCCCACCCCATACATCCGCTTCATTTTGAACTTGAGGTGTCAACAGGAGGAGTGTGGCTAAAAGGGAAAAGAATGCAAAACTACCAGACTACGTTACCTGAGCTAAGGTTCAGCGGTTATGCCGCGAGTCTAGATTACAGCCATTTGGTTGACTGGCCTCCACGCGCGGTGAATCATGGGGCGCCGCTGATGGGATTCATCTATTACGTAGTTCCTGGGTTGGCTCCTAGCGCAGTGATCAAGGAGTATCGCATTACAGTGACGGACGTATTTGGTGGGGCTATCACCTTTAAAAAAAGCCAGTTTGACCTCGATGCTTATCACGGGAGAGAAGGTTCCCACACCACGCTCGAACTCCTAACGCAGGCCGGAGTTCCGGTGCGCAGAGTGTAGTCTCATCCTGGAGCAGTGCTAGGAGAATGAAAATCCTCCACTGTATTGGTGTGTCACATTTCCTGAAATCCGAGTTTGATACCTTTCCAGGTAGATGTGGTCAGGATGAACTTCAACTTGGAATCCATCATGGCAGAAAATTCCTCGCGTGATCACGATGGCACTTGGTGTGTGGAATTCCATCTCTGCCAGGATTTTGCGTAGGCCGCCACGAATTGTCAGCCTTTTCCCGACCAGTTCGATGTCCCACGTGCTGGCAGAGAATACCAGCTCGTTTTCTTCGATGTCGACGAGGGGATTTCCATCGCGATCGAAAACGCGAAGAGTGAGCAGAATTTGCTCGTCTTCCTTTTTGACTTGGAATACGGGGTAATCTCTAACGGCTAGTGGGGTTACCAGAGTATCGTGCTCGAAGTTCGAGACGAATCGATTCGTTCCCATATTGATCAGGCATGAGTTTCCGGAATACCTCAACGGTAGGTTCTTGGAGATTCCGAATTTTTTATTGTGAGGATTCTTGTCAGCCGAGACGACATCGGATACGGGCAGAAGCCCCCTGGTCTTCTCGCTGTGATGAGTTGGGCAGAGAAGTGTGATCTCTTCAGCGTTGTGCTTCTTTGTCTTCGCCCATTCGGTCATGTGTTCATATTCGTACAGTGGGAGTCCGCAAATTACACAGCCGAAACCACACCTTTGCCGAACTTGACGCTTGATAGGTTCAGGGATTTTCCTGCTCACGGTCACGGGGTGAATCCTCACTCGCGATGTGCTGGCTTGACAGTCGAACAGTGCGCCCGCTGGGACGCGCTTATTCCGGACTCCTTGGGAGTTCGAGGGGAAGAAACATACGCGGTCGGCGGAGCGGCTTTGGGCTGGAGCTGCTTTGGGGCGAGTGATCATGGCCCCTTAAGCTTCCGGCGAGTCGGGCAGTCTGTGGACCTGCCCGTTAAAGCACGACGTTGGGGCCATGATCTTAGAGGCTCGCCCCAAAGTGGCTGCGTAAAGCCGTGGAGCCGACCGCCCCAGCCACGATGTACCCCTTCTCTGAGGCCAGTTGGCCGCCAGCTCTTGTCGCGCGGCCTGGTGGACCGGGCCGGAGCGGGGCGGAGACAGGAGCGGCGGCCCAGGGAGCCGGGCCGCGCGCGGGGAGCGGAGCGAGCCGCCTTGAACCAGTAGAGAAAGTTGTAACTCAGTCCGTCTGCTGGGGCTTCAAGTCGTATGCGCACGGTGGGAGTTCCGCGGCCTGGTGGCGGGCGAGAGGCAGGAAGAGTACCGGGCGGATCGTCCAGGTGATTCGGGTGTCTGCGTGCGTCACGGAAATCGTGCACGGCTGCATGCGGAGGAGCTCTATGCGGGTGTGGATGCGGCCCTCGTCCAGCCACGACCACGCTTCATCCGCGGCCTCGGCGTCCAGTGCCGGTGTGATGGTGCGGAGTGCGATCGCCACCCACCTGTCGGCCTGCTGTGCCGAGTAGGCGTCGAACGATCCTCGTAACTGCGACCCGGACCGCTGCTGTTGCTCGGTGGTCGTCTCCGTCCAGCACTCGCACCAGTAGCCGCGGCGGGGCCTACTCATCCGCACGGTTGGCCCCCAGGCCGGCGCCCGTGTAGAGCGCCGCGGTCACCGTGTGGCCCTCGTCGCTCTCGTGGACGACGACCTTGTGCGCGATCGCGCTGACCATGTCCAGGCCCCGGCCGTGTTCCGCCTCCTCGTCTTGGTGCTCGACCTTCGGGGCAGTGCCCGTGCCTCCGTCGTCCGTGACCGACAGCGTGATCACCTGCGGCGCTACCGCGATGGTCAGGTAGAAGCTGTCCGACTGGTGTCCGCTGGCCGTATGCAGGATCGCGTTGGCGCTCAGCTCGCTCACGATCAGTTCGGCGTCGTCAGCCAGCGGCCCCCGCAGGATGTCTCTCGTCCAGCGACGGGCCCGGCTGACCTCTTCAGGGAAACCTGGGCAAGTGAGGCCCCAGACTCGGATAGTTCTCGTATACTCGTGCATACAAGTTCCTTCGTGCTGGTAGGCCGCCATGTGCAGCGGGTTCGGGCTAGACGAGTTTGACGCCGTCGTGGGCGCGGATGGCCGGCGGGGAAGCCGCGTCGAGTGCGTCCAGGACGCGGATCGCGTATGCCTCGTCGGCGAGTTCGGTGACTTCGTCGCGGGTGGCCCAGCGCAGAGCTCGGGTCTCGTCGCCGGTAGTGGGCGTGCCGTCGGCGGCCTCGCAGCGGAAGACCATGGAGACGATCAAGCCCGTCATGTTCTTGTAGATGCCGGTGAGGGTCGCAGGAAGTGCGATCTTGATGCCGGTTTCTTCGAGGACTTCGCGTTGCAGTGCCTCGGGGATGGTTTCCTCTCGTTCGAGGACGCCGCCCGGGGGCTCCCAGTGGCCGTTGTCGCGGCGCTTGATCAGAAGGGCCCGGCCCTGGTCGTCGACAATGACTCCGGCGACGCTCACGGAGTGCGGACGGTCAGTGCTCAAGGTCCTCGGCCCTCCCGGATGGCTAGGCTTTCCACCGTAGCAACAACACTCGCCCACTCGTCTAGATATCTAAAGGAGTACGCGTGACGTCACTCCCGAGCCTGCTCGGCGATCTCGACCCCATGAGCGATCGTGCGGTCTTCCGGCAGATCGCCGACCAGCTGCGCGAGGCCATCGGCCGTGGGCGATTCAAGGAGGGCGAAAAGCTGCCCTCCGAAGCCGAACTCGTCGAGCATTACGGCGTCTCCCGGATGACTGTTCGGAACTCCTTCTCGGTTCTCACGGGTGAGGGCCTGGTCCATGCCGAGCATGGAAGAGGCGTATTCGTGCGGCCCCGGTCGCCCGTCCGGCGTCTGGCCTCCGACCGCTTCGCCCGGCGTCACCGTGATCAGGGCAAGTCCGCCTTCATCGTTGAGGCCGACGCTGCGGGCGGGCATCCGCAGGTCGACAGCCTGGAGGTCAAGGAAGAGAAGGCCACGCAGGACATTTCCACCCGGCTCGGGTCGGTGCGGCGCGTGCTGGCTCGTCGGCGTCGGTATCTGCTCGACGGGCGGCCGGTCGAGTTCGCCACCTCCTACCTCCCGCTCGACATCGCGCGCGGTACGCAGATCGCCGAACCCAACCCCGGCCCCGGTGGTATCTACGCCCGCCTCGAAGAGCTGGGGCATCACCTCGACCACTTCGAGGAAGAGATCCGGGCCCGGATGCCCGCGCCCTCGGAAGTGAAGACGCTCCGGCTGGCTCCTGGCGTGCCCGTGATCCATCTGGTCCGCACCGCATATGACACCGAAGGGCGGGCCGTGGAGGTCTGCGACACCGTCATGGCGGCGGACGCATACGTGCTGTCGTACCAGCTCCCGGCCACGTAAGACCCTGAGGGCCGTGGACGCGACAATTCGTCGGGCCCGGCGAGCAGCTTCGGCCGACCAGCCGGGAGGCCAGCCGCGCGAGGGCCCTTCTGGCGCGCACCTGGCGCGGATTTGGCACGCGGCGAGTGATCAGCAAGGACAGCAAAAAGGCCCAGGTCGCTGACCTGGGCCTCAAGTGTGGAGCGGGTGACGAGAATCGAACTCGCACTCTCAGCTTGGGAAGCTGATGTTCTACCACTAAACTACACCCGCGAAAGACACCGTCTGTGGCGGTGTCGTAACGTCGCACACTCTACCCCATTCCAGGCCCCGGACGCTTTTGCCCCGGGGCCCTCGTGCTGTCCGGGGCCTGGATGGCTCTGCGGGGCGCGGGAGTTGGGGCGTACGGTGAAGAGCCGGAGTGCCGCGTGCAGGAGCGCCCTATTCGTCCCGTAATGTGGCCTCTCGTCGTCGCCTCGCACGCGAGCATCATGCGGCGAGCCACGAGCTCAACTACGGCTTTGGGGAAGGGACTCGAGGACTTGATGGAGCGCACCGTCGTCCGATGTGCCGAAGGGCACGTGTTCAGCACTGCTTCGTTCCCGATGCAGAAGGCCGACCGGCTCGGACCCGGCCGCCTCATCCGCTGTCCACGCTGCGCCCGATTGCGGCATGCCGTGCCGGTCGCGTCGCAGAAGCGGTAGCGATGCGGCGGTAGCGAGCCGCGGGGGACGCGGAGGAACGCCGGGAACGCGGGCGAACGCGGAAAACGCCGGAAATACAGAGAACCGCAGCGCGCGGGGAAGTCCGATTGGGGCGGGCCCGCGCGCTCTGCGTATCCTCGGTGCGTGCTTCTCTCAGACAAGGACATCCGGGCCGAGATCGACGCCGGACGAGTGCGGATCGATCCGTACGACGAATCCATGGTGCAGCCCTCAAGCATCGACGTGCGGCTCGACCGCTACTTCCGGGTGTTCGAGAACCACCGCTACCCCCACATCGACCCCTCCGTGGAGCAGGCCGACCTGACGCGGCTCGTCGAGCCCGAGGGCGACGAGCCGTTCATCCTGCACCCCGGCGAGTTCGTGCTGGCCTCCACGTACGAGGTCATCAGCCTGCCCGACGACCTCGCGAGCAGGCTGGAGGGGAAGTCCAGTCTGGGGCGGCTCGGGCTTGTGACACATTCCACGGCCGGGTTCATCGACCCCGGTTTCTCCGGGCACGTGACGCTTGAGCTCTCCAACCTCGCGACGCTGCCCATCAAGCTCTGGCCCGGCATGAAGATCGGCCAGCTGTGCATGTTCCGCCTGACGTCGCCCGCCGAGGCGCCCTACGGCTCGGAGCGGTACGGATCGCGTTACCAAGGGCAGCGCGGGCCGACCGCCTCCCGTTCCTTCCTCAATTTCCATCGGACCCAGGTGTGACATCCAGCATGAGTGACGTGCGCGAGAACCTTACGTACGAGAAGTTCGGCGGCGCGGTGCGCGAGCTCGCGCAGGCGATCGCCGACGACGGCTACCAGCCCGACGTCGTGCTCTCCATCGCCCGCGGGGGCGTCTTCGTCGCGGGCGGGCTCGCGTACGCGCTCGACTGCAAGAACATCCACCTGGTGAACGTCGAGTTCTACACCGGCGTCGGGACCACGCTCGAGATGCCCGTCATGCTCGCGCCCGTCCCGAACGCCATCGACTTCACCGACAAGAAGGTGCTCATCGCCGATGACGTCGCCGACACCGGCAAGACGCTGAAGCTCGTGCACGACTTCTGCCTCGATCATGTCGCCGAGGTGCGCAGCGCCGTCATTTACGAGAAGTCGCAGTCGCTCGTGAAGTGCGAGTACGTCTGGAAGCGCACCGACGATTGGATCAACTTCCCGTGGAGCGTCGAGGCTCCCGTCGTGAAGCGCGCCGGGCAGGTTCTCGACGCCTGATAGGCCGTGCGCCTGAGAGACCGTGCGCCTGATAGGCCCTGCGCCTGATAGGCCGTGAGAAACGTGAGATAGGGGCGGGCCCCGGCGGATACTCCGCCGGGGCCCGCCCCTATCTCGCAGGATGCGTCAGAACGTGCCCAGCTTGATGATCGAGAGCAGTGCGAGCAGCTGGATGGCCGACGCGCCGAGCGCCTTCGGCCACGGCAGGTCGTGCGACTTGCTCACCATCATCGTGAGCAGCGCGCCCGCCGCGACCCAGGTCACCCAGCCGAGCAGCTGGACGAAGGACTGGCCGCCGCCGAGGAACATGGCGACGATCACGCGGGGCGCATCCGTGATCGACATGATCAGCATGGAGAGGCCGACCGTCGGCTGCCAGGCGCCGTCGCCGCCGAGCTGGCGGGCGAGGGTGTGGGTGACCACGCCGAGGATGAAGGCACTGATCGTGATCGCGATCGCGGTCGTCAGGACGTACGGGACGGCCGTGGAGATCGTCGCGTTGATGGCGTCCTCGCGGGCGCCGTCGAAGCCGAAGATCGCGAGCAGGCCGTAGAGGAACGTCACGATGAGGGCCGGGGCCCACATCGCGTAGTCCCGCATCTGGAGGAAGGTCGGACCGGGGCTCAGCACGATGCCGCGCAGGAGGTCCTTCCAGTGCAGGCGCGGGCCCACGGGAGCGGGGGCCTGGCCGGCGCGGTAGGTGTCGCCGTGGTTGTACGGGTCCTCACCTACGGAGAAGGCCTGGGTGTGACCGGGGTTGTTGGCGGCGTACGGATCGAAGCCGCCCTGGCCTCCGCCCTGACCCTGGCCGCCGTGCCCCGGGTCTCCGTGGCCGCCGCCGAAGTACTCCGGCTCGCCGTGGTTGCCCTGGTGGCCGCCGGCCTGCGGCCACTGCTGCCCGCCGTAACCACCGCCATGGCCGCCGCCCTGGCCACCGCCCTGACCCTGGCCGTAGGGCGGCTGACCGCCGTACTGCTGGGAGGGCGGCTGAGGGTAGCCGTACGGCTGCTGCTGGCCCCGGGGGGCCTGCTGTCCGTACGGCTCCTGCCGCGGTCGTTGTTGGGGGCGTGCTTGCGGGGTGCGGTTGTCCCGGCCGCGTCCGATCCTGAATCCAGCCACGAATCGAACGTACCTGGTCTGGAGGGCCGGGGTAGTCCCTCCTCGGGAGGAGAGCGGCTTTGCCGCTGACCTGTGACAACCCTTAGGGGGACCCTGAGGGGTTTACCCCAGGGTCCCTGGGGTCCATGGGGTCCCTGAGACCCCTGGGCTCCCGCAGACCCCTGAGGTCCCCGGCCCCCCCGAGGTCAGCGACCGAGCACCGCTCCGTACGCCAGCGGATCCGAAGAGGCGGGCGCGCCGATGGAGTTCGGGGTGATGGCCTTGCTGCCGATCGCCTTGGCGCCGGGCAGGCCCCAGACACCGCCGGACGAGGAGTTCTCGCCGGGGGAGGCGACGGACAGGTCCGGGACGCCGTCGCCGTTGTGATCGCCGAAGGCGAGGGCGGCGCCGAAGAGGTCGCCCGCCTCGGCGACACCCGGGATGTCGGAGGAATCCTGCTGGTAGGCGATCGCGCTGGCCGCGCCCCCGGCATCCAGGATGCCGTTCGTACCGCCCTTGAGGACGGTGACGCTGCCCGCACGGGACTCGCTGCCGATGGCCTCGCCGGGGGCGCCCGCGACCAGGTCGTCCTTGCCGTCGCCGTCGATGTCGGCGGCGGCGAGGGCGTTGCCGAAGTCGTCACCCTTTTCGGCGACGCCGGGAACGCCGACGGTGTCCTGGTTGAGGGTCTGGCCCTCCCATTCGAGGCCGTCGCCCTTCCCGTAGTGGATGTGGATGCCGCCGCCCTTGGCGAGCTCCTCCGGGCCGCAGGGGTCGTCGATGTTCTCGTCGGCGATCTCGCGGCAGTTGCCGAGGGCGAGGTCGTCGCGGCCGTCGCCGTTGAAGTCGCCCGCGGCCAGCGCGTTCGCGGCGCTGTTGTCGCTGCTCCAGGTGAGGTGGAACTTGTACTCGTCCTTGCTGTAGGCGAAGAGCTGGACGTGCGACTGGGTGTAAGGCTGGTTCTGGGTGTAGAAGGCGGCGGCGAGCTCGGGGCGGCCGTCGTCGTCGAAGTCGCCGGTCGTCATGACGGGGGCGCGCCCGCCCATACGGTCGCCCATGACGGGTTCGGTACGGGCGGCCAGGGGGTTGAAGTTGGCGACGATCTGGTCCTTGCCGCCGATGGCCAGGTCGACGTCCGTGTCACCGGTGAAGTCGGCGGCGGCGAGGGAGATTCCGTACGCGTCCTTCGCCTTGGCGCCGCGGGCCGCGGTGTTGGCCACGGCGAAGCCGTCGCCGGTGCCGTACAGGACGGTGACGGAACCGGCGTCGGCCTTGTCGTCGATGTCCTCGCCGGGGGCGCCGATCACGAGGTCGGCGTACTGGTCGTCGTCCACGTGCGCGGCGACGACGGAACCCCCGAACCGGTCACCGGCCTCCGGGGTGCCGGGCACCTCGACGGTGGCCTGCGTGATGCGCCGGACGCTGCGCGGCTCCCCGCTCTTCGCGCCGAACACGACACTCACCCAACCGGCCTTGGCCTTGCCGTCGACGGTGCCGTTGGGCAGGCCGACGAAGAGGTCCTCGTACCCGTCGCCGTTGAAGTCGGCGGTGAGCGGCGCGGCGGCGGACGAAGGCGCGGACACGGGCGCGGGCGCGGCGCTCGCGCCCGCCGCGAAGGGGAGGGTGAGGCCGGTGGCGGCCAGAGCGGTCGCGGTGGCGGCGACGGCCAGAGTGCGGGGGCGCAGGGGCACGGGGGTCTCCAACTCGGTCGTATAGAAGAGGAGTTACGAGGATTCACGAGGTGATATGAGGTGATACGAGGAGTTGCGCGGCGGCATCGATCGCGGGCCGCTCGGTCGAGCGGACCGGGCCCGCACGGAGGGGTGCGGGCCCGGCGTTCGGGGGTGAACCGGTGGCTCAGTCCGCGAAGTTGGTGCCGAGGCGGGGGGTGCCGCTGGAGGAGATGCCGACCGTGGACGTGTAGGTGCCGGTTGTGCCCTTGAGGGTGCCGTCGGTGTGGGAGGTCAGGGTGTAGAACGCGCCGTTGGAGCCGTTCTCGCCCGATGCTCCGGCGATGACGTCGCCCCGGCCGTCGCCGTTCAGGTCGTCGATGTGGACGTCGTGCCCGAAGAAGTCGTTCTTCTCGTTGGAGTTGGGGACGCCGGGCGAGTTCTGGCTGTAGAGGGCGGCGCCCTTGGTGGAGAGGCCTGAGCCGTCCGCCGCGCCGTAGATGACGGTGACCGAGCCCGCGTCGGTGACGCCGTCCAGGTTCTCGCCGGGGGTGCCCACGACCAGGTCGAGGTGGCCGTCGCCGTTGATGTCGCCGAGGTCGAGTTCCGCGCCGAAGGAGTCGCCGGTCTCGCCGCCGCCCGGGACGCCCGCCGTGTCCTGGGTGATGGCCTGGCTGTCGCCGTACGGGCCGTTCGCGTTGCCCTTGACGACGTACACCGTGCCGCCCTTGTGGGCGCCGTCGATGCCATCGTCCCAGGTCAGGCCGATGATGACGTCGCCGTAGCCGTCGCCGTCCGTGTCGCCCACGTCGGTGATGTAGCCGGCGGGCAGGCGCTGGACGCCGTTCGTGGTGACGCCGTTCGCGCTGCCGGGCAGCCAGAGGTTGGCGTTGTAGTCGTCCGCGGTGGAGTAGCCGTCGACGAGCAGGTCGTCCTTGCCGTCGCCGTTGACGTCCCCGGAGTGCAGGTTGAAGGCGCCCGCGCCTTCGCCGCTGTGGATGGGCGGGAGCACGGAGTAGCGGCCGCCGGTGGCGCCGGAGCGCTTGATGCCGCCGTCGAAGATGTCGATGGTGGCGGCGCCCGAGGCGGCGGCTACGGCGAGGTCGTCCTTGCCGTCGCCGTCGAAGTCACCCGCCTGGAGGGGGCCGCCGAATCCGTCGTGCTTGGTGGGGCGCGGGTCCGTGATCGTGGAGCCGCCGGAGAGGCCGCTGGGGGAGCCCCACAGGACCTGGACCGTGCCGCCGTCCGCGTCGCTGCCGACGTCCTCGCCGATGGCGCCGACCGCGAGGTCGTCGTAGCCGTCGCTGTCGAAGTCTCCGTACGCGGTGTCGGCGCCGAAGATGTCGCCCTTCTCGGCGGTGCCGGGGACGCCTGCGCTGTTCTGGCTGTAAGTGACGTGGCGCTGCTGGGTGCCGCCGTACGTGACGACTACCTGGCCCGCCTTGTCCTTGCCGGACACGTTGGCGTGGGGGGCGGAGGTGGCGAGGTCTGCCGCGCCGTCGCCGTTGAAGTCGGCGTCGTCCGGTTGTGTGGCGGGGGCGGCGGGGGCTTTGGGGGCCGCGGTTGCGGTGGTTGCGGTGGTTGCCGTGAGGGTGAGGAGTCCGCCTGTGAGGGCCACGGCGGTGGCTGTTGCCGTGGCCAGGCGGCTGGGTCTGTGGGAGGGGGTGCGCTTGTGCTTGGGCATGCGTGCTGCTCCTGGGGGTGGGTGGGTGGTTGGTTGCTTGGTGGGGTGGTGCTTGGTGCGGGTCCGGGAGGGGGGCGGGGCTTGGGCTTTTTTTAGTCCCCAACCCCGCCCCTTCCCGAAAACTCGCTGGCGCGAGGGCCTTGGGCTTGCGTGCCCTCATCACCGGCTTCGCCGAGTTCGTCCTCAAACGCCGGACGGGCTAAAACGACCGCCGGGTGGGCTGAAACGACCGCCGGGTGGGCTGAAACGACCGCCGGGTGGGCGGGAAGCAAGGACGAACACGGGCCAAGAGGGACCGCTCAGCTCAGCGCAGCGTTCTGCCGAAGTCCGCGTCCCTTCCGCCGACCCCGAAGTCCGAGCCGTTGAAGGATGTTGCGTACGACGAGGTCAGGCCCGTGGTCGTGCCGCGCAGGAGCCAGACTGCGCCGGCGTTCTGCGTCGTGCCGATGTCCTCGCCGGTCGCGCCGATCGCCAGGTCCGCCTTGCCGTTCTTGTTGATGTCCTTGAGGCGGACGGACGAGCCGAAGCTGTCTTTCGCCTCGGCGACACCGGGTACGCCCGCGGTCTCCTGGTGCCAGGCCTTGCCCGAAGTGAAGGCGCCTGAAGAGGACTTGAGGAGCGTGACGCTGCCTGCCCCGGCGATGTCGCCCACCGTCTCGCCGGGCGCGCCCACCGCGAGGTCCGGGAGGCCGTCGCCGGTCACGTCACCCGCGGCGACGGACGAACCGAAGCTGTCGCCCGCCTCGTCGGCACCCGGCACTCCCGCGCTCGCCTGGTTGTACGTGACCGGGGCGCCGAACTTCCGGTCGCCGCCGAACCGCACGGTGAACGAACCGCCCTTGCCGCCCGCCCCGTCGGAGGAGTTGCCGGTGATCAGGTCGTCGCGTCCGTCGCCGTTGACGTCCCCGGCGGTGGCCGCGTCGCGCGTCGCCGTCGGGTCGGCGCCCTCGCCGAGGACCTCGGCCTGGTAGCCGTAGTCGCCGGCGCCGCCGTTCATGTGGGCGGTGTACGCGCCTCCGTCCGCGCGCTCCCCGTACAGGACGAAGCCGATGCCGTCCTTGACCTTGAAGTTGCCGCCGACCATGCCGTCCAGGCGTACGCCTTCGGGCAGGAAGTCGACTTCGAGGCCGTAGACCTTGCCGTTCTCGCCCGCCCCGGAGTAGTAGAACCAGTTGTCGCCGCTGATCACGGCCAGTTGGGGCGAGCCGTCGTCGTCCAGGTCGTTCCAGGTGGTGGCCTCGCCGAAGCGGCCCGCGGTGTCGGCGGGGGCGTTCAGGACCCTGCCGCCCGTGGTGAGGCCGCGCGAGCCGCCCCAGACGATGGTGACGGAGCCGGACGGCTTGCCCGTCACCTTCTCGCCGGGGGCGCCGACGATGAGGTCGGCGTAGCCGTCGTCGTTCACGTCGCCGCTGGTGATGTTCTCGCCGAACTCGTCCTCGGCCTCGGTGACGCCGGGTATCCCGGAGGAGTCCTGGGTGATCGTGGCCGCGCGGCCGGTCCCGACGCCGGAGGCCGAACCGAAGGTCACCGTAACGGAGTTGGTGGCCGGGTTGCCGATCGCGAGGTCGCGGTAGCCGTCCCCGTTGTAGTCGTCCTTGAGGGTGGACGCGGCGCTCGCGGTGCCCGCGAACGGCAGCGTGAGCCCCGCTGCGGCGAGAGCCGCGACGCTCGCGGTGATGGCCAGGTTACGTACGCGCACGTGAGGCTCCCGGGAGTGGGGAATTGCTTCCGGGGGTGTGACATGCGGGACGTACGAATGGTTGTGCGACGGGGGCGACCAGGTGTCCGCAGGGTGAACGAGGGGCCTCCGCGTCTGGCCCTGTGCCGGCGCGTGCCGGCGCGGAACTACACCCCGTCCCCCAGCGCCAGGAACTCCGCCGTGGAGAAAGTGACCCGGGGCTTGCGCGAGACGAGGTCGCCCTTCCGGCCCGGATACACCCCCACCGTGTCCTTGCCGTCGCCGTCAGACGTCCGCAGGACGAGATCGGCCCGCTTGTCCCCGTCGAAGTCCGCGACGGCGAGCACCTGCGTGGTGCCGTCGGCGGAGGGGTTCACGAGCGCCGACGCGTTCCGGTCGATGCTCGTCGTACGTCCCCTGAAGACCCGCACCTCACCGGTGCCGCCCCCGTCCCCGCTGCTGCCGCCGCTCAGGATCAGCTCGCTCAAGCCGTCGCCGTCGAGGTCGCCGGTGTCCACGGACACGTTCTTCGACTCCATGGCGGCGCGCTGGGTGCCCGGCACGTCGTAGCGCAGGGCGACGCCGTTCGGGCCCGCGATCGCCGCGTCCATGCCCTTGCCCTTGCCGAAGCGCCCGAACGCGGTGTCCGTGCCCGCCGGGAAGAGCACCCCGGTCTCGGCGGGCCCCTTCGGGCCGCCCAGGACGAGGGCGCCCGCGGCGGCGCCGGACGCGTTCGCGGCCTTGCGGACGAGGAGGTCGTCGTAGCCGTCGCGGTCGACGTCCACGGCCTTGCCGGTGACGAGGTCGTTGCCGGGCGCGGCAAGGGGCTTGCCCGCGGCGCGCGGGGCGCCGGTCCGCTTGAACGGGCCGCGCAGGAAGGTCAGACGGGCGCCGCTCGCGTGCAGGACGAGGTCGTTCGCGCCGTCCCCGTCGAAGTCGCCGCACACCGGCTGATCGGACCAGTCGTTGCCGATCCGGGACTGCTTGGGCACCTGCACCTTCACGGCCTTGCCCGCCAGGCCCCCGGGCGAGCCGAAGAGGATCTGCAGCGGCACCGGGGGCTGGCCCTGACCGTCGTACGGCGGGTCGGTGGAGACGAGGAGATCGGTGTACCCGTCCTCGTCGAGGTCGCAGGACGCCTCCGACTCGAAGGACGCGGGCAGCTCGCCCTTGGTCCGGGCCCCGTTCTTCCTTGCGCTCAGCAACTGCCGTGCGCCGGGCCGCAGTCCGCTTCCGGATCCGTACACGACGCCGATGCCCGCGTCGTCGCCTTGGCCGTCGTGCACCAGGTCGTCCAGTACGAGATCGGGGGAGCCGTCACCGTTGAAGTCGTCGTCGACCTTGCTGCCCTTGCCGCTCGGTACGGGCAGCTGTGCCGCGCCCTTGCCCGCCATGCTGACGGGCTTGTGCCGGGCGTCGGGCTTCGCCGCGTCGTCGCTGCCTCCGCACCCGGCGAGCAGCAGCGCGCAGCTGACCACGGCTGCCGTGCCCATGACACC
This sequence comes from Streptomyces sp. NPDC046925, assembly GCF_040644915.1. Lineage (NCBI taxonomy): Bacteria > Bacillati > Actinomycetota > Actinomycetes > Kitasatosporales > Streptomycetaceae > Streptomyces > Streptomyces sp. NPDC046925. Next base: position 261,121 of record NZ_JBEYWZ010000005.1, on the reverse strand, counting down.
ACCGCGCCTCGCGACAGCACCACCGCGCCTCGCGACAGCACCACCGCGCCTCGCGACAGCACCACCGCGCCTCGCTACGACATCTCCGCGCCCCGCGACGACACCGGTACGCCCCGCGTCGACGCCCTCGCGTCTGACGCCACGTATGCCACGTATCCCGGCACTCCGCATGCCCATCACCCGCCCCGACCGCCCCGACTGCCCCGACCGACAACAACCAGCACATGATGCCCCCCTCGCGCGGGACACGAAAGGCCGGTCCCGCCCTCAGGGCGGAACCGGCCTCACGTACTGCGGCTGACCGCTACTTCACCGGCTCGGGCTCCGGCTCGTCCGCGGTCTCGGACTCACCGGCGGGGTCCGCCGGGGTCTTCACGGATTCGAGCAGCAACTGCGCGACGTCCACGACCTGGAGCGACTCCTGCGCCTTGCCGTCGTTCTTCTTGCCGTTGACCGAGTCGGTCAGCATCACCAGGCAGAACGGGCAGGCCGTCGACACGATGTCGGGGTTGAGGCTGAGCGCCTCGTCGACCCGCTCCGTGTTGATGCGCTTGCCGATCCGCTCCTCCATCCACATCCGCGCGCCACCGGCACCGCAGCAGAAGCCGCGCTCCTTGTGGCGGTGCATCTCCTGCTGGCGCAGGCCGGGGACGGCGGTCATGATCTCGCGCGGGGGCGTGTAGATCTTGTTGTGCCGGCCGAGGTAGCACGGGTCGTGGTAGGTGATGAGGCCCTCGACGGGCGTCACCGGGATGAGCTTGCCCTCGTCGATGAGGTGCTGGAGCAGCTGCGTGTGGTGGATGACCTCGTAGTCGCCGCCGAGCTGCGGGTACTCGTTGCCGAGCGTGTTGAGGCAGTGCGGGCAGGTCGCGACGATCTTCTTCGCGGTCTTCGGCTTGGCCGACTCGGGCGTGACCTTGCCGTCGTCGTCGAGCTCCTCGCCGAACGCCATGTTCAGCGCCATCACGTTCTCCTGGCCGAGCTGCTGGAACAGCGGCTCGTTGCCCAGACGGCGTGCGGAGTCACCGGTGCACTTCTCGTCGCCGCCCATGATCGCGAACTTGACGCCCGCCATGTGCAGCAGCTCGGCGAAGGCCTTGGTGGTCTTCTTCGCGCGGTCCTCCAGGGAGCCCGCACAGCCGACCCAGTAGAGGTACTCGACCTCGGTGAGGTCCTCGATGTCCTTGCCGACGACCGGCACCTCGAAGTCGAGCTCCTTGAGCCACTCAAGACGCTGCTTCTTGGCCAGACCCCAGGGGTTGCCCTTCTTCTCCAGGTTCTTGAGCATCGTCCCGGCCTCGGACGGGAACGCGCTCTCGATCATCACCTGGTAGCGGCGCATGTCGACGATGTGGTCGATGTGCTCGATGTCCACCGGGCACTGCTCGACGCAGGCGCCGCAGCTGGTGCAGGACCACAGGACGTCGGGGTCGATGACGCCGTTCTCCTCGGCGGTGCCGATGAGGGGGCGCTCGGCCTCGGCGAGAGCGGCGGCGGGAACGTCCTTGAGCTGCTCCTCGGTCGCCTTCTCGTTGCCCTCCATGTCCTTGCCGCCGCCCGCGAGCAGGTACGGGGCCTTGGCGTGCGCGTGGTCGCGCAGCGACATGATCAGGAGCTTGGGGGAGAGGGGCTTGCCGGTGTTCCAGGCGGGGCACTGCGACTGGCAGCGGCCGCACTCGGTGCACGTACTGAAGTCGAGGAGCCCCTTCCAGGAGAACTGCTCGACCTGGCTGACGCCGAAGACGTCGTCCTCGCCCGGGTCCTCCCAGTCGATCGGCTTGCCGCCGGACATCATCGGCTGGAGCTCGCCGAGGGTCGTGGAGCCGTCCGCCTCGCGCTTGAACCAGATGTTCGGGAAGGCGAGGAAGCGGTGCCAGGCGACGCCCATGTTGGTGTTGAGCGCGACCACGATCATCCAGATGAACGAGGTGGCGATCTTCAGCATCGCGAAGAAGTACGTGAGGTTCTGCAGCGTGGAGAGATCCATGCCGCCGAACCACGAGACGAACGGGTACGAGATGAAGAACGAGGCCTCGTAGCCGTCCACGTGGTGCTGGGCACCCTCAAGGGCGTGCAGCGTGAAGATGCAGACGCCGACGATGAGGATGACGGCCTCGACGAAGTACGCCTGGCCCTTCTTGGAACCCGCGAAACGGGACTTGCGCCCCGGCTTGTTGTCGGGCTTGCTCAGCTGCCGGATGACGATCAGCGTCAGGATGCCGACCACCGTCATGGTGCCGATGAACTCGACGAACATGTTGTACGGGGCCCACTCACCGATGATCGGCAGCATCCAGTCGGCCTTGAAGAGCTGGCCGATGGCGTTGACGATGGTGAGGAGCAGCGAGAAGAAGCCCACCGCCACGAACCAGTGCGCGACGCCGACGACGCCCCAGCGGTTCATGCGGGTGTGGCCGAGGAACTCCCTGGCCACGGTGACGGTGCGCTGTACGGGCTGATCGGTGCGGGTACCTGCGGGGACGGACTGTCCGAGCCGCATGAACTGGTAGATCTGCACGATGGCACGGCCGAACAGCGCGACGCCGACCGCGATTAGGACCAGCGACACGATGATCGCGGCGAGTTGCATTTGGGGGCTCCTCGGGCCTGCGAGGCGAACTATTACTAAGCGGTAACTTATGCAGTCCGTCTGAGACTACCCACTTACTCAGCCGCACTGTAGCCAGCAGGGCGGTGATCTGCGTCGCTCAGGCAACCCTTGGTGTCGCCGCGCCCCGTAAGGGGCGCGGGGAACTGCGCGCCCAGCCCAGACGGACCCGCAGTCGGCAGCCGGTCCCGCAGGTAAAGCCCCTACTTGCGCGTAAGTACGGGATAAGAGTTGAGTCCCCCCGACTCACTTCTGTTGACGCAAGCGCAGCGCTCATGCATCCTTGAGCCAGATCCACTCAAGAGTTACATCTGGAGGAACCGAAATGGCACGTGCGGTCGGCATCGACCTGGGCACGACTAACTCTGTCGTCAGCGTTCTTGAAGGCGGCGAGCCCACCGTCATCACCAACGCCGAGGGCGCCAGGACCACGCCGTCCGTCGTCGCCTTCGCGAAGAACGGCGAGGTGCTGGTCGGCGAGGTAGCCAAGCGCCAGGCAGTCACGAACGTCGACAGGACCATCCGCTCCGTCAAGCGCCACATGGGCACTGACTGGAAGGTGGACATCGACGACAAGGGGTTCAACCCCCAGCAGATCTCCGCGTTCATCCTGCAGAAGCTGAAGCGCGACGCCGAGTCGTACCTGGGCGAGAAGGTGGCCGACGCGGTCATCACCGTCCCGGCGTACTTCAACGACTCGGAGCGCCAGGCGACGAAGGAGGCCGGCGAGATCGCGGGCCTGAACGTCCTGCGCATCGTCAACGAGCCGACGGCCGCCGCCCTGGCGTACGGCCTCGACAAGGACGACCAGACGATCCTCGTCTTCGACCTCGGTGGCGGCACCTTCGACGTGTCCCTCCTGGAGATCGGCGACGGCGTCGTCGAGGTGAAGGCCACGAACGGCGACAACCACCTCGGTGGTGACGACTGGGACCAGCGCGTCGTCGACTACCTGGTCAAGCAGTTCAACAACGGCCACGGCGTGGACCTCTCCAAGGACAAGATGGCGCTCCAGCGCCTGCGCGAGGCGGCCGAGAAGGCCAAGATCGAGCTGTCCTCCTCCACGGAGACCTCGATCAACCTGCCCTACATCACGGCGTCCGCCGAGGGCCCGCTGCACCTGGACGAGAAGCTCACGCGCGCCCAGTTCCAGCAGCTCACGTCCGACCTTCTGGAGCGCTGCAAGACGCCGTTCCACAACGTCATCAAGGACGCGGGCATCCAGCTCTCCGAGATCGACCACGTCGTTCTCGTCGGTGGCTCGACCCGTATGCCCGCCGTCGCCGAGCTCGTCAAGGACCTGACCGGCGGCCAGGACGCCAACAAGGGCGTGAACCCGGACGAGGTCGTCGCCATCGGCGCCGCGCTCCAGGCCGGTGTCCTCAAGGGCGAGGTCAAGGACGTCCTGCTCCTCGACGTCACCCCGCTGTCCCTCGGCATCGAGACCAAGGGAGGGATCATGACCAAGCTCATCGAGCGCAACACCACGATCCCGACCAAGCGCTCCGAGATCTTCACGACGGCCGAGGACAACCAGCCGTCCGTCCAGATCCAGGTCTACCAGGGCGAGCGCGAGATCGCGGCGTACAACAAGAAGCTCGGAATGTTCGAGCTCACGGGCCTGCCGCCGGCCCCGCGCGGTGTCCCGCAGATCGAGGTCGCCTTCGACATCGACGCCAACGGCATCATGCACGTGACCGCGAAGGACCTGGGCACGGGCAAGGAGCAGAAGATGACCGTCACCGGCGGCTCCTCGCTGCCGAAGGACGAGGTCGACCGCATGCGCCAGGAGGCCGAGCAGTACGCGGACGAGGACCACAAGCGCCGCGAGGCCGCCGAGTCCCGCAACCAGGGCGAGCAGCTCGTCTACCAGACGGAGAAGTTCCTCACGGACAACGCGGACAAGGTCCCCGGTGACGTGAAGACCGAGGTCGAGTCGGCCGTCGAAGAGCTGAAGGAGAAGCTCAAGGGCGACGACACGGCGGAGATCCGCACGGCCACCGAGAAGGTCGCCGCCGTCTCCCAGAAGCTGGGCCAGGCCATGTACGCGGACGCGCAGGCCGCCGGCGCCGAGGGCGCTGCCCCGGGTGCCGAGGGCGCCGAGGCCCCGAACATGTCCAAGGACAAGGACGACGACGTGGTCGACGCCGAGATCGTCGACGACGAGAAGCCCGGTGACGCGAAGGGCGGCGCCGCATGACCGAGGAGACTCCGGGCTTCGGTGACAACACCGAGAAGCCTGACGTCCCCTCCGGCGCCACCCCTGATGACGCGGCGTCGCAGGCCGCCGAGCCCTCCACCGAGGAGGGCCCGGCGGCCCCGGCCGGGGACGCAAGCAAGACATCTGCCCAGTCGGGTCAGTCGGCCCAGTCGGGTCAGTCCGACCGGTCCGCCCAGGACGTCGGTCTGATCGCCCAGCTGGACCAGGTGCGCACGGCGCTCGGCGAGCGCACGGCGGACCTCCAGCGGCTCCAGGCGGAGTATCAGAACTACCGCCGTCGTGTGGAGCGGGACAAGGTCACCGTCAAGGAGATCGCCGCGGCGAACCTCCTGGGCGAGCTCCTCCCGAGCCTCGACGACATCGGCCGCGCCCGGGAACACGGCGAGCTGGTCGGCGGGTTCAAGTCGGTGGCGGAGTCCATCGAGACGGTCGTCGCCAAGATGGGCCTCCAGCAGTTCGGCAAGGAGGGCGAGCCCTTCGACCCGACGATCCACGAGGCCCTGATGCACTCGTACGCCCCGGACGTCACGGAGACGACCTGCGTCGCGATCCTCCAGCCTGGGTATCGCATCGGCGAGCGCACCATCCGCCCCGCGCGGGTGGCCGTCGCCGAGCCGCAGCCGGGTGCGCAGACGGTCAAGAGCACCGCCGAGGACACCGAGGCCGCTGCTGCCAAGGACTCCGCCGAGCCGGCGGAGGACAAGGAGACCGGTGGCCCGGACGAGGGCTGACGTGACGGAGTTGTTGTGAAGCGAGAGGAGGGACGTCGAGGGTGAGCACCAAGGACTTCATCGAGAAGGACTACTACAAGGTCCTCGGCGTCCCCAAGGACGCCACCGAAGCCGAGATCAAGAAGGCGTACCGGAAACTCGCCCGCGAGAACCACCCGGACGCCAACAAGGGCAACACCAAGGCGGAAGAGCGCTTCAAGGAGATCTCCGAGGCGAACGACGTCCTCGGCGACCCCAAGAAGCGCAAGGAGTACGACGAAGCGCGTGCTCTCTTCGGCAACGGCGGCTTCAGGGCCGGTCCCTCGGGCGCGGGCGGCGGCGGTTCGTTCAACTTCGACCTGGGCGACCTCTTCGGAGGCGGCGCCCCGGGCGGTGGTGGAGCGGGCAGTGCCGGTGCCGGCGGTTTCGGGGGCGGTCTGGGTGACGTCTTCGGGGGCCTGTTCAACCGAGGCGGCACGGGAGCGGGCGGCGCGGGCACGCGTACGCAGCCCCGGCGCGGCCAGGACATCGAGTCCGAGGTCACGCTGAGCTTCACGGAGGCGGTGGACGGGGCCACGGTCCCGCTCCGGATGTCCTCCCAGGCTCCCTGCAAGGCCTGTTCCGGCACCGGCGACAAGAACGGCACGCCCCGCGTGTGCCCGACCTGCGTCGGCACGGGCCAGGTCTCGCGGGGAGGCGGCGGCGGATTCTCGCTGACCGACCCCTGCGTGGACTGCAAGGGCCGCGGGCTCATCGCCCAGGACCCCTGCGAGGTCTGCAAGGGCTCGGGCAGGGCGAAGTCGTCCCGCACGATGCAGGTGCGGATTCCGGCGGGCGTCTCGGACGGCCAGCGGATCCGGCTGCGCGGTAAGGGCGGTCCCGGTGAACGGGGCGGTCCGGCTGGCGACCTGTACGTGGTCGTGCACGTCGACGCCCACAAGGTCTTCGGTCGCAAGGGCGACAACCTGACGGTGACGGTTCCGGTGACGTTCGCGGAAGCGGCACTGGGCGGCGAGGTCAAGGTGCCCACACTGGGCGGCCCGGCCGTGACGCTGAAGGTGCCTGCGGGCACTCCCAACGGCCGTACGATGCGGGCGCGGGGCAAGGGCGCGGTCCGCAAGGACGGTTCGCGGGGCGATCTGCTGGTGACGGTGGAGGTGTCGGTTCCGACATCGCTCTCCGAATCGGCGAAGGAAGCCCTGGAGTCCTACCGCAAGGCGACTGCGGACGACGATCCGCGGGCAGAACTGTTCCAGGCCGCGAAGGGAGCATGAGATGGACGGCCGTCGTCGAAATCCGTACCAACTGACCGACGAGACGCCGGTCTACGTCATCTCGGTGGCCGCCCAGCTGAGCGGCCTCCACCCGCAGACCCTGCGCCAGTACGACCGCCTCGGTCTGGTCTCGCCGGACCGCACGGCGGGCCGCGGCCGGCGCTATTCGGCCCGCGACATCGACCTGCTGCGCACGGTGCAGCAGTTGTCGCAGGAAGAGGGCATCAACCTCGCCGGCATCAAGCGCATCATCGAGCTGGAGAACCAGGTCGCCGCGCTGCAGGCAAGGGTGGTCGAACTCTCCAGCGCCGTGGAGGGCGCGGCCGCCGCGATGCAGCAGCGCGAGGCGGCGGTCCACGCGTCGTACCGCCGTGACCTCGTCCCGTACCAGGACGTGCAGCAGGCGAGCGCGCTGGTGGTGTGGCGTCCGAAGAGGACGTCGGAGCAGTAGCTCTTGGGGCAGTGGCTCTTAAGTAATGTGAGTAGGGGCCGAGAAGCGCACGCCGCTTCTCGGCCCCTACTCACATTCTTTTGTGCTGCACATCGGGGGAGTTGAGCTGCGGATGGCCATGGTGGGCCTGTTCTGGATCGCCGAGGGCGACGTGTACGTGGGCGCGAAGCCGTCCGGTCTGGCGGCGGGGGTGCGGTTGACGCAGGAGGGCGTGGTGGCCCTTGGCGACAAGCAGGCGGCTCTGTGGCCCTGGGAGGACGTGCGTGCACTGACGGCGGAGGACGTCCCGCTCAGGTCCCTGAAGCGCCATGTGGGCGTCCTGGTGGACGCGGTGCTCGCGCTGGGCCTGGGCGGCGGCGACGAGGCCCCGACGATGACACTGCGGGTCACGGACGCCGAGGGCGACACGGACCTGACGGTGTACACGGCAGCGGCAACGGGCTACTCCGAGACGGAACACGACCTCTCCCTAGCCCTCCTGACCCGCCTGACGGAGGGCGCGGGCACCCTGTGGACCACGCTGGCGGCGATGGCGGAGTGGGGCCGCGCCCACGAGGGCGGGTCACCGGGGGCGGCCAAGCGGGAGGAGCTGCTACGCCGCTGGACCGAGCACGCCGACGCCTAGGCTCGCCGGGGGCGTGCAGTCGGGGAGAGGGACTTCAGGAGGGCGGCGAGGGGGCCGGGGGCGGTGCTCAGGACGGTGTCCGGGGCGTCGCTTTCGCGGAGGCGGATGGTGCCGTCGGGGGCGGTGGCTATGTAGAGGCATTCGCCCTCGGGGCCACCGCTGAACGACGACTTCTGCCAATGCAACTCAGGCACCGTGGCCTCCTAAAGGGTGTAGAGCAGGTGTTGGATGAGGCCCAGCGAGTCCTTCACTGAGTGTGCTTCGGGGGCCAACGATACGTCGATGGGGGCGAGGGCGTTTTCGGCCAGCCGCTCGAACAGCGAGCTGTACAAGGTCAGTTGGTCGCGATCACCGAGGTAGTGAGGGCCAGTGGCTTGCTCCAGGATGAGAGTGGACAACTGCGGCACCTTGGGAGTGACGTGCACGAAGTTGCCGCTCAAGGCCGCGTACGCCTGCGCGCTGAACGGATAGACCTGGATGGTCACGTTGGGCAGGCGAGACAGCTCGATGAGCCTCAGTAGCTGCGCACGAACTACCTCGGTGCCACCGAACCGCATGTGCAGGGCAGCCTCGTGGATCACGGCGTGGACGGTTGGCGGGTCCTCGCTGGTGAGGATGTGCTGCCGCTCCATCCGGAAGTCCAGGGCGCCCTCGATGCTTTCGAAGCCCAGCTTGGGACTGGCGAAGATGGCCTGCGCGTACTCAGGTGTCTGGAACAAGCCGGGAATGAACAGTGACTGGTGCGTCCGCAGCTCTACGGCGCTGGCTTCCAGTTCCGCCAAGTTGAGCGAGACCTGCCGCATGCGTTTCTTGTAGGCGCTCCACCAGCCTTTGCCCGTGGACTCGGACAGCTCCACCAGGGCGTTAATGTACGCCCCATCTGTGCAGCCATATACGGCGGTGAGTTCGCGGAGCCGCTCCGTCAGGATGGTCGTCTTCGCGGTCTCGATCTGACTCAGCTGGCCTCTGCCCATGCCGACCTGCGCGGCAGCCTCGCCAGCAGTGAAACCTGCCTGTTCGCGCAGTTGTTTGAGCTCGGCGCCGAGCCGTCGCTGCCGTTCGCTGATGATGGTGCGCAGTCCCACGGGTGTCTCCTTGATGGCGTTCCCAAAGTCTGCCTCGATCGGGGGAGTTGGTCCATCAAAGACCCCGATTAGGTTGTCAATTGACGCCTCATGCTCCTACTCTAAGTGTCGCACCAGTTACTCACTGGAACCGTCCAACTCCCCCTGCCCACAAGCCGAAAGGCACCCACCGCGCCGCCCAAGTGCGCGTGGGCAACGCCATCGCCCGGCAAGGGGCGTGCGCCACTTCCCCCACCCCTCCCGACGGGAGCAACCGTCATGCCCTCAGACCGCCCCCGCATCGCCCACCGACACGCCCAACTGGTTTACGACTACAGCCTGTTCACGCCGGGCGACGCGACCGCTCCCAAGGTCGGCAGAGACTTCGTACGCACCGTCCTGCGCACCTTGGACAGAGAGCCCCTGGTCATGCCGGCGACCCTCTGCACCTCGGAACTCATCACGAACGTGCACCTGCACACCAAGGGCTCCGCGATGCTCCGCATCCTGCTGACCCTCACCCGCCTACGGGTAACGGTCTTCGACGAGAGCCCGGACCCGCCGGTCGTGGCGCACCCCGCCGCAGGGGTGGCCGCCTGCTGGGGACGAGGGCTGGCCCTCGTCGCGGAACTGGCCGACACGTGGGGCGTCGCGGAGGACAGGGCGGGGCGGTACGCGAAGGGGGTCTGGTTCGAACTGGGAGAGGCCGTGCCCGGAGGACCGATTCGCCCTCACCGCATCGGGTGAGCGGGACGCCGTTTCCCCTGGTCGGCCCCATGTACGTACCTACGGTGATCGCGTTGCTTGTGCCGCAAGGACGCCAAGCCCACGCTGGCAAGGAGGTGCGCCACCATGACCGCTCTTGCTGCTGGGAGGCCCAGGATCATGCCTGAGACCCGGACTGACTCTGTCCCGTCCGCGACCGGTCTGTCCGAGGACATCGAGGTGCTGTGGCAGGCATGGAAGGCGATGGAACTCCCCGAGGGCTACCGCGCTGAGATTATCGAGACAGCCATCGAGGTGTCGCCGACCGGGCGCTATGCACAGACCGAGACGATCAATTTGCTCCGGGACGAACTGGTGATGTTCCTACGCGGCGGAGACTTCGTCGTGCGCAACGACGGAAACGTCATCCATGAAGGGCAGGTATGGATTCCTGACCTCTATGTCTGCCCGAAGGACAGGGAGCGGTACCTGACCGACGACGGCCTGGGAGTCACCGCCGCGGCCGTCCGCCTCGTAGTCGAGGTCGTTTCTCCAGGGCAGCGCAACCAGGACCGGGACCGGGTGAAGAAGCGCCGCGAATACGCCCGCGCGGAGATCCCCGTATACGTGATCATCGACGACTACGACGGCGAAGGCACCGTCACCGTCCTGACCGAACCGCAGCCGGAGAACGCGGACTGGGTAGGCGTCCACCGGGTCCCGTACGGAACCGAGGTCGCGATCCCCGAAGGTCCCGCCAAGGGCTTCACGATCGGTGAGGCGATCACGGGGGCGCGGCGCGGGTAGCTAGCACTGCTCCGCTCGTCGGTGGAGTCAGCGGCCACTTTCCCCGGAATCCGGCGCGTTCGCTTCCAGAATTCCGGACTGTCCAATCAGATAGCCGAGTTGGGCCCTGCCTTCGCTGCCGAGGGCTTCGGCGAGTGCGGCTATGTGGACGCGTGCGGTGCGGATGTTCATGCCGAGGCGGTTGGCGATGTCGGCGTCGGTCAGGCCATCGGTGAGCAGGGTGGCGATGGCGCGTTGGCGGGGGGTGACACCGTCCTTCGGGAGGCGGTGTGCGGCGGCCGGGTGCAGCGGCGTGGCCAAGTGCCACAGGCGTTCGAACGTCGTGACGAGGAAGTCGACCACGGCGGGGTTGCGGAGTTCGAGTGCCACGGCGTCGGTGCGGTGGGCGGGGATGAACGCCACCGTACGGTCCAGGATGACCAGGTGGTCGCCGACGTCGTCGAGGGTGCGGATCTCGATGTCGCCGTTGAACTGCTCGTAGTGGGCTGGGGCGGGCAGCGGGTGACGTGTCGGGGGCAGGCAGAGGCTGCGGAGTCGGCAGCCCCGAATCAGCATGGACTGTTGGCCGGCCGGTGAGGTGGGCGGAAGTGCGGGTGTGCGGTCGCTGCCCGGTCGCACCGTCAGCATTTCCTCCGTGGCGTCGGCCATCGCCCGGCTGACGGCGTCGGTGATACGGGGAAGGCCATCCAGGACGGTGATTGCGGAGGTGTCGGAGTGCGGCGCTTGGTGGTTGCCGAGAGCCGCCAGCGGCTCGAAGGCCCTGGCCAGCCGCGCCTCGTGGTCGCGTTCCTCGGCGATGGTCTTCTCGATGCCGTCCAGGAGCCGTGGCAGGGCGACGGCGGGCGCGGTGGCGCGCAGCCACCTCACGTCGTCGATGTCGGGGTGGAGGAGCCCGTGGTCGATCAGGCAGGGGGCCGGGTCGGCGTCGTGGCGGGGGATGCGCCCGTCGAGCAGGGCGCGCTCATAGACGGCAGCGCCCGCGTCGCAGAGTGTGTCGGCGCCGTGGGCGATGTGGTGTCCGGCCATCTCGTCGTCCCTCCGGCTGTCAGTTCTGGCGCCTCAGGATGCCCGACCGGCCTATGAGGTAACCGAGCTGGGCCCGGCTGCTGCTGCCGAGCACGGAGGAGAGTTTGGCGATGTGCACGCGGGCCGTGCGGACGTTCATGCCTAGCCGAAGCGCGATCTCCGAGTCCGTGAGGCCGTCCACCAGGAGGTGTGCGATGGCTTGCTGACGGGTCGTGATGCCATTGCTCGACGGCAGTTCCTCTGCGTGCGGATACATCGGCGTGGCCAGGCTCCAGAGGCTCTCGAAGGCTGCGGCGAGGTGCTCGACGAGGCGGGGAGGCGGATCTCCAGGGCGACGCTGCGATCCTTGCTGGCCGGTATGAAGGCGACCACGCGGTCGAATACGAAGAGGCGGTCGGTGACTTCGTCGAGCGTGCGGACCTCGGTGTTGCCCTGGAGCTGATCGTGGTAACCGAACACGGACAGCGAGTGGCGTGAGGTGTGCTGGTACAGCGTGCGCATGCGGCCCCCTCGGGAGAGGGCGCCTCGCGCGTCGGGCAGCGATTTGGCGAGTATCTCGGGCGGCCGGTAGCCGCCGGGCTGGATGGAAAGGAGTTCCTTGCTGGAGTCGGCCAGCGCCCGTGCCACCGCTTTCTGGATGACGGGCAGTCCGTTGAGGACGGTGATGGCGGAGGGGCCGGCGGGGGCGGCATGGCGGGGGGCGAGAGCCATGAGCGACTCGAACGTCGTGGCCAGGCTCGCCCCGCGACTCCGGTGCTGTGCGATGCGGTGCCCGACGGTTTCGAGCAGCCGGGAGAGGGCGACCGCGGGCGCAGTGGGCCGCAGCCATGCCGGATCGTCGGCGTCGGCCCGCAGGAGCCCGAAGCGGGCAAGGCAGGGCGCCGCTTCGGCTGCCTCGCTGCGGATGCGCCCCTCGGCCAGAGCACGTTCGTATAGGGCGGTGCCCGCCGTGCACAGTTCGTCGGCTCCGTGCGCATGGGACTGCGTGGTCATGTTCCGCTCGCTCCCCGACCGGATTCAGTGACTCTTGTCCAGAATTCCGGACTGGGCGATCAGGTAACCGAGTTGAGCGCGGCTGCCGCTGCCCAGGGCCGCGGCGATCTTGGCGATGTGCGCGCGGCAGGTGCGGACGTTCATACCGAGGCGGCGGGCGATGGCCTCGTCCACGTGGCCTTCGATGAGGAGCTTGGCAATGGTGCGCTGTACACCGGTGATGCCATCGGTGGAGGGAGCGTAGGGGGCCTCTTCGACCAGGGGAGTGGCACGACGCCAGAGTTGCTCGAAGACCTTGGCCAGGTACTCGACCATGGCGGGGTGGCGTAGCTCCAGGGCGACATGGCGGTCGTCGCGGGCGGGTATGAGCGCCACACTGCGATCGAAGATCATCAGCCGGTCGATCAGCTCTTCCAGGGTCCTGATCTCCACGTTTCCCTGGGCCATGTGTGCCGCGTAGGCGAGAGTTCCCTGACTGTGCCTGGCCGTGTGCTGGTAGAGGGTGCGCATCGTGATGCCGCGGTCGAGGACCGCCTGGCCGCGCTTTATCGCCACGTTGAGAAGGTTCTCGCTCCGGCCGCCTCCGGGTTGGACGGTGAGAACCTCAGTACGGCACTCCGCTGTGGCACGCTCGATGACCTCGTTGATGCGGGCGTCGCCTTCCAGCACGGTGATCGCATGCGTGGAGGGTTCCGTCCGGGCAGTGATCGCCATGAATGGCTCGAATACGTCGGTCAACTCGACGGCGACTCTGCGGCGCTCCTGGATCTCCCGTTCGAGAGGGTGGAGGCGCTGGGAAAGGGCGGCGGACGGGGAAACCGGGCGGAGCCAGTTCGCGTCGTCCGGATCAGGGTGCAGAAGAGCGAAGTCCAGTAGGCAGGGTGCGTTCTCAGCCTTGGAGCGCGGCAGGCGGCCGTCGCTCAGTGCGAGGGCGTACAACCTGGAACCTTCGTCACAAAGAGGGGTTGCGGGGTGAGGATGTGTCGTTTTCGCGCCCGATGTCACCAAATCTCCACCCCCCAGGGTCCTGAACGTGCAAGAACATGATGCATCGTCTCTGTGGCTTTGACGTGCTCGATTGAGACATCGTCTTGTTGAGCCGGGGGAGAGGAACCTACCAAGTGAGGACGAAGCCGACCATGTTTAAGCGCATGCTTCGCTCGGTGCTTGTCACCACCTTCTCCGCAGGGCTGGTCATGGGCATGGCGAACAGTCTTGATCTCGCCTGGGGAAGTCACCCGCACAGCACGGGCACGAGTGCCGTCTCGGCCCTCCCGGGCGACCTCGCATGGGGCGTCGCCCCGGCGGGAGCAGGCGCATGAGTACTCCCCCGGACGACCGCACCTTCCGCCGAGAAATGGCCACCGCCTACCGCTCCGGTTGGCACTTCATCGATCTCGCCACCGCGATACCCCACGCAGGCGACTCGCTGATGGTCACGCTTCTCGGTGAGCCGGTGGTCGTCACCCGTGACGAAGAGGAGGAGATCCGGGCCTACCGGTGCCTCCGCAAGCCGCGAGGCGCCCCGCAGCCCGTGCGGTGTGCCATTCGGTACGGGATGGTCTTCGTTAATCTCGACCGTCGTGACCACCAGCTCGTCGGAGACCCCGGCCGGCCCGGTGAGAAGCAGGAACAGCAGAGCCAGAGCACTACAAGAGCCATCACAGCCACCCCCCGCAGCGCCTGACGCGATCCCCCGTCGTTGTACATCGCGCAGGTGCTTCCCCCAGCAGCGGCGCCACCGTGGACCTGAACACGGTGGCGCCGCTGTGGTGTGTGCGGGGAACGGCGAGGTGTCGCTATGCCTCGCCCGGCTTCAGCCCACGTGAGCCCATCGCCCGCGTCAGCGCGATCTCGATGACCGCCCTGTTCGGATTCACCCTCGGCGGCTTCCCGTACCGCTCCTCGTAGCGCCGCTCGCCCTCCGCGACCTCGGCCGCCTCTGTGCGTACGCGCGCGATCCCCTCCAGCGTCGCCCAGCGCGGCCCGTCGACCTGGCAGACCGCCACCCGCGCCCCGGCCGCCCCGTCGCCCGCCTCCGTCGCCGCGAGTACGTTCCTGACCTTCGTGCTCGACCTGCTCGCGAGCACGCGGGCCACACCCGCCTCCGGGTCGTACGTCACGCAGACCGGCACGACGTGCGGGGTGCCGTCGGGGCGCGGTGTCGTCAGCGTGCACAGATGCCGTTCACGCCAGAAGCTGAGGTAGGCGGGTGTGGGGTGGTGTGGGTCGATGGCCATGCAGGGAACTTAACCGGCCGCCGGACGAGATCTCCCTCCGGCCGCCCGACGAGATCTCCCTCCGGCCGCCGGACGTGACCCCCCCCTCCGCACCCACCTCTACCTTCCTTGAGTGGAATAGACTCAACTTTATGTACGCTGTTTAAAGCAGGTGGGCCGGGTCACCCGAGCCACCGGGTCATACGGATCGCAAGGAGGAGACGACTCACGTGGACGCCGAGCTGACCAACAGGAGCCGGGACGCGATCAACGCGGCCAGCAACCGGGCCGTACAGGAAGGCCATGCCGACCTGACCCCCGCGCATCTGCTGCTCGCCCTGCTGGAGGGGCAGGACAACGAGAACATCACCGACCTGCTCGCCGCGGTCGAGGCCGACCAGGCCGCCGTCCGCGCCGACGCCGAGCGGGCACTGGGCAGCCTGCCCAGCGTCACGGGTTCCACCGTCGCGCCGCCGCAGCCCAACCGCGATCTGCTCGCGGTCATCGCCGACGCCTCGCAGCGCGCGAAGGAGCTGGGCGATGATTACCTCTCCACCGAGCATCTGCTGATCGGCATCGCAGCGAAGGGCGGCGCCGCGGGCGAGGTCCTGGGCAAGAACGGGGCCAGCGCCAAGAAGCTGCTCGACGCGTTCGAGAAGGCAAGGGGAGGACGCCGGGTGACCACACCGGACCCGGAGGGCCAGTACAAGGCCCTGGAGAAGTTCGGGACTGACTTCACCGCCGCCGCCAGGGACGGAAAGCTTGATCCCGTCATCGGGCGTGATCAGGAGATCCGGCGCGTGGTGCAGGTCCTGTCCCGGCGCACGAAGAACAACCCCGTCCTCATCGGCGAACCCGGCGTCGGCAAGACCGCCGTCGTCGAAGGGCTCGCCCAGCGCATCGTGAAGGGCGACGTCCCCGAGTCTCTCAAGAACAAGCGGCTCGTCTCGCTGGACCTGGGTGCCATGGTCGCGGGTGCGAAGTACCGCGGCGAGTTCGAGGAGCGCCTCAAGACCGTCCTCTCCGAGATCAAGGAGAGCGACGGGCAGATCATCACTTTCATCGATGAGTTGCACACCGTCGTCGGAGCGGGGGCCGGGGGCGACTCCGCCATGGACGCCGGCAACATGCTCAAGCCCATGCTTGCCCGCGGTGAGCTGCGGATGGTCGGCGCGACCACCCTCGACGAGTACCGCGAGCGGATCGAGAAGGACCCGGCCCTGGAGCGGCGCTTCCAGCAGGTCCTGGTCGACGAGCCCACCGTCGAGGACTCCATCGCGATCCTCCGCGGGCTCAAGGGGCGCTACGAGGCCCATCACAAGGTCCAGATCGCCGACAGCGCGCTCGTCGCCGCCGCCGCGCTCTCCGACCGGTACATCACCTCGCGTTTCCTGCCCGACAAGGCCATCGACCTCGTCGACGAGGCCGCGTCGCGGCTGCGGATGGAGATCGACTCGTCCCCCCTGGAGATCGACGAGCTCCAGCGCTCCGTCGACCGCCTCAAGATGGAGGAGCTGGCTCTCAGCAAGGAGACCGACCCGGCGAGCAAGGAGCGCCTGGAGCGGCTGCGGCGCGACCTCGCCGACAAGGAGGAGGAGCTGCGCGGGCTCAACGCCCGCTGGGAGAAGGAGAAGCAGTCCCTCAACCGCGTCGGTGAGCTGAAGGAGAAGCTCGACGAGCTGCGCGGCCAGGCCGAGCGCGCCCAGCGCGACGGCGACTTCGACACCGCGAGCAAGCTGCTCTACGGCGAGATCCCCACGCTCGAACACGACCTGGAGGTCGCTTCCGAGGCCGAGGAGGAGGTCTCCAAGGACACCATGGTCAAGGAGGAGGTCGGCCCCGACGACATCGCCGACGTGGTCGGAGCCTGGACCGGCATCCCCGCCGGGCGCCTCCTGGAGGGCGAGACGCAGAAGCTGCTCCGTATGGAGGAGGAGCTGGGCAAGCGCCTCATCGGCCAGACCGAGGCCGTGCAGGCGGTGTCGGACGCGGTGCGCCGCACGCGCGCCGGGATCGCCGACCCCGACCGGCCCACCGGGTCCTTCCTGTTCCTCGGCCCGACCGGCGTCGGCAAGACCGAGCTGGCGAAGGCCCTCGCGGACTTCCTCTTCGACGACGAGCGCGCCATGGTCCGCATCGACATGAGCGAGTACGGCGAGAAGCACAGCGTGTCCCGCCTCGTCGGCGCCCCGCCCGGCTACGTCGGGTACGAGGAGGGCGGTCAGCTCACCGAGGCCGTGCGCAGGCGCCCGTACAGCGTGGTGCTGCTCGACGAGGTCGAGAAGGCGCACCCGGAGGTCTTCGACGTACTGCTCCAGGTGCTCGACGACGGGCGTCTCACCGACGGGCAGGGGCGGACGGTGGACTTCCGCAACACCATCCTCGTCCTGACCTCCAACCTCGGCAGTCAGTACCTCGTCGAGCCGACGACCTCGCCGGAGGAGAAGAAGCAGCAGGTCCTGGACGTCGTACGGGCGTCCTTCAAGCCGGAGTTCCTGAACCGGCTCGACGACCTCGTGGTCTTCTCCGCGCTCGACAAGGACGAGCTCGCGCACATCGCCAAGCTGCAGATCGACCGCCTGGCGAAGAGGCTCTCCGAGCGGCGGCTCACGCTGGACGTCTCCCCGGAGGCGCTTGCCTGGCTGGCGGACGAGGGCAACGACCCGGCGTACGGCGCCCGGCCGCTGCGCCGCCTCATCCAGACGTCCATCGGCGACCGCCTCGCCAAGGAGATCCTCTCGGGAGAGGTGAAGGACGGGGACACGGTGCGCGTGGACACCTTCGGGGACGATCTGATCGTCGGTCCGGCGGCCGGAAACACCACGGGAAATACCGCGGGAAATGCCACCGGAAAGACCCTGTGAGGGGCTTCGGGACGGCATAACCCGGTCACATCGGGGGCGGGGGTTGCGGGCCCCCGCCCGACATGGGGCAGGATGGCGGAATCCGTACGAAGGGACTAAGCACGTGAGCATCGACCCGTCCTCGATTCCGAATTTCGGGGGACAGCCCGAACCGCAGCAGGGCGATGGACCGGCGGGCCCCGTTGTCCCCGACCAGGACCTGGTCAAGCAGCTCCTGGACCAGATGGAGCTCAAGCACGTCGTCGACGACGAGGGTGACCTCGCGGCGCCGTGGGAGGAGTTCCGTACGTACTTCATGTTCCGCGGCGAGGGAGACCAGCAGGTCTTCTCGGTGCGGACGTTCTACGACCGTGCGCACGGCATCGAGGAGAAGCAGCAGCTCCTCGAGGCGATCGACGACTGGAACCGCCGCACCCTGTGGCCGAAGGTCTACACGCACACCCACGACGACGGCACCGTCCGCCTCATCGGCGAGGCGCAGATGCTGATCGGCACGGGTGTCTCCCTGGAGCACTTCGTGTCGTCGACGGTCAGCTGGGTGCGGGCCGCGATCGAGTTCGACAAGTGGCTCGTCGAGCAGCTCGGCCTTGAGGCCGAGGTCGACGGCACCGAGGGCGAAGACAAGCCCGGCGACCAGGCCTAGTCACCGCACGACTGGTCACGTCGGTACGTCACAGCGAGAGCCCGGCCGGGACACCCCGGCCGGGCTCTCGCATGTCTGCCCGCGACTGCTACAGCGACTTCAGCCGGGAGACGGCCTCCGCGAGGACCTCGTCCTTCTTGCAGAACGCGAAGCGCACGAACGGCGCCCCGGCCTCCCGGTGGTCGTAGAAGACCGCGTTCGGGACGGCGACCACGCCGATGCGCTCGGGCAGGGCCCGGCAGAAGGCGAAGCCGTCGGACTCGCCCAGGGCGCTGATGTCGGTGGTGACGAAGTACGTGCCCGCAGGTCGGTAGACGTCGAAGCCGGCCGCCGTCAGACCCTCGCTCAGGAGGTCCCGCTTGGCGCGCATGCCCTCGCGGAACGAGGCGAAGTACGAGTCGGGCAGCGCAAGGGCCTCCGCGATCGCGTACTGGAACGGCCCCGATGAGACGTACGTGAGGAACTGCTTCGCCGAGCGGACCGCCGTCACGAGCTCCGGCGTGGACGTGATCCAGCCGACCTTCCAGCCGGTGAACGAGAACGTCTTGCCCGCGGAGCCGATCGTCACCGTGCGCTCGCGCATGCCGGGGAACGAGGCGAGGGGGATGTGCTCCGTGCCCTCGCCGTCGTCGAAGACCAGGTGTTCGTAGACCTCGTCCGTGACCACGAGGAGGTCGCGCTCGACCGCGAGCTTCGCGATCTCGGTGAGCTCGGCGCGGGTCAGGACGGTGCCGGTCGGGTTGTGCGGGGTGTTGAGGAGCAGCAGCCGGGTGTGCGGCGTGATCGCGTCGCGCAGCTCGTCCAGGTCGAGGCGGAAGCGTCCCGCGGCGGCGTCCGGGCGCAGCGTCACGGGGACGCGCTTGCCGCCCGCGAGGGCGATCGACGCCGCGTACGAGTCGTAGTACGGCTCCAGGGCGATGACCTCGTCGCCGGGCTCGACCAGCGCGAGCAGCGAGGCCGCGATCGCCTCGGTGGCGCCCGCCGTGACCAGGACCTCGCGGTCGGGGTCGTACGCGAGGCCGTACCGGTGCTGCTGGTGCGCGGCGACCGCCGTACGGAGCTCGGGGATGCCGGGGCCCGGCGGGTACTGGTTGCCGCGGCCGTCGCGCAGGGCACGCACCGCGGCCTCGCGGATCTCCTCGGGACCGTCCGTGTCGGGGAAGCCCTGACCGAGGTTGATGGCGCCCGTTTTCACCGCGAGGGCGGACATCTCGGCGAAAATAGTCGTACCGAACTCGGCGAGGCGGCGATTGAGCAGCAAGCGCCCGCTCCCGGATGTGGAGGTCATGGCCGCCATCCTGCGCCGAACCTTCGGACTTCCTCAACTCACGGCCGGGGGGTGGGGCCTGAAGTGATGCCCGAGACATGTCCTCTGAGCTGCGGCATGGCCTGGACGTTCAGTCCGGAACGTCCTGTGGCAGCGAAGGTTGCGCAGCCAGCGAACCTCGGTCATCGACAGACTCTGTCCACGGCATGGGGCTGCGCCCGCAACCGAGCCGCCCCATGCGGGCATGTACCGGGTATGAAGACCCCGCACCCGCTCCGCCGTATCGACGGTGCAATCGCGCGATGCTACGACGTATGGGACACGTTGACACCCCTGGACTGGCGGCGGAGCAGAAAATTTACGAACGCGATTTCAGGACGATGCTTCGAGTGGCAATGAAAAGATGCGGCTGATAGGCGAGATTAAAGAGGTGCATGAGCTAGTTGCGGTCAATTCGGCAAACATTGAATATCTGACTCGCGAACTGCGGAGGCTCGCCGAAATGGAGCTTCGCCTATTTGCCCAATTGCGCGACATTGACAGAAGTCTTGATGGGCAAGATTGGGAATCCTCTCCCCAATCTGAATAACGACGGGTTCGTCGCCCTGTACGTCGCCCACAGCGTGGGCGATCTCTGGATTAACGCGGCGTAGGCCGTGTCCACCTTCTTTCGTGTCTCGGTCAGGGGCTGGTACGTGGTGCTCGCGTTCGGTCATTAGTGTCTCGGTAGTCCAGCGTCAACGCTTCGCTCCGGATTGCATCTCTGGGGGTGATCGTTGCATGACGTCCGGTGCCCGGTCGGTCAGTCCCAATCGGACGGCGGCTGGTCGACTCGGCCCCCCTTGTGCGGCGTGTGGATGTAGTCCTGCGCACCACTGGGCAGTGCGGCGACGCAGGCCGATGAGCAGGCGTTCACCAGCAGGGGCAATACGTCAGTGGCCACACGCAGTGAAATCCACATCTGCCGGAGCCCAGCCTGTTCGATCGGACGGTCGCAAACGCTGCATCTGTGGATGGCTGTCGTGCCCCAGCGTCTGGGATCGAGGTCTTTCAGGGCAAGCTCCGTGACGGAGTCCAGGTCAGGCTGCAGGCGGGGAAAAGGCGGTCGCAACTTGTAGTTGCCGTGCACGAGCCTGAGCCGGGTGCACAACCGGGCCTGGCTGGTGCGTGCACTGTACGAGCGACTCGACCGGCTCCGGGCCGCTGCGCCCGTCAGCGAGGCGGTTGCCGCGCCCTCCTGAGCCTCCCGCCGGCATCATGCCCGGGTCTCCCCTGGCAGCCACCTCGGCCCCTAGTCCGTACGGCCGCAGGGAATCAGCGCGATGAATGGCACGTCGTCGGCCGAGAGTCCGAGATCGTCGGGGCGCAGTCCGGCA
This sequence comes from Streptomyces sp. NPDC046925, assembly GCF_040644915.1. Lineage (NCBI taxonomy): Bacteria > Bacillati > Actinomycetota > Actinomycetes > Kitasatosporales > Streptomycetaceae > Streptomyces > Streptomyces sp. NPDC046925. The sequence goes on along the minus strand of NZ_JBEYWZ010000005.1, from coordinate 240,268 downwards.
GCGGCGAGCTGATCGGCCGGGCGCAGGTGAGGGAACTCGGCGCGCAGTTTCATCAGGTCGCCGAGGACGGGTGAGATGCGGTCCATGACGTCCGGCCGCTGCTCGGCGAACCATCGGATGGCGTTGGACTCAGCCTGTGCTGCTTGCAGGGATGCGAGGTGATCGCGGGCAGCCGCTGCCTCTTGGCGCACGCGGTCGAGGGTGTCGAAGGCTTCGGCTTCTTCCTCCTTGGCTTCGCGGAGACGATGGCGGACGACATCGTCCGGCATAGATAACGATCAGATTTCTGAGGGAGTAACTGGATCATTAGTTGCTAGCTTCATATCTGAACGGAAGACTTTCACAAGTCAAGATGGGGACAGACTTCATGAACAAGCTTGCCCGCGCTATGGTCGGCGCTGCTATCGCCACCGTATCGGTAGCCGGAACGCTGGTCACTGCCAGCACGTCGTCCGCCGCTACGTGGGATCACGTATGGTCCGGGGACGGGGTCAGGGTCTACATCAAGGAGAACAACGACTACATCTCCGTGTGCGACACGTCCGGGAATGGCCACTCGGCTGCCCTGGTCACCTACAAGTACACCATAACGGTCAGCAGCGGGAAGGGAACGTGCCAGCATCGCTCTGCCAGCCAGGGCAGTAAGTACAACCTTCCTGAGAAGCAGAACATCGAGGTGTCCTACGCCGGAACGGGCGGTCGCAGCGACACGTACTACTGGAAGCAGTCGGGCTTCTACAACGATCACTGATCGTGGAGCTTCCGCATAAAGGATGGCTGCTTGACAAGACATTTCGTTGAGTAGTCGCCTTCATGCATAGACGCTGTTTCGTCGGCAGGGGAATTCGGGTGGGTGGTCACGTCGGCCCAACGAGACGGCGGGCATGGCGTATCGGGCAGTCGGAGGAGGTAGGGAGATTGCCGCCGGGGTCCACCCGAGCACTGGCGGGCGGAGCGAACGGAGCGCGAGGAGTCGAGCCGCTCCACGGGCAATGCGGCCCCTGCCGTGGGCCTGATGATGACGTTCGCCCCGGTCGGCGCTTGGACCATCACATTGGCGCGGTTCACCGTCCACCCCTGGGACCGGAATACGTGAGTCCCGGAGTCTGTGACTCCGGGACTCACGGGATGTGGGCGCAGGCCAGGCGGTCTTGGCCCTGGAGGGGCGCCCCCAGCCCTGCGCACGTTCGATCGCGGTGGTGACCACGCTGGAGTGCCCCAGCAGGTCCCGCAGGATCAGCAGCGGGTCGGCTTTCAGCAGGTAGAGCGCGAGCCCGGACGCATCGCCGGTCACTGCGGCGAGCTGGGCGGCCTGCCGGTAGTGGCCCTCCACCAGCTTCTCCAGGGTGGCCATGGCGAAGGTGTGCCGGCACCGGTGCGGCGCGACATCCGGGAACCGCGGCCCGAAGCGCTCACGGATCCGGCGGGCCGTGCGGCGAAACAGCGTGCCCCAGTCCACAAACGGTCGCCCGTCGTAGCTCAGCGCCAGAAACAGCGAGCCTCCCTCCGGGCCGACCAGCCGCAGCCGTTCCTCCGGCCGAAGCGCCGCCCAGCGTGTGCGCCGACCATTGACCCGGCCGCCGTAAAAGTCCGCCTCCTCCACCACCAGTGGCCTCTCCGGCCGCCACGCCCCCCCGCGACATCTCCCTGTCCAGGTCGATGTAGGAGTGCACCGCCGCCAGTGAGGAATAGTCGATCCATGTCGTGCGGAACTTCCGCCCCTTGGCCGCCAACTCCGGGACCACCCACGGGATCGGCACCTCGGTCGGCTCGGCGGGCAGCGGCGGAACCTCATGAACCAGCAGGTGGGTGAACTCCCGGCTCCGCATCCCGGTGCCCAGCACCAGACCACCCACCGCCGCGTTCCGGCCCGGGAACCGGCCGCGGAACGTCGCGTCCTCCAGCCCATCCGGGCCAAGCCCGGCCAGTCCGTAGCGGAACAGATCCGCGAAGTCCGGCTCCAGGTACTGCACCTTCACGTGCGGCTTTGGCCGCCGCAGCCGGGCCCGGTTGTGCCGGGTCTCCACCAGCCGGCCCTGCACCATCCGCTTGCCGGTAGCCACCGTGAACGGCACCGCCGCGGCCAGGCCCTCATGCTCGGCCCAGTCATAGAACCGGCTCAGCGCTGTGACCTGCAACTCCCACGATGAGAACTCCAGCCGCTCGTCCATCGGCCCCGACAGCCGACGCTCCGCGTACGTACCGAGCGCGGCCACCAGCTCCTGCCGCGTACCGAACACCGCGACACGGCGTCGCTGCAGATGCACAAGCCAGTCCCGGGCCGCCAGCACGCCCGCCACGAATTCGGCGACGGCGCCCCGCTCGACGGCAGCGTACGAAGCCAGGCGTTCACCGCCCGCGTCGCCCGCGGACCCCCCTGGTCCTCGAACAGGAAGTCGTCGTCGAACAGCACCGGCATCCGCTCAGGGATCAACGGCTCGCCATCGAGCCCCCAGGACTGCCAGCCCTCGGAAGAAAAAAGTGCACCAACACGCGGCGGGACGGTACGTCCGCGACACGACCCTCATCAACTGCTAACCACACGTCCGATCAACGGGAGTTGAGGAATGTGAGACACGCCAAGAAAGCAGCGACAAACTGCCCGACCAGGTGTTCGCCGTTCGGGCGGCTCTTCTGGAGCCGTATCGGGCGATGGTCGACGTTGGCGCCGGGTGCGGCCTGCGTCAGGGCGAGGTGTTCGGGTTGGCGGAGGATGCCATCGACGCCGACGGGCAGACACTCCACGTGGTCCGGCAGATCAAACATGTGGAAGGGCGCCCGGTGTTCGCTCTCCCCAAGGGCGGCAAGAAGCGGGACGTGCCTTTGCCCGACTCCGTCGCGCGAGCTCTCCGGGCGCACATGGACGCCCGTAAGCCCGTGGAGATCACGTTGCCGTGGGATACGCCGGAAGGGCCGAAGGTGTCCGCCCGTCTGATCTTCACCGCTGAGCAAGGGGGCATGGTGTGGCGCAGCAACTTCAACGCCAAGGACTGGAAACCCGCCCTCGCCAAAGCGGGACTCATCCCGGAGGTTGACGAGGGGGAACGCTACGCGGGAGCCCGCGAGCACGGCATGCACGCCCTGCGGCACTTCTACGCCTCCGCCCTGCTGGACGCGGGCGAGAACATCAAGGCCATCAGCGAGTACATGGGGCACGCTGATCCGGGGCTGACGCTGCGGGTGTACGCCCATCTGATGCCGGACAGTCGGGAGCGTGCCCGCCGCGCCATTGACGAGGTCTTCGGAGCCTCCCGTTCGGGTGATGACGGCCCACAGACGGCCCAGAGAGGTGCCGACGACCCCTCAGGAACCCCTTTGGGCTGGTCAGGGGACACCACCCCCTGAGAACCCTCTGAAGTTCCTCAACTCTGCTTTGGGCCGACGGCCACGGGGGCATTCCCCTTTCACGCAAGTGCAACACGAACAACACGGAAGAACGCGGACCCACGGGGGGCCTGCTTCGGGGGAACGGAAAGGGGCGTGAAGGTCATGATCTTGGTCTTCGTGATTGTTGCGGTGGCTCTGGTTATCGGACTCGCAGTGTTCGCCGGTCGCGGAAGCGGCAGCGGCACGTACTCCGGGTCGGCCGGCTCGTCGGGTTCCGGTGGTGGTTGGTGGGCCGGCGGTGGTGACGGCGGCGGCGGCAGCTCCTGCGGTGGGGGGTCGTCCTGTGGCGGCGGCTCCTCCTGCGGCGGTGGCGGCGGTGGCGGATGTGGCGGTGGCGGAGGCAGCTGACACGGGGCAGCTGGTCCGTCCATTGTTTGAAGTGCTCGGCATGAGGCAACTCGTGCCGGGCACTTCGTCGTTGAGTCATTGAACAGTTGAACTGTGCAGCCCCCGCGGGGGTGGAAACCCTCCGAAGTTGGGTAAAAACGCTGTGGCAGTGCAGCAGTCCATGATTCCCTCTTAACCGTCAGCGCCGCCCTCGAAACGGACTAATTGGACAACAAGGACGTCTCGTGGGTACGAGCCGGCATTCCGACCTCCCGGTCGCCGACGACCGGGTGCGCCGGCACCACTTCCATTGCGTGTTAGCGGAGCCGACCCATGCTCACGACCCTGAAGACTGTCTATACCGACACGTGCGCCGCGGACCTCGCCTGGACCCTGGGGCGTGAGCCGCTGCCCGCGCTCGCCACACTCGAACTGCAACTCGCGGACGCCAGGATGGAGTTGCGGTTACTGGGGGCCTCGCACCAAGTGCTCCTCGAAGAGGAGCAGGGCAACTGCTCCGAGACCGTCGCCTGCATCCCCGGCAGCAGTACGCCGCTCCCGCTCGGCGTCTCCAAGCGCCTCGGCGACTGGGAGTACGAGTTCGCCGCGCGCGTCGAAACCCTCTCGCGCGGCCAGTTCGCGGGCCGCGCACAAGAACTGCTCGCCCTGGTGGCCGAGCATCCGCACGGACTCGCCGGGGTCTTCCCCGGCAGCCCGCACGCGTTCACCGCGATGCTGGCGCAGCGGCACGAAGGTGCGGTGCAGTGGCGCACCTGGCACGCCTATCCGCAGGACGGGCAACTCGTCGCGACCCGTACCCGCGTAGGGGTGAGGGTACCCGCGATGCACCCTTGTGGGTGACCGGACGTATGGGTTCGGTGACGTAGCGTTCCCAAGGTGATCGAGCCGTCAACACCTTTACCCGTGACACCCAGGACGGGACGGTTGCTCGTCCTGGCGGGCGTCTTCATCTGCGCGGCCTGCGGTCTCGTGTACGAACTGGAACTCGTCGCCCTCGCCTCGTACTTGATCGGAGACTCCGTCACCCAGGCGTCGGTGGTCCTCTCGGTGATGGTCTTCGCCATGGGCATCGGCTCCCTGCTCGCCAAGCGCCTGCGCTGCCGGGCCGCCGCCGGATTCGGCCTGGTGGAGTCGGCGCTCGCGCTGGTCGGCGGCCTGAGCGCCATGGCGTTGTACGCCGCGTTCGCCTGGACCGGCGACAAGGGCGAGGTCTGGGAAGGCGGCTCGCGGTATCTGCTCGTCGCGTTCTCGCTCGCCATCGGCCTGCTCATCGGCGCCGAGGTCCCGCTCCTCATGGTGCTCATCCAGCGGATCAAGCGGCAGGACCCCAGCGGCGCCGTCTCCGACCTGTTCGCCGCCGACTACGTGGGCGCGCTCGTGGGCGGCCTCGCCTTCCCCTTCCTGCTGCTCCCCCTGCTCGGCCAGCTGAACGGAGCGCTGATCACCGGCGCCGTCAACGCGGTCGCGGGCGGCGCCCTCGTCTTCGGCCTGTTCCGGCACGACCTGAGCGCGCGCGGCCGCTGGGCGCTGCTCGTCGCGAACGTCACGGTGCTCGGCCTGCTCGCGTCGGCCGCCGTGCTCGTCGGCGACTTCGAGGCGGCGGCGCGGCGTGCGGTCTACGGCAAGGACGTACGGATCGCCGTGCACACCGACATCCAGGAAGTGGTCCTCACCGGCGGCAGGAACAGGACCCTCGATCTCTACGTCGACGGGCACCTGCGCATCAGCGGCCGGGACGGGAACCGCTACCACCGGGCGCTCGTCGACCCCGCGATGAACGGTGGCAGGCACGCGCGCGTGCTGGTCCTCGGCGGCGGAGACGGCCTCGCGGCGCGCGAGGTGCTGCGGCACCGGGGGGTGCGGCGGGTGGACGTCGTCGAACTCGACCCCGGTGTCGTGCGGTTGGCGCGCCGCGATCCGGCGCTGAGCGAACTGAACGGACAGGTGTACCGCGATCCCCGGGTGCGGGTGGTGCACGCCGACGCGTTCCGCTGGCTGCGCTCGCCCCCTCGTACGTACGACGTGGTGATCTCCGATCTGCCGGACCCCGTCAGTACCGCGAGCGCCAAGCTCTACTCCCAGGAGTTCTACGGCCTCGTGCGGCGGACCCTGGCCGTGGGCGGCCGGCTCGCCGTGCACGCCGGACCTGTCGCCGACCGGCCCCGCGTCTTCTGGACGGTGGAGGCGACGCTGCGGGCGGCGGGGCTGCTGACCGAGGCGTATCGCGTGGAGGGCGCGTCCGCCGACTGGGGCTTCGTGCTCGCGGCCGGATCGCCCCCGTCCCGCACGGTCCTCGAACCACGCCGGACGGCGGCGCCGCTGCCGGCGGGCGTCATGTCCGCCGAACGGACGCGGGTGCAAGGGCTGACCCCCTCCACGCTGGTACACCCGCGGTACGCGAACTGACGAACTGACGTACATGTTCTCGGCCACGTGGGTAGGCTCGACTGCCATGGAGCATGAGGTGTTCGTTCCGGTTCCCGCCGACCGTCTTCAGCAGGTGCTGAGCGACCCCGAGCAGGTCGCTGGGGCGGTGCCCGGACTGCAGCGCGACGCCGACGAGTCCGCCCGTCCGCTCTCCGGCCGGCTCAAGGTGCGGGTCGGCGGTCACACCATCACGTACCGCGGTGCGGCGCGGGTCGCCGCGCGGGGCGACGGTGCCTTCGCCATCGAGGGTGAGGGCGTGGAGGTGCGGGGCGGTGGCTCCGTGAAGCTCTCCCTGACGGTGCGGCTCGACCCCGCCGAGGACGGCAGCGGGACCCGGCTCGTTTTCGCCGGGACGGGCGCGGGGGAGGGGCGGGTCGCCGAAAGTTCTCCACAGGCTGTGGAGAACGCGGTGCGCAGGCTTCTCGACCGGTTCGGGGAGGGGCTTGGACGCGGGGCCGCGCCTGAGCCCGCGGCGGTCGAGCCGGAGCCCGAGCCTGTGGTCATCGCGCCCGTGGAGCCCGTCGAGCCCGCTTCCGTCTTCGAGACGGAGGTCCCGGCCTCCTCGCTCGACGCGGATTCCGAGGACGATCTCGATGTCGACGACGTCGAGGTCGACGTCGAGGACATTCTGGCGCCGCCCGCGGAGGCCGCGCATGCTCGGCGGACGATGATCGGGCGCAGCGCGGAGGAGGTCGACCACGCGCCGCCCCGGGGGCGGTACGCGCCCGCGCCCGCGGCGGAGTCCCTCTCGTCCCGGGCCACCCTGCGGTGGGCCGCTCCCGCGGCCGCGCTGGTGGTGGCCTCGGCGATCGTCGCGGGGCGGGCGTTGCGCCGTAGGCGGTAGTCGTCGGGGATGAAGAAAGACCTCTGCCCGTAGGGTCGACCCCGTGAGTAGTGAAGAGAGCGTGACGCTGACCGCGGGTGACGCGGAAGTTGAGCTGCGGCCGGGGAACGGCTGCCGGGTCGGGAGTCTTCGGGTCGGCGGCGCAGAGCTGCTGCGGCAGGGCGAGCGCTACGGCTGCTTCCCCATGGCCCCCTGGGCCGGCCGCATCCGCGAGGGAAAGTTCCGCAACGGCGGCACGACCCACCAGATGCCCCTCAACTCCCCGCCCCACGCCATCCACGGCTTCGCGAGGGACGCCGCATGGCGCACCGCCCGCGCCACCAAGACCGAGGCCGCGTTCACGTACGACCTCACCGCACCCTGGCCCTGGGAAGGCCGCATCACGCAGATCTTCGCCCTCACCGAGGACTCCCTCACCCTCACCCTCGGCATCGAGACGTACGGCGACTCCTTCCCCGCCCAGGCGGGCTGGCACCCCTGGTTCAACCGCAACCTGGGAAGCGGCGAGGACGTACGCATCGACTTCGCCCCCGCCTGGCAGGAGGAGCGCGGCTACGACCACCTCCCCACCGGCAACCGCATCACGCCCCTCCCCGGCCCCCGGGACGACTGCTTCGGCATGCCCGACGGCGTCGACGTCACCCTCACCTGGCCGGAGCAGATCGAGCTGAAGGTGCAGAGCCGCGAGCCGTGGGTCGTCGTGTATGACGAGCAGGAAGCCGCCGTGTGCGTGGAGCCGCAGACCGGCCCGCCGAACGGTCTCAACACCCTGCCCCGCCTGGTCACCCCCATCGACCCGCTGGAAGCGTCGACGACCTGGACCTGGACGCGGCTCTGAGCTGCCGGACGCGGCTTTAAGCTGACAGGCATGACTGACGACGTACGTGGCGCCCTGCTGCAGCAGATCAAGGACAAGGCCGTGGTGCACGGCAAGGTGACCCTCTCCTCGGGTCTCGAAGCCGATTACTACATCGACCTGCGCCGCGTCACCCTCGACGGCGAGGCCGCCCCCCTGGTCGGCCAGGTCCTGCTCGACCTCACCGCCGACCTGGACTTCGACGCCGTCGGCGGGCTCACCATGGGCGCCGACCCCGTCGCCGGCGCGATGCTGCACGCCTCCGCCGCGCGCGGCAAGCGCCTCGACGCCTTCGTCGTGCGCAAGGCCGCCAAGGCGCACGGCATGCAGCGCCGCGTCGAGGGCCCGGACATCAAGGGGCGCCGCGTTCTCGTGGTCGAGGACACCTCCACCACCGGTGGCTCCCCGCTCACCGCCGTCGAGGCCGTGCGCGAGGCCGGTGCCGAGGTCGTGGGCGTCGCGACCATCGTGGACCGCGCCACCGGCGCGGGCGAGAAGATCACCGAGGGCGCCGGGGTGCCGTACCTCTTCGCGTACTCCAAGGACGACCTCGGCCTGGACTAGGGCCGGGCTGTATCCGGTATGCGGCGGGCGGCCTGAGCCGCCCGGCGGATCTGGAAAGATGGGGGCGACGATGACGTCGCCCCCTTAGGTCAGGGCCAAGCACACACCCGCACATCACAAGGAGCGGACACATGCCCATCGCAACCCCCGAGGTCTACGCCGAGATGCTCGACCGGGCGAAGGCAGGCAAGTTCGCCTACCCGGCCATCAACGTGACCTCCTCGCAGACGCTGCACGCCGCACTGCGCGGCTTCGCGGAGGCCGAGAGCGACGGCATCATCCAGATCTCCACCGGTGGTGCGGAGTTCCTGGGCGGCCAGTACAACAAGGACATGGTGACGGGCGCCGTGGCCCTCGCCGAGTTCGCGCACATCGTCGCCGCGAAGTACGACATCACCGTCGCGCTGCACACCGACCACTGCCCCAAGGACAAGCTGGACACGTACGTCCGTCCGCTGATCGACGTCTCCGCCGAGCGCGTCAAGGCCGGTCGTAACCCGCTCTTCCAGTCGCACATGTGGGACGGCTCCGCCGAGACCCTCGCCGACAACCTGGCCATCGGCCAGGAGCTGCTCGCGAAGGCCGCCGCCGCGAAGATCATCCTCGAGGTCGAGATCACCCCGACCGGCGGCGAGGAGGACGGCGTCACGCACGAGATCAACGACGAGCTGTACACGACGGTCGACGACGCGCTGCGTACGGCGGAGGCCCTCGGCCTCGGCGAGAAGGGCCGCTACCTCCTGGCCGCGTCCTTCGGCAACGTCCACGGCGTCTACAAGCCGGGCAACGTCGTCCTGCGCCCGGAGCTCCTCAAGGACCTCCAGGAGGGCGTCGCCGCGAAGTACGGCCTGCCCGCCGGCTCGCAGCCCTTCGACTTCGTCTTCCACGGCGGCTCCGGCTCGACCGCCGAGGAGATCGCGACCGCCCTGGAGAACGGCGTCGTGAAGATGAACCTCGACACGGACACGCAGTACGCCTTCACGCGTCCCGTCGCCGACCACATGTTCAAGAACTACGACGGCGTCCTGAAGGTCGACGGCGAGGTCGGCTCGAAGAAGACGTACGACCCCCGCACCTGGGGCAAGGCCGCCGAGGCGGGCATGGCCACGCGCGTCACCGAGGCGTGCGCGAACCTGCGCTCCACGGGCACGAAGCTGAAGTAAGCCCTGCCGCTGTCGCCGAAGGGCCCGCTACCCCCTCCCGGGAGGGGGTAGCGGGCCCTTCGCGTCGGCCGATGGCGCAGACTGGAACCCATGGCCATTCACAAGGATCTGCTCGGGGGACCGCCCCCGACCCACCTGCCCGACGACCCGGAGCCGCGCGAGCTCCTCGCGAACGGCGCGGCGCCCGCCGACGTCGCCGCGAAGTACCCGACCTCCTCGCTCGCCTGGGCGCAGCTCGCCGACGCGGCGTTCGAGCGGGGCAGCGTCGTCGAGTCGTACGCGTACGCCCGTACCGGCTACCACCGCGGCCTCGACTCGCTGCGCCGGGCCGGCTGGAAGGGGCACGGCCCGGTGCCGTGGGAGCACGAGCCGAACCGCGGCTTCCTGCGGGCCCTGCACGCCCTCGCGCGCGCCGCGCAGTCGATCGGTGAGCAGGAGGAGTACGAGCGCTGCTCGGGCTTCCTGAGGGACTCCTCCGAGACGGCCGCCGACACCCTGGGTTAACCCCCGAAGACGTACGTGACCTGCCTGGACGCCCCTGTGACCAGGCAGGTCTTGCCGTTTCCCCGGATGTTGCGGAGGATGCCGGTGGGGACCGGGGCCCCCGTGTCGGTAACGGCAGGGGCGGACCGCTACCCGGAGTACGTATCAAGGAGATCGCGATGTCCCAAGAGGCGGACACCCCGAACCTCGACTTCGCAGGAACCACCCCTTACGAGGACTACGTCCAGGCCGACGTCCTCACACACCTCCAGCATCTGCGCTCGGACGACCCCGGCGAGATGGTCTTCCTGGTGACCACCCAGGTGATGGAGCTGTGGTTCACGGTCATCGTGCACGAATGGGAGACCGCGTCGCGCGCCCTGCGCAGTGACGACGTCCCCGTCGCCGTGGCCGCACTCAAGCGCAGCCTGCGCGAGCTGGAGGCGCTGAACGCCTCCTGGCGCCCGCTCGCCCAGCTGACCCCCGGGCAGTTCAACTCCTACCGTTCGGCGCTCGGCGAGGGGTCCGGATTCCAGTCCGCGATGTACCGCCGCATGGAGTTCCTGCTCGGTGACAAGTCCGCGTCCATGCTGGTGCCGCACCGGGGCGCGCCGCGCGTCCACGCGGAACTGGAGAAGGCGCTCCAGGAGCCGAGCCTGTACGACGAGGTGCTCGCCCTGCTCGCCCGCCGCGGTCACGCGGTCCCGGAGTCCGTCCTGCAGCGTGACCTGACGCAGAAGTACGAGCCGTCCCCGCAGGTCGAGAAGGTGTGGACCGACCTCTACGCCGGGGACGAGAGCGACGAACTCGCGCGTCTGGGAGAGGTGTTGACGGACGTCGCCGAGCTGGTGTGGCGCTGGCGCAACGACCATCTGGTGGCGACGCGGCGCGCGATGGGCTCCAAGACGGGCACCGGCGGCTCCGCGGGCGTGGCCTGGCTGGAGAAGCGCGCGACGAAGAACGTCTTCCCCGAGCTGTGGACTGCGAGGAGCCATGTCTGAGGGCGGTACCGGCAACGGTTTTGGGCAGGCGTCCTGCGGGGCGGGACGGGTGGGCAAAACCCACGACGGCGGCGAGCGCGACCTCCGTGCGCAAGCGGAAAAGATGGACGCGGGCGACGAACTCAGCGCGAAGCGCAAGGAGTTCGTGCTCGATGACACCGTCTACCTGGACGGCAACTCGCTGGGCGCCTTGCCCGCGAACGTCCAGGCACGCGTGGCAGACGTGATCACACACCAATGGGGGCAGCTGCGCATCCGCTCCTGGGACGAGAGCGGCTGGTGGACCGCCCCCGAGCGGATCGGCGACCGCATCGCCCCCCTCGTGGGCGCCGCCCCCGGCCAGATCGTGGTCGGCGACTCGACGAGCGTGAACATCTTCAAGGCCCTCGTCGCCGCCGTACGCATGGTCCGTGACACGGACGAGGGGCGCGACGAGATCGTGGTTGACGCGACGACGTTCCCCACGGACGGGTACATCGCCGAGTCCGCCGCGCGCATGACGGGGTGCCGTCTGGTGCCGGTCGCCCCGGCCGACGTCCCCGGCGTCCTCGGCCCGCGCACGGCGGTCGTCCTGCTCAACCACGCCGACTACCGCACCGGGCGCCTGCACGATCTGCCCGGCCTGACGTCGGCCGTGCACGACGCGGGCGCCCTTGTGGTGTGGGACCTGTGCCATACCGCGGGCGCGCTGCCCGTCGGGCTCGACGCGCACGGCGTGGACCTCGCGGTCGGCTGCACCTACAAGTACCTGAACGGGGGTCCCGGTTCACCTGCCTACATCTACGTACGGGCGGATCTCCAGGCCCGTTTCGACTCCCCGCTGCCCGGCTGGAACTCGCACGCCGAGCCCTTCGGGATGCGGCCGGAGTTCGAGGCCGCGGACGGTGCCCTTCGGGGCCGGGTCGGTACGCCGGACATCCTGTCGATGCTGGCCCTGGACGCGGCGCTCGACGCCTGGGACGGGGTATCCGTCGAGGCCGTACGGGCCAAGTCCCTCGCGCTCACGGACTTCTTCGTCGAGTGCGTGCGGGCCTACGTCCCCGAGGGCCGCGTCGAGGTGCTCACCCCGGCCGCGCACGGGGAACGCGGCAGCCAGGTCGCCCTGCGCTGCGACGACGCGGGTGACGTGATGCGACGGCTCATCGAGCAGGGCGTGGTCGGCGACTTCCGGGCGCCGGACGTACTGCGCTTCGGCTTCACGCCGCTGTACGTCGGCTTCGCCGATGCGGAGCGGGCGGCGTCCGTCCTCGCGCGAACCCTTGACGGGAGCGCGGGGTAACGATCCCGCCGCCGGTCGGGCGGGCTGGATTTCCGGCCCGCCCCGAGCCGGTTCCGGGAAGGGGCGGGGTAGGGGAAGATCAAGAGACCAGTACCCCCACGCACCCGCAGAGAGGTTGTCGCATGCCGGACGACGCCGACGCCGTGGCCCGCGATGCCGCCGAGGCCGAAGCCGCCTTCTCGCACCCCGCGGTGACGCCCGACGCCATCGCGGCGTACGGCGAACACCCCGACCAGGTGGTCGACTTCTACGAACCCCGCAGCGGCACGGGGGGCAGCGCGCCCCTGGTGGTCGTCCTGCACGGCGGAGCCTGGCGCGCTCCGTACGACCGGCGGCACATCACGCCCTTCGCGGACTTCCTGGCCAGGCGTGGCTTCGCCGTGGCCAACGTCGAGTACCGCAGGGGGAGTCCGATCCCCGCGCAGGGAGGCGGCCCGGCCGCGGGCAGCTGGCCCGAGACGTTCGACGACGTGGCCGCCGCCTTCGACGCGCTGCCCGCCCTGGTGGGCGACCTGCTGCCGTCGGCCGACATCCGCCGCACCGTCGTCACGGGCCACTCCGCGGGCGGGCACCTCGCGCTCTGGGCCGCCGCCCGGCATGTGCTGCCCGTGGGCTCTCCCTGGCGCATCGACCGTCCCGCACCCTTCCGGGGCGCCGTCGCCCTCGCGCCCATCGCCGACTTCCGGGTCGCTCAGGAGCTGGGGGTCTGCTCGGACGCCGTGGTGCAGTTCCTCGGCGGCAAGGAGAACGTCGACGAGCGTCTGGCGCACGCCGACCCGGCGGCCCTGCTGCCCACCGGCATCGCCACGACTGTCGTCCAGGGCCGTACCGACATCGTGGTGCCCCAGGCGGTGGCCGAGGCGTACGCCGACGCGGCGGCGAAGGCGGGCGAGGTCATCGGCGTGACGCTGCTGGAGGACGTCGGGCACTTCCCGCTGATCGACCCGGCGGCGGACGCGTGCGCGGTGGTGGCGGAGGAGATCGCGCAGCTGGCGTTCTGACGGGCGCCCGCGGGAGTCGTACGTACGGGAGTCGTGCGTAAGGGGCTCACACCTCCACAAGGAGTTCCCGCAGCCCCCGGATCACGAAGTTCGGCTTCCGTTCCGGCTCCGCGGCCAGTTTCAGGGCGGGGGCGCGGTGGAGCAACGCGCCCAGCGAGGCCGCCAGTTCGATGCGGGCCAGGGGTGCGCCGATGCAGTAGTGGATGCCCGCGCTGAAGGAGATGTGGGGGTTCTCGGCGCGGGCCAGGTCCAGTGCTGCGGGGTCGGTGAAGACGGCCGGGTCGTGGTTGGCGGAGCCGAAGAGGAGGGCGACCTCGCTGCCGCGCGGGATCATGGTGCCGTCGACTTCGATGTCGTCCAGGACCCACCGCTCGAAGAGCTGGAGCGGGGTGTCGTACCGCATCAACTCCTCCGCGGCGCCGGGAATCAGGCCCCCGGGGTCCGCGCGCAGGGCGGCCAGCTGGTCGGGATTGCGGAAGAGGGCGTACCAGCCGTTGACGGTGGCGTTGACCGTCGCCTCGTGCCCCGCGTTGAGCAGCAGCACGCAGGTGGAGATCATCTCCTGCTCGCTCAGGGACTCCCCGTCCTCGTGGGCGGCGATGAGCCCCGAGATCAGATCATCACCGGGCTTCTCGCGCCGTACGGCGATGAGTTCGCGCAGGTACGCCGAGAATTCCAGGGACGCGGTCACCGCCCGCGCGGCGGTCTCCCCGGAGGGGCTCAGTTCGTACATCCCGCAGATGTCGGCCGACCAGGGGCGCAGCTGGTGCCGGTCGCTCTCCGGGATGCCCAGCATCTGCGCGATGACCGCCACCGGCAGCGGCTCGGCGACGCGGGCCGCGAGGTCTCCGCCGCCGTCGGCGACGAGGTCCCGTACCAGCCGGTCCGCCAACTCCTCGACGTACGGGCGCAGTCGCTCCACCGTGCGCGGCGTGAAGGCCTTCGACACCAGGCGCCGGATGCGGGTGTGGGTCGGCGCCTCCAGGTCGAGCATGCCGTTGTCGTTCAGGACGTGGAACGGCTCGTGCTCGGGCGGCGGCGCCTGCCGCCCGAACTCCTCGTGCGTGAACCGGTGCAGATAGGTCCGCCCGAGCCGCCGGTCCCGCAGCAGCGCCGACACGTCGGCGTGATGCGGGATCAGCCACTGGTCGGTCGGCTCGAAGTAATGCACCCGCCCCGCGTCCCGCAGCCGCGCGTAGGCGGGGTACGGATCGGCGATGAACTCCGGATCCCAGGGGGCGAAGGGGGCGTTCGTGGCATCCATGGAGCGACGGTAATGGCGCTCAGCCGGGTGTGACCAGCCTTGCCTCGTACGCGAAGACGGCGGCCTGCGTGCGGTCCCGCAGGCCCAGTTTCACCAGGATGCGGCTCACGTGGGTCTTGATCGTGGACTCGGCGACCACGAGGCGCGAGGCGATCTCCCCGTTGGACAGACCCTGGGCGATGAGCACGAGCACCTCCGTCTCGCGTTCGGTGAGCTCGCCGTACTGCTGTGCCTGGACCGTCGCCGAGAGGCGCGGAGACTCGCCGAGCTTGGAGAACTCGGTGATGAGGCGGCGCGTCACGGAGGGCGCGAGCAGGGCCTCGCCCGCCGCCACCACCCGTACGCCGTCCGCGAGCTGGCGTGCGGATGCGTCCTTGAGGAGGAAGCCGGAGGCGCCCGCGCGCAGCGCCTGGTAGACGTACTCGTCGAGGTCGAAGGTGGTCAGGACGAGGACCTTCGACTCGACGTCCGCCGCGACGATCTCGCGGGTCGCCTCGATGCCGTTCAGCTCGGGCATGCGGATGTCCATGAGCACGACGTCCGGTTCGAGTTCGCGGACGCGCCGGACCGCCTCGCGGCCGTTGACCGCCTCGCCCACGACCTCGAAGTCCGGCATCGCGTTGAGCAGGACGGAGAAGCCCTCACGGACCATCATCTGGTCGTCGGCGATCAGTACGCGGATCGTCATTCCCGGCCTCCGGTGGGCTCCGACGCGGACGCGACGGGCAGGAAGACGGTGACTTCATAGCCGCCGTCCTCGGTGTTCTCTGTGGTCATCTCGCCGTCCAGCATGGTGACACGTTCGCGCATGCCGGTCAGGCCGTGGCCCGCTCCGGGGGACGGCTTGACCAGGCCGGTCGCCGGGCCGTTGACGATGCGCAGACCCAGGCCGCCCAGGACGTAGCCGACCTCGACGCGGGCCGTGGCGCCGGGGGCGTGGCGCAGGGTGTTGCTCAGCGCCTCCTGGACGATGCGGTACGCGGAGAGCTCGACGCCCTGCGGGAGCTCGCGGACCGCGCCGGTGATGACCTTCTCTACGGTCAGACCGGTCTCGCCGACGTTGGCGATGAGCCGGTCGAGGTCGGCGAGGGTGGGCTGCGGGGCGTCCGGCGCCTCGTAGTCCTCGGCCCGTACGACTCCGAGGACGCGGCGCAGCTCCGTGAGCGCGGCCACGGCGTTCTCGCGGATCGTGACGAACGCCTGCTCCAGCTCGGGCGGCGGGTTCTCGACGCGGTAGGGGGCGGCCTCCGCCTGGATGGCGACCACGGACATGTGGTGCGCGACGACGTCGTGCAGTTCGCGGGCGATGGTCGTCCGCTCCTCCAGGAGCGTGCGCTTGCCGCGCTCCATCTCGGTGACCGTCCGCTGGACGCTGACCTCGCGCTTGGCCTCGCGGCGGATGTGCACCAGGGAGGCGGCGAGCAGGGCGAGCGCGGAGAAGAAGAGCATCTCCGGGGTGTTGGCGCCGTAGCCCCGGCCGAGGAAGATCTCGGAGCCGATGCCGAAGATGGCGGTGCCCACCCACATCCAGGCGGCGGTGCGGGGCCGGGTCCGCAGGGTGACCACCGTCATCACGACGATGTTCGCGAGGAAGACGCCGGCCCGCCACGGATGGTCGTCCCAGGCGTAGCCCAGGGCAGCGGAGAAGGGGGTGCTCGCGAGCAGGATCCACCAGGCGCCGACGGGCCTGACCAGGGTCATGACGACGGCGGCGGCCGGGATGAGGGCGGTGAGGACGTAGCCGAGGCCGCCGTCGTCGTCCGCGTACCCGATGAGGAAGACGAAGAAGGCAGCCACCCCGACCGCCGCGTGCGGGGCCCACCCGGCGTACGGGCGTATCCGGCCGGGCAGGCGCCGGGCCAGCGGGCTGTCCGTACGTGCCCGGGGCAGCGGGCGGTAGACGAAGGCACCGCGGAAGAGGTCCTGGCGGAGCCCTGCGAGTGCACCCATGGCCAGGCGGAACTCCGGGCTGCGGGAGTTGCTGGGGGCGGTCTTGGTCGCGTCATTCACGCTTACGAAGGTACGGGGGCGGGGGCGGGGGGTCGTCCCGCCTGGGACGGGTTCCCGGGAGTCCGTCCCAGGTACTACACGGGGGTAACCGGGGTACGGCACAACGCCCCGGATCCCCCCGTGGACCCGGGCCGCCGCACGTCTCACGGCCGGGGCAGCGGCGGCTCACGCCCTCCGCCGCAGCCCCGCCATTCCCCCACCGACTAGCCCCGCGGCCGGCTCGATCCCACGAGCTCGGTCGGCCTCCGCCAGGCCCGAGCTCGGTCGGCCTCCGCCAGGCCCGAGCCCGGCCGGCCTCCGCCAGGCCCGAGCCCGGCCGCCCACCGCCGGGCCCGAGCCCGGCCGGCCTCCGCCAGGCCCGAGCCCGGCCGCCCACCGCCGGGCCCGAGCCCGATCGGCCGCCGCTGGGCCGAGCCCGGCCCGGCCTGCCCGTCCGATCCGGTCGTCGTCACGCCCGAGCCCGGCCCGGTCGCCCCGCCCTGCCTGCCGGTCCGGTCACCTGCGCCTGCCCGCCTGCCCACCTGCCCGCCTGCCCACCTGCCCGCCGGTCCGGTCGCCGTCATGCCCGAGCCCGGCCCGGTCGCCCCGCCCTGCCCGCTGGCCTGGTGGCCCCCCCGTCCGTCCGATCCGGTCGCCCCGCCCACCCGTCGAACGCGGGGCATCGGGCGGGTGGGCGGGAAAGTCTGTAGGCCAGGGCGAACCGCGGGGTTACGTCGTCATGTCCCGGCGGCGCAAACCCGCCAGGCCCGCGGCCACCAGCGCCGCCGCGATAGCGAGGAGCACCGCGATCGGTGCCCACTCCATGCCGCCGCCCGGCAGCTTCGGCAGGTGGCCGTAGGGAGACAGGTCCATCGCCACCTGCGGAAGGTCCAGCGCGGGGCCGATCCAGCCGATCGCGAGGCAGACCCCGGCCACCGCCCAGGCAGCGACCGCAGCCCGCGGGAACGCCCCCGCGAGGAGCACCGCGAGCCCGCCGATCGCCCAGATCGCGGCCACCTGCACCAGGCAGGCCCCCATCACGGGCCCGAAGTCCTTCCCGTACCCGGTGGCGAGCCCGAGCCCGCCCACCAGCATCAGGAGCAGCGCACCGCCGAAGGCGATCACGAGATGCCCCGCGGCCCACCGCAGCCGTCCCACCGCGTTGGCGAGGACCGGCTCCGCCCGCTGCGAGATCTCCTCACCGTGCAGCCGCAGCACCGAGGCGACGACGTACAGCGCGGCGACCATGCCCAGCATGCCGACCATGGTGGAGAGGAAGGCGTCCGTGAGGCCGGACTGGCCGCCCATGCGCTCGATGATGTCGCGGGTGTTGCGGTTGTCGCCGACGATGTCCGCCGCCCCTTCGACCATCCCGCCGAAGACGACACCGGAGACCAGGAAGCCGAGCACCCAGCCGATCACGCTGCCGCGCTGGAGCCGCCATGCAAGGGCGCCCGCGGTGGCGAGCCTGCCCTTGGCGGGCCCCGGCCGGGTCGGCAGGAAGCTCATGCCGACGTCGCGCCGCCCCGCGAGGTCGTAGGAGAGGGCGCCCTGCGCCAGGATCGCGCCGCCGATCAGGAGCAGCACCCACCACCGCTCACCGGCGAAGGCCCGCAGGTTCTCGACCCAGCCGAGCGGAGAGAGCCAGGTCAGCACGGACTCACCGCCCCCGGTCCCGGCGTCACCGGCGGCCTTGAGCACGTACGCGGCGCCGAGCACCCCGGAGGTGAGCCCCTTGGCGAGGCGTGCGCTCTCCGTGAGCTGGGCGACGATCGCCGCCATGGTGGCGAAGAGCATGCCGGTGCCCGCGACGCCGAGCCCGAGCGCGAGCGCCCCGCCAAAGCCGTGCCCGGCCATGCCGCCCGCGATGAGCAGCGCCACGGCGGCGTTCGCGGTGAAGGCGGCGAGCAGCGCGGCGGTCAGCGGCGCGCGCCGCCCCACCATCGCGGCCGAGAGCATCTCCTGGCGCCCGGTCTCCTCCTCGTCGCGGGTGTGCCGTACGACGATGATCAGGCTCATCGCGGCGGCGAGGACGGAGGCGTAGACGCCGATGCGCCAGGCGGAGAGCGCACCGATGGAGTCCCCGAAGACCGGCGAGTACAGCGCGCGCATCGAGGAGTTGGCGTTCATCGAGCGCATGGCGTCGGCCCGCTCGGCGGCTGTTCCGTAGCTCTGCTCCAGGGCGCCCGGAATGGCGAGGACCAGGCCGGCGACGACGAGCACCCAGACGGGCAGCATGATGCGGTCGCGCCGCAGGGCGAGCCTCAACAGGGCTCCCGTACCGGCGAGTTGGCGGGACCCGCCGGTGCGCGTACCGAACCGCGCCATGGCCACGGCGGTCATCGCGACACCACCTCGTCGGTCTCGTCGCTCTCGTCGGCGCGCACGTCGTCCTGGTAGTGCCGCAGGAAGAGCTCTTCGAGCGTGGGCGGCGTGGAGAGGAGCGAGCGGATTCCGGAGGAGGTGAGCGAGCGCAGCACCGCGTCCAGCTTGTCGGTCTCGACCTGGAGCTTGACGCGATGGCCGGATACGTCGACGTCGTGGACGCCGGGCAGTTCCCTGAGTCCGTTCGGCGGCTTCGCCAGTTCGGCGGTGACGCTGGTCCGCGTCAGATGGCGCAGGTCGGCAAGGGACCCCGTCTCGACGGTCCTGCCCTTCCTGATGATGCTGACGCGGTCGCAGAGCGTCTCCACCTCGCTGAGGATGTGCGAGGAGAGCAGGATGGTGCGGCCCCGGTCGCGCTCCTCCTCGACGCAGCTCTGGAAGACCTCCTCCATGAGCGGGTCGAGTCCGGAGGTCGGCTCGTCGAGGATCAGCACGTCGACGTCCGAGGCGAAGGCGGCGACCAGGGCGACCTTCTGCCGGTTGCCCTTGGAGTACGTACGCCCCTTCTTGGTCGGGTCGAGTTCGTACCGCTCGATGAGGTCGGCCCTGCGGGCCGCGTCGAGGCCGCCCCGCAGCTTCCCGTAGAGATCGATGACCTCGCCGCCGGAGAGGTTGCGCCACAGGGTGACGTCACCCGGTACGTAGGCCACCCGCCGGTGCAGTTCGACGGCGTCGTTCCACGGGTCCTTGCCGAGGAGCTGGGCGGCTCCGGAGTCGGCGCGGAGCAGGCCGAGGAGGACCCGGATGGTCGTGGACTTCCCGGCGCCGTTGGGGCCGAGGAAGCCGTGGACCTCGCCGGTCTCGACGTCGAGATCGAGGCCGTCGAGCGCGTGCGTCCGTCCGAACGACTTGTGCAGTCCGGAGACGGTGATTGCCTTCGTCATGTTTCTGAAAGTACGCTGGTTTCAGAAATTTGTGAAGTTAAGAAACCGTATAAACTCGATCACGACCGGTGGAGCAGGGGAGATGATCGGCAGATGCCCAAGGGGTCCAGGGGGTCCGACGACGTGGCGGTGCGTGACGAGGAAGTCGTCTCACGCTTCGTGGAGCAGTTCGCCGCGCAGCTGGTCGAGGCGGGCATGCCGAGGATGCCCGCGCGGATCTTCGCGGCGCTCCTCGCGTCGGACTCGGGCGCGCTGACGTCGGCCGAGCTCGGCGAACGGCTCCAGGTGAGCCCGGCGGCGGTCTCGGGCGCGGTCCGCTACCTCACGCAGCAGCACATGGTCTCCCGCGAGCGCGAGCCAGGCTCCCGGCGCGACCTCTTCCGGGTGCACAGCAACCAGTGGTACGAGGCGCTCGCCAACCGCGACGGGATCCTCAAGCGCTGGGAGAGCGCCCTGATGGACGGCGTGGACAGCCTGGGCGCCGACACCCCGGCGGGCCGCCGCATGGCCGAGACGCTCGCCTTCTTCGAGTTCGTCCAGACGGAGATCGAGGGGATGCTGGAGCGGTGGCGGGTGCACCGCGAAAGCCTCTTCGGCAAGTAGGCCCACCACTCTCGCGCCAGCTCCCCCGCCCTGCCCCGGGAGCCTTCCCGTCCTGCCCCCGGCGGCCTCACTCAGGCAGTACCAAGCCCCACGCCCCGGTCCGTACCGACCACGTGCGGGTCCGTACCGGGCCCCCGACCACCGCATCCGCGCGGTAGCGGAAATCCGCGCCGGACACGGTGACCGTCCGCGCCCGTGCCCGCAGGGCCGGCGCCGCCGCGCCCACCGAGGAGGGCAGGACCTCGACCTGTGCGAGGCCGTCGGCGCCCGGGGTCACCGAGACGCCCTCCACCGGCTGGTCCAGGTCCACCACGAGCACCCCGTCCGCCTCCACCCGCAGCCGCGCGGGCGACGGCCCCGGCGCGGACGCCACCCGGGCGGGACGCGCGAGGGTGCGGACGAACGACTGGCACGTGCGCAGCCAGGGGTGGGCGTCCACCGCCTGCCCCCCGGAGGCCGGGGCCGGGGCCGGGGCCGCGACGGGCGGAATACGCAGAGTCCCGATGACCACCCCGTCGCTGTCGTCGACGAGCAGATCAAGCCGCCGCTCGGCCCCTTCGAGCACCGCACGGGCCGCCGCGACGGCCCCCGAGGGGACCCCGAGCGACCGCGAAAGAACTTGGGCGGCGCCCACCGGAACGACCGAAACCGCACACGAACCGAGCTCGCGCTCCCGGTGCAGAACCGTCACGGCACGCAGCAGCGCCTGATCGTCCCCGATCACCACGGGGCGCCGTGCACCCCTCCTGGCCAGGGCTTTTGCAAACTCCTCGGGTCCTTCCGGCAGACAGATCCGGACGGCGGCCCCCGCGCCGAGCACGTCTTTGGCAATCCGTACCGACTCACCGTCCGTGCGCCGGGCGACCGGGTCGATGACGACTAGCAGCTGGTCGCGAGCCGACAACGTGCGCCCTTTCTTTCGTCCTCGGGTAGCATCTTTGTGCAAGAGCCCCTTGCGCTATTGCGCCAGGGGCTTCGTCTATTCCGGGGCAGCATCCAAGGCACACCCATACGGCGGCTACGGCCCCCAGACCTTGGACATGCCCCGCCCGGAAGGGGTGTACGCCTGTGCCCGCACTTGTGCTGCTCGGTGCTCAGTGGGGTGACGAAGGCAAGGGAAAGGCCACTGACCTGCTCGGTGGCTCCGTGGACTATGTAGTGCGATACCAGGGCGGCAACAACGCCGGCCACACGGTCGTCGTCGGCGACCAGAAGTACGCGCTGCATCTCCTCCCTTCCGGGATTCTCTCCCCGGACTGCGTGCCAGTCATCGGCAACGGAGTCGTCGTCGACCCGTCGGTCCTGCTCTCCGAGCTGAGCGGTCTGAACGAGCGCGGCGTCGACACGTCGAAGCTGCTGATCAGCGGTAACGCGCACATCATCACGCCGTACAACGTGACCGTCGACAAGGTGACGGAACGCTTCCTCGGCAAGCGCAAGATCGGCACGACCGGCCGCGGCATCGGCCCGACGTACGCCGACAAGATCAACCGCACCGGCATCCGCGTCCAGGACCTCTACGACGAGTCGATCCTGGTGCAGAAGGTCGAGGCGGCCCTCGAGGTCAAGAACCAGCTCCTCACCAAGCTCTACAACCGCCGCGCCATCGAGGTCGGCCAGATCGTCGAGCAGCTCATGGAGCACGGCGAGAACATCAAGCAGTACGTCGCCGACACCACGCTGATCCTCAACAACGCGCTCGACGAGGACAAGGTCGTCCTGTTCGAGGGCGGCCAGGGCACGCTCCTGGACGTGGACCACGGCACGTATCCCTTCGTCACCTCCTCGAACCCGACCGCGGGCGGCGCCTGCACGGGTACGGGCGTCGGCCCGACGAAGATCAGCCGCGTCATCGGCATCCTGAAGGCGTACACCACGCGTGTCGGCGCGGGCCCGTTCCCGACTGAGCTGTTCGACCAGGACGGCGAGGACCTGCGCCGCATCGGCGGCGAGCGCGGTGTCACCACCGGCCGTGACCGTCGCTGCGGCTGGTTCGACGCGCCCATCGCGCGCTACGCGACCCGCGTGAACGGCCTGACGGACTTCTTCCTCACGAAGCTGGACGTCCTGACGGGCTGGGAGCAGATCCCGGTCTGCGTCGCGTACGAGATCGACGGCAAGCGCGTCGAGGAACTCCCGTACAACCAGACGGACTTCCACCACGCGAAGCCGGTCTACGAGTACCTCCCCGGCTGGTCCGAGGACATCACCAAGGCCCAGACCTTCTCCGACCTGCCGAAGAACGCGCAGGGTTACGTGAAGGCCCTGGAGGAGATGTCCGGCGCCCCGATCTCCGCGATCGGCGTGGGCCCGGGCCGCACGGAGACGATCGAGATCAACTCGTTCATCTAGAGGCTGCCGAGGCTGTCGCGGCCGTCGCGGCTGTACGGCTGAGGGGCGCCCCGGTTCTTCCGGGGCGCCCCTCGGGCGTTTCTCCGCTCGGTCGATTTCCCGCTCAGCCTGCCTTGTCGTACGTCAGGCCCTTGTCCGTGCCGGTGTTCTCGCGGTGCAGCCTGCCGTTCGAGAGCAGGGTGATCGTGCTCGCCTGGCCCGGTCGGCAGGAGGTCGCGGGTTCGCCGACGATGACGTCCGTCGGTCCGACGCGCAGGGTGTTGCCGCTCGCCGACTCCAGCTTTCCCTGGAAGACGCAGTGGTACGTGCCGCCCGTGTCGGTCGGGCCGTCCGCCGTGATCGAGATGATCGTGTCGCCGACGTCGCCCTGCTGGAGCACGAGTCGGCGGGAGTTGCTGCCCAGGTTGTTCTGGATGGAGCCGTTCCAGGTGCCGAGGAACTTCTCCGGGACGGTGCCCTCCTCGTCCTTGGACGCGGGGGTCGTGGGCGGGTCCTCGGGGTCCGTCGACTTGTCCTCGGACGGCGTGCCCGGTGTCGAGGGGTTGCTGTCGGACGGCGACTCGGAGCTGGTGCCGCCCGCGTTCGTGGTGCCGTCGCCGTTCATCACCGCGTATACCGTGCCGCCCGCTCCTATGGCCACTATGACGGCCACCGCGATGAGCGCGGCGGTGGACCGGCCGCTGCGGCGCGGAGGTTCGGGCTGCTGCGGGTGGCCGAGAGGGCCGTACGGAGGAGTGGGTCCGTAGGGCGGCGTGGGTCCGTACGGGCCCTGCTGGGGGTAGCCGTAGCCGGAGGCTCCGGGTTGGGGGTGCTGCTGGGGGTAGCCGTACGCCGGGCCCGGCGGGGGAGTGGGGGGCGGTGCCTGGCCGCCGTTGATCATCGTGGGGAGGTGGTCGAGGGAGGAGTCGCCCGGCTTGCCCGGCGGTGGCGGGGTGTCCCCTTCGACGGGCCCGGGCTTTCCGCCGTTCGCGGCGGCGGCAGCAGCGGCTGCGGCTCCGGCGGTTGCGGCTCCGGTTCCGGCGGCTCCGGCCCCGGCCGCCCCGCTGTCGGTCCGGGCGGGCTCGTGCGCGGCGCCCTCGCCGCTCGCCGTCAGCTCCTTCGGCGGCGCGAGCGACACCGGCGGTGCCGAGCCGCCGGGACCCTGCGCGGGCGGCGCCTGCGGCGCGCCGTCGTCGGGGTTCTCCGTGTCCAGCAACTGCACGGCGTGGCGGCCCAGTTGGGCGACCAGGGCCCCCGGCAGCCAGGGGTCGCGCGTACGGCCGCCGTCGCCGAGGGTGTCCTCCGCCCCCGTGCGCTCCAGGAGCTGCTCAAGGGAAGGCCGGTCCGCGGGGTTCTTGCGCAGGCACTCGCCGACCAGCTCGGCGAGCTCCTCCGGAAGGTCTTCCAGGTTCGGCTCCTCCTGGGCGATCCGGAACATCAGCGCGTGCACACCGCTGTTGGCCGTGCCGAACGGCAGCGCGCCCGAAGCCGCGTACGCGAGGACCGAACCCAGGCAGAACACGTCGCACGCGGGCGTGATCCGGTCGCCCCGCACCTGCTCGGGCGCCATGAAACCGGGCGAGCCGACGAGGGCGCCGGTACGGGTCAGACCGCCGTCGGTGACCGTTTCGAGCGCGCGGGCGATGCCGAAGTCGATGACGCGGGGGCCGTCGATCGTGACGAGGACGTTCGACGGCTTGAGGTCGCGGTGGATGAGGCCCGCCGCGTGGATGTCCTTGAGGGCGTTGGCGAGCCCGGCGGCCAGTATCTTCACGGACCGCTCGGGCAGCGGCCCGTGGTCGCGCGAGATGACGCTCTGGAGCGAGGGGCCCGCGACATACCCCGTGGCCAGCCAGGGGATCGGCGCGTCGGTGTCCGCGTCGAGCACCGGCGCCGTCCACTCGCCGCCGACCCGCCGCGCCGCCTGCACTTCCTGCCGGAAGCGGTTCCTGAACTCCTCCTGCTCGGCGAGCTCTTCACGCACCAGCTTCACCGCGACCGTACGTCCCCGGTCGGACCGCGCCAGATAGACGTGCCCCATGCCGCCTGCCCCGAGCCGCGCGAGCAGCCGGTAGGCGCCTATTCGCTGTGGGTCCCCTGGCCCGAGCTTTTCCATCGCCGCGCAACCTCCCCCGTTGGTGTGCAACAGATCGAGGATAGTGGGGCGCTGCGACATCGGCGCACGGACTGCCTGCTACGGCTCCGTAACGGGTTGTTCCGTATCCAGGCCGGACAGGACACCGGAAAGCCGCTCCAACACCCTTACGGTCTCGCGGAATTCGTCCTCGCCGAGCGCGTCCGCGAGCCGGGCGGCCAGCTCCGCGTGGCCGGGACTGATCTTCCTGACGGCGGCAAGGCCCTCGTCCGTGGGGCGCAGGAGCTTGGCGCGCCGGTGGGCGGGGTTCGGCACGTACTCGGCGAGGCCGCGCCGCACGAGGAGGTCGGCGATGCGCTGCACGCTCTGCCGGGTGATGCCCATCGCGCGGGCGATGCCGGCGACGGGCAGGGGCTCGCGCAGGACGGCGCCGAGCACCTGCCACCAGGCGGCGGTGAGGCCGCCCGCCTCGGCCAACTCGTCCGCCACGGACAGGAACTGGCCGTTGAGCCGGAAGACGCCGAGGGCGGTGCGGGAGAACAGGTCCTGCTGCTCCCGCACCTGCTCCTCGGGCGCCGGGGTGCGGTCGGCACTCACGATTCGAGCACCTCGTAGGCGGACGCGTCCGAGTCGTGGAAGAGCCGGTACCAGGCGTCCAGCTTCTCGCCCTCGAAGGCGCCGAGGTGCCCGAGGATCTCGCGCGCGAAGGCCACGGGCTCGGTCGGCCCCGCCGTGATCAGCCCGCCGTCCGTGACGGCGTCGGCGTCCACGTACCGCTCGCCGCCCTTGTATCCGGTGGCCGCGAGGTAGAACGACACGGCGCTGGTGTGCGCGCGCTCGTCGAGCAGCCCCTCGCGGGCGAGCCCGGCGGTGGCCCCGCAGATCGCGGCGACCGGCACGTCCGCGTCGAGGAAGGCGCGGGCCGCGCGGCCGAAGGGGGCGAGGTCGTCGCCCGCGTCCCACAGATCGGCGCCGGGCAGTATCAGCAGCGCGCTGTCCTCGGGCCGCAGACCGGTGAGGGTCAGGTCGGGCTGGATGCGGATGCCGCCCGCCGTGGTGACGGGGTCGAGCGAGTCGGCGGCGACGGTACGGATCTCGTACCCGGCGCGGGCCAGGAACGCCGTGGCGTGACCGGGCTCCCAGTCGGCGAGCGTGTCGTAGACGGCGAGGTGCACGGGCTTGCGGGTCATGACTGCCTCCACGGGGTGGGGTGCTGCTGCCGCTGGGTGCTGATTGCTGTCTGCTGATTGCTTATGTGAGCATGCTGTCAAAACGACAGCATGCTGTCAAGAGTCGGATCGGGGTGGCCCCCGGTGGCTCCCCGGCTCGTTAACTCCCGCTGGGGGCGCCCTTAACCCGCCGCTCCCTAGCGTCCTGGTCATGGACAGCGCAGAGAACCTCGGACAGATGGCCGCCCACCTCGGCCTCGACCTGGTGGCGGTGACCCTCCTGACCTTCGGGGTCTTCTATCCACGGCACCGCAGAAGGGAGTTGGTGCCCGCCTATCTCGCCCTGAACGTCGCGCTCTTCGCGGTCGTCTCCGCCCTCGCGAGCGCAGGCGGCAACGGCGGTCTCGCCCTCGGGTTCGGGCTCTTCGGAGTGCTCTCGATCGTCCGGCTCCGCTCGGACGCGGTGCAGCACCAGGAGGTCGCGTACTACTTCATCACCCTCGTCCTGGGCCTGCTCTGCGGCCTTCCGGGCCTCGATCTGCCGGTGGCCGCCGGGCTCGCGGCCGTGCTGCTCCTGGTGATGTACGGCGCCGACCACCCGCGCCTCTTCGCCGGAGACCGGCGTGCGGTCATCACCCTGGACGCCGTGTACCGCGAGGAGACCGCCCTGCGCGCCGAACTGTCGCGGCGCCTGGGGGAGCCGCTCGGCTGGACCGTCCAGGAGGTCGACTACGTCCGTGACCTGATGGTTCTGGAAGTCCGCTTCCGGCAACCGGAACCTTCCGAGCGGGCCGGGGAGTTCATACGTACAGCACCACGACGCCGCACGACCCGGTCCCGCACGCCTGCCCCCGTCGCCCAGAAGGAGACCGTGTGAACCCCGCCGTACGCGCCATCGGACGGGCCGCGCTCGCCGCGCACCCCATCTCGCTCGACGAGGTCAACGCCCGCGCCGAACTGCTCGCCCGCTACGACAACAGCTATCTCGTGCCGGTCGAGATCTTCGACGACCTGGCCGCGCTCCTCACGGACCCGCGCCGCCCCTCGGGCCCCTTCCGAGCCCTGAGCATCGGCGGAAAGCGCTGGTTCAGCTACCACTCGACGTACTACGACACCCCTGAGCTGCTCACCTACCACCACCACCGGCAGGGCAGGCGGCTGCGCTACCGCATCCGGGAGCGCGTCTACCAGGACAGCGGCGAGCGGCAGTTCGAGATCAAGCTGAAGAGCGGCCGGGGCGAGACGGTCAAGCACCGCCAGCGCCTCGAAGGCGAGGACCGCGTCCTCGACGCCGAGCGACAGGGATTCCTTGCGGGCGTGCTGAAGGGGTCGTACGGGATCGAGGCGCCGGACGGCCTGACGACCGCGCTCGTCACCGAGTACCAGCGGGCGACCTTCGTGGCCGACGGGCAGCGCATCACGTGTGACGCCGGGCTCGTGGTGCGGGACGTCGCCACGGGCCGGTCGGTGGCGGCGGACTCCGGGCTCGTCCTGGTGGAGACCAAGACGCAGGGTCATCTGACGGAGGCGGACCGGGTCCTGCACCGGTACGGGGTGCGGGCCGCCGACTTCACGAAGTACTGCGGCGGATTCGCCGCGTTGCGTCCGGAGCTGGGGATCAACCGGTGGGCCCGGTCGGTCCGGGTCGCGTTTCCGAGGGCTTCGCAGGCGCTGGGGGCGCCAGGGGGAAGGTGAGCGTCACGCGGGTGCCGCGGTTGGCGTCCGACGTCATGTCGAAGGTGCCGCCCGCGGATTCCGCCGTGCGGCGGGCGATGTCCAGGCCGAGCCCCGTGGAGCCGCCGCCGCTGGTGCCGCGGGTCGCCGCGTCCGCGTAGGTCGCGGGGAGGCCGGGGCCTTCGTCGGCGACGGTGAGTTCGGCGTGCCCCGCCGGGGTGGTGCGGACGGTGATGCGGAACGGGGTGCCCTGGGGGGTGTGGTCGAGGACGTTGCCGATGAGGGCGTCGATGGCGGCGGTGAGGTCGTCTTCGGGGACGGGGACGGGGACGGCATCTCCCGGTGCCTCGGTCTCTGTCGTACGGCCTTGGTCCTCCGCCAGTGGCAGCCAGAAAGCGGCGCGTTCGCGGGCCACTGCGGCCAGGTCCGCGTAAGGGGCGTCGCGGAAGGGGCGGCGGGCCTTGCGGATCACGTCGTCCACGCTGCGTTCGAGGGCCGCGACGTCCGCGGCGATGCGCTGCGCCTCCTCCGAGTCGCGAAGGGTCTCCGCGTCCAGGCGCAGGGCGGCGACGGGGGTGCGCAGGCGGTGGGCGAGGTCGGCGGCGTTCTCGCGTTCGGCGGTGAGGAGTTCGTCGATACGGGTGGCGAGGTGGTTCAGCTGGCCCGCGACCAGGCGCAGTTCCGGCGGGCCTTCCGGGGTGGCGCGTGCGGTGAGGTCGCCCGCGGCGAGGCGGTCCGCGGTGCGGGCCAGGCGCCGGGTCGCGCCGACCAGGCGGGCGCCCAGGCGGTCGGCGAGGAGCAGCCCGATGAGGACGAGGCCGACCCCGATCCCGGCGAGCACGAGCCAGGAGGTCATGGTCCCCGCGTGCAACTGCTTCTCGCTGAGCGTCACTTGCACCACCGCCGTGCCACCGGCGGCCCCCTGCACGGGGACGAGGACCTGACGCCCGCCGGTGGAGGGCTCGTAGGTGAAGGCGCGTCCGGTGCGGGCCAGGCGGATGGCGTCCGTGACGCGGGGTGCCCCGCCGGGGTCGGGTCCGATGACGCTGCCGTCGGCGAGGACGAGCGAAGTGCTGGGCAGATCCTGCGTATTGACGCTCTCCACGGTCTGCTCGGCGGTCTCACGCTCGTCCGGGGTGGCGAGCGCGGGCCCGATGGCGTGCGCGACCCACTGGGCTCTGGCGGTGGCCTCGGCGGTGGTGCGGTCGGCGGCGTGGGTGCGGGTGAGGAGGGTGAGGGGGACGAGGAGGGCGGTGAGTACGAGGGCGGTGGTGGCGGCGGTGAGGAGGAGAAGACTGCGCCGCATCAGCTGGCCCCTGGGCCTTGGGGGGTGGGGTTTCCGCTTACGCGGGGGGCTTCGCTGCCGCGGGGTGTTTCGCTGGCTCGGGGTGCCTTGCTGGTCTGGGGAGTTTGGCTGGTCCGGGGTGCCTCGTTGGTCTGGGGTGCCTCGCTGGTCCGGGGTGCTTCGCTGACGCGGGGAGCTTCGCTGGCTCGGGGTGCCTCGTTGGTCTGGGGAGCTTCGCTGGTCCGGGGTGCTTCGCTGACGCGGGGAGCTTCGCTGGCTCGGGGTGCCTCGTTGGTCTGGGGAGCTTCGCTGGTCCGGGGTGTCTCGCTGGCTCGGGGAGCTTCGCTGGTTCGGGGTGCCTCGCTGACGCGGGGGGCCTCGTTGGTTCGGGGTGCCTCGCTCGGTTGGGGTGTTTCGTCGTGGGCTGGTGCTTCGTCGTTGTGGGGCGCCTCGTTGTTACGGGGCGGGGCCGCGCCGGTATGTCCGTCCTCGCCATCCGCCTGTGGACGCCCGTCTGCTTCGGTCCCGGAGTCCTGCGAACCGTGCTCCGGGCGGAAATACCGGCGCACCCCCTCACGTGCGTCGCGCGGCTGCGGGAGCGTGGGGGCCTGGCTCTCTTCGGGAGGCGTGAGTTTTACGCCCACCGTGCGGACCGTGTGGAGGTAGCGGGGGGCCTGGGCGGTCTCGCCGAGTTTTCTGCGGAGCCAGGAGAGGTGGACGTCGACGGTCTTGTCGGCGCCGCCCAGCGGCTGCTGCCACACCTCGGCGAGGAGTTCGCGGCGGGAGACGACCTGGCCGGGGCGGTGGGCGAGGTAGGCGAGGAGGTCGAACTCACGGGGGGTGAGGTCGAGGGGGCCGTCGTCCAGGGTGACTTCGCGGGAAGCCGGGTCGATGGCCAGTCCCCCCACGCGCAGGGGTTCCTCGGTCACTTCGCCGGCGCCCAGGCGGCGCAGGACGGCCTTGATACGGGCGTCCAGCTGGGCCGCGCCGAACGGCTTGACGATGTAGTCGTCGGCGCCGTCCTCGAGGACCGCCACCATCTCCGGTTCGTCGTCGCGGGCGGTCGCGACGATGACGGGCACGTCGCTGACGGCTCGCAGCATGCGCAGTACCTGGGAGCCGTCCACGTCCGGGAGGCCCAGGTCGAGTACGACGAGGTCGGGGCGGTGCGTGACCGCCGCGTCCAGACCTGCCATGCCGCTGGGCGCGGTGGCTACGGCGTGCCCTTTGTCGCGCAGAGCCCGTACGAGGGCGCCGCGCAGCTGGGGATCGTCCTCCACGACGAGAAGATGGGCCATACATCCACCGTAGTCAGCTGCTTTGGCCGCCCCTTAACCGGGCGTTAGGAAACTCTGCGGCACAGTGGCCGGATGAGGAAGTGGCGGAACGCGGCGGTGACCGCGGCATGGGTGGCGATGGGGACGGCCGCGGGAGCGCTGGGCGCTTGGCAGCTGGCCACGTCGGACAGCGGGGACGCCGCACACAGCCATCCCCTGGACGAGGCCGCGGTGGAGCGGGCGTTGTCGGCGACATCGGCGTCGCCGTCAGCGTCGGCATCGGCGTCACCGCCGAAGTCGCCTTCGCCGTCCGGCACGCCCTCCAAGCCGGCATCGGAGCGCTCGACCCTGCGCTTCACGGGCGGAACGGCGACGGTCGAGTGCAGGGAGGACGGCACGGTGTACCTCGTCTCGTGGAGCCCGTCGGACGGCTTCCACATCGACGACGACGTCGAGCGCGGCCCGGGCAGGGTGGCCCGCCTGGAGGCGGAACCGAGCGACGACGACGAGCAGGACGACCTCCCGTACGAAATCCGCTGCGGGGAGGACGGGAGGCCGGGGGCGAGGGTGGTGGCGGACACAGACGACTGATTCAGCCCGTGCCGCGGAAGATCAGCCCGTCCCGCGTTTGAGGACGAACTCGGCGAAGCCGGTGATTGCGGCACGTACAAGGCCCTCGCGCCGATCCCCGCCCCCGGCGAGGGAAGAGCCCGACACACTGTCCAGTACCCCCCGCCCCCGCAAAACAGGACGCCCATGTCCCGTCCACACCGTGGACATTTACCCTCAGCCCCATGACCCCTCAGCCGAACCCGAACCCCCAGGTCGGCGCAGCCGTAAAGGCAGCAGACCGCGCTCACGTCTTCCACTCCTGGTCCGCCCAGGAGCTCATCGACCCCCTCGCCGTGGCCGGCGCGGAGGGCTCGTACTTCTGGGACTACGAAGGCAACCGCTACCTCGACTTCACCAGCGGCCTCGTCTTCACGAACATCGGATACCAGCACCCGAAGGTCGTCGCCGCGATCCAGCAGCAGGCGGCGGAGATGACGACCTTCGCGCCCGCCTTCGCCGTGGAAGCCCGCTCCGAGGCCGCACGCCTCATCGCCGAGCGGACCCCCGGCGACCTGGACAAGATCTTCTTCACCAACGGCGGCGCGGAGGCCGTGGAGAACGCGACCCGCATGGCGCGCCTGCACACCGGCCGCCCCAAGGTCCTCTCGGCCTACCGCTCGTACCACGGCGGCACCTCCACCGCGATCAACCTCACCGGCGACCCCCGCCGCTGGGCCTCCGACACCGGCTCGGCGGGCGTCGTCCACTTCTGGGCGCCGTTCCTCTACCGCAGCCCCTTCTACGCCGAGAACGAGCAGCAGGAGTGCGAGCGCGCCCTCCAGCACCTCGAGGACACCATTGCCTTCGAGGGCCCGCAGACGATCGCGGCGATCATCCTGGAGTCCGTCCCCGGCACGGCGGGCATCATGCTCCCGCCGCCGGGCTACCTCAAGGGCGTACGCGAGATCTGCGACCGCCACGGCATCGTCTTCGTCCTGGACGAGGTCATGGCGGGCTTCGGCCGCACCGGCAAGTGGTTCGCCGCCGACCACTTCGACGGCGGCATCGTGCCCGACCTCCTCACCTTCGCGAAGGGCGTGAACTCCGGCTACGTCCCGCTGGGCGGCGTCGCGATCTCCTCCGCCATCGCCGAGACGTTCGCCCGCAGGCCCTACCCGGGCGGTCTCACGTACTCCGGCCACCCGCTGGCCTGCGCGGCGGCGGTGGCGACGATCAACGTCATGGCGGACGAGGGCATCGTCGAGAACGCGGCCCGCGTCGGTACGGAGATCATCGCGCCCGGCCTCGCGGAGCTCGCCGAGCGGCACCCGAGCGTCGGCGAGGTACGCGGCCTCGGCATGTTCTGGGCCCTGGACATGGTCAAGGACAAGGAGACCCGCGAGCCCCTCGTCCCGTACAACGCCACGGGCGAGGCGAACGCCCCGATGGCCGCGTTCGGCGCCGCCGCGAAGAAGCAGGGCCTGTGGCCCTTCATCAACATGAACCGCACCCACGTCGTCCCCCCGTGCAACATCACGGACACGGAGGCCAAGGAGGGCCTCGCGGCACTGGACGCGGCGCTCACAGTGGCGGACGAACACACGGTGTAATCGTTCCCTCGCGGGGCACCTTGCTGCCGGGCGCCGGAAACCGGATGCCCGGGGCAGGGAACCCCGACCGCGTAGTCTGACGTGCTCGTAAGTAAACGACGGTCACCGAAACGACTCCGCGAGGGAACCCAGATGCCCGGCACCGACGGCCCCGCCGTCATCCGCAGCACTCTGCGCCAGCAGATCGCCGACGCGCTGCGCGACGAGATCCTCGGCGGCCGTCTGGAGCCGGGCCAGGAGTTCACGGTCAAGGAGATCGCCGAGCAGTACGGCGTCTCCGCGACCCCCGTCCGCGAGGCCCTGGTGAACCTCGCCGCGCAAGGCCTCCTCGACGCCGACCAGCACCGCGGCTACCGCGTCCACGAGCACTCCCTCGCGGACTACCGCGGCATGCTGGAGGCCCGCAGGCTCGTCGCCGACGGCATCTTCCGCGACCTCCTGCGCAAGGGCACCCCGCTGGGGCCCAAGGGCCCGGAGGAAGCTTCCGCCGCCCTCCTGTCCGTACGCCGCCGCGGCGAGGAAGCGTCGCGCGCGGCCTGCGCGGGCGACCTGAACGTCCTCATCGGCTACGACCTGCGCTTCTGGCGCGAGCTCAGCGCCCTCTTCGGCAACGCCTACCTCTCGGACTTCCTGCACCGCATCCGCGTCCAGTCCTGGGTCTGCGCCGTCACCTACCTCCGCCGCGCCGTCGAACGCGGCGACGGTGACCTGCGCGGCACCCTGTGGGCCCGGCACACCGAGCTCGTGGACGCCCTCGCGCGCCGCGACCCCGAGGCCGCGCACAGAATCATCGACGAGTACAACACCCACTCGCTCGAACTCATCGAACGTCTCGCGGCCGCCGCATGAGCGTGGACCTGACCGTCGTCGTCCCCGCCTACAACGAGGAACGGCGCCTGGCCCCCACGCTCGACGCGATCCGGGCGTACCTCGACGACGGATACGCGGAGGGCGGCGAGCGCCCCCGGTGGGAGCTGATCGTCGTGGACGACGGCTCCACCGACGGCACCCTCGACATCGCGGCCGACGCCGAGGCCGCCGACTTCCGCGTCCAGCTGATCCACTCCGACCGCAACCGCGGCAAGGGCCACGCCCTGCGCCTCGGCGTCCTCGCCTCGCGCGGCGACCGCGTACTGATCACCGACGCCGATCTGGCCACCCCCATCGAGGAACTGGAGTGCCTGGACAAGGCGCTCACCGACGGCCACACGGCGGCGATCGGCTCCCGCGCGGGAGCGGACGCCACGATCGAGGCCCACCAGCACCGCCTGCGCGAACTCCTCGGCCGTACCGGCAATTTCCTGATACGCACGGTCGCCGTCCCCGGAATCCGCGACACCCAGTGCGGCTTCAAGCTCTTCGACGGCGACCACGCGCGTGCGGCCTTCGCCGCGTCCCGCCTGCGCGGCTGGGGCATCGACGTCGAGATACTGCAGTACTTCCGCCGCTCCGGCTGGCCGGTCGCCGAGGTGCCGGTGCGCTGGGCGCACCAGGAGGGCTCCAAGGTCCGGCCCTTCGACTACGTGAAGGTCCTCGCCGAGCTGACCTCGCTCAAGGCCCGCACGGTCCGCCCGGTGGATCTGCTCGTGGCGGCGCTTTTCCTGTCCATGGCGGTCACCCTCTACTCGGGCCGCCTGATCGCACCCGGCGACCGCTACCTCCCCGACTCCCTCCAGGACCAGAACCAGTGGGAGTGGTTCTTCGCGGTGACGGCGGACAACGTCCGCCACCTCCACAACCCCCTCTTCACGACCCTCCAGAACGCCCCGGACGGCGTGAACCTCATGGCCAACACGGTCATGCTCGGCCTCTCCGTCCCCTTCGCCCCGGTGACCTGGCTCTTCGGCCCCGCGGTCGCCCTGAACGCGGCGATGACGCTCGGCCTGGCCGCGACCGGGGTCGCCTGGTACTGGCTGATCCGCAAGCGTCTCGTACGGCACCGGGGCGCGGCGGTGGTCGGCGCGGCGCTCGCCGCCTTCGCGCCACCGATGATCAGCCACGCCCACGCGCACCCGAACTTCATGGTCCTGTTCATGATCCCGCTGATCATCGACAGGGCGCTGCGGCTCTGCGAGGGCACCCGTGTCCGGCGCGACGGGGTCGTCCTCGGGCTCTTCACGACGTACCAGATCTTCCTCGGCGAGGAGCCGCTGCTGCTCGCGGCGATGGGCATGCTGCTGTTCGCGGCGGCGTACGGGTTCGTGCGCAGGGACGTGGCGAGGGACGCCTTCCGCCCCCTGGCGCGCGGCCTCGGAGTGGCCGTGGCGGTCACGGTCCCGCTGGTCGCCTTCCCGCTCTACTGGCAGTTCTTCGGGCCGCAGAGCTATGCGAGCGTGCTGCACGGCGACAACGCCGGCAACAGCCCGCTCGCCCTCCTCTCCTTCGCGGAACGCTCGCTCGCGGGCAGCGAGGAGACCGCGAACGCCCTCGCCCAGAACCCCACCGAGCAGAACGCCTTCTACGGCTGGCCCCTGGTCGCCCTCGCCTTCGCGATCGTCGTACGTTTCTGGGAGCGGGCGGTGGTGAAGGCGCTGGCGTTCACGGCCGTCGCGGCGGCGCTGCTCTCGCTGGGCCCGAAGTTCCGGATTCCGCTGACGGACATCGTGCTTCCCGGCCCGTGGGCGCCCCTGGCGCACGCCCCCCTCTTCGAGTCGGTCATCGAATCGCGGGTGGCGATGGTGTGCGCTCCGGCGCTCGGCATGCTGCTCGCCCTGGCGCTCGCCCGCCTTCTCGCTCCGGAGCGCCCGATGACGGCGACGCGGTACGCGGGCGTGGCCGCGGTCGCCCTCGCGCTGCTGCCGATCGTGCCGGCGCCGCTGCGGGCGGTGGAGCGCGAGCAGCCGCCCGCGTTCATCGCCGACGGGACGTGGCGGAAGTACCTGGGCGAGGGCGAGTCCCTCGTACCGGTACCGCTGCCGGACCCGGCAGCGGCGACGGCGCTGCATTGGCAGACCACCGCCGACCTGGGCTTCAGCCTGCCCGGCGGCTACTTCAACGGGCCGTGGGGTCCGGAGCGCATCGGCATCTACGGAGCCTCGCCCCGCAATACGTTGAACCTCCTGCGCGACGTCCGGGACTCGGGCCGTGCCCCGAAGCTCACGGACGCGTGGCGCGAGGCCGCGCGCGAGGACCTGGCGTACTGGAAGGCCGGAGTACTGGTCCTCGCCCCGCAACCGCACGACGCCGCACTGCGGGAGACGGTGGAACAACTCCTTGACCGGCCGGGAAAGTGGGTAGACGGGGTGTGGATCTGGGATCTGCACAGGGGCAGCTAGCGGGCGTCCGCCCGGACTACGCTGCCTGAACGCGAGGAACGTCCGATGTCCGACATCAGCCGGACCTGAGCCCGACTTCCGACTCTCTGACCTTCTGACTCTCTGACCCTCTGACCTGAGGAGCACCCTTTGGCCTGTGACTTGTGGTTGGTCCCGCTCGTCGACGTGCTGTGCCACAGCCCCGACAATCCCTTCGCGGAAGAGATCGCGGTGTACGACAAGGCGCTGCACGAGGCGGGACTGCCCTCCGTCCCCGTCTTCGCCTATATGCCGGGCCTGTCCGGGGACGTCGCCCCGGTGGCGGGGTTCGACTACGACGCGCTGCATTTCCTGCGCCGGGCCTATCTGCTCCAGGTCTGCGGCCTCGAAGTGACCCCGGTCGACGAACTGGGCGGTGACTACGAGCAGTTGCTGGAGATGTTCGACTCGACCGCCCAGCAGTCGCACCTGGTCTGGCACTACGACCACGCGGGGGCGTACGTCCCGGTGGACTTCCCCGCACCTCTCTCGAACGACGAACTCCTCTCGGGGGGCGGCCCGCTGGGCTCGTCCCACGGACTGCTCCGGGAGCTGGAGTTCGTGGCCCCGTCCATCGGCATCGACCCGGCCAACCCTCCGCGCCCGCCGACCCCGCCCGAGGCCCCCACATCCCTGGAGGAACCGGCGGCCCCGGCTCCCCCCGACGACAGCCCCTTCGCCAGAGAACGCCACGTATGGCTGGGCCTCCACGCGGCAACGACCCGAAGCCTGGCGCAGGGCTCAATGATCATCTACAGCTGACGGTTTCGGGAAGGGGCGCCCGCGCGCGGAGCGCGCTGATTGGCTCTGTGGGGAGAGCCCCGCAGGGCCGGCCCTGACCCGCACCCGCTCCCCGTACCCAGCCCCGGGCACCCCGCCCCTACCGAGGCTCCGGCGGCCGCTGCCGGGGCATGTTCGGCCGAGCCCCCGGCGGCAACGCGGCCCGCGCGGGAAGGGCGGAACCTGCCTCCCCCCGGGAGGCAGGACCCGAGGCCTGCATGGCCAACGGCGCGGGCCCCGACCGGAACTCCACCATCCAGTCCGCCGTCTCTGCCCGCACAAGCTCCGTCACGTCCTCCGAAAACCGCCGAAGCACCCCCAGACACCGCTCGGCAGCCTCACTGGCAGTGCCCTCGGTAGGCCCGAGCACCTCCCGCACGCTCTCCGACGCCCAGTCGAACTGGAGCACCTGAAGCCGCCGCTGCACGGCCTGCGCGGTGGCCACGTCCCGCATCCACCCGGACGTGAGGCCGAAGAACCGGTCGCACCCCACACACGCGGCCCCCGCGAGCAGCGAGACGAACCCCCACGTGGCGACACCCGCCACCGCCCCCGCCAGATCGAGCAGCGGAAGCACCCCCGCGCCCACGGCCCCCACCGCCGCCCCGACCCGCGCAAGCCGCGCCCCGCGCCGCTTCCACGCCCGGTCGGACAGGTACCACTGCACGGTGCTGAGCGCCCCCAGCTCCACCCACCGGTACAGCTCGTCGAGCCGCTGGGCCGGCTCGCCCCAGTCGCCGAGCGGGAAGGCCCGCCCCGCCAGATCCCCGAGCCGATAGCCGTGCCCATCCGCCCCGGCACCCTGCCCCTCCAGGGGCACCCCCTCGGGCTGCATCTCCGGCTGGCTCACCCGGCACTCCCTCTACCTCTACGAGATCCCTGACTGGTCCCTGCGGCGGTTCCCTGCGGTGCGCGCCCCGTGACAGCTGGTGATGCAGCGGCTCTCGTGACCAATGCGACCGATGCGACTGACGCGACTGAAGTCATGCGCAGCCCCAGTCCTACCGCCCAATGGGTGGCCGTGAGCCCGGATTCGCGGTATTTCCGCCCGGACGAGGCGCTTGATCAGGTATAGGAGGACGGCTGGTCTCACTCGAAAGAGTGCTGGGGCGATGGCTCCCCCGACCACGTAGGCTCGTTCCAGGTGGAAAATCCACCGTAAATACCTGCACAGACCGTCGAGACAGGAGCTGATCGTGATCCCCGGTGGTGGCCAGCCCGACATGCAGCAGTTGCTCCAGCAGGCCCAGAAGATGCAGCAGGACCTCGCGACCGCGCAGGAGGAGCTCGCGCGCACCGAGGTCGAAGGCCAGGCGGGCGGCGGTCTCGTCAAGGCGACGGTCACCGGCTCCGGCGAGCTGCGCGGCCTGGTGATCGACCCCAAGGCGGTCGACCCGCAGGACACCGAGACCCTCGCGGACCTGGTCGTCGCGGCGGTCCAGGCGGCGAACGAGAACGCGCAGGCGCTCCAGCAGCAGAAGCTCGGCCCGCTCGCGCAGGGCCTGGGCGGCGGAGGAATCCCCGGCCTCCCGTTCTAGCGGTCGTTCCGGCCTTCCCTTCTAAGAGGGCCACGGGCCAACTACCGTACGTACCAAAGCGCGAAACCCGACAAGAGCAGGACAGGAAAGGCACCCCGTGTACGAAGGCGTGGTTCAGGACCTCATCGACGAGTTGGGCAGGCTGCCCGGCGTCGGTCCCAAGAGCGCGCAGCGGATCGCCTTCCACATCCTGCAGGCGGAGCCCACGGACGTACGCCGCCTCGCGCACGCCCTCCTTGAGGTGAAGGACAAGGTCCGCTTCTGCGCGACCTGCGGCAACGTCGCACAGGAAGAGCTCTGCAACATCTGCCGCGACCCGCGCCGCGACCCGAGCGTCATCTGCGTCGTCGAGGAGCCGAAGGACGTCGTGGCGATCGAGCGTACGCGCGAGTTCCGGGGGAAATACCACGTACTGGGCGGAGCGATCAGCCCCATCGAGGGTGTCGGCCCGGACGATCTGCGGATACGAGAACTGCTCGCGCGCCTGGCGGACGGCACGGTCACCGAGCTGATTCTCGCCACGGACCCCAACCTGGAGGGGGAGGCCACGGCGACGTACCTCGCGCGCATGATCAAGCCCATGGGCCTGAAGGTCACCCGCCTGGCCAGCGGGCTCCCTGTCGGGGGAGATCTGGAATACGCGGACGAGGTCACCCTGGGCCGCGCCTTCGAGGGGAGACGACTCCTAGATGTCTAAGAAGCAGCCTGAGAAGTCCACGAAGCCGGAGCAGGAAGCGGCGCTCGTCCCCGAGCCGATCGCTGCTGCCGACCCGACGGTCCTCCTGCACGCCGACGTGCAGGATCCGGACTCCTTCGCCGTGCAGATCTCGGATCAGATCGAGAGCTTCATCGTCGCGGTGACGGAGGTGGCCAAGGGCGACGAGCCCGACTCGGCCATCCCCTTCCTCCTCCTCGAAGTCTCCCAACTCTGCCTCGCGGGCGGCCGCCTGGGCGCGCACGAGGACATCGTCCCCGAGGAGCGCTACGAGCCCGATCTCGGCCCGGAGCGCGACGTGGACGACCTGCGCGAACGCCTGGCCGCCATGCTGGAGCCGATCGACGTCTACTCCGAGGTCTTCGACCCGTACGAGCCCCGCAAGGCTCCGGTCGCCTGCCGCATCTCGGACGACCTGGCCGACGTGATCGCCGACCTCTCCCACGGCCTCGCCCACTACCGCGCGGGCCGCACCGTGGAAGCCCTCTGGTGGTGGCAGTTCTCGTACTTCTCGAACTGGGGCTCCACCGCTTCGGGCGCCCTGCGTGCCCTCCAGTCCCTGGTGGCCCACATCCGCCTGAACCAGCCCCTCGAAGACCTCAACGGCCTGGACACGGACGAAGACCTGGCCGAGGACGCACTCGCCGAAGCGGCGGGCAAGGTCATGGCAGAGGAAATCGCCGGCCCCCTGGGCCTGCGCTCGGTGCAGTAAGGCGGTAAAGCGGTGACGCGGTAGCGCGGTAACGCAGCACCGCACTGACCAGTCACCGTGACGGGCGGTCGGCGTCAGGCCCTGGAGCCTGTGCCGCCGCCCGTTCGGCCCGCGCCGCCCGGCCGCAGCTTCTGCCACAGGGACGACGTGGTGGTGATCCAGGCCCAGATGCCGGCGATCAGTACGGCGGCCTTCGCCCAGAACCACGGTGACCCGGGCTCCGGATCGCTCAGCAGGTCGAAACCCCACCAGAGAAGACCCCCGGTGAACAGGGCGGTGGGCACCAACTCGGCCCGTGCCGCGCGCCGTGACTTCTCCGGGCCTTCGCTGAGCCGCAGTGCGTAGACCTCGACGTCCCCGAACTCGTCCGCGGCACGCCCGCCCGAAGCGGCGAGATGGTCCCGCGCCTCGGCCACGGACCGCGCGGCGGCCCCCGCGGACACCCCGTGCCGCCCCCGCAGCAACGCGGAGAGCCGCGTCAGCCAGGCTTCGTTGTCGTCGTTGTCGTTGTCGTCGTTCCGTATGACCCCGGAAGGCTCGGCGGCACGTCCGCGGAACCAGCGCCCCGCGCGCTCGGGGGAAAGACGCCACCCCAGCACGCCCACCAGCGCGGCGACAACGAACAACGAGGGCGCCGGGACGCTGACTTGGGGTCCTCGGGGTATGGCGGTGAACCCCGCGGCGCAGGCCAGGACGAGCAGCCCGGCGCAGGCCATGGCGGCCCGCCCGGCGCGAAGCCGCCCCGCAGCCCGAAGCTCGGGAATGACGCCGGTCACGAGCACGACGAGCGCGGCGAGCAGCAGACCGGAGCCACCCGTGGGCCAGCCGACATCGACCCAGAGGCCATTGCTCACCCACAACACCGCGCCGAACAGGAAGACTTGACCGGCGGCCAGCAGCAGCGAGCTCGTGAACCGGTCGCCCGCGGCGAACCCTTCGAGGTCGACGGAGCTGCGATGCGCCTCGTCGATCCGCTCGGCGGCGACGGTCGCGGCATACGCGCCGGGATCGCCGAAGACCTCCCTGATGGATGTCCCCGCCTCGACGGCGGTCAGCCGAGTCTCCTCAAGGACCTGCTCGGCGAGTCCGTCGGGCGCTGAATGCTCCACGGCCAACGCGATCTCGAACTCCGCGGCCCACTGCGCGTCGTCGCCCCCGCCGGCCCGGTCAGACGTCTGCTTCTGCCTCTCGGACTTCTGCGTCGCGGACTTCTGCTTCTCCGTGCGAACCATCGTGTCCCCCTAGTTCCCGTTGGTGTTCCCGTCGGTCGTCTGAGCCGGCCAAGGCCGTCACCACGCCGTCGAAGTCGCGCCAGGCGTGATACTCGACGACCAGCCGCTCGCGCCCCGCGTCCGTGAGGCTGTAGTACTTCCGCCCGGGCCCGCCCTCGCCCGCGCTCCAGCGGATGTCGACGGCGCCTTCCTCTTCCAGCCTGGTCAGGGCCGGATAGAGCGTGGCCGCTTTGGCGTTGGACAGCCCGGCTGCGCTCAACTCCTGAAGCAGCGCGTACCCATAGCTCTCGCCGCGCTCCAGCATGCCGAGCAGGCACAGCGGCAGCGCCGCCCGCAGCCACGCGGAACTGACTTCCGGCATCTGCCCCGCCTCCTCGACTAGTTGAGTTTTCAGAATAGTCCAGAACTCCGACATCCACCACCCCGCGATCGGCGGCGACTCCGCCGAGGGGTGTCCCAAGTCGGCGACCACCCCACGCGCCGAGAAACTCAAGGACTATGCCGCCTGAGGCCCGGGAAGGCTGAGGCGCGGGAGGGGGTGGGGCCTGGGAAGGGCGGGGCGCGGGGCTGTGACCCGCCCCACTTTCGGAGTGGCCCACTTTCAAACGGGCATGTGCCAAGCCGAGCGGTCGGAACGTACCTCCCGAGCAGCGGGGGTGTACGCCCTGCGGATGATCACCTGGTGGGCGGGACATCTCACCATGTGATATCAGCGAGGCGAATTTCGGCCGCTCGTTAGACTGAGCCGACCGCAGCAGTGCGGTAAGAGACGGACTGAGCGAGGAGCGCACGTGAGCCTTGTCGTGCAGAAGTACGGAGGCTCCTCCGTAGCCGATGCCGAGGGCATCAAGCGGGTCGCCAAGAGGGTTGTCGACGCCAAGAAGAACGGCCATCAGGTCGTTGTCGTGGTGTCCGCCATGGGTGACACGACGGATGAGTTGATCGATCTTGCAGGGCAGGTATCCCCGATTCCTGCCGGGCGTGAATTCGACATGCTGCTGACCGCCGGGGAGCGGATCTCCATGGCCCTCCTTGCCATGGCGATCAAAAACCTGGGTCACGCGGCCCAGTCGTTCACGGGCAGCCAGGCCGGTGTCATCACCGACTCCGTCCACAACAAAGCGCGGATCATCGATGTCACCCCCGGGCGCATCAGGACGTCGGTCGACGAGGGCAACATCGCCATCGTCGCCGGATTCCAGGGCGTCAGCCAGGAGGGCAAGAACATCACCACGCTCGGGCGTGGTGGATCCGACACGACCGCCGTCGCCCTCGCGGCCGCGCTCGACGCCGAGGTCTGCGAGATCTACACGGACGTGGACGGCGTTTTCACCGCCGACCCCCGTGTGGTGAAGAAGGCCCGGAAGATCGACTGGATCTCGTTCGAGGACATGCTGGAGCTCGCGAGCTCCGGGTCCAAGGTGCTGCTCCACCGGTGTGTGGAGTACGCCCGCCGTTACAACATCCCGATTCACGTCCGCTCGTCCTTCTCGGGACTGCAGGGCACGTGGGTCAGCAACGAACCGCAAGGGGACCGCAAGGTGGAGCAGGCCATCATCTCCGGTGTCGCGCACGACACCTCGGAGGCCAAGATCACGGTCGTCGGCGTGCCGGACAAGCCGGGTGAGGCCGCCTCGATCTTCCGCGCCATCGCGGACTCCGGGGTCAACATCGACATGATCGTCCAGAACGTGTCGGCGGCTTCGACCGGTCTGACGGACATCTCGTTCACGCTGCCCAAGGCCGAGGGCCGCAAGGCGATCGACGCGCTGGAGAAGACCCGCGCCGACATCGGCTTCGACTCCC
Organism: Streptomyces sp. NPDC046925; assembly: GCF_040644915.1. Classification (NCBI taxonomy): domain Bacteria; kingdom Bacillati; phylum Actinomycetota; class Actinomycetes; order Kitasatosporales; family Streptomycetaceae; genus Streptomyces; species Streptomyces sp. NPDC046925. The sequence goes on along the minus strand of NZ_JBEYWZ010000005.1, from coordinate 197,721 downwards.
TGCGCTACGACGACCAGATCGCCAAGATCTCGCTGGTCGGCGCGGGCATGAAGACGAACCCGGGCGTCACCGCCGCCTTCTTCGAGGCGCTCAGCGACGCGGGCGTGAACATCGAGCTGATCTCCACCTCCGAGATCCGCATCTCGGTCGTGACCCGCGCCGATGACGCGAACGAGTCCGTGCGTGCCGTGCACACCGCCTTCGGCCTCGACTCCGACACGGACGAGGCCGTGGTGTATGGAGGCACCGGGCGATGACCGGAAAGCCGACGCTCGCGGTCGTCGGAGCGACCGGGGCCGTCGGCGCGGTCATGCTCCAGATCCTGTCGCAGCACGCCGACATCTGGGGCGAGATCCGACTCGTGGCCTCACCGCGCTCGGCCGGCAGGAAGCTGGCCGTGCGCGGTGAGGAGCTTGAGGTCCTCGCGCTGAGCGAGGACGTCTTCGACGGCGTCGACGTGGCGGTGTTCGACGTGCCCGACGAGGTCAGCGCGCAGTGGTCGCCCGTCGCGGCGTCCAAGGGCGTCGTCGTCGTGGACAATTCCGCCGCTTTCCGGATGGACCCGGACGTGCCGCTGGTCGTCCCGGAGGTCAATCCGCACGCCGCGCGCGTACGCCCGCGCGGCATCGTCGCCAATCCGAACTGCACGACCCTCTCGATGATCGTGGCCATCGGCGCGCTGCATGCCGAGTTCGGCCTGCGCGAGCTGATCGTCTCCTCGTACCAGGCCGTGAGCGGGGCCGGGCGGGACGGCGTGGACACGCTGCGGCGGCAGATGTCGCTGGTGGCGGGGTCGGAACTCGGCACGAGCCCCGGTGACGTACGACGTGCCGTCGGGGACGACACCGGGCCCTTCCCGGAGCCCGTGGCGCTGAACGTGGTGCCGTGGGCCGGGACGCTGCGGGACGACGGGTGGTCGTCCGAGGAGATGAAGGTGCGGGACGAGTCCCGCAAGATCCTCGGGCTGCCCGACCTGAAGGTCGCGGCCACGTGTGTACGCGTGCCGGTCGTGACCACGCACTCGCTGACCGTCCACGCGCGTTTCGAGGACGAGGTCACGGTGGACAAGGCGCGGGAGATCCTGGCCACCGCGCCGGGTGTCGTGCTCTTCGACAATCCGGCCGCGGGGGAGTTCCCGACGCCCGCCGACGTGGTGGGGACCGACCCCACGTGGGTGGGCCGCGTGCGGCGCGCGCTGGATGATCCGACCGCCCTTGAGCTCTTCGTGTGCGGGGACAATCTGCGCAAGGGGGCCGCCCTGAACACGGTCCAGATCGCCGAGCTGGTGGCGGCCGGCTGACCCGCCGCGACAAAATTTGCGGGATCTGTGTAAGTTCTGTGTCCAACTTGATGGCCAGGATCGCTTGAACTGGACCATTGCCGCGTTCGAAGATTCGCAATATTCGTCCCCGTCCACTGCAACCGGCAGCAGGGCGGGGCGCGTCTTTGCGATCGCCCTCCGGGGGTGTGACCTGAACGCTGCGAAAACTGGGCATAGGGGAAGAGCTGGTACGCATGGGGGCATTTGATGCATCGTCACCAATGGCGACGATGCCCGCCGCAAACGCACCGCGCGATGCGTACAACCCTCCACGGGGTAGGCGTGTCCAACTGGCGTGGCAGAGGTACTCGATTTCACAGCGGTTCAGGCGAGAGGCGCACTCCTGCGTCCTCCCCGCCGTCCCCGTGCGCCCGCCGGCATGCCGGTGATCGCCCCCATGCCCACCACGAGATCGGCCCGCATCCCGACTCAGCGCGAGGGCGCTGAGGAGGCGATGAGCGCGGGCACCACAGTCGACCACCTGACCGAGACCTACCGCGCCCACTACAGGTCGCTCCTCGGACTGGCGGCGCTGCTTCTCGATGACACGGCCTCGTGCGAGGACGTCGTGCAGGAGGCGTTCATCCGGGTGCACTCGGCGCGCAAACGCGTGCGTGACCCGGAGAAGACGCTCGCCTATCTGCGGCAGACCGTCGTGAACCTCTCGCGGTCCGCGCTGCGACGCCGGATCCTCGGGCTGAAGCTCCTCTCGAAGCCGATGCCCGACATGGCGAGCGCCGAGGAAGGGGCGTACGACCTCCTTGAGCGGGACGAGCTGATCAAGGCCATGCGTGGTCTCCAGCGCCGCCAGCGCGAGGTCCTGGTCCTGCGGTATTTCGCGGACATGACCGAGGCACAGGTCGCCGAGACCCTGGGCATATCGCTCGGGTCGGTGAAGGCGTACGGATCGCGCGGGATCGCGGCTCTGCGGGTCGCCATGGAGGCACCGGCATGAGCGACCACGAGTACGAGCGTGAGCACCGCGAGCGCGACGAGAACGCCGAGTTCGAGCAGCATGCTGGGGACGGAACTGTGAAGCACGGTCAGGGCGACGAGCCCACCGAGTCCGCGCCCGAAGGCGGGTCCGGGCCCGGGGCTGACGGTGAGGTCGGTCCGGAGCCGGGCCCGGAGTCCGGCCCCGAGCCGGGCCCGGAGGCCGGCGCCGCATCGGGCGCGAAGGTCGCGGCCGTGCCGGATGAACCCTTCGGCGGCGACGGCTCCGACGAGCTGGCGCTGCGCAGGATGATGCGCTCGGCCGTCCAGGAGATCGAGCCGAGCGACCGCGCTCTGGAGCGTCTGCGGCATGCGGTGCCCGCGCGGCGGGCACGCAAGCGCCAGGCCGTGGTCGGCATGGCGGCGGCAGCGCTCTTCATCGGCACCGCCATCCCCGCTCTCGTGCACGTCACGAACTCCGGCAGCGGCTCGGACGACCGGCCGTCGATAGCGGGCAACAGCGAGCAGACCCAGGGCGGCTCGACCGAGGGCAAGGGCCCCGACGGCGGCGAGAAGGGCGAGGGCAGCGGCTCCGGCCCCTCGAAGTCCAAGGACAAGAAAGACAAGAAGGACAAGAAGGGCGGCAAGGGGAAGGACGCGTCCAGCGACGGCGCGACAGGTGGCCCCGACCCGTCGGGCGCAACGGCCGCCGGCTCGCCTGCCTGCGCGGTCGACCAGCTCGGCAACGCCAGCGGTAGCGCGGGGGCGGCGGAGGCGGACGGCAAGGTGTACGGCACCTTCCGGATCGCCAACGTCTCCGGGACCACGTGCACGGTCAGCGCCCCGGGCAATGTGAGCACGTCGACCACGGGCGCGGCCGACCCCGCGAAGATCGGCATCGCCGAGCACGTGGCGGGCGACGCGGCCACGGGCCTGCCTGATCCGGGCCAGGCGGTCAGCTCGCTGGTCCTCGCACCGGGCGCGGCGTACGAAGTGAAGTTCGCCTGGGTGCCCTCGGAAGGCTGCCCGACGGACAGCGGCGAGCCGTCCCCCGACCCGACGCCCACCGAGGGCGGCGGCTCGGACGGCGGCACGCCGGACAACACGGAGCCGCAGATGGTGCGCGAGGACGGCGGCGTACTCGAAGGCGGAGTGACGGTCTCCCTGACGGCGTCGACGGGCTCGCCCGCGGCGGGCGCGACGATCCCCAACGCGTGTGCGGGGACGGTCTACCGGACGGGGATGCTGTCGGCGTCGTAACCGACGGCGGTCGTAAACGACTGCGGTGTTCTACGGACGGGCTGGATGCGGGGCATCCGGCCCGTCTGCCGTTGCCTCCTGCGGCAGCAGCCCGAGGGCGGCGTCCCGTGCGAACTCCCGCTCCCGGCGGAACAGCCGGAACCACATGAAGACGACGAACCCCGCGAAGACGAACCACTCGCCGGTGTAACCGAGGTTCTGGAAGGCCTTGAGGTCGAGCCCCGAGTTCGCCGGTTCGGCCGCCGGGACCGCCTTCATCCCGGAGTCGCCCTTGTCCAGGGTGACCCAGGCGTCGTACACATCGCCCTGGACGACGTTCACCAGCGAGGCCGCGCTGATGGCGCCGAGCTGCCCGGACGGCAGTCCGCCCGCCGAACTGACCCCGTTGGACCCGGGGCTCTCGGAGGCCTGGAGCGCGCCGGTCACGGTGACCTCGCCGGAGGGCGCCGCGGGGGCCTTCGCCGTACTCGCGTCACCGGGGAGCCAGCCCCGTACGACGGGCAGGTCCTTGCCGGTGCCGGTGTGCAGGAGCGTCAGGACGTAGTACCCCGGCTTGTCGTCCAACTCCCGGCCCGGCACGAGCAGTTGCTTTCCGTACCGGCCGGACGCCGACACCCGTTCGCCGGACGTGTCCTGGTCCACGGGCAGGAGCGAGTCAAGCGGCTCGGCCTTCTTCCGTGACTGCGCGGGCGACGCCTGCTGGTCCGCCTGCGCCTTCGCGGCGTCATGTGCCTCGACGCGGTCCTCGAACCGCCCCAGCTGCCACGAGCCCATGAAGATGCAGACGGGGATGGCCAGCAGTACGAAGACGTTGATCCCCCACCATCGGGGCGTCAGCAGGAACCGGTACACACCCCCACGGTACGGGGGCGCCTGCGGGAGACGGGCCGCGGGGTGTGTACCGGTTCCTCCCCGGTGGCCCCTGTCAGCGGAGGTGTCGCTCGGTGAAGTCCAGTTCCAGCCGCACCTGCTTGATCCGCTCGTCCACGACGAGCGAGCCGTGCCCCGCGTCGTACCGGTACACCTCATGTACCGCCTCGCGGGCCTTCAGCCGGTCCACGTAGTTGTCGATCTGGCGGATCGGGCAGCGCGGGTCGTTCACCCCCGCCGAGATGTAGACCGGGGCCTTCACCGCGTCCACGTACGTCAGCGGGGACGAGGCCTCGAAGCGCTCGGGGACCTCCTCGGGCGTGCCGCCCAGGAGCGTGCGGTCCATGGCCTTCAGGGCCTCCATCTCGTCGTGGTACGCCGTCACATAGTCCGCGACGGGGACCGCGGCCAGGCCGAGCGCCCAGGCGTCGGGCTGGGTGCCGACGCCGAGCAGCGTGAGATACCCGCCCCAGGAGCCGCCGGCCAGGACGATCCGGGCCGGGTCCGCGAGGCCCGACGTCACCGCCCACTCCCGGACCGCCGCGATGTCCTCCAGCTCGATCAGGCCGACGCGGTGCTTGAGGGCGTCCGTCCACTCGCGGCCGTACCCCGTCGAGCCGCGGTAGTTCACCCGGACCACCGCGTACCCGTGGTCCACCCAGGCCGCCGGGCCCGCCGCGAACGCGTCGCTGTCGTGCCACGTGGGGCCGCCGTGGATCTCGAAGACCGTGGGGAGCGGGCCGCTCGTGCCGGCCGGCTTCTGTACGAGGGCGTGGACCCGGCCGCCGGGGCCCTCCACCCAGACGTCCTCCACGGGCACGGAGGCCGGGGCCTTCATGCCGGGCGGGTCGAGCACGACGCCGCCCGCCGTGGAGCGCACCACCGGCGGCTCGGCGGCCGACGACCACAGGTACTCCACGCTGCCGTCCGGCCGCGCCGTCGCTCCCGACACCGACCCCTTGGGCGTCTCGACCTCGATCAGCTCGCTGGAGGCGAACACATACCGGAACAGCTCGCTGCGGGCCTCGAAGCTGTGCACGATGAGCAGGGCGGAGCCGTCCGGATACCACTCGGCGCTCACGTCGCCCGGCAGGTCGAGCGCCAGCTCCGTCTCCTTGCCCGACGCCACGTCCCAGACCATCGGCTCCCAGCGGCCGCGCCGCTGATGCCCGACGAGCAGCCGCGTGTCCCCGTCCACCGGCGCGAAGCCGAGCACTTCGAGGCCCAGCTCGACCGTGCCGCCCTCGGTGTCGTCGAGTTCGGCGACCGTGGAGCCGTCGGGCCTGATCACCCGGAGGGTGGAGTGCATCGCGTCGCCGTGCTCCGTGTGCTCGACGGCGATCAGCGAGCCGTCCCTGGAGAGGTCGCCGACGCCCGCGGACTCGCGGTGGCGATAGATCTCGACGGGGTCGGCGCCCGGCTCCCGTACGACATAAATCGTCGAGCCGTCCTCGTCCGTCGAGCGGCCGACGACGGACATCCTGCCGTCCCGCGCGAGGGCGATGCCCGCCGGATAGGACGCTTCGAGGCCAGCCACCGCGGGCTCGTCGGCGCCGCCGCCCGCGAAGGGCTGGCGCATCCAGACGCCGAACTCGTCGCCGTCCGTGTCGTTGAACCACCAGATCCACTCGCCGTCCGGCGAGAGCAGGCCGTCCGTCGTGCCGTTCGCCCGGTCCGTCACCTGGCGCTGCTCGCCGGTGGCGCGGTCCCATGCGTACAGCTCGTACGTCCCCGTCGCGTTCGACACGAAGAGGGACCGGTCGGGGGCGTCCTCGGCCCAGTCGGGCAGCGACACCCGCGGCGCACGGAACCGCTTCTCCCAGTCCGGCATTCCGGCGCCCTCGTCCGCACCCTGCGTATCCACTGCACCCGCACCCAAGTCGCTCATGGACCCCATACTGCACGCACACGCCGACAATCCGCTGGCGAGGGTCCCCAGCCTGTGGATAACTTTCTGGAATGTACTCACCGACCCCCGCCGACTGGCGCGAGGCCAACCGAAAACGCTGGGACGAACGCGTCCCCCTCCATCTCGCCAGCGACTATTACGACCTGGAGGCGTTCCGCTCCGGCAAGGACCCGCTGCGCGCCTTCGAGCTCGCGGAGGTCGGTGACGTCACCGGGCGCGCGCTGCTCCACCTCCAGTGCCACATCGGCCTCGACACCCTCAGCTGGGTCCGGCACGGCGCGTCCCGCGTGGTCGGGCTCGACTTCTCCGAGCCCGCCGTCGACGCGGCCCGCGACCTCGCCGCCGAACTCGGCCTCGGCCCCGACCGGGCGTCCTTCGTCGCCGCCGACGTGTACGACGCGGCGGATGCGGTGCCCGACTCCTCGTACGACATCGTCTACACCGGCGTGGGCGCCCTGTGCTGGCTCCCCGACATCCAGCGCTGGGCCGAGACCGCGGCGGCGCTCGTCGCGCCCGGCGGTTTCCTCTACCTCTCCGAGTTTCACCCGCTCGCGGACATCCTGGACGACGCCACGGGCTCCCGGATCGAGTACGACTACTTCGCCCGCGACGCCTGGGTCGACGAGGCTCCCGGCGGCTACGCGGACACGACGACGCCCACCGTCCACAACCGCAGCGTGGAGTGGCAGCACCCGGTGGGCGAGGTCGTCACGGCCCTGGCGTCGGCGGGCCTGCGCATCGACTTCCTGCACGAGCACGACACCACGCTCTTCGAACGCTTCGGCGCCCTCGAACTGCGCGACGGCGCCTACCGCTTCCCCGTGGACCGCCCGCGCATCCCCCTCATGTACTCGTTGAAGGCGAGCAAGGCGGTGGCCTGAGCCTCACCGCGCCGCGCTCAGGCCACCGGCCGCATCCCTCAGGGCCATCGGCCGCATCCCTCAGGGCGTCGGCCTCGGCTTCCTCAGGGCATCGGCCGCATCCACCCCTCCCACACCAGACCGTCGGGCCCCGCCGTCTCGGTCTCCCCGCGCCGGGGCGGCGTCGTCGAGCCGGTCTCGCTCCGGTCGAACTCCCCGAGTTTCGTCCAGCCCCACGACCGCAGGACCTCCCGCCCCAGATCGTCGTCCCGCTTGATGACCGAGACGACCAGATCCGTGGAGTGCCGCACGAGCAGCAGCGTGCGCAGGCGCTCTGAGACGCCCCGGCGCCGGTAGGCGGGCACCACCATCAGCTCGGTGAGGATGAAGACCCGGCCCGCGGCCGTGCTCTCCTCGACCTCCGAGGGCAGCACCCCGCGGAATCCCTTCCACCACTCGCCGGTCCGCGCGGCGCGGTAGCCGTAGAGACAGCCGATCATGCCCACCGCGTCGGCGACGACCATGTCGAAGTCGGTCCGCTGTACGGCGTTCTCGAAATTGCGCAGGAACCCCTGCCGGTCCCGGTACTCGGCACCGGGGTCTCCTTCGTAGGACTCGACATAGACGTCGGCGATCGCCTCACGCTGCTGCTCCGCCTGCCAGCGGCTCAGCCGCCGCAGGAACACCTCTGCCATTCGTTCCTCCGCCCCGCCCCTGCCGAGGAGCCCCTGGAACACCCCTCGACACCTCTCTGGACTCCGCATGGTGGCACCACGGAAGGGCGAGCGGAACGGGGCGAGGGGTATATGTCGCCGCCTCCCCCGTATATGTCGCCCGCATTCCTTCTCTTGCGCACACTGTGCGGCGCCCGTACAGTGTGCGGACAAGCGAACGACGTGCGGAGGGGACCCCATGACGAAGACCGAACCGACCACCGTGCGGCGCTGGCAGTCACGCCTCGACGAGCTGCGCGCCGCGCACCACGTGCCGGGCGCCACCCTGGCCGTCCTGGCCGGCGGCGAGATCCACGAGCTGGCCAGCGGCGTCCTGCACCGCGGCACCGGCGTGGAGGTCACGACGGACTCCGTGTTCCAGTCCGGATCGATCGCCAAGATCTACACGGCGATGGTCGTGATGCAGCTGGCCGACTCCGGAGAGCTCGACCTGGACGCACCGGTCGTCTCCGTAGTGCCGGAGTTCGCCACGGCCGACCCGGAGGCCACGGCGGCCATCACGACCCGTCAGTTGCTCTCCCACACCAGCGGGTTGACCTGCGACTTCACCTACGACGCGGGGCGCGGGGACGACTGCCTGGCCCGCTACGTAGAGGCGAGCAAGGGCGTGGCCCTGGACTGCCCGCCGGGGACGGCGGTCTCGTACAGCAGCCTCGGGTACAACGTCCTCGGCCGCGTCATCGAGGTCGTCACCGGCCAGACCTGGGACCAGGCCCTGAAGGACCGCCTCTTCACCCCGCTCGGGCTCGACCACTCGATGACGCTGCCCGAGGAGGCGCTGCGCTTCCGCGTGGCGATGAGTCACCTGGGCGAGCCCGGCCAGGACCCCGGCCCGGCACCGGCCTGGGACCTGATGCCGCGCTCGGCGGGCCCGTACGGCAGGGTCCTGGTCACCGCGGGCGACGTGGCCCGCCTGGCGCGGATGCACCTGGCGGGCGGCACGGCCCCGGACGGCACCCGCGTCCTGTCCGCCGACGCGGTGGCGCGGATGCAGCGGCGCGAGGTCGATGTCCCCGACAAGTGGACGGTCAGCGCGGACGGCTGGGGTCTCGGCTGGACGCTCTACGACTGGGAGGGCATCCCCGGTTACGGCCACGACGGCGCCTCGATCGGCCAGTACGGATACCTGCGCGTGGTCCCGGAGGCAGGCGTGGCGGTGGTCCTGCTCACGAACGGCGGGGGAGCGCGCCAGCTCTACGCGGCCCTGTTCCGCGAGCTCCTGGGCGAGCTCGCGGGGGTCCGGATGCCGGACGCGTTCGCCCCCGCGGAGGTGCCGCCTGCGGTGGACATGACCCCGCTCGCCGGGACGTACAAGCGGGAGGGCGTGATCATCACGGTCACGGCCGCTTCCGGGGACGGGGACACCGCGCGGCTGACCTACGAGTTCGTCGACGGCATGGCGGAGTTCTCCCCGCCCCTGGAGATGGACCTGACCCCGGTGACGGACAAGGTCTTCGCGGCTTCGGGCGCGGGCCCCTCGTTCAGCGAGGACTACATGCCGGTGGTGTTCTCGACGCTGACGGACGGCACGGAGTGCTGCTACGTGGGGATGCGGGCGGCGCCGAAGGCGTCTTGAGGGCAGGGGCAGGAGCAGGAGCAGGAGCAGGAGCAGGAGCAGAGGTGAGTCAGAGGTGCATCATGGTCATCACTTCCGGGCTCCGCACCCCGGTGGCCACGCTGGGCACGTCTTCGCCGGGGCGGATCCAGCCCGCTGCCTCGGCTGCCGTGACGGCCGCCTTCTCCGCCGCGTCGGCTTCCGCGTTCAGCCCTTCGTCGACGCCCAGAGACTTCGCCCCGGCCGCGGCTCCGGCGGCCTGCGAGGCCCGGAGAGCGGCCCGGCACGCGTGGGCGGACGCCTCGGCGTCGGTGCCGTCCACGAGCTGACCCATCTGCGAGGCCTGCGCGGCGGACGCGGCGGCGTTTCGCGCGCAACGTGAATCCGCCGCGGGATCGGGCTCGCTCTCGGAGAGTACGGCGAGTGCCTGCGCCGCCACGCGAGCCGCGTGCGCGGCCCTCCACACGGCATCCGCGTGGCTGCCGGAAGCGCTCTGTTCGACGTAATGGCTCAGCGCGGCAGCCCGCGCCGCCGCGCTCTCGGCGCGGGCGGCATGCCTCACCTTGAGGGCTGCGGCCGTCGGCTCCTGCTCACCGTGGTCCTGCACGTTCACCGGCACCTCCGTGTCTGCACAGAGCGAGGGGGCGACCTGCCCCGACCCGCCGCCGACCGCAGGGCCGGGCGGCGGATGTGATGTGTCGGGCAGGGTGGCACGTCGCCGTACAACAGGCCAGAGCCGCGGGAGAACGAGACGCGCCTACGTGAAGAGACCGAAGGCGTGGTCGAGCGACCAGACCTGCCAGCCCATGCCGAAGAACGCGACCGCGGAGATCAGCGCCATCATCAGGTTCTGCCCCTGCTCGCCCCAGTCGTGGATCATGAGGACCAGGTAGATCAGGTTCAGCGCGAAGCCGCAGACGAGGGCGATCGGCGTCAGGAAGCCGACGATGAGACCGAGGCCGAGGGCGAGCTCCGCGTAGGCGACGACGTACGCCATCGTGCGGGGCCGCGGCTTCACCACGACGTCGAAGCCCGAGCGCACGAAGGCCCAGCGGTGTTTGTCCGCGATCCCCGCGGCCCAGTCGATCCCGCCGCCGGTGAACCAGGTCTTCTTGTCCTTGTGGCGCCAGCTCTCCAGCCACCACAGGCCGAGCCCGATCCGGAGCACGGCGAGCCACTCGGCTCCGCTGAGCCACATCGTCTCCATCGGACGTCCTCCCTCCAGTTGATCTGACGGGTTGTCTGATGGGCCAGCCCGGCAGCTATCTGATGGGTCGTCAGTTCAACCGATCCGGACCGATCGCGCAAGGGGTCGAGTTTCCGGCGGGCTGTTGCCGTCACCGGGGCGAGCCCATAACCTCAATCTGATGGGTCGTCAGATGCAGCTAAGGGAAACCGGCAGGTAGTAGGGGGCACAGCAGTGGACAACACCGAGGTCGGGGCCAAGGAGCTCCCCCGCGTCATCAGCGTGGACGACCACGTGATCGAACCCGCGCACCTCTTCGAGAAGTGGCTCCCGGCCAAGTACCGCGACCGGGGCCCCAAGCCCTTCACCGCAGGTATCGGCGAGCTCGCGTACATCGGCGGCAAGTACAAGTTCACGACGGACCCGGAAGGCCAGATCACCGACTGGTGGGAGTACGAGGGAGAGATCTTCCCGTACAAGCGCATCATCGCCGCCGTCGGATTCTCGCGGGACGAGATGACGCTCGACGGCATCACGCGCGAGCAGATGCGCCGCGGCTGCTGGGACCCGGCGGCCCGCCTGAAGGACATGGACATCAACCACGTCGAGGCCTCCCTCTGCTTCCCGACGTTCCCGCGCTTCTGCGGACAGACGTTCTCCGAGGCCAAGGACAAGGAGGTCGGGCTCGCCTGCGTCCGGGCGTACAACGACTGGATGGTGGAGGAGTGGTGCGGCGACAGCGGCGGCAGGCTGATCCCGCTGTGCCTCATCCCGCTGTGGGACGTGGACCTCGCCGTCGCCGAGATCAAGCGCAATGCCGCGCGCGGCGTACGGGCCGTGACCTTCAGCGAGATCCCCACGTATCTGGGGCTGCCCTCGATCCACTCCGGCTACTGGGACCCGTTCTTCGCGGCCTGCGAGGAGACCGGCACGGTCGTCAACATGCACATCGGTTCGTCGTCACAGATGCCGGCGGCATCCCCCGACGCGCCCCCGGCCGTTCAGGCGTCCCTGAGCTTCAACAACGCGATGGCCTCGATGATGGACTTCCTCTTCTCCGGGGTCCTGGTGAAGTTCCCCCGCCTCAAACTCGCCTACAGCGAAGGCCAGATGGGGTGGATTCCGTACGCCCTGGAGCGCGCCGACGACGTATGGGAGGAGCACCGGGCCTGGGGCGGGGTCAAGGACCTGATCCCGGAGCCGCCGTCGACGTACTACTACCGGCAGATGTTCTGCTGCTTCTTCCGGGACAAGCACGGCGTCGACTCCATCGAGACCGTGGGCGTCGACAACGCCACCTTCGAGACCGACTATCCGCACGTCGACTCGACCTGGCCGCACACCAAGCAGGTGGCCGAGGACCACGTCGGCCACCTGCCCGCGGACGTGGCGTACAAGCTGCTGCGCGGGAACGCCATCCGGATGCTGGACCTGCCGTTCGACCGGTAGCCGGGGCTTATCCCAGGGTCTCGGCATCGACACGGGAGAAGACCAGCTCGCTCTCGCCGACTACGGGTCCGCGCCAGCGCACCGGAGGTTCCGGTCGGCGCAGGGCGCGGGGGTAGTTCTCCGGCCGGTAGTCGGTGGGCAGCCGGTAGGTGTGGAAGCCGTTCCGGGCCATGGTCTCCAGCAACTCATCGATGGAGTCGCCGAGTTGTTCCATGCGGTCCGGAGTGACCTCCACGGCGATCTCCACGTCCGGGCGGAGCTGCCCGATGGCGGGAGCCAGGCCCCTGATGACCCCGCCCTCCGCGCCCTCGACGTCGATCTTGATGACGCGGGCCCGGGCGAGTTCGTCCTCGTGCAGGATCTCGGGCAGGGGCCGGGCCGCCATCTCGAAGCTCGACTCGGCGGGACCGTCGTACGGGACGATCGAGTTCGCGCCCATGTTGTGGGAGCTCGCGAGCACGAAGGTCAGCTTCTTGTGGCTGTCGGAGACCGCCTCGTTGACCGTACGGACATTGCCGCAGCCGTTGAGCTTGACGTGCTGCCGTACGCGGTCATGGAAGGCGGGCGATGCCTCGATCGCCACGACCTGCCCCGTGCTGCCGACGAGGCGTGATCCCAGAATCGCGAAATAGCCGATGTTGGCGCCCACGTCGACGAATGTGTCCCCGTCGCGAAGACGGCTTCGCAGCCACCGCGTCATGTGCGGTTCCCACACGCCGTACAGGCTGATGTAGCGCTGAATGAGGTCGCGCGAATCGCAGGCGAAGCGGGCGCCGAATCGCGCCTCGACCACGCGCTGACGCGGATGGTCGCGCAGATACGCGTTGAGAAAGCGGGCAGAAAGCGGGCCCTTGGCCAGAGAACCGGGCGCATTGCGGACATAGCCGCGGCCGAGGGTGACCAGAAGCTCCGACGCGTGACGGAGGGAAGTGCGAGGCATATCTGTGACCGTACGTAGTCCGCCGCGGCCACGGCAAGATCCGCCCGGTCGCCCCGGCAATACGCCTGCGCGGTACGGGAAATGTCAGTAGTGCAGCAAATCGAGGATGACGGCGAGCGAAGCGGCGCATCCCGCGTGGGCGACGGCAAGGAGCACCCATTCACCGACGGGCATACGCCACCGGTTACGGGCCAGCAGCCGCCACTCGTACACCGAAATCCCGACGGCTATGGCGAACGCCGGCGCCCACAGCAGGGCCCACCAGGACCAGACGCCGCCGAAACGGAAGACGAGGGAGACCACACCGAAGAGAAACACCGCAGGAAACCACCCCGGCGCTTCCGTCTCCTTTACGGCCTCGCGATCGGATACGGAATCAGTGCTGCTGGTCACGGTCAGGGCCTTTCGGATCAATGCGGGGGGAGAGACGAGGTGGGGGGAAGGCGAGGGGGAAACGCCGCACCTGCGGGCGCGACGCCCCCTTCACCTACTCACTCAGGCAGGCGACTTTGCTCAGTTGAAGAGCTGCCAGATTCCCCACAGGTCACTGCCGACACCGGCGGCTGCCAGCGGCCCCCGGATCCACCAGGACAGGCCGTTGTACCACTTCTTGAAATCGCTGTACTTGCCCGCGACGGCCTTGGCGAAGCCGGGCACCTTCTTGAGCAGCTTGACGAGCGGACCGAGCTTGCCGCCCGCCCGCAGCTGGACACCGCTGTCGCCGTCCGCCATGGTCCGCAGCTCGGCGCGGTCGGCGGCGCTGTACTGGATGTCGGAGTTCAGCAGGGCGCGGGCGGCATCCCGGATCGCCTGCTGCTGGTTCACCGGGGCCGTCACGGCGCTGCGGGGAGCGGGGGCCTCGGTGTGCGCCTGGGCCACACCACCACCGACACCGATGGCGAGGGCGGCAATCGCGGTGGCGCCCGCGATGCGTATCGTCTTGCGGTTCACGTATTCTTCCCTTGTGTACATGCACAAGGGGGGTATGGAGCATTAGGGCATGCGTTCGCGGAGCCGACGGCTTGGACACTTTAGGCCCCGCACCGCTACCCGGCTCCATCCCCCCGTGCGAACTGATTGCACTCACTCGCCCAATGCGAACTGATTGCAGTCACCCGCCCATTTGGCCTGGTCTGGACCTTTTCGGCGAGTGATCACGAACATATCCCGGCTTAATGACCTTCCCCAAACCGGGACACCGTGAGCAGCGTCACCACATTTCCGGGTGACCTCGAGGGCTCACATCGCCTCTACCAATCAATTGCCTGTTTTCGCGCCGCTCCGTTCGGTCCGGAGCAGTCCGGGGCAGTCCAGGGCAGTACGGGTCCGCCTCAGCGCTGACCTGCGGGATAGCTCCACCGAAAGCGCCCAAGCGCTCGCGCCCTTGCCTCCACCACGGCCATGCGGTCGGCGCGCTCCGCCGTCCCGGCGTGTGCGACCTGGCCGGTCATCTGGCCTTCCCACTTGCGGTAGAGCAGGCCGACTTCGGAGGTGAACCAGCCACGGGAAGTCGAGTCCAGGGCGAGCAGGAGGCCCGTGTCCTCGGACGCGGGCAGCGCCATCCACCCGCCCAGGGCCACGAGCAGTTCGCGGCGGACGAAGAGCGTCGCCGGATGGACCTGCGCGCGGTAGTCGTGCGACGCCCAGTGGTCGAGGACGTGCCCGCGCTCGATCGGCCCGGTCTCCGGGTCGCCGGGAAAACCGGCGGTGGTTCCGTCGGGGAGCAGGTCAAGGGCGCGTGACGTCGCCCAGCCGATGCTCGGATCGGCTTCGAGGGCCGCGAGGTCGCGGGCCAGCGCACCGGGCGCGAGCTGGTCGTCCGCGTCCAGGATCTTGATGTACTCGCCGTCCGCGTGCGCCAGGGCGAGGGTCCGGGCGACCCCGGGGCCGCCGGGGCGCCCCTGCTTGAACGTGATCCGGTCGTCGTCGGGAACGTGGGGCGCGACCCGGTCCGTCGTCCCGTCCTCCTGGATCAGCCAGTGCCACTCCCAGCCCGCGGGCAACTCCTGCTCGCGCAGGGACCTGTACGCGTCGGCCAGGAAGCGTGCCGACGGCGCGTGCACGGCCGTGATGACGATGATGCGCCGGTTCACGGCTCACCACCTTTCCAAGTGTGGTTTCGGACCGTCAATCGGGACGTTATGCAAGGCCCCACCGTCACGAAGCATGGCCCTACCACCCAGTTGGTACGGGGATAGCCGGACCGCAGTGTCTCAATTCGGATAGGCGATGAGCTCAAGCAGCCATCGGGCGGCGAGATCACGAAAGGGCCCGATCGCTGGCGACGGGGGATGCACCAGCGATCGGGCTGTGGCCAACCGTAGCAAGGCTGAATGCGTAGGGGGAGGCAACTACTCAGCCGAATTAGGGTGCTGTGATAGGGATCACTCGACGAGATCCGTAGCCCGGGCGCTGCAAACCCTCACGCGTCGCAGGGCGGTGCGTACGACAGGCGGGGCAGATACTCGTGCCATTTATCCCGGGTGAGAACGCCCTGCGTGGTCGAGCAAATGCGGCGAATCGCCTCGTCGGTGTCCAAGTTCCACAACCGGACGGTATCCGTACCGCTCGAAACGCCCAGCATCTCGCCCTTGGGGCTGAACGACAGGAAAGTGCCCGTCTTGGCGTTGGGGCTCATGGACTGGCCGATGGGAGAGGCCTTGGAGGGCCTTGTCACGTCCCACAGGCGGACCGTGTTGTCGTTGCCGCCACTGGCCAGCGTCTCGCCGTCCTTGCTGAACGTCAGTGACATGATCGCGTCCGTATGGCCGGTGAGCGATGAGCCCAGCTGGGTCGCCTCGCGCGGCTCGGCGACGTTCCAGAGCCGGACCGTGCCGTCGTCGCTGCCGCTGGCCAGCGTACGGCCGTCCGGGCGGTAGACGAGTTCGTTGATCGGGCCCAAGTGCCCCTTGAGGGGCTTGCCGAGGCGCGAGACGTGCCGCGGGTCGGCCGCGTTCCAGAGCCGGATGGTGCCGTCCGCGCTGCCACTGGCCAGCGTCCCTCCGCCCGGGCTGAAGGCGAGGGAGTTGATGTACCCCTTGTGGCCCGTGAGCGGCGCGCCGAGCTTACGGAGCCGGGACGGGTCGGCGGCGTTCCACAACTGGATGGAGCTGTCGGTGTCGGCGGTCGCCAGCGTACGGCCGTCCGGGGTGAAGGCCAGCGCGGCGGCGAAGCGTGTCCGCAGGGCGACGGGAGGACCGTAGGGAACGGGATGAGCCGGGTCGGCGACGTCCCACAGCTGCACCGCACGGTTGCCCGTGAGCACCGCGAGCGTGTCGCCGTCGGGGGAGAAAACCGGCGAACGCAGGTCCCCGCCCCCTGGATCGAACGGTTCGCCCAGCGCGACGGGCCGGGTGGGCCGCTCCACGTTCCACAGCCGCACCTTGTCGTCGCGCGCCGCCGTGGCGAGCACCTTCCCGTCGGGCCGGAACGCTCCGACCCTGCCGATCATGTCCGACGTGGGAATGGACCACAGGCGGACCTTGTTGTCGCCGCTCCCCGTGGCGAGCGTGCGCCCGTCGGGGCTGAAACCGAGGGCGTATATCTCCCCGCTGCTGCCCGCGAGAGGCTCGCCGACCTGCGACGGATGCTCCGGATCGCGGACGTTCCACAGGCTCGCCGTACTGTCCGCGCTGGCGGCCGCCAGCATCGTGCCGCCCGCGTTGAAGGACACGGACCACACGGCACCGGTGTGGCCGGTGAGCGGTTCGCCGAGCGCTTTCGCGCGACGCGGGTCGGTCACGTTCCACAGCCGGATGGTGTTGTCCCTGCTGCCGCTGGCGAGCGTGCGGCCGTCGGGGCTGAAGGCCACGGAGTGCACCGTGCCCGTATGGCCGCTCAGACCCTCGCCGAGCGGCTTCGGGCTGCGCGGATCGGCCATGTCCCACAGCTTGATCTTCCCGCTGTCGCCGCCGGCCGCCAGGGTCCGCCCGTCGGGACTGAAGGCGACGGAGCGCACGGCGGCGGTGTGGCCGCGCAGGGCACCGAGCGCCTTCGGCCGGCCCGGATCCTCCACGTCGTAAAGGCGGACCCGGTGGTCGTCGTTGGCGGAGGCCAGCGTGCGCCCGTCCGGACTGAAGGCGACCAGGTAGATCGCGCCCCCGTGACCGGCCACCGGCGAACCGAGCGAACGCGGACGGCCGGGATCGCGCACGTCCCACAGCCGGATCGTTCCGTCGTCGGCGGCGGTGGCGAGGGTCTCGCCGTCCGGACTGAAGACCGCGCTGCTCACCCAACTCGTGTGGCCGGTGAGGGGCTTGCCCAGGGGCTCGGGCCGCGAAGGGTCCGACACGTCCCACAGCCGTACGGTCCTGTCGTAGCTGGCGGTGGCGAGCACCCGTCCGTCCGGGCTGAACGAGGTGAGGTAGACGGCGCCCTTGTGACCCAGAAGCGGGGTGGCCAGCGGGGCGTTCACGATCGAAAGGAGCCGGTTCTTGGTGCCCGCGTCATCGGGCCGCAGATGGTGGGCCACCAGGTCGAGTTGGGCGGACAGGGACGGATCCGCGTGCTGGGCGCGATCGGCCTCGGCGACGACCTGCTGGAACACGGCGTCGTCCCGCTGCTGCCAGGCGACCACCGCCGAGACGACTGCCACCATCGCGAGGACGACCAGAGCCGCCACCGCACCACGCGTGATCAGGACCGTACGCCTGCGGAGCCTGGCCGAAGCGGCGAGGAACTCCGTCGCGCCCCTGGTCAGAAAGGTGCCCCCGGCGGTCTTCGTCCAGGCACGGGCCTGCTCGAGACGGGAACCCCGGTAGAGCAGTGCCGCGTCGCGGTCGGAGTCCTCCCAGGTCCTGCCGTCCTCCTCCAGGCGCTGGCGCAGGAGGTTGTCGTTCCTGTCCTCGTCGATCCAGTCGCGCAGCCGGGGCCAGGCATGGAGCAGCGCTTCATGCGTGATCTCCACGGTCTCCGCGTCGAGGGTCACGAGGCGGGCGCGCACCAGCGCTTCGAGCGACTCCTCCGTCTTGCCGGGGTCCGTCGACTCCTCGGCCAGCTGGCGCCGCGTCCCGCGCCTGCGGGTGGCGTGGGTGTCCTCGCCGAGCCGGACCAGCCTGAGCAGGAGGAGCCTGGCGGCCGTGCGCGCCGCCGGGTCGAGGCCGGACCAGGCGCGCTCGGCGCTCGCCGCGACGGCGCCCTGGATTCCGCCCGCCGCGCGGTACCCGGCCAGCGTGAGCTTTCCGGTCTTGCGCCGCTGCCAGGTGGCGAGCAGGGCGTGGGAGAGGAGCGGCAGCACACCCGCGTCGTGCGCGCCGCGGGGGCCGTCCGTGCTCACCTCGCGGACGATCAGCTCGGCAAGTCCCGGTTCGAGTTCGAGCCCCACGGCCTTGGCCGGGCCGTTCACCGCCTCGCGCAGCTCCGGGGTGGTCAGCGGGCCGAGCACCATGTGCCGGTGCTGCAAGGCGTCGGCCAGTTCGGGATGGCCGAGGCACTGCTCGTAGAAGTCGGCGCGTATGCCGAGGAGCACGAGCGCGGGAGCAGGCTCACCGGCGTCGGAGGGCGTGGACGCGGCGTCGAGGAGCTGGACGAAAGCGCGCTTGCTTGCCTCGTCGGAGGAGAGAGTGAACGTCTCCTCGAACTGGTCCACGATGACGACCGGACGTGCGCCGAAGGGAGCCTCGCGGCGCGCCCACGCCGTGACGGCCTCCCGCACCGCGGTCGCGAATTCCGGAGTGCCGGGTTCCATGGCCGCCGATTCCTCCCCGGCCGCGATGGTGTGCGCGAGCTCGGGTATGCGGCGGGCCAGCTCCCCGAGAGGATCACCGCCCGGTACGAGTTGCAGCACGGGGCCCGCGTCGCCGCCCGCCTCCCGCAGCGCGCCGTTCTGGAGGGCGGGCACCAGGCCGGCGTTCAGGAGCGAGGACTTTCCCGCCCCGGACGCGCCCACGAGCATGACCAGGCCGCCCGTCTCCTCCACCGCGCGGAGCTGGGCGACGAGGGCAGTCGTGCTCCGCTCCCGGCCGAAGAACCACCGGGAGTCCTGCTGCCGGTACGAAGCAAGGCCTCGGTACGGGCAGACGCCGTGGACGGCGGCCGGGGCCTCGTCCCGGGGGCCTTCCTCGGCTTCCGCCGACGCGGGCGCGGCCCGGCCGCTGACCGGGTCGGCCACCGCGCGCTCCCACAGGAGATGCCACTGGGCCATGTCGTACAGACCCGTGGAGACCGGCGAGGGCCGCTCGCGCCGTGCTTCGGGTATCAGGACGTGCAGCACCGCGGAGAGTGCGGCGAACTGGGCGGGCACGTTCTTGGCCCGCCGCCAGTCGCTGATCCGCTGGGCGGAGACCCGTACGGTCCGCCCCCGCTCGTCGACCCGCTGATGCCGCACGACCGCCTCGGCCACGCGCTGAAGAGGTGGGTTACCGGCTTCCTTGTACAGCAGCGCGAGACGCTCAGCGAAGGCTGTGCGTGCCCCTGAATCGGAACGCAAGGCCTCCACTCCTTACTTCCCCCGCACCTGGACATCCGGACCGGAAAACTCACCTTATACGTCTGACCTGCGGATTAGTGCTCCGGACGGTCGCGGAATCTCCCCTTCCGGGACCCTAGCTGGCAGGATCGCGAATCGGTAGCGAAGCAACCGCGCAGCGTCAGGGTAGGTCATCAGCCTTTGCTACCCGCAGGAGTGGATCGTGACGCCGCACGGCTTCGGCCGGTTTCCGTCGCTCACTCCTCGGCCCGCTCCGGTACGCCGATGCGGCGCGGGCCGACGCCGTCGTTCGGCACCGGTCCCCACAGGGGAGGGACCGGCGCCGAAACGACGCGTCGGGCACAGGAAGCACCCGTAGGAAGCAGCAGCAGTAGAAGAAGGGCACGAAGGCGCCCCGTACAACGCGTCAGGCCCGGTTTCCATCTCTGGAAACCGGGCCTGAACTGCTATTTCAGCTGTCGGGGTGGCGGGATTTGAACCCACGACCTCTTCGTCCCGAACGAAGCGCGCTGCCAAGCTGCGCTACACCCCGATGTCGTTGCTCCACCGGCCCGCTGCGCAGGTCGTGGCGACATCGATTACTTTAGCGGACCGGGGCCCTGAGACGAAATCCGGTTTCCGGGACCCCGGCCGCCGCGGGCCTCAGGACTGCGGAGTCAGCGTCAGGAGGGTCGCCTCGGGCGGGCACGCGAAGCGCATCGGGGTGTAGCGGTTGGCGCCGCAGCCCGCCGAGACGTGCATGTACGACGTCCGGCCCTCCGCCTCGTGCCGGGACAGGCCCTTCACGCGGTCCGTGTCCAGGTCGCAGTTGGTGACGAGCGCCCCGTAGAAGGGGATGCACAGCTGGCCGCCGTGGGTGTGGCCCGCGAGGATCAGCGGGTAGCCGTCGGCCGTGAACGAGTCGAGGGTGCGCAGGTACGGGGCGTGCACGATGCCCATCGAGAAGTCGGCGCCCGCGTCGGGACCGCCCGCCACGCGCGCGTACCGGTCGCGCTTGATGTGCGGGTCGTCCAGGCCCGTGAGGCCGATCTCGTAGCCCTCGACCTTCAGGGCGCCCCGCGTGTTCGTCAGGTTCACCCAGCCCGCGGCGTCGAAGCCGTCGCGCAGGTCCTCCCACGGGTTGTGGATCGCGCCGACGACGGGCGGATTGCCGTTCAGGCCGTGCTTGCCCCGCGACTTGTCCAGGAGGTAGCGGGCGGGGTTCTTGGGCTTCGGCCCGTAATAGTCGTTCGAGCCGAAGACGTACGCCCCGGGGAACTGCATCAGCGGGCCGAGCGAGTCGAGGACCTCCGGCACGCCCTCCGGGTCGGAGAGGTTGTCGCCGGTGTTGATCACGAAGTCGGGGCGCAGGCCGGCGAGCGAGCGCAGCCAGCGCTGCTTCTTGCGCTGCCCGGACACCATGTGGATGTCCGAAACCTGGAGGACTCTGAGCGGCCGCATCCCCGGCGGCAGGACCGGCACCGTGACCCGTCGCAGTCGGAAGGAGCGGGCTTCGAAGCCCACCGAGTAGGCCAGACCGGCGGCGGCTGTCGCCGTGATTCCCAGGGGTACTGCGTATCGCGCGCGCATCCACCCATCGTGTCAGACCTGAAGGCCCCTTAAATCAGCGGGCGTCGGGCCGTACGCACCTGCGACAATCACCGCATGACCACGCTCAAGTCGAAGCTCCAGGAAGACCTCACCGCCGCGATCAGGGGGCGTGACGAGCTGCGCTCCTCGACGCTCCGGCTGACCCTCACCGCCATCACGAAGGAGGAGGTCTCGGGCAAGACGGCCCGTGAGCTCTCCGACGACGAGGTGCAGAAGGTGATCACCCGTGAGGCGAAGAAGCGCCGCGAGGCCGCTGAGGCCTTCGCCCAGGGCGGTCGCGCCGAGCAGGCCGCGCGGGAGAAAGCGGAGGGCGAGATCCTCGCCGACTACCTCCCCAAGCAGCTCTCCGACGACGAGCTCCAGGCGATCGTCGCCGGGGCCGTCGAGGAGGCCAAGGCGGCCGGTGCCGAGGGGCCGCGCGCCATGGGCCAGGTCATGAAGATCGTGAACCCGAAGGTCGCGGGCCTGGCGGAGGGCGGTCGCGTCGCCGCCGCGGTCAAGAAGCAGCTCGCGGGCTGAGCGAAGGCTCCGTCCCGCGTACGTGAATGAGGGCGCCCCCTGACTCCAGGGGGCGCCCTCATTCATGAATCCTCGCGGACGGGAGATCCGGAGCTAGCGGTTCCAGCCGCCGATCCCGCCCCCGTTGCCATTGCCGTTCCCGCCGTTGCCGCCACCGCCGATGACGTCCGGCGGCAGGGTGATGTCCGGCCAGGGATTGTCGCCCCCGCCTCCGCCGCCACCGCTGTTGTCGCCGCCACCACCGCCGTTGTTGCCGCCACCGCCCGGCTTGTCGTCGTGGTGCTTGTCCCTGTCCTTGTCCTTGTCGCCGTTCGGGATGTGGACGGTGTTGAAGCCCGGCGCGGGCTTGCCCGCGAGCGCGCCGCTCATCGCGTCCCGCCAGATCGGACCCGGCACCTCACCACCGAAGACCTTGTCGTACCCGACTCCGCCGATGTTGATGTCGACCATCTGCCGCTTGTGCTGCGGGTCGCCGACCCAGACCGCGCCCGACATGTTCGGGGTGTAGCCCACGAACCAGGCGGCGTAGCGGAAGTCGGTCGTACCCGTCTTGCCCGCGCTCGCGCGGGAGCCGAGACCGGCCTGCTTTCCGGTTCCGTCCTCGACCACGCCCTTCAGGAGGGTGTTGATCGTGTCGGCCGTCTTCGTGGACATCGCGCGCGAGCACGTCGACTTCGGCACCGGCAGCGACTTGCCGCCCGGCGCGGAGATCGACTCGATGGCGACGGGTGAGCAGTACTTGCCGCGCGCCGCGAACGTCGCGTACGCGCCCGCCATCGTCAGCGGCGACATCTCCTGGGTGCCGAGCGCGATCGACGGCGCCTGGTCGATCTTCTTGCCGTCGGCCCGGTCGACGCCCATCTTCTTGGCCATCTTCGTGACCGGGCAGATCCCGATGTCGCCGATCATCTCGACGTAGTAGGTGTTGACCGACTTCGCGGTCGCTTCCCGCATGTCGTACGGGCCGACCTCGGTCTCGTTCTCGTTGGTCAGCTTGGCGCCGCCCGAGTTGAGCCACTTCTTGCCGTCACAGGCCGCGACGCTGTCGGGGTACGGCATCTCGTACGGAGAGCCGTAGCTCTTCGTCGGTGACATGCCGCCCTCCAAGGCGGCCGCCGCGACGATCGGCTTGAACGTCGACCCCGGCTGGTAGCCCGCGCCGCCGCCCATGGCGTGGTCGACGGACAGGTTCATCGAGGTCTCGTTGTCCTTGAGGTTGATGCCGTAGGGCCGCGACTGGCCCATCCCCAGGATCTTGCCGGTGCCCGGCTCGACGATGGTGGCCGCCGTCGCCACGTCGTCCTTCTGGTAGACGTGATCCTTTATCGAGGCCTGCACGGACTGCTGCGACTGCGGGTCGAGAGTCGTCTTGATCCGCAGACCGCCCTGGTTCCAGACCTTGGCCCGGTCCTTCTGGGTCTTGCCGAAGATCGGGTCGGAGAGGAAGACCTCGCGTACGTAGTCACAGAAGAAACCGGCGCCGCTGACCGCCGTGATGCAGCCGTTCTTCGGCTTGCTGACCTTCAGGCCGAGCGGCTTGTCCTTGGCCTCCTCGGCCTCCGCCTGCGTGATGTCGTGCGTCTCCGCCATCCGCTGGAGCACGGTGTTGCGGCGCTTGGTGGCTTCCTCGGAGTCGTTCACGGGGTCGTACCGGCTGGGGGACTGCACGATGCCGGCGAGCAGCGCGGCCTCCTGGACCTGGAGGTCCTTGGCGGGCTTGGAGAAGTAGCGCTGGGCGGCCGCCTCGACTCCGTACGCCTGCTGCCCGAAGTAGGTGATGTTCAGGTAGTTGCTGAGGATGCGCTTCTTGCCCAGCTTGTCCTCGACCTGGATCGCGTACTTCAGCTCGCGGATCTTGCGCCCGAGGGTCTGCTGGGTGGCCTCGGCGACCTTCGTCGGGTCGTTGCCCGCCTCCTCGACGAAGACGTTCTTCACGTACTGCTGCGTGAGGGTGGACGCGCCCTGGGACACGCCGCCGCTCTGCGCGTTCTGGTTCAGCGCGCGCAGGATGCCCTTCGCGTCGACCGCGCCGTGCTCGTAGAAGCGCGAGTCCTCGATCGCGACGATCGCCTTCTGCATATAAGGCGAGATCTCCTTGAGCGGCACCACCGTGCGGTCACGTGAGTAGACCGTGGCGATGGAGCCGCCCTTGTTGTCCAGGATCGTGGTGCGCTGGCTCAGCGGCGGCTGCTCCAGGTTGGAGGGGATCTCGTCGAACTCCTCCACCGAGCCCTTCGCCGCGAGGCCGAGCGCGCCGGCCGCGGGCAGAGCGATACCTGCCAGCACGGCTCCCGCGAGCACACTGACACCTAGGAACTTCGCGGCCTGCTGAGTTGGTGACAGACCACCGCCCGAGCGCTTCTTTCCCATGGAGGGCAGCCTACGTTCTGAATCGCCGGACACGCCTCAATGCCTTGGCCTAAGCTGCTCTCAACTGTCACAGCAGTGCGGTTTGGCAACAGCCCCTCTCTCGGTCCCGAATCCCGAACGGGGGCCACCCTGCTCTTGTTGGGCTCGGATCGAGCTCGAAAGAGCGCCCGAATTCGCCTCATGCGGCATTCGATGCCCGTTGTGACCCAGCTGAAGTGCCCGCATTTGCCGGGTTAATCACGCATGTCGCCAGCTCACTCCGTCGGGTGATCTGCCGCTTACGCATAGTCCGTTCGGGCCATTCAAGATTGGGCCCGAAGGGGGTGTTGCGCTGTGCCCACCTTCCGTAACGTCCTCAACTGGCGGCGGTGAATATGCCGCTGCCGCCGTGGGGGAGCCTCGATTCGGGAGAGGACGGCGCCGGTATGGGCTGGGTAACCGACTGGAGTGCGCAGGCGGCCTGCCGCACTACCGATCCAGATGAACTGTTCGTTCAAGGAGCAGCGCAGAACAGGGCCAAGGCGGTGTGCACCGGTTGCCCGGTGCGCACGGAGTGCCTGGCCGACGCGCTGGACAACCGCGTCGAGTTCGGCGTGTGGGGTGGCATGACCGAGCGGGAGCGCCGCGCACTGCTGCGCAGGCGTCCCACCGTCACCTCATGGCGCCGTCTGCTGGAGACGGCGCGCTCCGAGTACGAGCGTGGCGCGGGCCTGCTGCCCGTGGACTTGGAGGACGACGAGACGTACGAGAGCTACGCGGCAGTGGGCTAGCGCCCGTCCGCCGCGTGGCGGTGGGGGGAGGACCCCCACCAGCCATGAGGCAGCGGGCCGGCCATCAGCCATGAGGCAGTGGGCCGGCCATCAGCCATGAGGCAGTGGGTCAGCCCCGCTGCTCAGGCAGCTCCGGCCGGATCACCATCAGTACCGGCCGCGAGCCGGTCCCCGATGGCCCGAAGGCCTGCCAGGTCATGCACGTCGCCCGGCAGTGCCGTCACTTCGGCCACGGCCACTTCGGGGTGAAGCGCGGTGAAGCGATCGCGCGTGCGCTGTTCGCGCGCGAGCAGCTGCATGCGTTCCGCGTGCAGACGCAGCAGACCGGCGGTCAGCTGTGCCACGGGTGGATGCGTGTCGTGCGGTTCGGATGATGCCGGGGTCTCGGAGGTCTCGGGTGTCTCGGAGATCTCAGAATCGCCGGCGGTCTCAGGACCGGCGGCGTCGGAACCAACGGGGGCCTCGGGGGAGTGGCCGGGAGCCTCGTGGGAGTTACGAACTCCAACCTTCCCGTCCTCCTGATCCACAATGCGGCTCTCGTCAAGATTTTCCGCGGCGGCAAGAGCCCGCTCGGCCGAAAGCTGGGCGGCGCCGCTGCCGTGCACCCGGTTGAGGACGAGCCCGGCGAGCGGCATGTCGTCCGCGGCCAGGCGTTCCACGAAGTACGCCGCCTCGCGCAGCGCGTCCCGCTCCGGTGACGCCACCACGAGGAACGCCGTTCCCGGCGCCTGGAGCAGCCGGTAGGTGGCGTCCGCGCGGGTGCGGAAACCGCCGAACATGGTGTCCATCGCGGCGACGAAGGTCTGGACGTCACGCAGCAGTTGCCCGCCGAGCAGCTTGCCCAGGGCCCCCGTCATCATCGACATCCCGACGTTCAGGAACTTCATCCCGGCCCGGCCGCCCACCTTCGCCGGGGCCATGAGCACCCGGATCAGCTTCCCGTCCAGGAAGGAGCCGAGGCGCTTGGGCGCGTCGAGGAAGTCAAGGGCCGAGCGCGAGGGCGGCGTGTCGACGACGATCAGGTCCCACTCGTCGCGGGCCCGCAGCTGCCCCAGCTTCTCCATCGCCATGTACTCCTGCGTGCCCGCGAAGCCCGCCGAAAGCGACTGGTAGAAGGGGTTGTTGAGGATCGCGCTCGCCCGCTCCTTGTCCGCGTGCGCCTCGACGATCTCGTCGAAGGTGCGCTTCATGTCGAGCATCATGGCGTGCAGCTCACCGTCGCCCGACCCGTCGATGGCCTTGACCCGGCGCGGGACGTTGTCGAGCGAGTCGATCCCCATGGACTGCGCGAGCCGGCGCGCCGGGTCGATGGTCAGGACGACGACCTTGCGGCCGCGCTCGGCGGCGCGCAGGCCGAGCGCCGCGGCCGTGGTCGTCTTGCCGACGCCTCCGGAGCCGCAGCACACCACGATGCGGGTCTTCGGGTCGTCGAGCAGGGTGTCAACGTCGAGCGTGCGGGCGGGGTCCAGGGGGCGTGCCGTGTCCGCGTGACGTGCGGGGTCCTCGGGGTCCGGGAGATCCGAGAGATCCGAGGGGTCCGAGGCGTTACGTGCGGGGTCCGAGCTCATGCGATCCCTTGCTTCCGCAGTTCCGTGGCGAGTTCGTAGAGGCCCGCCAGGTCCATTCCGCCGGCCAGCAGCGGGAGTTCGTGCAGGGGGAGGTCGAGCTCGCCCAGGACGTCCCGCTGGGAGCGCTCCAGGGCGTGCCGCTCGGCGTACTCGGCGGCCTGCTCCAGGAGCGGGTCGACCAGACGCTCGGCGACACCGCCGCGCCGGGCCCCGCCGAGTCCGGCGGCGGACAGGGACTTGGCGATGGCGGTCCGCGGGGTCTGCCCGAGCCCGAGCTCCAGGGAGGCCTCGTCGAGCAGCGCGGGCCGCACCATGTTCACCATCACGCGCCCCACGGGGAGCTTCGCGGCCCGCAGCTCGGCGATCCCGTCCGCGGTCTCCTGGACGGGCATCTCTTCGAGCAGCGTCACCAGGTGAACCGCTGTCTCCGGAGACTTCAGGACACGCATCACGGCCTGTGCCTGATTGTGTATGGGCCCGATCTTGGCGAGCCCCGCGACTTCGTCGTTCACGTTCAGAAAGCGCGTGATGCGGCCGGTGGGCGGCGCGTCCATCACCACGCAGTCGTACGCGTACTGACCGCTCTTGTCCTTGCGGCGTACGGCCTCACAGGCCTTGCCGGTCAGCAGGACGTCCCGCAGACCGGGCGCGATGGTGGTGGCGAAGTCGATGGCGCCGAGTTTCTTGAGCGCGCGTCCGGCACCCCCCAGTTTGTAGAACATCTGGAGGTAGTCGAGAAGCGCGAGTTCGGGGTCGATGGCGAGGGCATACACCTCCCCGCCCCCGGGAGCGACGGCGATCTTCCGCTCCTCATACGGCAGCGCTTCGGTTTCGAAGAGCTGCGCGATGCCTTGTCTGCCCTCGACCTCCACGAGGAGGGTGCGCTTGCCCTCCGTCGCGAGGGCGAGCGCGAGTGCGGCGGCCACCGTGGTCTTGCCGGTACCGCCCTTGCCGCTGACGACCTGGAGCCTGCTCACACTTCCGAGCCTAACCAGTCGCCGTCCGGACTAAGCAGGAGGCCACCGTAAGCAGCGCCTCACAACGGCTACAGTCGGCCATATGACCAAGTGGGAATACGCAACCGTGCCGCTGCTCGTCCATGCCACGAAGCAGATTCTGGACACCTGGGGCGAGGACGGCTGGGAGCTCGTCCAGGTCGTGCCCGGGCCGAACAACCCTGAGCAGCTCGTGGCCTACCTGAAGCGCGAGAAGCAGGCATGAGCGGGGCCGTCGAGGCGAAGCTGGCCGAGCTCGGCCTGACCCTGCCCGAGGTGGTGCCGCCGCTTGCCGCCTATCAGCCCGCGGTGCAGTCCGGTGTGTACGTGTACACCTCGGGCCAGCTCCCGATGGTGGAGGGCAAGCTTCCGGTGACCGGCAAGGTCGGCGCCGAGGTGACCCCCGAGGAGGCCAAGGAACTGGCCCGTACGTGCGGGCTCAACGCCCTCGCCGCGGTGAAGTCCATCGCCGGTGACCTGGACCGCGTCGCGCGCGTCGTGAAGGTCGTCGGCTTCGTGGCGTCCGCCCCGGACTTCACGGGCCAGCCCGCGGTGATCAACGGCACGAGCGAGCTGCTCGGCGAGGTCCTTGGGGACAAAGGCGTGCACGCCCGCAGCGCGGTGGGCGTTGCGGTCCTGCCGCTGGACGCGCCGGTCGAGGTCGAGATCCAGGTGGAACTCACCGAGGCCTGATCCCGGACCGGCCGGGGCGGGTCCTGATCCCGGACCGGCCGAGGCCTGATCGCTGCCTTCTGGCACCCGATAGTTGCCTCTCGAACATCAGCCCACTAGGGGATAGCCTCCGCCCATGGCTAATGGGCAGTGGTATCCCCCGGAGTGGCCCGACCGCATCCGTGCGCTGAGCAGCGGCGAACTGACGCCCGCGACTCCGCGCCGGGCGGCCACGGTCATGCTCCTTCGGGACTCCGTGGCGGGCCCCGCCGTACACATGCTGCGCAGACGCGCCTCCATGGCCTTCGCCGGAGGCGCGTACGCGTATCCGGGCGGCGGTGTGGACCCGCGCGACGACGACCATCTCGTGCGCTGGGCGGGCCCGTCCCTCGCGACCTGGGCCGCGCGCCTGGGCGTGGACGAGCCCGGCGCCCAGGCGATCGTGTGCGCCGCCGTCCGCGAGACGTACGAGGAAGCGGGCGTCCTGCTGGCGGGGCCGACCGCGTCGAGCGTTGTCGGCGACACCACGGGGGACGACTGGGAGGCGGACCGCGAGGCGCTGGTGGCCCGCGAATTCTCCTTCGCCCAGTTCCTGGACCGGCGGGGCCTGGTGCTCCGTAGCGACCTGCTCGCCGCGTGGGCCCGCTGGATCACTCCGGAGTTCGAGCCGCGGCGCTACGACACGTTCTTCTTCGTGGCGGCCCTCCCGGAGGGGCAGCGCACCCGTAACGCCTCCACGGAGGCCGACCGCACGGTGTGGATCGCTCCGGGGGAGGCCACCGCGGGATACGACAAGGGCGACCTCCTGATGATGCCGCCGACCATCGCGACCCTGCGCCAGTTGAGCCCCTACGGGTCGGCCGCCGACGCCCTGGCCGCGGCGCCGGAGCGCGATCTGACCCCGGTTCTCGCGCAAGCGCGCTTCGAGGGCGGCGAGTTGGTGCTGTCCTGGCCGGGCCACGACGAATTCACCAAGCACATCCCTACGGGCGGCCACGCGTGACCACGACAACAGCGCAGGCCGGGCCCGCCACGCCCGCCGCCCTTGCCACTCCCGCTACCCCTGCCACCTTCGCCACGCCCGCCACCCTTGCCACGACCCGGACGGGAGCCACCCCCGCATGACCGAAGCCGCCGCCCTCCCCGGCCAGCCCAGGGGCGGAGTCCTCAGCGGTCCCGCCACCGCCCGCGCGGTCAACGTACTGGCGCCCAACGCGTCCGCGATGACGCTGGACGGGACCAACACGTGGATCGTGTCCGAGCCGGATTCCGGGCTCGCGGTCGTCATCGACCCCGGGCCGCTGGACGACGCGCACCTCCAGAACGTCATCGCCACCGCGGAGAAGGCCGGGCAGCGCGTTGCGCTCACCCTCCTGACGCACGGCCACCCCGACCACGCGGAGGGCGCCGCGCGCTTCGCCGAGCTGACCCGGACCAAGGTGCGGGCCCTGGACCCCGCGCTGCGCCTGGGCGACGAGGGCCTGGACGCGGGTGACGTGATCACGACGGGCGGCCTGGAGCTGCGCGTGGTCCCGACGCCGGGGCACACCGCGGATTCCCTCTGCTTCCATCTCCCGGCCGATCAGGCCGTCCTGACGGGGGATACGGTCCTGGGCCGCGGTACGACGGTCGTGGCGCACCCTGACGGCCGTCTGGGGGACTATCTCGACTCCCTGCGGCGGCTGCGGTCCCTGACGGTGGACGACGGCGTGCACACGGTCCTGCCGGGCCACGGTCCGGTCCTGGAGGACGCGCAGGGGGTCGTCGAGTTCTACCTCGCCCACCGCGCGAACCGCCTGGCCCAGGTCGAGACAGCCGTCGAGGACGGATACGCGGCACCCGCGGAGGTGGTCGCCCACGTATACGCGGACGTCGACCGCTCCTTGTGGCCGGCAGCGGAACTCTCGGTCAGGGCCCAATTGGACTACTTGACGGAACACGGCTTGATCTAGCCGTATCCCGCCGCCCCGCGTCGGCACCGAAGCACGGATGGGGCCCCGCCTCCTGAGAGGCGGGACCCCATCCACGTACAAGAAACAGCGTCAGCGACCCCGCGTCAGCGCGAGCGCTTCGCCAGCCGCTCCACGTCCAGCAGAATCACCGCGCGAGCCTCAAGACGGAGCCACCCGCGCCCGGCGAAGTCCGCCAGGGCCTTGTTGACCGTCTCGCGAGAGGCGCCGACCAGCTGGGCCAGCTCTTCCTGCGTGAGGTCGTGCACGACGTGAATGCCCTCTTCGGACTGCACGCCGAAGCGGCGCGACAGGTCGAGGAGAGCGCGGGCCACACGCCCGGGCACGTCGGAGAAGACCAGATCGGACATCTGGTCGTTGGTCTTGCGCAGGCGCCGCGCGACGGCACGCAGCAGCGCCGCGGCCACCTCGGGCCGCGCGTTCAGCCACGGC
This sequence comes from Streptomyces sp. NPDC046925, assembly GCF_040644915.1. NCBI lineage: Bacteria > Bacillati > Actinomycetota > Actinomycetes > Kitasatosporales > Streptomycetaceae > Streptomyces > Streptomyces sp. NPDC046925. The sequence goes on along the minus strand of NZ_JBEYWZ010000005.1, from coordinate 167,391 downwards.
TGGAGGTCGCCGTGCCCGAGACCGAGCAGCTTGACCTCGGTGAGCGCGGAGGCGGTTGCCGTACGCGGGCCCGGGTCGAACAGCGAAAGCTCACCGATGAGCTCGCCGGGACCGAGCACCGCGAGCATGTTCTCGCGGCCGTCGGGTGAGGTGCGGTGCAGCTTCACCTTGCCCTCGGTGACCACGTACAGGCGGTCTCCGGGGTCACCTTCATGGAAAAGCGCATCCCCGCGCGCGAGCGTCACCTCACTCATGGAGGCGCGGAGCTCCGCGGCCTGCTCGTCATCGAGCGCCGCGAAGAGCGGGGCGCGCCGCAGAACGTCGTCCACGAGTTCTCTCCTTGTCGACCTGCATCAGGGGACCGTGCTCCCCATTTTGCCGGACGGTCCAAACAGTGTGATCAGTCACAAGTCTGCCGCACTGGCGTCGCATGCTGTGCGGGAGGGGGCCAATTGGGGGCCGATCCATAGGGTCCAGGGCGGATGTCAGTGTCGGGCTCTAGGCTGGCCGGGTGTCCAAAAAGCCGGTGAGAACACAGGCCAGAGGGGCTGGGATGGCGAAAGCCCGCCCGGATTCTGCTGTGGGCGAACATGCGTCCGTCAAGTCAGACAATGCGACAAAAGGGACAAGGGTGCCACCGGTGAGCAAGCCTTCGGAGAAGAATCAGGCCACCGCCGGCGCGGCGAAACCGGCCGCGTCCAAGAAGGCCGCCCCGACGAAGAAATCTACCCCGGCGAAGAAGACGACCCCGGCCAAGAAGAGCACCCCGGCCGCGAAGACCACGGCAGCCAAGAAGGCGACCCCGGCCGCGAAGACGACGGCGGCGAAGAAGACCACCGCGACCAAGAAGTCGACGGCGGCGAAGAAGACAGCCCCGGCCGCGAAGACGACGGCGGCCAAGAAGACCACCCCGGCCAAGAAGTCGACGGCGGCGAAGAAGGCAGCCCCGGCCAAAAAGACCACTCCGGCCCAGAACACCCCCCAGGCCAAGAAGACCGCCCCCGCCAAAGCCAAGCCCGAGTCCCGCGCCGCTCTCGTCCGCCGGGCCCGCCGCATCAACCGCGAGCTCGCGGAGGTGTACTCGTACGCCCACCCCGAGCTGGACTTCGAGAACCCCTTCGAGCTCCTGGTCGCCACGGTCCTCTCCGCGCAGACCACCGACCTGCGGGTGAACCAGACGACCCCGCGCCTCTTCGCCGCGTACCCGACCCCGGAGGACCTCGCCGCCGCCAACCCCGAAGAGGTCGAGGAGCTGATCCGGCCGACCGGGTTCTTCCGGGCGAAGACGAAGTCGATCATGGGGCTCGCCACCGCCCTGCGCGACAACCACGGCGGAGAGGTCCCCGGCCGCGTAGAGGACCTGGTCAAGCTGCCGGGCGTAGGCCGCAAGACCGCGTTCGTCGTGCTCGGGAACGCCTTCGGAGTCCCCGGAATCACCGTGGACACCCACTTCGGGCGCCTCGTCCGCCGCTGGAAGTGGACCGAGGAGACCGACCCGGAGAAGGTCGAGGCAGCCGTCGCCGACCTCTTCCCGAAGAGCGAGTGGACGATGCTCTCGCACCGCGTGATCTTCCACGGCCGCCGGATCTGCCACTCCCGCAAACCCGCCTGCGGCGCCTGCCCGATCGCCGATCTCTGCCCGTCGTACGGAGAGGGCGAGACCGACCCGGAGAAGGCCAAGAAGCTCCTGAAGTACGAGATGGGCGGCCTGCCGGGCCAGCGCCTCAAGCCCCCGCCGGACTACCCCGGAAAGGCCGCGCCCCCGCTGGGCGCCGAATGACCGAGGAACCAACCGAGGGTCCACAGGCGTTGTCCAGAGTTGGACGGGGGTGCCGATGACGCACGCGAGCGACACGAGCGAGACAACCGACACGAGCGATACGCACATGAGCAATGGGAACGGCTTCCAGGGAACCGACGGCATCGGACCCCACGGGCAGAGCGGGCTCGCCGGCCCTGACGGCACCGGCAGATCCAACGGCCACGTGCGCCTCAGCACCGAAGGCCTGCCCTCCTGGCTGACCCCCGTCGCCCGCGCCGCCGAGACGGTCAGACCGACCCAGCTCAGCCGCTTCCTGCCCCCGGAGAGCGGCGCCGGACGCCAGTCCGCCGTGCTGATCCTCTTCGGAGAGGGCGCGCGCGGCCCCGAGCTGCTCCTCATGGAGCGATCCGGGAGCCTGCGCGCGCACGCGGGCCAGCCCTCCTTCCCCGGCGGCTCCCTCGACCCCGAGGACGGCGACCCGCTGACGGACGGCCCTCTGCACGCCGCTCTGCGCGAGGCCGAGGAGGAGACCGGGCTCGACCCCCGGGGCGTCCAGCTCTTCGGTGTGCTCCCCAAGCTCTTCATTCCGGTGAGCGACTTCGTGGTGACGCCGGTGCTCGGCTGGTGGCGCACACCCACCCCGGTCGGCGTCGTCGATCCGGCCGAGACGGCCCGCGTCTTCACCGTCCCCGTGTCCGATCTCACGGATCCCGACAACCGCGCGACGACGGTTCATCCGAGAGGCCACAAAGGCCCGGCGTTCCTCGTCGAATCCGCTCTGGTCTGGGGTTTTACGGCCGGAGTGATCGACAGGATCCTGCACTTCGCAGGCTGGGAGCGCCCCTGGGACCGCACCAAGCAGGTGCCGCTCGACTGGCGCGCATGACAAGGTTGCGGGGACGTGGCGACCGCGATGCGAGGCGAGGATTTAATCGGTGAACGTGCTGGACATCCTTCTGGTGGTCGCCGCCGTGTGGTTCGCGGTCGTCGGCTACCGCCAGGGATTCGTCGTCGGCATCCTGTCGGTGATCGGCTTCCTGGGCGGCGGACTCGTCGCGGTGTACCTGCTGCCCGTCATCTGGGGCGCCCTCACGGATGACGAGGGATCGGTGAGCACGACGGCCGCCGTCGTCGCCGTGGTCATCGTGATCGTCTGTGCCTCCATCGGCCAGGCCTTCACCACGCACTTGGGCAACAAGCTCCGCAGATACATCACTTGGCAGCCCGCCCGCGCCCTGGACGCCACGGGCGGCGCGCTGGTCAACGTGGTGGCGATGCTCCTGGTCGCCTGGCTGATCGGCTCCGCCCTCGCGGGCACGACGCTGCCGACGGTCGGCAAGGAAGTACGCAACTCCAAGATCCTTCTCGGTGTCTCGCGCACGCTGCCGGGCCAGGCGGACACCTGGTTCGCCGACTTCTCCTCGGTCCTCGCGCGCAACGGCTTCCCGCAGGTCTTCAGCCCGTTCTCGAACGAACCCATCACCGACGTCAAGGCTCCGGACCCCAAGCTCGCCAAGAGCGCGGTCGCCACGAAGGCCAAGCGCTCCATCGTGAAGGTGCAGGGCGAGGCCCGCGGCTGTGGCAAGGTCCTCGAAGGCACCGGCTTCGTCTTCTCCGACCGCCGCGTCATGACGAACGCACACGTGGTCGGCGGCGTGGACGAGCCGACCGTCCAGATAGGCGGAGACGGCCGTACGTACGACGCGAAGGTCGTGCTCTACGACTGGGAGCGCGACATCGCCGTCCTGGACGTGCCGACCCTCCAGGCGCCCGCGCTGCAGTTCACGTCGAAGGACGCGGGCAGCGGTGACAACGCGATCGTCGCCGGCTTCCCGGAGAACGGCCCCTACGACGTCCGCCCCGCGCGCGTGCGCGGCCGCATAACGGCCAAGGGCCCGGACATCTACCACCGGGGCACCGTGCGCCGTGACGTCTACTCGCTCTACGCGACCGTCCGCCAGGGCAACTCCGGCGGCCCGCTGCTGACGTCCGACGGCAAGGTCTACGGCGTGGTCTTCGCGAAGTCACTGGACGACCCGGACACCGGCTACGCACTCACCGCCGACGAGGTCCGTGAGGACATCGAGGCGGGCCGTACCGCCAACCAGGAGGTCGACAGCGAGGGCTGCGCGCTGTAGCCGGGGCCGCAGTCGGGGAGCGTCGCAAGAGCAGGCGGATCAGTCGCGCGTGTGCCTCAGCCGCGCCGAGACCCAGCGGGCCCTGCGGCGCAGGATGTGCGGAATGCCAATGCCCTGAGCAGGGCCTTCATGGCCCGGATCATGCGGGCCGCCCCTCTCACGGCTGTTCAGCGCGATGGCCGAGCGGCGGTTGCGTGCTACTTCACTGTAGTCCTGCGTCCAGCCCATACCCCGACGTGTGCCCGTGCCTCAAGGTCGGTAATCGCGCCCACGCGCCCCAATTGGCCTATGCGGGTGGCAAGTAGCCGTTCGTAGGACAGGCGTTCCACTACTCCCCGGTAGGGGCGCCTTTCTGACCCCGATTCAGGGGGTTCTGTACGCCTACCGGTTGCCCCTACCGGTCCGGCTCGGGGTCCTCCAGCCAGTTCACCAACTCGGTCGAGAAGGCCACCGGGTCCTCCTCCTGAGGGAAGTGCCCGAGACCGTCGAACAGCCGCCAGCGGTAGGGCGCTTCGACGTATTCGCCGGAGCCCGCCGCGCTGCGCGTACGCATCACCGGGTCCAGGGAGCCGTGCAGATGCAGCGTGGGAACCCGGACGGGGCGCTTCATGCGCCGGTTGAACTGGATGCCGTCGGGACGGGCCATCGACCGCACCATCCAGCGGTACGGCTCGATCGAGCAGTGTGCCGTCGACGGAATCGTCATGGCACGGCGGTACGTCTCCACCGCTTCGTCGTCCGGCAGCCGGGGCCCCGACCAGTCCCGCACCAGACGCCCCACCAGAGCCGCGTCGTCCGCGACGAGTTGACGTTCCGGCACCCATGGCCGCTGGAAGCCCCACACGTACGAACCGGCGGCGGTCTGCTTGCGGTCCGAGAGCATCGCCGAGCGCCAGCGCCGCGGATGCGGCATCGAGGAGACGGCGAGCCGGCGCACCAGCTTGGGCCGCATCACGGCCGCCGTCCACGCGAGGTACCCGCCCAGGTCGTGCCCGACGAGCGCGGCGTCCGGCTCACCGAGCGACCGCACGACGCCCGTGATGTCGAGCGCGAGGTTCGCCGGGTCGTAACCGCGCGGCGTACGGTCGCTGCCGCCCACACCCCGCAGGTCCATCGCGACCGCGCGGAAACCCGCGTCGGCGAGCGCCGCCATCTGGTGCCGCCAGGTCCACCAGAACTGCGGGAAGCCGTGCAGGAGCAGCACGAGCGGCCCGTCACCCATCTCGGCGATGTGGAAGCGCGCGCCGTTGGCGGCGACGTCGCGATGGGTCCACGGCCCTTCAATGCGTACGGGTGACGTGGCTTGGGCCGAATGGGGGGCGGGTGTGGCGGGGTCCGTCATGAAGACGAGCGTGCCACAGCTGTCGCCTTCCCACTGACACGGTCGGCGGTGGCACCCGCGGGGGTGATGGCCTCCACGGGGCTCACCGGACGCGGATGCGGCTTGACGTTCTGCAGTACGGCGGCCGTCTCCTTGGCCGACGCGGCGGCCTTCTGCGGACCCTTGCCCTTCTTGGCCTTCTTCGCGAAGACCACGCCGATCAGCGCGAGCACCCCGGCGACCAGGACGTTCGCCGCGAAGGAGAGCACGAAGCAGATCGCCATGTTCCAGCCGCTCCAGGTACGGATGCCGTACGCGAGGGCGAAGCTCAGCATGGGCAGCGAGAAGAGCAGCACCGCCCCGGCCGCGGCGAAGGCGCCGCCGCCGACCGCACCCCGCTTGACGTCCTGCCGCAGCTGGGCCTTGGCCAGCGCGATCTCGTCGTGCACCAGCGCGGACATCTCGCTGGTCGCCGATGAGACCAGCTGGCCGAGGCTGCGTTCGGTGCCGACGGGCCCGTCGGGTGTGCTCATCGCTTCTCCCCTTCTCCGTAAGCCTGCGTAAGCGTGCTCACAACGACTGTTCGTTTACGACCGTTCGATTACGACCGCTCGGCTCAGCCTGCGCAGTCAGGTCTGCTCAGATCATGCCGGACCGTCGTCCTCGGCGCGTGCCCCGGCCGACACTTCGGCAAGCCTGCGATGCTCGGCCGCCTTCTTTTCGTAGATCGCGGCCATCCGCAGGTGGTACTCCGGCTTGTCCTGTTCGTACACGTCCGGGATGCCGTCGAGGTCGTCGTCGCGCTCCTCGTCGTCGTACAGCGCGCGGTACCGGGCGTTGCGCACCTTGAGCAGGATTCCGGAGAGCACGGCCGCGATGAGAGAGCCCATCAGGACGGCTGCCTTGATCTCGTCGGTGAGCAGCGGGTCCTCGGTGAAGGCGAGTTCGCCGATCAGGAGCGAGACGGTGAAGCCGATACCGGCGAGCGAGGCGACGGCGAACACGTCCGGCCAGGAGAGGTCTTCGTTGAGCTCGGCCCTGGTGAACCGGGCCGCGAGCCAGGTGCCGCCGAAGATGCCGACCGCCTTGCCGACCACGAGACCGAGCACCACGCCGAGCGTCTCCGGCTGGCCGAACACGTCCCCGAGCGCGCCGCCCGACACCATGACACCGGCGCTGAACAGCGCGAACAGCGGTACCGCGAGGCCCGCTGAGAGGGGCCGCACGAGGTGCTCGATGTGCTCGCCGGGGGAGTGCTCCTCGCCCTCGCGGCGGGTGCAGCGCAGCATCAGGCCCATCGCGACACCGGCGATCGTGGCGTGGACGCCGCTGTTGTACATCAGCCCCCAGATGACCAGGGCCAGCGGAACGTAGACGTACCAGCCGCGTACGCCCTTGCGCAGCAGCAGCCAGAAGACCGCGAGGCCGATGACCGCTCCGCCCAGTGCCGCGAAGTTGAGGTCGCCGGTGAAGAAGACCGCGATGATCAGGATCGCGCAGAGGTCGTCGACGACGGCGAGCGTGAGCAGGAAGGCGCGCAGGGCGGACGGCAGCGAGGTGCCGATGACCGCGAGGACGGCGAGCGCGAAGGCGATGTCGGTGGCGGTCGGCACCGCCCAGCCGTCGAGCGAACCGCCGCCGACCGTGTTGACCAGGACGTATACGAGGGCCGGTACGGCCATGCCGCAGAGCGCGGCGACGACGGGCAGCGCGGCGGCCTTCGGGTCGCTCAGATCGCCCGCGACGAGTTCCCGCTTGAGTTCGATTCCCGCGACGAAGAAGAAGACGGCGAGCAGTCCGTCGGCCGCCCAGTGCTGGACGGAGAGGTCGAGCCCGAGGGAGCCCGGCCCGAGGTGGAAGCCGCGCACGGACTCGTACGAACCGCCGGCGGTGTTCGCCCAGATCAGCGCGGTGACGGCGGCGACGAGGAGGAGGACACCGCCGACGGTCTCGGCACGCAGGGCGTTCGCGACGAAGTTCCGCTCGGGCAGCGAGAGCCGTCCGAGGACCTTGCGGTTGCTGCTGCGGTTCTTGCCGTTGCTGGGTGCGGGCGCGGCCACGGGGGTCGACCTCCGGTCGGTAGGCAGGACGAAATCACTTGCCGACCAGACTTCCCGGCGCACCTGGGTACTTCTTGGTTCTTTTTTGTCGCTGTTCTGACGCGATGTTGACGCGACCCTCAGCGTACCCAACGTGCGCCCGGACGTATCCGGCGATCTTCACTTTATGCGCAAGAGGGGCACCCGGCGTGCTGCCGGATGCCCCTCATTGGCTCGGGTCTGACTAGTCCTCGCTGGGCGCGGCCGGCAGCTTGGTCTGGATCAGGTCCATCACGGAGGAGTCCGTGAGCGTGGTGACGTCTCCCAGCTCGCGGTTCTCGGCGACGTCGCGCAGGAGGCGCCGCATGATCTTCCCGGACCGCGTCTTCGGCAGCTCGGCCACCGGCAGGACGCGCTTGGGCTTGGCGATCGGGCCGAGCGTCGCGCCCACGTGGTTGCGCAGGTCCGCGACGAGCCCCTCGTCGTCGGCGTTCGCCGTGCCCCGCAGGATCACGAAGGCGACGATGGCCTGTCCGGTGGTCTCGTCCGCGGCGCCGACGACGGCGGCCTCGGCGACCGCCGGGTGCGAGACGAGCGCCGACTCGACCTCGGTGGTGGAGATGTTGTGGCCGGACACGAGCATCACGTCGTCCACGCGGCCCAGGAGCCAGACGTCGCCGTCGTCGTCCTTCTTGGCGCCGTCACCGGCGAAGTACTTGCCCTCGAAGCGCGACCAGTAGGTGTCGATGAAGCGCTGGTCGTCGCCCCAGATGGTGCGCAGCATGGAGGGCCACGGCTCGGTCAGGACGAGGTAGCCGCCACCGCCGTCCGGCACTTCGCGCGCCTCGTCGTCCACGACGGTCGCCGAGATGCCCGGCAGCGCGCGCTGGGCGCTTCCCGGCTTGGTCTCGGTCACGCCGGGCAGCGGCGAGATCATCATGGCGCCGGTCTCGGTCTGCCACCAGGTGTCCACGATGGGGCACTTGTCGGCGCCGATGTTCTTGCGGTACCACATCCAGGCCTCGGGGTTGATCGGCTCACCGACCGACCCGAGGACCCGCAGGCTGCTGAGGTCGAACTTCGCGGGGATGTCGTCGCCCCACTTCATGAACGTACGGATCGCCGTGGGCGCGGTGTAGAGGATGGTCACGCCGTACTTCTGGACGATCTCCCAGAAGCGCCCCTGGTGCGGGGTGTCGGGCGTGCCCTCGTACATGACCTGGGTCGCGCCGTTCGCCAGCGGGCCGTACGTGATGTACGAGTGCCCGGTGACCCAGCCGATGTCGGCCGTACACCAGTAGACGTCGGTCTCCGGCTTGAGGTCGAAGACGGCGTGGTGGGTGTACGCGGCCTGCGTCAGATAGCCGCCGGAGGTGTGCAGGATGCCCTTCGGCTTACCCGTCGTGCCCGACGTGTAGAGGATGAAGAGCGGGTTCTCCGCGTCGAACGCCTCGGGGGTGTGCTCGGCGGACTGGCGCTCGGTGAGCTCGTGCCACCAGACGTCGCGGCCCTCGGTCCACGCGACGTCCTGGCCGGTGCGGCGCACGACGAGGACGTGCTCGACGGAGCTGTCCTCGCGCGCGACGGCGTCGTCGACCGCGGGCTTCAGGGCGGCGGGCTTCCCGCGGCGGTACCCGCCGTCGGAGGTGATGACGACCTTGGCGTCGGCGTCCTTCACGCGCTTGGCGATGGCGTCGGCCGAGAAACCGCCGAAGACCACTGAGTGCGCGGCGCCGATGCGGGCACAGGCCAGCATCGACACGACGGCCTCGGGGATCATCGGCAGATAGACGGCGACGCGGTCGCCCTGCCCGACACCGAGCTCGGTCAGCGCGTTGGCGGCGCGGCTGACCTCGTCCTTGAGCTCGGCGTAGGTGATGGCCCGGCTGTCGCCGGGCTCACCCTCGAAGTGGATCGCCACACGGTCGCCGTTGCCGGCCTCCACATGACGGTCCACGCAGTTGTACGCGACGTTGAGCTTGCCGTCGGCGAACCACTTCGCGAAGGGAGGGTTCGACCAGTCGAGCGTCTCGGTCGGTTCGGTGGACCAGGTCAGCCGGCGGGCCTGCTCGGCCCAGAAGCCGAGCCGGTCAGCCTTGGCCTGTTCGTACGCCTCCGCGGTGACGTTGGCGTTGGCCGCCAGGTCGGCCGGCGGCGCGAACCTTCGCTCTTCTTTAAGAAGGTTGGCCAGGCTTTCGTTGCTCACGACATCTCCCATTCCCAGGGTGTCCGTTGTGTCCAAAGCCACAGCTCATCAGACGTATACCCCTGGTGACAAGAGCCTGCCGAAAATTGGTTTAGACCTTTACTCGGCCGGTTGGCTCCTCACGCGGTGATCCTTCGTGCGGTGACGGTGTGACCTGGTCGAACACGTCGTCCGGGCTCTCCGTGAGGAGATACGCCTGGGCCTCGCCGACATGGAAGTACATGCCGTGCAGTTCCAGGGTGCCCTCGGCCATGCGCCGCGCCACGGACTCGTGACCGCGCAGATGCTCCAACTGCTGGACGACGTTGGTCAGGCAGAGCTGCTCGACCTCGTCGGCGGGCGCCCGCCCCGCGAGCCGCGCCCAGCCCTCCTCCTTGTGCGCCGCGAGGCGTTCGAGGCTCGGCGCGCCGTGCCGCAGCCACCGCTTCAGGGGCGTCTGGGCGCCGCCGGGCGGGGTGGCGAGCAGCGCCTGCATCGCCCCGCACCCGGAGTGCCCGCACACGGTGATCGACCGCACCTGAAGGACGTCCACCGCGTACTCGATCGCCGCGGCCACCGAGTCGTCACCGCTCTCGGCGCCCGGCAGCGGCACGAGGTTGCCGACATTGCGTACGACGAAGAGGTCACCGGGGCCGCTCGACGTGATCATCGAAGTGACGAGCCGGGAGTCGGCGCAGGTCAGGAAGAGCTGCGAGGGCTGCTGGCCCTCGCGCGCCAGGCGTGCGAGCTCGCCGCGCACATGCGGCGCGGTGTTCCGCTGGAACGCGCTGATGCCGCTCGCCAGTTGATACCCCTTGGGCTGCTCCTCGCCCGGGGAAGTCTCCTGGGGGCGGTCGCAGTGGTGGTTGCGCCAGGCCGTCCAGGGCCGGCAGCAGGAGTGCGACGCGCTCGCGGGCTCGGCGATCCGCGTCCCCGCGCGCCCGGTCACCTCGACGGTGCCGCCCTGCGCGGTGTGCGCGTCCTGCCAGCACTGCAGCGCTTCGTATGCCGCGTGGTCCATGAATGATCCGTCCAACTCCACGATGGTCGTGGCCTCTTGGGGTACGAGATGGAGCGCCCTGCTCAGGCGCGGCACGGCGAGGAACGTCAGCTGGCCGCGCACGCGCACGTGGTGGACGCCGTCGTCCTCGGTGTGCGTGATGCGGGTGCGGGCGAGGCGGTGCAGCGCGACGGCCACGGCGACGGCGATGCCGACGGCCACGCCTTCGAGCACGCCGAAGAAGACGACGCCGAGTGTCGTGGCGGTGTACGCGAGGATCTCGCGGTGGCGGGTGATGGTGCGGATGTGGTTCAGGTTCACCATCTGGATGCCGACCGCCATCACCAGCGCGGCGAGCGCGGCGAGCGGGATCAGCTCAAGGACGGGAACCATCAGCAAGGCGGCTACTACTACCCAAACGCCGTGCAGCATCGTGGAGTTCCGGCTGACGGCGCCGGCCCGCACATTGGCCACACTGCGCACCGCGACCCCGGCGACGGGGAGCCCGCCGAGCGCCCCGGACAGGGCGTTCGCCGCGCCCTGGCCGAGCAGTTCGCGATCCAGGTCGGAGCGGTTGCCGCCGGCGAGCGGTTCGCGCCGTCCCGAGACGAGCTTGTCCACGGCGACGGCGCCGAGCAGCGACTGCACGCTGCAGACCAGCGTGATCGTGAGGACCGCGGCGACGAGCCCGAGCACCGGTCCTTCGGGCAGGCCCGCCAACGCGTGACTGCGCCACGACGGCAGTTCGACCTTGGTCACGCTCAGCCCTGCGAGGGCGGCGACGGCCGTTGCCGCGGCCACGGAGACGAGGGGTGCGGGCACGACACGGACGGCTTTCCCCGCACGTCCGGGAATCCGCGGCCAGAGCAGCAGGATCGCCAGGGTCAGCACGCTGATCGACAGTGTGGCGGGATGGAGATCCGCCAACTGGCCCGGAATCGCGCGGAGGTTGTCGAGGACGACGCTCTGCGGGGTGCCGCCGAGCACGATGCGCAGTTGGGCGACGGCGATGGCGACGCCGATGCCCGCCAGCATGCCGTGCACGACGGCGGGGCTGACGGCGAGCGCCGAGCGGGCCACGTGCAGGCAGCCGAGGGCGAGTTGGGTGAGTCCGGCGAGGACGGTGATGGCGCAGGTGGTCCGCCAGCCGTACTGGTGGATGAGGTCGGCGGTGACGACGGTGAGCCCTGCGGCGGGGCCGCTGACCTGCAGCGGAGATCCACCGAAGCGTCCGGCGACCAGGCCGCCGACGGCGGCGGCGACGAGGCCCGCCTGGAGCGGTGCTCCGGTGGCGAGTGCGATGCCCAGGGACAGCGGCAGGGCGATCAGGAAGACGGCGATCGACGCGGAGACGTCGGCGCCGGCGATGCGGAACTTACGGAACTTGCGGAACTTGCCGGGCGGCGGCCCGTGGGGCTCGTGGTCGCGTGATGCGTGGGCCGAGTCGGTGGCGTGAGTGGGGACGCAGGCAGACATGGTTTCCCGTCTCCTCCGGGGCAGCGCGGTCGCGGAACAGGGGGTCCTCCGGCGATGTCCGGAGGGCGGGTCGCGGCCGTGGGTCACGGCGTTGCAGCGGCGGGATCTATCAACTCTCGGTAAACGAATCGTAATGCAGAGTAAAGGTCTCGGATAGACAAATGTGTCAAATGGGGCACTAGATCACCCTGAAGGGTGAATAAAGCATTTTGTCGGCTTGTCGGACCGTGAGGTCAAAGCTCGCGTGCGACCTTGGCGGCGCTATCGGGTTTTCGTGGCGATTTATGCCGTGATGCCCGCCGGTGACGACCCCTGAAGTGAAGCCGACTTGAAGGAAGAAGGTGGGCGGAAGATGGCCGCCACCCAGAGGATCCAGCGGATCGCAGCGGGCTCCACCGCCCTCGTGGCATCTGTCGCGGTACTGGCCGGTTGCGCGAGCGGCACCGGCGAATCCGGCGCCGAGAAGGGCGCGCACGGCGCCAAGAAGGCGTCCCCCGCCCCCGCCCCCAAGAGCGCGGTCCGCATGATCGGTGACGGCTCCACCGCCTTCACCGGCAAGCAGCCGCACCTGCCGAGGCCCGAGCGCCTGAGACCCGGCCAGAAGCCGCCGCAGTTCGTGGTCTTCTCCTGGGACGGCGCGGGCGAGGACAGCCAGAAGCTCTTCTCGCACTTCCGCAAGGTGGCCAAGCGGAACGACGCCACGATGACGTACTTCCTCAGCGGCGTGTACATGCTGCCCGAGTCCAAGCGGAAGCTCTACGAGCCGCCGCAGCACCAGTCCGGCAGCTCGGACATCGGCTTCAACGACCGCAAGGGGATCAAGGAGACCGTGGAGCAGCTCCGCGGCGCCTGGCTCGAAGGCAATGAGGTCGGCACCCACTTCAACGGCCACTTCTGCGGCACCAGCGGCGGAGTGGGCCAGTGGTCGGTCGACGAGTGGAAGAGCGAGATCAACCAGGCCAAGTCCTTCGTGAAGGCCTGGAAGACGAACACGGGCATGAAGAAGGCGCTGCCCCTGCCCTTCGACTACGACAAGGAACTCGTCGGCGCCCGCACGCCCTGCCTCGAAGGCCAGAAGAACTTCATGCGGGCGGCCCGCGAGCTGGGCTTCCGCTACGACACCAGTGGCGTCAACGACCAGGTCTGGCCCAAGAAGAAGGAAGGTCTCTGGGACCTTTCGATGCAGCTGGTCCCCGTCCCCGGCCGCAAGTTCGAGACGCTCACCATGGACTACAACTTCATGGTGAACCAGTCCGGCACCACGTCACAGGGTGACCCGAGCAAGCACGAGTACTGGGGCGACCAGATGCGCGACGGCCTGCTCCAGGGCTTCGACCGCGCCTACAAGGGCAACCGCGCCCCGCTGATCATCGGCAACCACTTCGAATCCTGGAACGGCGGCACGTACATGCGCGCCATCGAGGAGACGATCGAGAAGGTCTGCACGAAGCGCGAGGTGCGGTGCGTGTCCTTCCGGCAGCTCGCCGACTGGCTCGACGCCCAGGACCTGCAGACCGTGGAGCGCCTCACCAAGCTGCGTGTCGGCAAGGCGCCGAAGGAGGGCTGGGCGTCCTTCCTCTCCGCCCAGCCCGCACCGGCCCCGAAGGGCGTCCCCGGCGCCCCTGCGGACAAGTCCTGACGTCCTTGGGTTAGTTCGGCTCGGCTGGCCTCGGCTCAGCTGACGTCGGCGCGGCTCAGGCCGTGGCGACGATCCGCTCGCCGAGAACGAAACCGGGGTCGACCTGGGCAGCCAGGTCGGCTCCCGTTCGTTCGTTGCCCCAGCTCTGCGCGTTCTTCAGGTGGAAGTGGACCATCTGACGGGTGTAGCGGTCCCAGTCCCTGCGCTCGTACGAGGTGTCGACGGCGCCCTGAAGGGCCTGCAGCGAACGGCGGTTGTCGTCCTCCAGGAGCTCGAACCGGGGCGGACGGCCCTTCTCCATGGAGCGCACCCAGTCCGAGTGACCGACCGTCACCAGGAGGTCGTCGCCCACCTGCTCGCGCAGGAAGTCGATGTCGTCCTGGCCCTGCACCTTGTTGCCGACGACCTTGAGGTCGATGCCGAAGTCCCGTGCGTATTCCTTGTACTGGCGATAGACGGAGACCCCCTTCCGGGTCGGCTCGGCCACCAGGAACGTCATGTCGAAGCGGGTGAACATGCCGGACGCGAAGGAGTCCGAACCCGCGGTCATGTCGATGACCGCGTACTCGTCGCGTCCGTCGACCAGGTGGTTCAGGAACAGCTCCACCGCCCCCGTCTTGGAGTGGTAGCAGGCGACACCGAGGTCGGCTTCGGTGAACGGCCCTGTGACCATCAAACGCACGGCTGCGCCGTCGAGTTCCACCGGCCGCGCGCAGGCGTCGTACACCGGGTTGTCCTCGCGCACCCGCAGGATCCGCGAGCCCTCGCCGGGCGGCGTCGTCTTGATCATCGTGTCGGCCGAGGCGATCCGCGGATTGGATCCCCGCAGGTAGTCCTTGATGAGCGGGAGGCGCGCGCCCATGGCGGGCAGCCGGGCGGCGTCCGCCTCGTCGAGACCGAGTGCGGGCCCCAGGTGCTGGTTGATGTCGGCGTCCACCGCGAGGACCGGAGCTCCGGTGGCGGCGAGGTGTCGGATGAACAGCGAGGACAGCGTGGTCTTGCCGCTGCCGCCCTTCCCTACGAAAGCGATCTTCATGTTCACCAAGGGTAGCCGGACGACTACCTGACGTATCGATCCGGCGTGAAGAAGACCACTCCTTCGTGGGGGGAGCGCCGGGGGTGCGTAGGGTCGTACTCATGAGTACGACAGCCGATCCGCTCGCGGCCCTGGGCGCACTGCCCGGCGTGGCCGACTCCGTGGACTCCGTGCGCAAGGCCGTGGACCGGGTCTACGGCCACCGGATCATGCGGCGCCGCAGCAGCGAGATCACCTCCGAGGCGGCGCTGCGCGGCGCACGCGGTTCGGCGGCGCTCTCCGGTGCCGACTGGGCACTCGAAGAGGTGCGCCGCCGCAGTGACTTCAGCGGCGACGCCGATGCCCGTACGGTCGGCGCGGCCCTGCGGCTGACCGCGGAGGCCGGGCAACTCCTGTCCATCTGGCGGCAGTCACCGCTCCGGGTGCTCGCCCGCCTCCACCTGGTCGCCGCCGCTGAGAACGACGAGGCCGCGGGGCGGCCGCGTCTCGCGGGCGAACCGGTGGACGAGCCGCTGGTCGAGCTCGACGTGCCGGACTCCGACGAGGTGGCGGGCCGCCTCGAGGGGCTTTCGCAGCTGATCATCGCGGGCGGCTCCGCGCCGGCCCTGGTGACGGCGGCCGTGGTGCACGGAGAACTGCTCAGCCTGCGCCCCTTCGGCTCGCACAACGGCCTGGTCGCGCGGGCCGCCGAGCGCATCGTCCTGGTGGGCAGCGGACTCGACCCGAAGTCGGTCTGCCCGGCCGAGGCAGGCCACGGGGAACAGGGTCGGGCGGCCTACGTAGGGGCACTCGACGGCTACGCGTCCGGGACGCCGGAGGGGATGGCCGCCTGGATCGCCCACTGCGGGCGCGCGGTCGAACTGGGTGCCAGGGAGTCGACGGCGGTCTGCGAGGCCATGCAGCGCGGCGCGGCGTAAAGGCTGCATACGCAGGAACGCGGGGCTCCGTACGCAGAATGCGGGCCCCTGCACAGGGATGCGGCGGTACGAGTTCTCGTACCGCCGCTGGCATGTTCACCGGGTTACCAAGCGTCCTCGAGAGTTGCCCATCAGGTCGGGAACGTTGCCCGTCACCTGGTGCGGCTGGCCCGTAATCGACGGGTCGACGTCGCGTGGGTGCTCGGTGTTCATGCTTCGGTCCGTGGGGCCTTGGTTGCGTTTAAAGGTGATCCTCTCGGATGTCCTTGGTCTCGCGGGCCGTTGAATCCTTTGTACTCCTGTCCTGGACTAAGCGGAAGTCCTGGCACTACTTCTTTACTTTTAGGTTCAAACAAGGGTGAATCGGGCGCGCGTGGTCCGGCGTCGGCTCACGAACCACACGAGCCCCGCGGTGGCCGCCGCGGCACCCACCGCGGCCGCCGCGACGAGTGCGGGCCGGGACGGTGTCTGGCGCCGTTCCTTGAGCCGCACGGGACGGTGGAAGTCAAGAATCGGCCACCCGCGCGCGAGGGCCTCGCGGCGCAGGGCGCGATCGGGGTTGACCGCGTGCGGATTCCCCACGGATTCGAGCATCGGGAGGTCGGTCGCCGAGTCGCTGTACGCGTGACAGCGGTCGAGGTCGTACCCCTCGGACTCCGCGAGCTCCTTGATCGCCGTCGCCTTGGTGGGCCCGTACGCGTAGTACTCCACCTCGCCGGTGAAACAGCCGTCCTCGCCGACGACCATCCGGGTCGCCACCACCCGGTCCGCGCCGAGGAGCTCGCCGATCGGCTCGACGACTTCGGCGCCGGAGGTGGAGACGATGACGACGTCCCGCCCCGCGGTGTGGTGCTCCTCGATGAGGGAGGCGGCTTCGTCGTAGATGATCGGGTCGATCAGGTCGTGCAGCGTCTCGGCGACGATCTCCTTGACCTGTTGCACGTTCCATCCGCGGCACAGCGCGGACAGATACTCGCGCATCCGCTCCATCTGGTCGTGATCGGCGCCGCCGGCGAGGAAGACGAACTGCGCATATGCAGTTCGCAGTACCGCCCTGCGGTTGATCAGGCCGCCTTGGTAGAACGACTTGCTGAAGGTGAGAGTGCTCGACTTCGCAATGACCGTCTTGTCCAGGTCAAAGAAGGCGGCTGTGCGGGGCAAGGAGTGGTTTTCCACGAGGTCGAGCATAGGCGCCCACCATTCGGCGTAAGGTGAGGCGCGTGGGTTTGCCTGAGAAGGCTCTCGGGTACACCATGGAAGTCACGGATCGTTCGCGACCGTGCTAACCCGGTCTGGCTCCTCCCCCCCCGAGTCGGACCGTGGGGACGACCCCCGCTCTCCCCCCCGGCGGGGGTCGTCGCATGTCCGGATGGGTTTTCCCGCCATCCTCCGACCCTCATTCGATCGCCAGACGCCTCTCGACGGCCGTCGCGGCGATCTTTTTTCTTGCCCATGATTCGTCACTGTGTGTAGTCGTAAGGCTGCTGTGCGGAAGCCTTTTGAGTTGTCACTGGTATGGGTGAACGGGATATTCACAGGCCCCGTCTTGTCCACAGTTATTGAGCAAGATCCACACGTTATCCGCGATCGCTGCACGCTGATTCCGCCCGTTCTGCACGCGAAGTTCATGGCCGGATTGCCTTGTCCGGTTCATCGCCGATGTGGAACACGGCATTCAACGGGCTTGTAGTGAGAGGGGGCCGGGGATCGTGACTGGAGTGATTACACGTGACGGGCCGCCGCCGTCCGACGGACGGCACGGCGGACCGCTGATCGTCACGGAAGATGTGGAGCTGCTCGACGACCTGCTGCGGCTGTGCGCCGCCGCCGGGGCGCGACCCGAGGTGCAGCACGGCGTGCCCGAGCGCAGGGGAGGCTGGGACGCGGCGCCCCTGATCCTCGTCGGGGACGACGCGGTGGACCGGGTGCGGGGAGCCGCACGCAGGCGCGGCGTCGTCCTGGTCGGGCGGGATCAGGACGACCCCGGGGTCTGGCAGCGCGCGGTGGAGATCGGCGCCGATCATGTGCTCGTGCTGCCGGACGGCGAGCGGTGGCTGGTGGACCGCATCGCCGACGTCGCCGAGGGCGTGGGGCGGCCCGCGCTCACGGTGGGGGTGATCGGCGGGAGCGGAGGAGCCGGTGCCTCGACACTGGCGTGCGCCCTCGCCGTCACGGCGGCCCGCGCGGGGCGGCGCACGATGCTCGTCGACGGCGACCCGCTCGGCGGCGGCCTCGACGTGCTGCTCGGCGGAGAGGCGGCCGACGGACTGCGCTGGCCCGCCTTCGCGCAGTCCAGGGGCCGGGTCGGCGGCGGCGCGCTCGAGGAGTCGCTGCCCGAGCTGCATTCCCTGCGGGTCCTGAGCTGGGACCGGGGTGATGCGGTGGTCATTCCGCCCGAGGCCATGCGGGCGGTGATCGCTGCCGCGCGGCGGCGGGGCGGGGCGGTGATCGTGGACCTGCCGCGGCGCGTGGACGAGGGAGTGGCCGAGGCGCTGGCCCAGGTCGATCTGGGGCTCATGGTGGTCCCGGCTGAGCTGCGTGCGGTGGCCGGGGCGCGGCGGGTCGCGTCCGCGGTGGGCATGGTGCTGCGGGATCTGCGGGTGGTGGTCGGCAGGGGCGGCGCCGGGGGCGGCGGACGCGGCGGGCTCGACGGGGTTGGTGGCTTCGACGCGGACGAGGTCGCGCGGCTGCTCGGACTGCCGCTCGTCGGCGAACTGCCACGCGAGGCTGGCCTGCTGACCGCGCAGGCCGCGGGAATGCCGCCCGGAGGCGCCGTGCGGGGGCCGCTGGCCCGGTTCTGCACGGCCTTCTGGGAGCGCGTCCCGGTCGACGCCGGAGGCGGCTCATGAGCGCCGTCGTCGGGGCCAGGATGCTGGACGGGGTGCGCCAGTGGCTCGCGGAGAACGGGACCGAGCCGACCCCGGCCCGCGTCGCCGAGGCGCTGCGGGCCCGGGGCGGGGTGCTCGGCGACGCGGAGATCCTGGGCGCGGCGGCACAGCTGCGCTCGGAGCTGGTGGGCGCGGGGCCCCTCGAGGCGCTGCTCGCCGACGACTCGGTGACCGATGTGCTGGTGTCCGCGCCCGACCGGGTGTGGGTCGACCGCGGCAAGGGCCTGGAGCTGACCGGGGTTTCCTTCCGGGACGCGGCGTCGGTGCGGCGGCTCGCACAGCGCCTGGCGGCCGTGGCCGGACGCCGGCTCGACGACGCCAGGCCCTGGGTGGACGCACGGCTCCCGGACGGAACTCGCCTCCACGCGGTGCTGCCTCCGGTCGCCGTCGGGTCGACCTGCCTCTCCTTGCGTGTCGTACGCCCCCGGGCCTTCACCCTCGCGGAACTGACCGCGGCGGGGACGGTGCCGCCGGGCGGGGACCGGGTACTGCGGGCCATGCTCGACGCCCGCCTCTCGTACCTGATCAGCGGCGGCACGGGTTCGGGCAAGACGACCCTGCTGAGCGCGCTCCTCGGTCTCGTCGGGCCGGGTGAGCGGATCGTGCTCGCCGAGGACTCGGCGGAGCTGCGCCCCGACCACCCGCACGTGGTGCGTCTCGAAGCCAGACCGGCGAACCAGGAGGGCGCCGGGCAGGTCGGCCTGGACGATCTGGTGCGGCAGGCGCTGCGGATGCGCCCCGACCGGCTGGTCGTGGGCGAGGTGCGGGGCGCGGAGGTCGTGCATCTGCTTGCCGCCCTGAACACGGGCCATGAGGGCGGCTGCGGCACGGTCCACGCCAACGCCGCTCGGGACGTGCCCGCCCGTCTGGAGGCGCTGGGGACAGCGGCCGGGCTCGACAGGGCGGCGCTGCACAGCCAGTTGGCCGCCGCGCTGTCCGTGGTGCTCCATCTCGTACGGGACAGGGCGGGGCGACGGCGGATCGCGGAGGTGCATGTCCTGGAGCGAGACCCGTCCGGCCTCGTGGTGACGGTGCCCGCGCTGCGGTGGGGCGAGAAGGAATTCGTCCGGGAGCGGGGCTGGGAGCGGCTGGAATCCCTTCTGGCAGACGGTGGTGGGAGTGGCGGGAGTGGTGGGGGATGAGTGCGACGGGGATGGCGGCGGCCGTGTGTGCGGGAGGCGCGGCCTGGCTGCTGGTCGGGCGGGACCGGGGGCTGCGGCGGGCGCGGGCGGTCCTGGCGGCCGGGGGCGAGATCACGTCGGGGGATGTGGCGTGGCGACGGGCGGTGACCCGCGTCCGTGGCCGGGTGCGGCACGAATGGTGGGCTCTGGCGGGCGGCGCGGCGATCGGCTTGCTCGGGGAGTCTCTGGTGCCGCTGGCCTTGGGGGCGGCGGGGGTGCCGCTGATACGGCGCGTACGGCGGGCCAGGGACGCGCGACTCCTGGAGGAGCGGCGGGCCGCCGGGGTGATCGCGTTGTGCGGGGCGCTCGCGGGAGAGGTGCGGGCGGGGCGGCAGCCGGGGGAGGCGTTGAGAGCCGCGGCTGACGGGGGCCTCGGGCTCGGTGAGGACGGAACTGGCGCCGTCGCGGGGCTCGGGGAGGCGCGGGCCGGGGTTCTGGCGGCGGCGCGGTTCGGCGGGGATGTGCCGGGGGCGCTGGAGGTGGCGGCGCGGGAGCCGGGGGCGCGGGGGCTGCTCGGGCTCGCGGCGTGCTGGCGGGTGGCGGTGGACCGCGGTGCCGGACTGGCGGCGGGGCTCGAACGGCTGGAGGGCGCGCTGCGGGCGGAGCGGGATCAGCGCGCGGATCTGCGGGCCCAGTTGGCGGGGGCGAGGTCAACGGCGGTGATGCTCGCGGGGCTTCCGGTCCTCGGGCTGCTCATGGGGAGCGCGCTCGGGGCGTCGCCGCTGCGGGTGCTGCTGCACACCGGGGCGGGGCTCGGATGTCTGGCGGTGGGCGGGGCGTTGGAGGGCGCCGGCGTGTGGTGGGCGCTGCGGATCGTACGAGGGGTGGAGGAGCGATGAGTTCTGTGGCGCACGAGGCGGGGGTGGTCGTGTGGAGTGCGGCGGCCTTGCTGTGGCTCGTGTCGGCGGTCCTGGCGGCGCGGCGTGAAAGGGCGGCGCGGGGGCGTTCGGGGGTCGTGCTGGGGGTGGCCGATCGGGCGCCGGCGGGGCTGACGCGGCGGTGGTCCGTGCGGTGCTTCCGGCGGCGGGACGTGGTGCGGGGGTGGTCGGCGGTTTCCGGGGCGGTGTGTGCCGGTTGGGTGTTGGTGGGCGGTGTTCCGGGGTGCCTCGTGGGGCTGGGTGCCGGGTACGGGATGTGGCGCTGGCAGCGGGGGCGGGGCGGGCGTGCCGCGGAGTCCGACGACGCGGAGGCGGCTCGGCAACTGCCCTTGGCCGCTGACCTCCTGGCGGCCTGTGTCGCCGCGGGCGCGGGGCCTGTCGTGGCCGCACAGGCGGTGGGCGATGCGCTGAAGGGGCCGGTGGGCGAGCGGCTCGCGCAGGGGGCCGCCGAGTTGCGGCTCGGCGGTGAACCGGGTGACGCGTGGCGGGGGTTGGGTGCGATACCGGGCGCGGGGGCGCTGGCCCGGCTCCTTGAGCGAGCTGGGGATTCGGGGGCTCCGGCGGCGGAACCGGTGGCGCGCCTCGCCGCGGACTGCCGTGCGCAGCGGAGTCGTGCGGCCACGGCGGCAGCGCGCAGAGCCGGAGTCCTGATGACGGCGCCGGTGGGGCTGTGCTTCTTGCCCGCGTTCATCGCGGTGGGGGTGCTGCCTGTGGTGATCGGCCTGGCGGGTGGGTTGTTGAGCGGCATCTGAACGGCATCTGAGCGGCATCCGAGCGGCTCGGCGGCTGATGGACCCTGCGGGGCCGAGTGGCTGGACGGTGGCTTCGCGAGGCGGGCTGCCGTGACTTGAACGGACTGCGATTTCACGGGGGTTGAGATGTGGGGACAGCTGTGTGCACGGGCGTCGCGACGCGGGGCGCGCGGAATGCGGGGGTTGCGGGGGGACGCGGGGATGGTCACCTCGGAGTACGCGATGGGGCTGATCGCGGCGGTGGGATTCGCCGGGCTGCTCTACAAGGTGGTGACGAGCGGGCAGGTCAGGGCGGCTTTGCAGGCGGTCGTGGAGAAGGCGCTCGATGTCCGGTTCTGACGCGGTGTCCGGTTCTGAGGCGGTGTCCGGTTCTGGTTCGATGTCCGGTTCTGAGAGAGGGCTGGGCGGTCGGTGGCGCCCCGGGGACCATGGGTTCGTGACGGCCGAGGCGGCCGTGGTGCTGCCCACGCTGGTGCTGTTCACGATGGCGCTGGTCTGGGCGTTGCTGACCGCGTCCGCGCAGATCCAGTGCGTGGACGCGGCACGGGCCGGGGCGCGTGCGATGGCCAGGCAGGACCCCGACAGCGCGGCCGTGGCGGCGGCTCGGCAGGCGGCGCCGCGTGGTGCGTCGGTGGCCGTGCGGCGGGACGGCGACCTGGTGCGGGTGCGGGTCGAGGCGGACTCGCCGGGGCCGGGAGCGCTCGGGCTCGGTCTGCGGGCGCGGTCGGAGGCCGTGGCGTTGGCCGAGGAGACGGTGGGGGTGGGCGTGTGAGGGGCTTGTGGGCTCCGCGATCCGCGTCGGACCGGGGAGCCGCCACGGTGTGGGTCGTCGTCGTGCTGGCCGTGCTGTGCGTGATCTGCGGCGCGGTCCTCGCGATGGGGCAGGTGATCCTCGCCCGCCACCGCGCGGGCGGCGCGGCCGACTTGGCGGCGCTGGCGGCCGCGGACCACTGGACGCAGGGGCGTGCCGGGGCGTGCGCGGCGGCCGGGCGGGTGGCCGAGGCGCAGGGGGCTCGCGTCGTGCGGTGCGCGATGACCGGCGAGATCTCGGACGTCACGGCGGCCACGGACTTCGGGCCGTTCGTGACCGAGGTCAGATCCCGGGCGGGTCCGGCGGGGCCGGTCGCACCGATGCCCTCAGGGGGCGGGGGCGTCCTTGAGGAGGGTGGTGAGAAGGCGGACAGCGCCGCGTTTGTGCAGGGGGTCGTTGCCGTTGCCGCACTTCGGGGACTGGATGCAGGACGGGCAGCCGGCCTCGCACTCGCAGGAGGCGATGGCCTGGCGGGTGGCGGTCAGCCACTCCCTGGCCGTGTGGAAGGCCCGCTCGGCGAAGCCCGCGCCGCCCGGATGGCCGTCGTACACGAAGACGGTCGGCAGGAGCGTGTCCGGATGGAGCGGCACGGAGACACCGCCGATGTCCCAGCGGTCGCAGGTCGCGAAGAGCGGCAGCATGCCGATGGAGGCGTGCTCGGCGGCGTGCAGGGCACCGCCGAGGATCTCCGGATTGACCCGGGCCGCGTCCAGCTGGTCCTCGGTGACCGTCCACCAGACGGCGCGGGTGCGCAGGGTGCGGGGCGGCAGGTCCAGCTTGGTCTCGCCGAGCACCTCGCCGGTGATCAGCCTGCGGCGCAGAAAGGAGACGACCTGGTTGGTGACTTCCACGGAGCCGTAGCAGAGGCGGCCCGAGCCCCAGGGGATCTCGGTGTCCGTCTCCAGGATGGAGATGGCCGTGGTGTCGCGGGCGGTCGTGGAGTACGGCGGACCGGCCTCCTCGACCAGGGCGACGGAATCCTCCAGGTCGAGGCGGCGCACGAGATACGTACGGCCTTGGTGGAGGTGGACCGCGCCCTCGTGGACGGCGGTGTGCGCGGCTGCCGCGTCGACGGTGCCGAGCAGCCGCCCCGTGCCCTCCTCGACGATCTGGACCGGCTTGCCGCCCTCGCCGCGGATGTCGGTGAGGTCGGCGGCCCGCTCCCTGCGGGTCCAGTGCCAGGCCTTCGTGCGCCGCCGCAGCAGCTTGGCGCCCTCCAGCTGCGGGAGCAGTTCCTCGGTGGCCGGGCCGAAGAGGGCCAGGTCATCGTCCGTGAGGGGAAGCTCCGCGGCTGCCGCGCAGAGGTGAGGCGCGAGGACGTAGGGGTTGTCGGGGTCGAGGACCGTCGACTCCACCGGCTGCCGGAACAGCGCTTCGGGGTGGTGGACGAGATACGTGTCCAGCGGGTCGTCACGGGCGACGAGCACGGCGAGCGCGCCCTGCCCGGAGCGCCCGGCACGGCCCGCCTGCTGCCACAGGGAGGCGCGGGTTCCCGGATAGCCGGAGATGATCACGGCGTCGAGGCCGGAGACGTCCACGCCCAGTTCGAGAGCGGTGGTCGCCGCGAGGCCGAGGAGTTCGCCGGAGTGCAGGGCCCGCTCCAGGGCGCGGCGCTCCTCGGGGAGATATCCGCCCCGGTAGGCGGCCACGCGGCGGGCCAGGGAGCGGTCGACCTCCCCGAGGCGTTCCTGGGCGATCACCGAGATCAGCTCGGCGCCGCGCCGGGACCGTACGAAAGCGACCGAGCGGACGCCCTGGACGGTCAGATCGGTGAGCAGGTCCGCCGTCTCGGCGGTGGCGGTGCGGCGGACGGGGGCGCCCTTCTCGCCGTGGAGCTCGGTGAGCGGGGGTTCCCAGAGGGCGAAGACGAGGTCGCCGCGGGGTGAGGCGTCGTCGGCGACCTCCTTCACCGGAAGGCCGGTCAGCCGTTCGGCGGCGATGGCCGGCTCGGCGGAGGTGGCGGAGGCGAGGAGGAAGACGGGGTCGGAGCCGTAGCGGGCGCAGAGGCGGCGCAGGCGGCGCAGCACCTGGGCGACGTGGGAGCCGAAGACGCCGCGGTAGGTGTGGCACTCGTCGATGACGACATAGCGCAGGGCGCGCAGGAAGGAGGACCAGCGGGGGTGGGACGGGAGTATCCCGCGGTGCAGCATGTCGGGGTTGGTCAGGACGTAGTTGGCGTACTGGCGTACCCATTCGCGTTCTTCGACGGGGGTGTCGCCGTCGTACACGGCGGGGCGGACCGCGTTTCCCAGAGGCGCCGCCAGTTCGCGCACGGCGCGGCGCTGGTCGGCGGCCAGGGCCTTTGTCGGGGCCAGGTACAGCGCGGTCGTGCCGCGGCCGTTGGGGGCCTCGGAGCCGTCGAGGAGGGCCGAGAGGACGGGGGCGAGGTAGGCCAGCGACTTGCCCGAGGCGGTGCCGGTGGCGACGATCACCGACTCGCCGTCCAGGGCGTGCTCGGCGGCGAGTGCCTGGTGGGCCCAGGGATGTTCGATACCGGCCGATTGCACGGCGGCGACGACCTCGGAACGAATGCGATCAGGCCAGACTGCATATCGTGCCGCGCGCGGGGGCAAGTGCTCCGTATGAGTGACGCGCGCAGCACGGCTCGGCCCAGCGGTGAGCCGGTCCAGGACCGTCCGTGGAGACGTGCGTACCGGGGCGCCCGTGGAGGGTCCGCCGGGCGGAGAAAAGTTGGCCATCGGCACCGAGTGTGTCACTGGCGGGATGGACAATGGTCCCAAGGCGTCGTGCACGCCTGCCGGTAAGTGATTGAATGCCATCGCGGCTGGCGATCCGTCCTGGGGGCTCTGCCGAGGTGTCCCGAGGGATGACCGCTCGATAGCAAGGTGCTGGAGGATCCGTGGACCTGTCCCTGTCGACCCGTACCGTCGGCGATCGTACGGTCGTCGAGGTCGGTGGCGAAATCGATGTTTATACCGCGCCCAAGTTGCGCGAACAGTTGGTCGAGTTGGTGAACGACGGCAGTTTCCATCTGGTCGTCGACATGGAGGGCGTCGACTTCCTCGACTCCACCGGGCTCGGCGTTCTGGTCGGCGGCCTGAAGCGGGTGCGTGCCCATGAGGGCTCGCTGCGCCTGGTGTGCAACCAGGAGCGTATTTTGAAGATCTTCCGCATCACCGGCCTGACCAAGGTGTTCCCCATTCACACCTCGGTCGATGAAGCGGTCGCGGCCACCGACTGACGGCCGGATGTCCCGGGTCGCCTGCTTGAGCGGCCCGGGGGTGGCAGTACAGCAGGGGACCGGGCCCTCGGCCCGGCCCCCTGACAGCACGCGCGTATGTCCGAGGGGGATGCATGGCCACCGTTGAACTCCGCTTCAGCGCGCTGCCCGAGCACGTCAGGACCGCCCGTCTCGTGGCGGCGGCGGTCGCGCGCAGGGCCGGAGTGGACGAGGCCGTTCTCGACGAGGTCAGGCTCGCTGTCGGCGAGGCCTGCACGCGTGCCGTCGGGCTGCACCAGAGCAACGGCGTGGACGCGCCGGTGCGGGTCGCCCTGATCGAGGACGAGAAGCAGTTCTCCATCGAGGTCGGCGACGAGGCTCCGCACGCGACGGCCGGCGACCGGCCGTCCGGTTCCGGGCCCGATGCGTCCGTCGACACGGAGACCGAGGGCGAGGACGAGATGGGTCTCGCCGTCATCAGCGGTCTCGTGGACGACGTGGAGGTCACCGCGGGCGAGGGCGGCGGTCTGATCCGGATGACGTGGCCGACGACCCCGGCGACGCTCCTCTGACCCTGCGGGCCCACCAGCCTCTGACCCTGCGGCCCCACCAGCCTCTGGCTCTCCGGTCCCACCGGCCCCCTCTCCATCGCCTTACCCAGGTCTTGCTCCCGGCGCGGGAGCAGGGCCTTTTCTTATTTTGATCATTATTTTGATCATTGCCTCGGTCAATTGCCCGGGGACTGCCGACCGTCGTCAACGGTTTTGAGGCATTACCACTTTTGGGGTCAGTCTGCGGTCGCGATCATTTGCTGGGAAGCAATCTCCGGCCAATTCCGTTTGCGGCGCTCTGTTTTGATCAGGTTCCGCTCCCTACAATCCGTCCACATCTTGAGCTCAGCCCAAGCGTCAAGGAGGACGAATGGCGGGGCTTTCTACCCCTCATCAGTTTGACCAGCCCACAACCTTCGCAGCCGCAGTACTGACCGACGGAAACCGCCTCATCGTGATGGTCATCGCGGCCATCGCGATCGCGGCGCTCGCGGTCGCCTGGGTGCTCGTACGCCAGGTGCTCGCGGCCACCGAGGGCACCGACAGCATGAAGAAGATCGCGAAGGCGATCCAGGAGGGCGCCAATGCCTATCTCGGCAGGCAACTGCGTACTCTCGGTGTATTCGCCGTCGTGGTGTTCTTCCTGCTCATGCTGCTGCCCGCAGACGACTGGAATCAGCGTGCCGGCCGATCGATCTTCTTCTTGATCGGTGCGGTGTTCTCGGCGACCACTGGCTATATCGGCATGTGGCTCGCCGTACGCAGCAATGTTCGCGTGGCGGCAGCCGCCCGAGAGGCCACTCCGGCGGAAGGAGAACCCGAAAAGGATCTCACCGCCGTTTCGCACAAGGCCATGAAGATCGCTTTCCGCACGGGCGGCGTTGTCGGCATGTTCACGGTGGGGCTCGGTCTTCTGGGCGCCTCCTGTGTAGTGCTCGTCTACGCGGCCGACGCGCCGAAGGTCCTCGAAGGCTTCGGCCTCGGGGCGGCGCTGATCGCGATGTTCATGCGTGTCGGCGGCGGCATCTTCACCAAGGCCGCCGACGTCGGCGCCGACCTGGTCGGCAAGGTCGAGCAGGGCATTCCGGAGGACGACCCGAGGAATGCCGCGACCATCGCCGACAACGTGGGCGACAACGTCGGCGACTGCGCCGGTATGGCCGCCGACCTCTTCGAGTCGTACGCCGTGACCCTGGTCGCCGCGCTGATCCTCGGCAAGGTGGCGTTCGGCGACTCCGGACTCGCCTTCCCGCTGATCGTTCCGGCGATCGGCGTCGTGACGGCGATGATCGGGATCTTCGCGGTGGCGCCGCGGCGCTCCGACCGCAGCGGCATGACCGCCATCAACCGCGGATTCTTCATCTCCGCGTTCATCTCGCTGGCGCTCGTGGCCGCGGCGGTCTTCGTCTACCTGCCGTCGACCTACGCCGACCTCGACGGCGTGACGGACACGGCGATCGCGGGTCACGACGGCGATCCGCGGGTCCTCGCGGTCGTCGCCGTCGCGATCGGCATCGTCATGGCCGCGCTGATCCAGCAGCTCACCGGCTACTTCACGGAGACCAGCCGGCGTCCGGTCAAGGACATCGGCAAGACCTCGCTCACCGGTCCGGCCACCGTCGTCCTCGCCGGCATCTCGATCGGGCTCGAATCCGCCGTCTACACCGCGCTCCTGATCGGGCTCGGCGTGTACGGGGCGTTCCTGCTCGGCGGTACGTCGATCATGCTCGCCCTGTTCGCGGTGGCGCTGGCCGGAACCGGTCTGCTCACCACGGTCGGCGTGATCGTGGCCATGGACACCTTCGGTCCGGTCTCCGACAACGCGCAGGGCATCGCCGAGATGTCCGGTGACGTCGAGGGCGCGGGCGCGCAGGTGCTCACCGACCTGGACGCCGTCGGCAACACCACCAAAGCCATCACCAAGGGCATCGCCATCGCCACGGCCGTCCTGGCGGCCGCGGCGCTCTTCGGCTCGTATCGCGACGCCATCGCGGGCGCGGCCAAGGACGTCGGCGAGAAGATGGGCGACGGCGCCCCGATGAACCTGGTCATGGACATCTCGCAGCCCAACAACCTGGTGGGCCTCGTCCTGGGCGCCGCGGTCGTCTTCCTCTTCTCGGGTCTGGCGATCAACGCGGTGTCGAGGTCGGCCGGTTCCGTGGTCTACGAGGTGCGGCGGCAGTTCCGCGAGCGCCCCGGAATCATGGATTACACGGAGGAGCCGGAGTACGGGCGCGTCGTCGACATCTGCACGAAGGACGCGCTGCGCGAGTTGGCCACGCCAGGTCTGCTCGCCGTGCTCACGCCGATCGCGGTCGGCTTCTCGCTCGGCGTCGGCGCGCTCGGCTCGTTCCTGGCCGGCGCCATCGGCACCGGCACGCTGATGGCGGTCTTCCTCGCCAACTCGGGCGGTGCCTGGGACAACGCGAAGAAGCTCGTCGAGGACGGCCACCACGGCGGCAAGGGCAGTGAGGCCCACGCAGCGGTGGTGATCGGCGACACCGTCGGTGACCCGTTCAAGGACACCGCGGGTCCCGCGATCAACCCCCTCCTGAAGGTGATGAACCTGGTGGCGCTGCTGATTGCGCCCGCGGTCGTCCAGTTCAGTTACGGGGATGACGCGAGCGCCGGTCTGCGGGCACTGATCGCGGTGCTCGCGATCCTCGTCATCATCGGCGCGGTGTACATGTCCAAGAGGCGTGGCATTGCCGTGGGCGACGAGGAGGAGGGTGATGCCGAGCGCGTAAAAAGCTCGGCTGACCCGGCCGTGGTTTCGTAACACCGGGTCAGACTCTGCCCAACACAGGGCGGGCGGCGCGTTCTGACGCGACGTCCGCCCTTCGTGTGTCCCGTGAGCCTTCTCTCGCACTCTCCGCTTGGTGCAAATGGCTGCAATAGGGGTGGTACCGGACCCTCGGCATGCGGTTGTAACCCGGTTGGCGTGTAAGTTCCGGGGCCGAGAGCCATGGAAGGGACCAATCCGGTGAACAAGAAGCTTGCAGCCGCACTGTCCGGCGGTGCGGTACTGGTACTGGCGCTGTCGGGCTGCAGCGACGACGGCAACGAGAAACTGGACTCATGGGCCAAGGACGTCTGTGACTCCGTTCAGCCGCAGTCGAAGAAGATCGCCGATGCCAACGCGGCGATCCAGAAGGAGACCTCGGACAACAGCTCGCCGGAGGACGTCCAGAAGACCGACTCCAAGGCGTTCCAGGACATGTCCGACGCCTACAAGGCGATGGGCGCCGCGGTGAAGAAGGCGGGGGCTCCGCCGGTCGACGGCGGACAGAAGAAGACCGACGACGCGGTCAAGGAACTGAACGCCATCTCCAAGTCGTACGGCGACCTGAAGAAGAAGGTCGACGGCCTGGACACCAAGAACCAGGCCGACTTCGCCGACGGGCTCAAGAGCGTGGCCGGTGAGCTGGACAAGCTGAGCAAGAGTGGTAACGAGGCGCTGGAGAAGTTGCAGGAGGGTGAGGTGGGGAAGGCGATGAGCAAGCAGGACAGCTGCAAGTCGGCTAGCGCTACGCCCTCCGCCGCCTAGGGGTTGCCCCCCTTCTTTGGTGCGTTGCCCCGGCGCTGGGGACTACCCCCCCCGGCGCCGGGGCAGCGTTGCTTTGACCGTTGCCCGGCGTTGGAGGGCTGTGCCCACCCGTCCCGCCTTGCGGAACGCCTGCCCACAGCGGGACCGGTGGAACGCCTGTCCACAGCCGGGTGACCGCAGCGGTGGATCTGGGCGTGAACGGGTCACAATGACTGGGTGAGTATTGCTAGCGCCCCCCTGCCCTCGTCCGATCGTGCCGACGTCTCCGCTCAGTTGCGGGAAGCCCTGCTGGCGGCCGACTTCACCGCTGACGGGCTGCTCGAGCTCCTCGGGGCGCCTGCCTACACGGCGCTCGCCCGCAGCGAGACCGTGCCCGCGCTGCGGGCCACCCGTGGAGAGGGCCCGCTGGAGACCCTCGTACGCCTCTTCCTGCTGCAACGTTCCGTGCCGCACGCGCGCGTGGCGGCCGTTCTGCCGGTCGGCCCTCTCCAGGAGAGCGGTTGGCTGTCCGCTGCGGACGGCGAGGGTGCCCTGAAGGCGACCGTGGACGTGCGGCCCTACGGCGGCCCGAACGGCGAGGACTGGTTCATCGTCTCGGACCTCGGGTGCGCCGTCGGCGGCGCCGGTGGCATCGGCAGCCATGACGAAGGGGTCGTACTCGGCGTGGGCGGGGCGTCCACGACGCTCGCGGGCCTCACGGTGCGTACGCCCGTGGCCAGCGCTCTCGATCTCGGCACCGGCTCCGGGATCCAGGCGCTGCACGCCGCGCAGCACGCGACCCGGGTGACCGCGACCGACCTCAACCCCCGTGCCCTGCACATCACGCGGCTCACCCTCGCGCTGTCCGGCGCGCCCGAGGCCGACCTGCGCGAGGGCTCTCTCTTCGAACCCGTGGGCGAGGAGACGTACGACCTGATCGTGTCCAATCCGCCCTTCGTGATCTCTCCCGGCGCGCGGCTCACCTACCGCGACGGCGGGATGGGTGGGGACGATCTGTGCCGGTCGCTCGTTCAGCAGGCGGGGGAGCGGTTGAACGAAGGGGGATATGCGCACTTCCTCGCCAACTGGCAGCACGTGGAGGGGGAGGAGTGGACCGAGCGGCTCCGGTCCTGGGTGCCGCGCGGGTGCGACGCGTGGATCGTGCAGCGCGAGGTGCAGGACGTCACGCAGTACGCCGAGCTGTGGCTGCGGGACGCCGGTGACCACCGGACGGACCCGGAGGAGTACGCGGCGCGGTACGACGCGTGGCTCGACGAGTTCGAGGCCCGCAAGACGCGCGCGGTCGGCTTCGGATGGATCACGCTGCGCAAGACCGGCGCCGGGTCGGGCGCCGGAGCAGCTGCCGGATCAGGTGCCGCCGAACCGTCCGTGACCGTCGAGGAGTGGCCGCACCCCGTCGAGCAGCCGCTCGGCGAGACGGTCCGGGAGCACTTCGCGCGGCAGGACTACCTGCGGACGCACGACGACGCCGCGCTGCTCGCCGGGCACTTCAAGCTCGCGGCCGAGGTCGTGCAGGAGCAGGTCGGACTGCCCGGCGCCGAGGACCCGGAGCACGTCGTGCTGCGCCAGCACCGCGGGATGCGCCGGGCCACCAAGGTGGACACGGTGGGCGCGGGCTTCGCCGGTGTGTGCGACGGCACGCTGAGCGCCGGGCGCATCCTCGACGCGATCGCGCAACTGGTCGGCGAGGACCCCGTACTGCTGCGGGACCGTACGCCCGCGCAGATCAGGCTCCTGGTCGAGCAGGGCTTCCTGGAGCCGGTCGGCTCGTAGCGTGCTGGAACCGGTCGGCTCCTGGCGGGTGCGAGCTCCTGGCGGGCGCGAGCTCAGCGGGCGCGAGGACGCCGTCAGGAGCGGGTTGCCGGGCCGTTGGCGGTACGCGTACGGCGTGTCTCGTACGTTTCGGGGACATCTGTCTCCCGTTCTGGGTGGGATGGACGGGCGTCGGCGAGCGCCGGACGTACTCCGGAAACCGCCGGACGCACAGCGAGACGGTGGACGGTGCGAACCAGCTCCGGGGTGACCGGTTCCGGTCGAGTTGGGCCCGGCACCCGGCGGTGATTCAAGCCGGGCGCCGTCCGTTCACCCGCGGTTCGCGCCCCGGCTTCCCGGACGTGTCAGTTTCCCAACCCGGGAACTCAGTACGGGGAGGCAATGACATGGAGAGCGGACCAGCGATCTTCGCGGGCACCGTATTCGCGCTGTTCGGAGCGGGACTGCTGCTGTGGACCGGGGCACGCGTGGCACACCGCGCGCCCGTCGCCGAGGGTGTGAGCCCTGTCGCATCCGCGACGCTCGCCGCGCTCGCGGGATCGGCCGCACTGGTGCTCGGAGTGTGGTGTTTCACTCGCATGTGACCGGAAAGCGGTCGGTGGCCGCGGGGCGGTACGGGCCGTAGGCCCGGCGCGCGAGGTGAAGCCGGTGGTGAACCCCGTGGTGAAAGGGCAGGTCGCTACTCCGGGCGGCAGGAATGGCGGTAGTCGGGTTACCGTTCGAGTGGCCGTTGCGGGCTTTTCCCGTTTGACACGGGGGCGGGATGTACCGTCACACTCCGCAGCGTCAGCGCAACTGAAGCGCACCGAGCGAGGCCACGCACCACGGCCACGAGGCCACGCACCACGGCCACCGAGTACCGACCGGAGAGAAGAGCGAAGTTGTCCCCGACCAGCGAGACCGCAAAGGGCGGCCGCCGACTCGTCATCGTCGAGTCGCCTGCCAAGGCGAAGACGATCAAGGGTTACCTCGGCCCCGGCTACGTAGTCGAGGCAAGCGTCGGGCACATCCGCGACCTCCCGAACGGCGCCGCGGAGGTCCCCGACAAGTACACCGGCGAGGTGCGCCGCCTCGGCGTGGACGTCGAGAACGACTTCGAGCCCATCTATGTCGTCAACTCCGACAAGAAGGCGCAGGTCAAGAAGCTCAAAGACCTGCTGAAGGACTCCGACGAACTCTTCCTCGCCACCGATGAGGACCGCGAGGGCGAAGCCATCGCATGGCACCTCCTCGAGGTCCTGAAGCCCAAGGTCCCGGTCAAGCGCATGGTGTTCCACGAGATCACCAAGGCCGCCATCCAGGGCGCCGTCGCCAACCCGCGCGAGCTCAACAAGCGCATGGTCGACGCCCAGGAGACCCGCCGCATCCTCGACCGTCTCTACGGCTACGAGGTCTCGCCGGTCCTGTGGAAGAAGGTCATGCCGCGCCTGTCGGCGGGCCGTGTCCAGTCCGTGGCGACCCGCCTCGTCGTCGAGCGCGAGCGCGAGCGCATCGCCTTCCGCTCCGCCGAGTACTGGGACCTGACGGGCACCTTCGGCACCGGCCGCACCGGCGACGCGTCCGACCCCTCGCAGCTGGTCGCCCGCCTCACCACGGTCGACGGCAAGCGCATCGCGCAGGGCCGTGACTTCAACTCGGTCGGACAGCTCAAGTCCGACACCCTGCACCTGGACGAGGCCAACGCCCGGGCGCTCGCCGCGGCCCTGGAGAACACCCGCTTCGCGGTCCGCTCCGTCGAGTCCAAGCCCTACCGCCGCTCTCCGTACGCGCCGTTCCGCACGACGACGATGCAGCAGGAGGCCAGCCGCAAGCTCGGCTTCGGCGCGAAGGCCACCATGCAGGTGGCCCAGAAGCTGTACGAGAACGGCTTCATCACCTACATGCGTACGGACTCCACGACGCTGTCCGACACGGCGGTCACCGCCGCCCGCGCGCAGGTCACGCAGCTGTACGGCAGCGACTACCTGCCGGACAAGCCCCGCACGTACGCCGGCAAGGTCAAGAACGCGCAGGAGGCGCACGAGGCGATCCGCCCCTCGGGTGATCGTTTCCGTACGCCCGCCGAGACCGGCCTGACCGGCGACCAGTTCCGGCTCTACGAGCTGATCTGGAAGCGGACCGTCGCCTCCCAGATGAAGGACGCGATCGGCAACTCCGTCACGGTCAAGATCGGCGGCACCGCTGCCGACGGCCGCGACGCCGAGTTCAGCGCGTCCGGCAAGACCATCACCTTCCACGGCTTCATGAAGGCCTACGTAGAGGGCGCGGACGACCCGAACGCCGAGCTCGACGACCGTGAGCGCAGGCTCCCGCAGGTCAGCGAGGGCGACGCGCTCACCGCCGACGAGATCACGGTCGACGGCCACGCGACGAAGCCCCCGGCCCGCTACACCGAAGCCTCGCTGGTCAAGGAGCTCGAAGAGCGCGAGATCGGCCGCCCGTCGACGTACGCCTCGATCCTCGGCACGATCCTCGACCGCGGGTACGTCTTCAAGAAGGGCACGGCCCTCGTGCCCTCCTTCTTGTCGTTCGCCGTGGTCAACCTCCTGGAGACGCACTTCGGGCGCCTCGTCGACTACGACTTCACCGCACGCATGGAGGACGACCTCGACCGCATCGCGCGGGGCGAGGCGCAGGCCGTGCCGTGGCTGAAGCGGTTCTACTTCGGCGAGGGCGAGGACGCGGGGTCCGCCGCGAGCGCGGGCAACGGCGACGGCGACCACCTCGGCGGGCTCAAGGAGCTGGTGACCGACCTCGGCGCGATCGACGCCAGGGAGATCTCCTCCTTCCCCGTCGGCGACGGCATCCTGCTGCGCGTCGGCCGCTACGGCCCGTACATCGAGCGCGGCGAGAAGGACGCGGAGGGCCACCAGCGCGCCGACGTGCCCGACGACCTGCCGCCGGACGAGCTGACCGTCGAGTACGCCGAGGAGCTGCTCGCCAAGCCGAGCGGTGACTTCGCGCTCGGCACCGACCCCGCATCGGGTCACGAGATCATCGCCAAGGACGGCCGCTACGGCCCGTACGTCACCGAGGTGCTCCCCGAGGGCACCCCGAAGACCGGCAAGAACGCGGTCAAGCCGCGTACGGCCTCGCTCTTCAAGTCCATGTCGCTCGACACGGTGACCCTCGAGGACGCCCTGAAGCTGATGTCCCTGCCGCGCGTCGTCGGGACGGACGCCGAAGGCGTGGAGATCACCGCGCAGAACGGCCGCTACGGCCCGTATCTGAAGAAGGGCACGGACTCGCGCTCCATCGACACCGAGGAGCAGCTCTTCAGCATCACGCAGGACGAGGCCCTGGAGATCTACTCCAAGCCGAAGCAGCGCGGGCGGGCCGCCGCCAAGCCGCCGCTGAAGGAGCTCGGCGAGGACCCGGTCAGCGGGAAGCCCGTCGTCGTCAAGGACGGCCGCTTCGGGGCGTACGTCACGGACGGCGAGACGAACGCGACGCTGCGGGCCGCCGACAGCGTCGAGGACATCACCGCCGAGCGGGGCTACGAACTGCTCGCCGAGAAGCGGGCGAAGGGTCCGGCCAAGAAGACCGCCAAGAAGGCGGCGAAGAAGGCCCCCGCCAAGAAGACCGCCGCAAAGAAGACGGCGGCCAAGAAAACGGCCGCCAAGAAGACGACGGCCGCGAAGAAGACCACTACGAAGACGGCCGCCGCCAAGAAGACGGCTGCTTCGGCCGCCAAGGCGTCCGACTCCGAGTAGTCACTCCGAGCAGGCCTCCGAGTCGCCGGCTGTCCGCGTCTGTACGTGTCTGTACGCGTCCTTCCGTATGGCGCTGTGAACGTGTGAACCGAAGGGGCGTCCATTTGTTCGGGCGCCCCTTCGGAGTGTCCGGGCGTCCAGATAGGCTGGACGGATGACGCGTGCCGAGCAGCCAACGGTCGGAAACCCGGCCCCCGACGACGCCCTGGTCGCAGATTCCCGAGAGCGTGCTGTCCGCGCCTTGCTGCGCGTGCCCCAGCTGAAGCGGCTCTGGAGCGCCCAGCTCGTCGGCGGTGTCGGCGATGCCCTCGCCCTCCTTGTCCTGGTGGTGCTCGCGCTGCAAGCGGCCATCGCCGAGGGGGCGTTCGGGGGCGGCTATCGAGGGGTGGCGTTCGCCGTCACCGCTGTCTTCGGGGCACGCGTTCTCGCGACGCTGCTCTTCGGGGCGGTCCTGCTCGGGCCGCTGAGTTCGATCACGTCACCGGACGGGCCGCTCGACCGGCGCTGGACGATGGTCGTCGCGGACGGCCTGCGGGCCGCGCTGCTGATCGTCGCGCCGCTGTGGATCGACTGGACGCCGGACAACGCGCTCGCGATGCTGCTCGTCACCGCCTTCGTGATCGGCGTCGCCGAGCGCTTCTGGACCGTCTGCCGGGAGAGCGCGGCGCCCGCGCTGCTGCCCGCGCCGCCCCTGGAGGGCGCGACGGTACGACCGCTGCCGGACCACATGGAAGCCCTGCGGCGCCTGTCGCTGCGTACGGGATTCCTGGCACTGCCCCTCGCGGCCGCCGTGCTCGTCGCCGTCACGCTGATCGGGAACCTCCTCGGCGCCGGGCTCGAATGGTTCGACCTGCACCAGGCGGGGCTCGCCTCGTTCGTCGCAGCGGGCCTCTTCGCGGCAGCCCTGTCGATCGTCTACTTCCTCGAACTTCCCGCCACGCAGACGCCACGCGCGCGTAGCCCCCTCGAAGGGCTGCGCAGGCCGCGCACCGGCAGCGGCGCCGACAAGGGCCGCACCGGCGCGATCCCGCTGCTCGTCGCCGCCTGCGCCGCGGTCGCCGGAGCCGTCGCCGCCGCCGTGGCCGTCGCCGTGCTGCACGCCAAGGACCTGGACGGCGGGCCCGTCACGTACGGCCTGATCGTTCTCGCGCTGACCGGCGGCACCGCCGTCGGCATCCGCACCGCGCCGTCCCTGCTGCCCACGCTGCCGCGCCGCCGGCTGCTCGCCCTCGCGATCGCCCTCACCGGCGTCGCGCTGCTCGCCGCGGGCCTCGTGCCCGACGTGACGACCGTGCTGCTGCTCCTGGTGCTCACCGGAGTGGCCGCGGGCATCGCCGCGCACACCGGGCACGCGCTGCTCGACCAGGAGGTCGAGGACTACCGCAGGGCGCGCACGACGGAACACCTCCAGGCGGTCGTACGCCTCTTCGTCGCGGTCGGCGCGCTGGTGGCCCCCGTGGTCGCGGCGGCGATCGGCCCGCACCGCTTCGTCAACGGCAAGTTCGTGTTCGACCACGGAGGCGCCGCCTTCACGCTGATGCTGGTGGGCGCGCTGCTCCTGCCGGTGGCCGCACTGGTCCTCGCCAAGATCGACGACCGGCAGGGCGTGCCGCTGCGGCACGACCTGCGCGACGCGCTGCGCGGCGGCGACGACCCGAAGCAGGGGATCGCCTCCGCGGGCTTCTTCATCGCCCTGGAGGGCGGCGACGGCGCGGGCAAGTCGACGCAGGCCGAGGCGCTCGCCGAGTGGATCCGGGCCAAGGGCCACGAGGTCGTCGTGACGCGCGAGCCG
Organism: Streptomyces sp. NPDC046925; assembly: GCF_040644915.1. Classification (NCBI taxonomy): domain Bacteria; kingdom Bacillati; phylum Actinomycetota; class Actinomycetes; order Kitasatosporales; family Streptomycetaceae; genus Streptomyces; species Streptomyces sp. NPDC046925. The sequence goes on along the minus strand of NZ_JBEYWZ010000005.1, from coordinate 130,811 downwards.
GGGGCCACGCCGGTCGGCAAGCGGCTGCGGTCGATACTGCTCGACGTGTCGTCCGCCGGTCTCTCGCACCGCGCCGAGGCACTTCTGTACGCGGCCGACCGCGCCGAGCACGTCGACACCGTCGTACGTCCTGCCCTTGAGCGGGGCGCGGTCGTCATCTCCGACCGGTACATCGACTCGTCGGTGGCGTACCAGGGCGCGGGGCGTGATCTGTCCGCGACCGAGATCGCCCGGATCTCCCGGTGGGCCACGGACGGTCTCGTGCCGCATCTGACGGTGCTGCTCGACGTGTCCCCGGAGGCCGCCCGCGAGCGGTTCACCGAGGCGCCCGACCGTCTTGAGTCGGAGCCCGCCGAGTTCCACGCGCGCGTGCGGTCCGGTTTCCTCACGCTCGCCGCGGCCGATCCCGGCCGGTATCTGGTGGTCGACGCCGCTCAGGAGCCGGAGGCGGTCACGACCGTGGTCCGACACCGGCTCGACCTGATGCTGCCGCTCTCCGAGGCCGAGGTGAAGGCGCAGGAGGAGGCCCGCAAGGCCGCCGAGGAAGAGGCCCGCCGCAAGGCCGAGGAAGAAGCGCGCCGCAAGGCCGAGGAGGAGCGGGTCGAGCGCGAGCGCCAGGAGCAGCTCGCCAAGCTCCGCGCCGAGGAGGAGGAGCGCAAGCGCCGCGAGCTGGAAGAGGCGCAGCGCCGCGAGGCCGAGCGCCAGGCCGAGGAGGCCAGGCAGCGCGCCGAGGAGGCCAAGCGCCGGGCCGAGGAGGAGCAGGCACGCCTGCTCGCCGAGGAGAAGGTGCGGGCGGCCGAGGAGGAGCGGCGCCGCCGCGAGGCGGAGGAAGAGGCGCGGCTGCGGGCCGAGGCCGAGGCGCGCCGGGTCGAGAAGCAGCGCAAGGCCGAGGAGGCGCTGCTGCGGGCCGAGGAGGCGCGTCGTCTTGCCGCGGCTTCGGCGGCGGCAGCGGCGGCGGCTTCGACCGCCGCGTCTGCTTCGGCTCCGGCGCCGAAGCCGGTTTCGAAGGCGACTCCGAAGGCGGCCCCGGAAGCGACCCCGGAGCAGGCGTCGAAGCAGGCGTCGAAGTCGGCATCGAAGCCCGCGTCGGCTCCGTCCGATGCGCCTTCGGATGCGCCTTCGGACGCCGTGCCGGACAACGAGACGACGGTGCCCACGCCTGTCGTGAAGCCCGGCGCGCCCGCGCCGGGTGCCGCGGACGAGACCGCGGTGCTCCCGCAGGTACGGGACAACTCGGGCTCGGAGGAGACCGAGGTCCTTCAGCAGCCGCCCGTGCCGGGGGCTGCCGACGAGACGGCCGTGCTGCCCGCGGTGCAGGAGGACAAGGTGCCGCCGGGGTACTTCCGCGACGAGCGGCCCGCCCGCCCCTCCGGCGGCGGCAACGACCGCACCCGTGAGCTGCCCCAGGTCGACGAGCAGGGGCAGCCGCGACAGCGGCCCCGCTCGGACTGGGCGGAGGAGACCCCGCTGGACGATCTGCCCACGCTGGCGGACGAGTTGCTGGGCTCGCGGGACGAAGACGGCGGCGACGAGGACGGCCGGGGGCGGAACCGACGCTGACCTCGGCGGCGTGAGCGTGGCCCGCGTTGTCAGTGGCGTGCTCCACAATGAATTCGACAGCGTGAGATGCGACGCGGGTGCGCAGGGCGGAGGCGGTGACCGATGACCGTATGGGACGACCTGGTGGGCCAGGAGCGGGTGAGCGAACAGCTCGGTGCCGCCGCCCGGGACGCCGACGCACTGGTCACCGCCGTGGCCACGGGCGCCCCGCAGCCCGAGGCGTCGAAGATGACGCACGCCTGGCTGTTCACCGGACCGCCCGGCTCCGGCCGGTCCACCGCCGCCCGTGCCTTCGCCGCCGCGCTCCAGTGCACGAGCCCGGACCGCGCGCTCGGCGGCGCCCCCGGCTGCGGCTTCTGCGACGGCTGCCACACGAGCCTGGTCGGCACGCACGCCGACGTCGAAGTGGTGCGTACGGACCTGCTGTCCATCGGCGTCAAGGAGACCCGCGAGCTGGTCAGACGGGCCCAGTTGTCGCCCGCGGGCGGACGCTGGCAGGTCATCGTCCTTGAGGACGCCGACCGCCTCACCGAGGGCGCGGGCAACGTCCTCCTGAAGGCCGTGGAAGAGCCCGCTCCACGCACCGTATGGCTGCTCTGTGCGCCCTCCCTCGAAGACGTGCTGCCCACGATCCGCTCCCGCTGCCGCCATCTGACGCTGCGTACGCCTCCGGTGGACGCCGTCGCGGATGTGCTCATCCGCCGTGACGGCATCGAACCGGACGTCGCCGCTGCCGCCGCGCGCGCCACCCAGGGCCACATCGGCCGTGCCCGCCGCCTCGCGACCGACCCCAAGGCCCGCGAGCGCCGGGCCGCCGTGCTCAAGCTGCCCATGCGCGTGGAGGACGTCGGCGGCTGCCTCAGGGCCGCGCAGGAGCTGATCGACACGGCAGGCGACGACGCGAAGCAGCTCGCCGAGGAGGTCGACGTCAAGGAGACGGACGACCTGAAGGCGGCGCTCGGCGCGGAGAAGGGCGGCCGGATGCCGCGCGGCACGGCGGGCGTCATGAAGGAGCTGGAGGACCGGCAGAAGCGCCGCAGGACCCGCACCCAGCGCGACAGCCTCGAACTCGCGCTCATCGAGCTGACCGGTGTCTACCGCGACGTGCTCACCCTCCAGCTGGGATCGCGCGTGGCGCTCGCCAACACGGAGGTGCTCGACATGCTGGAGCGCCTTGCGCGCGGCACATCGCCCGAGTCGACGTTGCGCCGCATCGAGGCGATCGGCGCCTGCCGCACCGCACTGGACCGCAATGTGGCACCGCTGCTCGCGGTGGAGGCGATGACGATGGCGCTGCGGGCGGGCTAAGGGGGGCTAGGGGGGCCGGGGCTTCGGGCCGCCCCATCGGCATCGACCGGCATCGACCTGCACCGACCGGCACTGACCGGCTTGACACAGTCATCCATACGGGCACTTTGCGTCACTGATCCGATGCGTACCGTTAGTCTCGTTTGATGCGCATCAGAGGACTCCGCACCCCCGCGACCGCGTTTCTGGCCGCGTCCATGGCCGCCGGACTGCTCGTATCCGGCTGCTCGGCCGGGGGTTCGACGGCGGACGCGTCCATGGCGGCGCTGCCCCGCGCCACCCCCAAGGAGCTGTCCCCGTACTACGGACAGAAGCTGAACTGGCGCGAGTGCGGCGTCCCCGGCTTCGAGTGCTCCACGATGAAGGCGCCGCTGGACTACGACAAGCCGGACGGCCCGGCCATCAAGCTCGCGGTCTCCCGCAAGAAGGCCACCGGGCCCGGCAAGCGCCTGGGCTCGCTCCTGGTCAACCCGGGCGGACCCGGCGGCTCGGCGATCGGCTACCTCCAGTCGTACGCGGCCCTCGGCTACCCCGAAGCGGTCCGCGCCCAGTACGACATGGTCGCGGTCGACCCGCGCGGCGTGGCCCGCAGCGAGCCCGTCACCTGCCTCGACGGCAAGCAGATGGACGCGTACACGCAGACGGACATCACGCCGGACGACAAGCGCGAGGTCACCGCCCTTTCGGACTCCTTCAAGAAGTTCGCGGCGGGCTGCGAGAAGCACTCCGGTGAGGTGCTGCCGCACGTCTCCACGGTCGAGGCGGCCCGCGACATGGACGTCCTGCGCTCGGCGCTCGGCGACAAGAAGCTGACGTACGTGGGCGCTTCGTACGGCACGTTCCTCGGGGCGACGTACGCCGGGCTCTACCCCGACCGCGTGGGCCGCCTCGTCCTGGACGGCGCGATGGACCCGTCGCTGCCGGCCCGCCGCATGAACCGCGACCAGACGGCGGGCTTCGAGACGGCGTTCCAGTCGTTCGCGAAGGACTGCGTGAGCAAGGCGGACTGCCCCCTGGGCACGGAGAGCGAGGAGGATGCGGGCAAGCGCCTCAAGTCGTTCTTCGGCGACCTGGACCGTACGCCGATCCCCGCCGGCGACTCCGACGGCCGCAAGCTCGGCGAGGCGCTCGCCACGACGGGCGTGATCGCCGCGATGTACGACGAGGCGGCCTGGCCCCAGCTGCGCACGGCGCTGACCGCGGCGATGAAGGACAAGGACGGCGCGGGCCTCCTCGCTCTCTCGGACAGCTACTACGAGCGTGAGGGGGACGGTTCGTACGCGAACCTCATGTTCGCCAACGCCGCCGTGAACTGCCTGGACCTGCCCCCGGCCTTCGACTCGGCGGCCGACGTGAAGAAGTCGGTCCCGGACTTCGAGAAGGCCTCGCCGCTCTTCGGCGAGGGCCTGGCCTGGGCCTCGCTGAACTGCACGTACTGGCCGGTGAAGGCGACGGGGAAGCCGCACCGCATCACCGCGGACGGCGCGGCCCCGATCGTCGTGGTCGGCACGACGCGCGACCCGGCCACCCCCTACCACTGGGCCGAGGCCCTGGCCGACCAGCTCTCCTCCGGCAAACTGCTCACCTACGAGGGCGACGGCCACACGGCGTACGGGCGGGGCAGCGACTGCATCGACTCGGCGATCAACGCGTACCTGCTGGAGGGCAAGGCCCCGGACGACGGAAAGCGCTGCTCACAGGGGTGAGGCGGGCGCCGGACGGCCGCAGACCGGGGGTGTACGGAGCACCCCCGGAAACTGTGTAGACTTGGCGTCGCTGCTGATCGCACCATAGGTGCGGGACGCGTGCCGCCTTAGCTCAGATGGCCAGAGCAACGCACTCGTAATGCGTAGGTCTCGGGTTCGAATCCCGAAGGCGGCTCAGAGGAACCCCAGGTCACGTAACTCGTGACCTGGGGTTTTGTGTTGCTCGGGGCGTGACGGGTCACACGGCCGGGGTGGCTTGGGGGAGCGATGCGTGAGTGGACGAGCCGCCTATTTTCTAGTGGAGCGGCTTCTCGATCGGCTCCAATACGGGTGACGGATTCTCGCCCGGCTGCTCCCACTTGGCGGTTCGCTAGTCGGTCGACACGAGCGCCTTCGGTTTGCGCGCAGATGCCGGTGGTCGGCGGCCGGAAAGCGGCCACGGTGATGGTCCTTGCAGCGAACGGGACGGGATCGAGATGCGTCATGCCGCCAGTCCCCTCGTGGGTACGCGTGAGCAGCCCGCCGGAAGCAGGCTGCTCACGAAGCGATGAGGCGGCTGGTGAAGCCGGAGCGAATGAGAGATTCGTACGCTGCATGTACGTCCTCGGGGACTTCCTGCTCGATGGCGAATCCGAGCTTCGGATACTCGATGACCCGCTGGAGGTCGCCGGCGAGCATGTCCAGAACGAGCTTCTCGTCCCCGATGCTCTTGAGATAGTCGTCGAACTCCAGCGCCTCCGACGCGCAGAGGATCTGGACGTCGGGCCACAGTTTGCGGGCGGTCGCGAACGATCGCCGTTCCATGTACGGCTTGGAGACCAGCAGCACCGTCGCCGGATGGATGCCGGAGGCGGCGAGGACCTCGCGGGAGAGCGTGATGTTCTCTCCGGTGTTGGCCGCGTGGGGCTCCAGCAGGATGGCGTCGGTGGGGACACCGAGGTCGATGGCGTGCTCACGGAAGTGGATCGCCTCCCCGCGAGGGAAGACCTTGGCGGTGGTAGGGCTGTTGCCGCCGGTGAACACCAGCGTCTGGAACAGCCCGGCGCGGTACAGGTCGGCGGAGCGGGTTGCGACGCCGAGATCGTGGCTTCCCAGTCCGATTGCCACGTCGACGGGACGCAACTCGTGCTGCATCTGGTGGTAGTCCCAGATCAGCTTCGCCTGGTGCCACTGGTCCTCGGTGATGCCCTGATGGTCGTTGCGCACGCGTTTCTCCCTGGTCACCGTTACCGAGGGCCGGGCGGCCCCTCGCTCATGGCCTTGACGCCCTCGATGCTGCGCAGTTGGTGCACGAGTCCGTACTGCGCGGCTACCTTGGCGGCCTGGTCGAGGACGAGGATTCCATCATCCTGGGTAGCCGTATCGGAGAGCAGGACGTGGCCATGAGCGGTGTCCAGACGTACGCGTTGCATCGGTGAGTCGGTCGTCCCGCTGCTTCGAGCGATATCAATGAAGTGCAGGGCTTGAAAGAGGTCGCCGGCACCACGGCGGGCCAGAGCGAGCTTCTGGTGGGCCACCGACCAGTCTTCCGGTTCGGTGAGGTCCTCGAACTCGCGGGTCGCTGCCTGCATAACGCGGGTGGCGTAGTCGTGCTCGCCGTCCTTGCTCAGTGCCGTCCCCACCCACAGCCGTGCACGAGCCCGGTCGCGGCGGGAGAGCCGGTCGTCGACGGCGAGAGTCTCGTAGTTGCGGGCGGCGACTTCCAGCTTGCCGGACATCTCGGTGACGACTGCGAGCGACAGATCGAGTTGGGCGACGCGGCGGGGGATGTCGAGCTGGGTGAAGACGATCCGGGCACCGGCGTAGGAGTGTTGGGCCGATAGCGGGCCCAGGACAACGCCTTGGTCGCGTTTGAGGTCACCGAGTAAGGCGGTGGAGCGGGCGAAGAGGTACAGGCCCTTCTCGTCCAGCTCATGGGCCTTGAACCGGCCCAGCCACCGAGTGAGAAGGCTGTCTGCGAAGGCGAAGTTCTGCCGGGACAGGGCGACCACGACACGGTCGAGGTCATCGGCCCAGGACTCGTACTCCCACGCCCTGGGGCCGGACGAGGCGACACGTCTGCCGACAGTTGCGACGGTGCCGGCCATCTCCGACAGGAGCGTCTCGAAGCGAAGGTGGACTGCGGCGTCCGCTCGTCCGAGGGCGGTGTCGAGGATGGCCTGGGTATCGGGCCTGGGCTCGGTGGCGGCGAGCTTGCTCTCCCACTTGGACACGGTCGCGACCGCCAGGCCCAGGCGCTCTGCGAAGGCCCGCACGCTCAGCCGCAGGGCGAGCCGCAACGCCTTGGCCTCAAGCCCGGTCCAGTGGTGCACGGTCGCCACGCGTCGCTCCCTTCCACCAGCCATCGAAGCAGACCCGACGACACGGCGGGACGGAAGTGGAACGGAAGTAGAACAGGCGGTGATGTGCAGTGAGTTGATCCGCCGACATGCTCAAAGCGTCACCACGTGTCGAGCCATTGGACGGTCCTGAGCATGGAACCCCTCACGGAACATCGCTTGGTCAGCGGGCCGGTCGTCTACGGTTTCCTGCGGCTGGTACGGGTGCCCCGAGCGCGGCAAGACGCGCTGGTCGCCTCGCTGGCCGAGTACTGCCGTGGCCACGAGCTGCAGCTGTCCGGCCTCTTCACCGAACGTGACGCCTCCCGGTCCGCCTCGGCGGCGTTCACCGGTCTCCTCGACGTGCTGGCGCTGCCGGACGTCTACGGCGTCGTCGCCCCCGCCATGTCCCACCTGGGCCCGAAGGCCATCGCGGCCGGACGCGGGCGACAGATCGAATCGGCCGGTGCTCGGCTGCTGCTGGTCCGGTGCCCGCGCCCCAAACCCTCGACCGTCGCTCGAAGCGCCCCCGTCCACCGCACACGCTCCGGCACCACCCGTGTCGTGGACGCCGAGTCGTGAGGAACATCGCGATGACCAAGACGATCCAGAAGTTCTTCGAGTCCCGGCCCGAGTCGGTCGGCCATGCGCGGACTTTCACCACCGAGGCCCTGACCGGCTGGGGTCTGCTGGACCGAGGCGAAGACGTCCGACTCTGCGTCTCCGAACTCGCCACCAACGCCGTGCTTCACGGGACTGATCCCGGCCGCGGCTTTCTGGTCAAACTCGACGCCGACGACGGGGTTGTACGCCTGGAAGTACACGACAGCCGCCGTCGACGCCCCCACCCCCGTCGGCCTGGAGACACGGACACCGCTGGCCGCGGGTTGCTCCTGGTGACCGCGCTTGCCGACGGCTGGGGCGTGGAGGACCGCACCCCGTTCGGGAAGATCGTCTGGTCGTGCTTCAAAGCCCCAGGAGGGGTGACAGCATGAGCGTTGCCCTCACCCCGCCCGGCCCTGAACTGCGCCTACTGGTGTCGCTCGCCGCCTGGACCTGGCAGGGTGCTGGACCGGACGGCCGCAAGATCGCACACATCCTGATCACGTACACCCCGGCCCTGACGGACGGCGGCACCGCCGTGACAGCCGAGGACCGAATGCGGCGACTGTCCGCGTGCCTCGGTGGCCTGACCGGAGCCCGTGAGGTCATCCCGGAGCTGGAGCACTGCCTACAGCTCGTCGGCGACCGCGTGCTGCTGCACATTCCTGGGACCTCCCGTCGACTGCGGCTGCCCACCCGCCGTTCCTGGACCGAACTGGTCACCCGCACCGGCGAGGCGATCCTCCTGCTCGGTCTCGACCCGCTGCCACAGTCCACCGGCGCCGCTCGCCTCGACGCCTACCTGGACGCCGCGCTCGCAGCCGACCGACTGCTGTTTGGGCGCGTCCAACTCCCGCCGTCAGCCCCGCGAGCTGACGTCTGCTCGACCTGCGGCGGCAGCGGTACCGACCCGATCTCGGGGCGCGCATGCCCGGACTGCTCCCTGCACTGCCGACTCGAACCGTGAAAGGCACGCCATGCACCAGCTCATCGCTGCTCCCTTCCTCGACGGCCACCTGTTGCTGCGCCCCGGAGCGCGATCCGGAGCCCGCATCCCGGCTACCCATTACGAGCAACTCCGAGCCGCCGCCGACGGTGTGCAGAACCTTCCTGGTTGGACGGTCGACCTGGCAGCCGAAGCATGGGGCCTCGACGTCGCCGGCGCCCCGACGACGGACACGGTCCTGATCCGCGAGCCGTCTGCGTACGGATACTGCCGCGCCTCCTGGGAGATCAACCTCGGATGCAACTTTGGCTGCAAGCACTGCTACCTCGGCGAACGCCCCTTCTCCGGCCTCACCTGGGAGAACAAGGTCAAGCTCCTGGACATCATGCGTGAGGCCGGTGTCATCTGGCTCCAGATCACCGGCGGCGAACCGACCATGGACCCGCACTTCCAGAACGCCTACCGGTACGCCTGGCTGGCCGGCATGATGCTCACGATCTCCACCAACGGCTCCCTGCTGTTCCGCCCCGACCTGCTCCAGGTTTTCAGCGAATGCCCGCCGTACCGCCTCGTCGTCAGCATGTACGGCGCGAGCGAGGAGTCCTTCGACGCACTCACCCAGCGGCGCGGAGCCTGGAAGGCGTTTCGGCGTGGCATGGACGCCGCCCGAGCCGCTGGGCTGCCGCTGCGCATCAACATCGTGGTCACAGAGGACAACGCGAGCGAAGCCGACGAGATGGCCGCGCTCGCACGGGAGTGGGGCGTAGAGCACCACGCGTACACCAACATGACCCCGACGATCTACGGCGGCGGTGAACCCCTCATCGCCCAGTCCGCAGATCACCTCCGCCAGCGCAAGCCGTTCGCCGGATGCAACGCGGGCCACACCTTCTTCCACGCTGACCCGCACGCCAAGGTGTCGATCTGCAAGGTCGGCCGCGACGACCAGATCGACCTCATGGCCGAAGGCATCGAAGGACTGCGACGGCTCGGCACGATCGCCGACCGCCTGATGCTTCGCACCGGAGGGTGCGAGGGCTGCGCCCTGTCCGGTACCTGCCGGGTATGCCGTCCCCTGGCCAAGCACTACCAGGAGGCGAAGGCGCCGCTGCACAGCTACTGCCAGCACGGAGACACGGAGAAAGAGAAGGTGACCCCATGACGTCCCGACCCGTACCGGTACAGATCCTGCCCGGGCCGTCCAGCAGCGCCCGCCGCGCGGCGCCACCGGTGGCCTCGGCCGCCGTGACGCTCGTCGCGGACTTGGACGACGTCGTCGAGAGCGCTGAGTGCTCCTGCGACGCCGGCGACGACAACCCCCACTAACCCGACCCGACCGATGTGCTCCGACCCGTCCCACCGACGGGCCGGAGCACCCTCACGTACAGCGCTAAGGTGCCCGCATGCTCTTCCGCTGGGACTGGCTCCGCCCCGTGCTCACCGCACCGGTGGTGCCCACCCTCGGCCCCGTCCACCCGCATGCCCTGACTGTGGACCTCTTCGAAGCCACCGTCGTCGCGGCCGCAACTGAGCGCCACTTTCTGCCGTACGACAAGGATCGCCGCTGGAGCACCGAGAAGCAGGAGGCCGTACTCCTCGATGACGTGGTGCACCACCCCGACCACACGCTCATCCCCACTCTGTTGACCCGCGGCCGGGGAGCAGTGAAGGTCTTCTCCTATGGCCACCGGGGCGACATCCTGGCCCAGGCCGCTGAACTCGCAGCCAAACTCCGTACCGTCCACGGAGCAGCCTCTGCCCGTATCGTCCGGCCGCTGGGCCCGGAGACACCGCATCCTCGTGGCGTCCGGATGCAGCTCCAGGACTTCACGGCGCGGCTCTGTCCCGCCTCTGTTGGCCCCGTCCGTCGACTCGACGACTGGCCCGCCCACATCCGCTGCACCTTCACCACCTTCGCCCAGACCATGGCGTTCGACGGCTTCGTCTTCCTTGACCGTCAGATGAAGACCAAGGGATGCGGGCCGGTTCTTGTCGCCGTGCTGGAGGGGCGTGTTGTCGGTGCCATCGGCCCCATGGAGATCCGTCCTGATCCCACGGGTGTCGCCCAGCTCATGCCGCAGTACTTCGCCGTGCACCCTGACGCGCGCGGGCGCGGGCTCGGCCGGCACCTGTGGCGCGCTGCCATGCACTGGGGGCAGGTGCACGGCGCGACCTACCAGCTGCTCCAGACCGAAGTCGGCGGTGTCTCGGACCACCTGTGTCGCACTGAGGGGCTCACCACGCTGGGCTTCGTGCACACGAGCACGGTGTGAATCTTGGTTGGCTTTTGCTTTGGGGGTTGGTTGGGCTTTGGGGGTCAGTGGTTCAGGTAGGCCAGGACTGCCAGGACTCGGCGGTTGTCCGTGTCTGAGGGGGGTAGGCCCAGTTTTGGGAAGATGTTGCTGATGTGCTTGGCGACCGCCTTTTCCGAGATGAACAGGGTCTCCGCCGTTCCCGCGTTCGACCTGCCCTGGGCCAGGCATTCCAGTACCTCGCGTTCGCGCGGGGTCAGGCGGGACATGGGGTCCGCCTGGTCGTGCGTCTTGCGGGTGAGGAGCTTCGAGATCACCTCGGGGTCCATCGCCGTGCCGCCGGCGGCCACGCGCTCGATCGTGCGGATGAAGTCGGCGCCGTTCGAGACCCGCTCCTTGAGGATGTAGCCGACGCCCGTCGAGCCCGTGGCCAGCAACTCCTTCGCGTAGAGCGGCTCCACGTACTGCGAGAGCAGGAGGATGGGGAGGGCGGGGGTGCGGGCGCGGGCCGTCACTGCCGCGCGTAGGCCGTCGTCGGTGAAGTCCGGGGGGAGGCGTACGTCCACTATTGCTATGTCGGGTGTGGTGGCCGGGGTGGTGAGGGCTCGCAGGAGCGCCGGGCCGTTGTCCACCGCTGCTGTGACCTCGTGGCCGAAGGCCTGGAGCAGGCGGGTGATGCCGTCCCTCAGGAGGAAGTGGTCTTCTGCGAGGACAACACGCACGGCAGCTCCATCGTCACCATGGTCGGGCCGTTGAGCGGGCTGCTCACGGCCAGGACGCCGTCGAACGTGGCGAGGCGCCGTTCGATGCCACGCAGGCCCGTGCCCGCGGTGATGTCCGCGCCGCCTCGGCCGTCGTCGGTGACGGTGATGCGGAGGGCGCCGGGGGTGCCGGGAGCGGCGGAAGCAGTAGGAGCGGCGAAGGGCGTCGTCGAAGGCTCGTGGCGGATGTCTATCCAGGCTCGGTCCGCCCGGGCGTGCTTGGCCGCGTTGGTCAGGATTTCCGATACCGCGAAGTACGCCGCCGACTCCACCGCGGGTTCGGGGCGGCCCGGCAGGTCGACCTCGACCTCGGTGCGCAGGGGACAGGTCATCGCCAATGAGCGTACGGCGTCCGGCAGTCCGCGGTCCGCCAGTACCGGCGGGTGGATACCGCGGACCAGGTCGCGAAGTTCCTGGAGTGCCTTGGCCGACGACTGGCGGGCCTCTTGGAGCAGGGCGCGGACCGCCTCCGGGTTCGACTCCAGGAGGTGTTCCGCGGCGTCCAGTGTCATGCCCATCGCCACCAGGCGGGCCTGTGCGCCGTCGTGTAGGTCGCGTTCGATGCGGCGGAGTTCGGCCTGCTGGGTGTCCACCGCTTCGGAGCGAGTGGTGGTGAGGTGCTCGATGCGGGTGGCGAGGAGCTCGCTCTCGCTGGGGGCCAGCATCGCGCGGAGGTAGCGGGAGTGGTGGCGAACGGCTCGGGGCGCCGCCCAGAGGGCGAGGGGGAATTGGAGTACGGCGAGGATTCCGGCGAGGGTGGCCGTGAGGGTGTTCTGGACCGGGATGAAGAGGTACCAGAGGCTGTCCCAGCTTTCCGAGAGGCCGGGGCCGAGGACTGCCGTGGTCATGCCCCAGATGCCGCTGAGGATCAGGGCTGCGGGGATGAAGGCGATGGCGCCGCCCAGGTAGGGGTCCAGGCTTGCCCAGCGCCAGTCACGGTAGATCTGGTTGTCCTTGGAGAGGAGGTGGGTGCGGAGGGCTTTGGCCCGGGCGGTGGGGGGTGGTTCGGGGTATGCCGCTGGGATCTCTGTTCCCGACCAGCGTTTTGCAAGGGAGCGTTGGTGGTCCGCCAGAGTGCGTACTGCTCGGTTGGCGCTCGGCAGCAGGCGGAGGGTGAGGCCGCTGCCGAGCAGGATGTGTACTGCGTGCAGGTAGAAGGACAGGGCCAGAGCTCGTAGGGACAGGGTCCAGAGGATCAGGCTCCGCTTCAGGGCTGTGAGGTGGTGGCTGGGTGCCGAGGGTGTTGAGGGGGCGGAAAGGGTCTTTTGGGGCTGGCCTGTGCGGTTCATAGGGCGATTATGGGTTGGGGTTCGCTGCGAAGTCGGTGGTAAAAACTCCCCTCTTGGGGCGGGCTTCCGGGCGGTTGCGCTGCCGTCTCAGGGTGCGTCCGGGTGCGTTTTGGCAGAGGCCTCTCGGTGGTGGGCGAGGGGGATGCGAGGATGCCGTGATGAGTGGAGATGCTGAGTCGTATGTTCGCTTCCAGTCGGCCACGCGTCATCAACGCGGCCATTTCACCGGGGTGTTCGGGCTGGTGAACGGGCTTGCCCAGGAGGGGAAGCTGACCGCCGAGCAGGAGATGTTCCGGCGTACCAACAACGACTGGTACGACAGTGCCTACCCGGATCCCTCGACCGTCGACCCCGCTGTCTACGACCACGAGGTCAACCCGTGCGCCGTCGCCTGGTTCAAGGTGACCGCCGCTCATCTCATCGAGCGCGTGCCCGGGTATCTGGAGATTCTGGAGGCGCACGGTGTCGAGTGCCGGACCGTGCGGTCGTCGGATCCGGGGCGGGTTGTCTATGAGGATGAGTTTCAGGTTGTCGTTGTGCCGTACGAGGCGGAGGGCGTAGGGGTGGCTTAGGCGGGCTGCTGGGACTTATGAGGATCCTGTTAGGCCGCTGTCCGGATTCCGTCAGGAGCGGCCCGGTCCGCTTATGCTCAGCGCCATGTGCGCATTTGTCCTGGTCGCGGAGGACGACGAGAAACAGGCCGAGCTGGTCCGCCGCTATCTGGAGCACGAAGGCCACACGGTCGCCGTCGTCCACGACGGGCGCGCCGCACTCGACGAGGTGCGGCGCAGGCCGCCGGACCTGCTCGTGCTCGACGTGATGATGCCGCGGGTCGACGGACTCGGCGTCACGCGCGTCCTGAGGGGCGGCAGCGAGGGCGAAGCCGGGATTCCGATTCTGATGCTCACCGCCCGGACGACCGAAGATGATCTGCTGCTCGGCCTTGATCTCGGCGCCGACGACTATCTGACCAAGCCGTACAGTCCGCGCGAGCTCATGGCCCGTGTCCGTACGCTGCTGCGGCGCGCCGGCGGCACCCATCATCCGGTCGTCGAGAGCGCCGACGCCGTGCCGCTCGTGCTGCGGGCGGGTGGGCTCGCCGTTGATCCGGTGCGGCACGAGGTGACCGTCGACGGGCGGCTCGTCGAGTGCACGCCGGGGGAGTTCGAGCTGCTCGCGGCCCTCGCCGCGGAGCCCGAGCGGGTGTTCACGCGGCCCCAGCTGCTTGATCGTATTCATGGGTCGTCGGGATATATATCGGTGCGTACCGTCGACGTACACATACTCAATCTGCGCAAGAAGATCGAGGAAGATCCGCGCAGGCCGCGCCATCTCGTGACCGTCTTCGGCGTCGGGTACAAGCTCACGGGCGCGGCGTTCGGCGCGACGGTGGGGGCGGCGGCGCGGCGTGGCGCGTGACATACCGTTCCGCAAGAGCCTGCTGACCCGGCTGCTCGCCGTCTCCGTGCTCGTCTCGGTCGTCTCGATCGCCGCCACCGCCTGGCTCGCCGCGCAGACGACGTCCGGCGCGATCCGGCAGGAGCAGGGGCAGGTCCTCGCCGATGACGCACGGGTCTACGACGAACTCCTCGGCCTCGCGGCGGCAGCGCCCGGCTGGCGGGACGCCCGGAAGACCGTGCGGGAGCTGGCCAAGCAGACCGGGCGGCGTATCGCCCTGACCACGCAGGACCGCGTCGTCATCGCCGACTCCCGCACTGAGGCGGGCAAGGGCGGCAAGGGCGGCAAGGGGGCTGCCGGTGCCGAGCTGCCGTCCAAGGCCTCGGCCGTCGTCGATCCGCTCGCCGTCGACGGGGCGCTGACCGCCGGAGGCGGGCGTACGGACGCGGAGGCCGGAGGCCAGGACCGCATCGATCCGCGCGCGGTCGGGCCCTTCCGGCTGCCGGGCACGGAGCGGAAACAGCTGGCGAAGGTCGCCGCGAGCGTCGTGGCCTGCATGAACGACCTCGGGGTCTCCGCCCGCGCCGTCGAGGGACCCAGCGGCCGGCCACGCGTCGAGGCACCCAACGACCCGTCCGAGATCCTCGACTCCAGCTGCCGCAATTACGAACTCGACATGCCCACCCGTACCGAGAAGAAGGCGCTGGATCGGCTCAACGAGCTCACCAACGCCTGCCTGCGGCGCGGGGACGCACCGCCCGTCAAGGTCGGGCTCGACCTGACGTGGTGGCAGTCGGTGGGAGTGTTCGACCGCCGCTCCGGGCGCTACATCCCCACCGAGACGGGAACGCCGGAGGAGGCGATAGGAGGGCAGAGCGGCGCCGTTCCCGCGGTTCCCGGCGACGCTGCCGCCGAGAGGCTCAAGCCCGTGCCCACCAGTACCCCCTCGGCAAAGCCCTCGGAAACTCCCCCGGAGTCTCCCTCGGAGTCGTCCTCGGAGTCGTCCTCGGAATCCGAGGTCCCCGTCGATCCGTCCGGCGGCGTCACCCGCGTCGGCAACGAGTACGACACCAGGACCGCCGCCTGCGTGGGAAGCGCACGGCGCGAGCAACTCGGGTCGTACGTGTCCGCGCCCGCGCTCCTCTTCGTCACCAGCTCCGACGGTTCGCGCGCGGCGGCGGCCCGCGCGGACGCGAACCGGGGGTTCAGCCTCTCCGCGGCCAACACCACCCGGCTCGCGGGCTTCTCGGCGGGCATCCTCGCGGTGACGGTCGCCGTGACCGCCTTCGCCGCGACCCGCCTGACCCGTCCCCTGCGGGCGCTGACCGCCGCGACCCAGCGGATGAAGGCGGGCGGGGCGACCGAACCCGTCACGGCGCGCTCGGCGGGATCGGCGGGCGAGATCCGCCAGCTCGCCGACGCCTTCAACGACATGGCTGCGCACCGCAAGGCCCTTGAGGACCAGCGCCAGGCCATGGTGAGCGACGTCGCGCACGAGTTGCGTACGCCGCTTTCCAATATCCGCGGCTGGCTGGAGGCGGCCGAGGACGGCGTGGTCGCCACCGATCCGGAGCTCGTCACCTCGCTCCTCGAAGAGGCGGTGCTGCTCCAGCACATCGTCAACGACCTCCAGGATCTCGCCGCCGCCGACGCCGGTACGCTGCGGCTGCACCGCGAGCCCGTGCACGCGTCCGACGTCGTGGACCAGGTCGCCGCGGCGCACCAGGCCGGGGCCGAGGCGGCGGGCGTACAACTGAGCGCGACGACGCTCGGCGATCCCTGTTTCACCGCCGATCCGCTCCGGCTCCGGCAGGCCATCGGCAACCTCGTCTCCAACGCCATCCGGCACACCCCCGAGGGCGGCAGCGTCACGATCAGCTGCCGGGCCACGCTCGACGCGGTGGTGGTGGAGGTGGCCGACACCGGTAGCGGCATCGCGGCCGCCGATCTGCCGCACGTCTTCGACCGCTTCTGGCGCGCGGACAAGTCCCGTACGCGGGCGACCGGCGGCAGCGGGCTCGGCCTCGCGATCGTCCGGCAGCTGGTGGAGGGGCACGGCGGGACGGTGACGGCGCGGAGCACGCCGGGGGAGGGGGCGGTGTTCACGGTGCGGGTGCCGTCGGGTGAGGGCCAGGGTGAGGGTGAGGGTGAAGGCGGGGGCGAGGTGGGGGGCGGGTAGCGGGGTGACACCGGTCGCGGCGGATGCCGACGGGGTGATCGGGGGACGCCGGGGGTTGAAAGACGTCGGCGGAAGGTGTTACCGATGGGGCTACTGCGGGATACCGCCGCGGTACGTCGCTGCGGTGCGTCGCCGAGGGCCGTGCGGAGGGTCGTGCGCTAGACCGTGCGGAGGACCGGCTCCGTGGACGTGAGCGAATGGTGCGTGATCGGTGAGCACCTAGTGCCGGAATCCGGAAGCGGGTGCGTGTCGCCGAGGACCGTGAGGCGGTGCGTCCCGCACGGGTACGGTGGGCGGCGCGTCGGCGTGGTGACACGTGCACGCGGGCCCCGATTCCGCGAGCACCCCAACTTCCCCACCCCGTAAGGAAGTTGAGGATGCCTCGCAGAAACTGAGCGGGCCCGGCCGCAACGGTGACACTCCCCCGAGTTACGCGCTTGGCGCGAGTACCGGCGGGGCCGGGCCCGATGTAGAGATCCCATCAGGGGCCGCCAACCGATCGCTAACATGTGGCCAACAGTTGGCGGGAGATGGCGTGGACGTGCGGTGCGACGGGTTGCGGTTCGGACTCCTGGGTGCGCCTGCCGTGTACGACGCCGACGGCGAGCCGCAGCCCGTACAGAGCGCCAAGGGGCGCGCCCTGCTGGCCGCGCTGCTGCTCGAACCGGGCAGGGTGGTCTCCGTCGACGCCCTCAAGGACGCACTGTGGGGCGGCGCCCCGCCCGCCTCCGCGCACGCCTCGCTCCAGAACCACGTGACGCGCCTGCGCCGGCTCCTGGACGATCCGGAACGGCTGCGGGCGGTGCCCCCGGGGTACCGGCTGCGAGTGGCCGACGGCGAGCTGGACGTACGGGTGTTCGAGCAGCTGGTCGCTCAGGCCAGGGCCGCGCACGCGGAACGCGACTGGCGGCTCTGCGCTGACTCCGCGTCCGCCGCGCTCGGCCTGTGGCGCGGCACTCCGCTGGGCGGGCTGCCCGCCGACGCCGCGGGTCACGCGCTCGTACCCCGCCTGGAGGAGGCGCGGCTGCTCGCCCTTGAGCTGCGGTACGACGCGGAGCTGGCCATCGGGGGCGCCGGGGGCGGGCTCGTGCCGGAGCTGGCGGAGCTGGTCGCCGAGTATCCCTTGCGCGAGGCGTTCCACCGGCAGCTGATGCTGGTGCTGCACCGCACGGGCCGCCAGGCGGAGGCGCTCGCCGTCCATCGCGAGCTGCGGCGCAGGCTGGTGGAGGAGCTGGGCGTGGAGCCCGGCCCTTCGGTACGGGAAGCGCATCGCGAGGTGCTTCAGGAGCCTGCGGGGGCGGCGTTGGGGGGACTCGACGCTGGGGGGAGCGAAGCGAGCGAAGTTTCCGGCGGCGCGGACCTCGCTGGAGAGACCCTGGCTGACCCGGTGGCCCCTGCGACCCCGGACGCCCCCGTGGCCCCGGTGACCCCGGACGCCCCCGCGACCGCTCCCACCCCCACCACCGCCCCCACATCCCCCTCCACCCGCCCCGCACAACTCCCCCCGTCCCCGCCCCACTTCACCGGACGCGAAGACGTCATGCGCTCCCTGGCCCGGCTCCTGACCAGAGCCGAGCAGAACGACAGCGGTGTCGTACCGCCCGTCGCCGTGCTGTCCGGAATGGCGGGCGTCGGCAAGAGCGCGCTCGCCCTGCACGTGGCGCACCGCCTGCGGGAGCACTTCCCCGACGGGCAGCTCTACGTCAATCTGCGCGGGGCCACGCCCGGAATGACGCCCCTCACCTCCGACCAGGCCCTCTCCGCCCTGCTCCGGGATCTCGGGGTCGAGCCGAGCCACAGCCCCGGCCATCCGGACGCCGCGGCCGCCTTGCTCCGCTCGCTGCTCGCGCCCACCCGCACCCTGCTCGTACTGGACGACGCGGCCACCGCAGCGCAGGTGCGGCCGCTGCTGCCCGCGGGGCCCGGCTGCGCGGTCATCGTCACCAGCCGCTCTCCGCTCACCGCGCTCGACGGCGCGGGACGTTTTCCGCTGGCGCCGCTCTCCGAGGGGGACAGCATCGCCCTGCTGCGCGCCGTATCCGGGCGCGCGGGGCTCGACGCGGGGCACCCCCTGGTCGAACTCGCGGGGCGGCTCCCGCTCGCCCTGCGCATCATCGCGGCCCGCCTCGCAGCCCGCCGCGCGCTCACCCCTGACGCCCTCGCCGAGCTCCTCACCGTAAGCGGCGGACGCCTGCACCACCTGGAGCACGACGATCTGAGCGTGCGGCGCTCGCTCGCCGTGGCCCTGGACGCGCTGCGTACCTCGGAGCGCGAGTCCGACCGGGACGCCGCCGCGGCCCTCGCCGCGATCGGCGCCCTCGACCTCCCGGCGTACGGAGTCCCGCTCGTGGCCCGCCTCCTCGGGGTGGAGGAGTGGCGCGCGGGGGCCGCGCTCGACCGGCTCGTCGACGTCGCGCTGCTCGACGAGACGGCCTACGGCCGCTATGCCCCGCACGACCTCGTACGCGACTTCGCACGCGAGGCCGCTCACCAGGACGAGGCGGGCGCGGCGCACGTCGTGGAGTCGGCGCTCCACTGGTACGCGGAGTCGGCGCGGCAGACCGTGGTGGCGATCATGCCGGAGGGACTGGACCTCGACGACCGGATGATGGGCGTCGACGACCGGCTGCGGCCCCGGCACACCGCCGACGGCTCCCCGGTCCCTGCCATGCCGCCGATGTCCTCCGACGACGCCTTCGTCTGGGGCGACACGGAACTCACCAACGTCATCGCACTCGCCGACCGCCACGGCCGCGAATCCGTCCTGCTGCCCGTCCTCGTCCGCTGCTTCTTCTCGTACCTCAAGCGCCGTGGCCGGCTCGCCGAGGCGGACCTCCTCAACCGGCTCGCGGTGACCGCGGCCCGCCACTGGAACGACACCGCCGCCGAGGCGCAGGCCCTCACCGACCTCGCGGGCCTCAACTACGTCTGCGGGCGCAGCAGCACCGCGCTCGCCCTGATCGACGAGGCCCTGGACCTGTGGCGCGAGCTCGACCTCATGTCGTTCGTGCACCGTGCCGTACTCAACCGCAGCCTCCTCCTCGAAGCCCTCGGCCGTTACGAGGAGTCCATCGAGGCCCTGCGGCAGACCCTGGAGCTGGCCAAGGCCTTGGGCGATCCGCTGAGCGAGGCGTTCGCGCTCAGCCACCTCGGCAGCATCTACGAGCACAGCGACGCGCGCGCCGCGCTCGACTATCACGAGCGCAGCCTGGCGCTCGGCGAGACCCTCGGCCACGCCGGTGTCCGGCAGGAAGCCCACTGCGACATCGGCCGCGTCTACCTCCTCCTGGGCCGGCCTGACGTCGCGCTCACGCACTTCGAGGAGAGCCTGCGCATCCACGGCGTGGCCGAGGACTGGCACAACGAGTCCAAGGTGCGCCTCGGGATGGTCCGCGCCCTGCGCGAGGTGTCCCGGCCGGGCGACGCGGCCCGCGAGTGCGCGGACCTCCTGGAGCGTGCGGAGCAGCGGGCCGACGCCCACATGGCGGGCCTGGCCCGCCACCAGCTCGGGCTCCTCCTGTACGCGGAGGGGCGCGCCGAAGAGGCGTACGCGCAGTGGCGGTCGGCGCTGGCGGCGCTGGACGGCACGGACAGCAGCGAGGTGGTCGGCGAGCTCAAGGGCTTGCTGGCGGGCTGATTACCCCGGGCCTTTCTGGGGGAGCCAGCCGGAGCCGGGATTCTTCGCGTCCGCTTACTTCGCGTCCGCTTACTTCGCGTCCGCGTAGCACTCCACCACGGCGACGGTGAACGGGAAACGCACCGGTGTCTCGCCGAACGTGATGCGCCCCGCCAGGTCACCGGCCGCGCGGATGGCCGCGGCGACCGTCTCGGCCTCCTCCTGCGGGCAGTGCACGATGACTTCGTCGTGCTGGAAGAAGACGAGCTCGGCGCGGAGCCCGGCCGCGGCCATGGACTGGCGCAGGGCGGCCAGCATCAGCAGCGCCCAGTCGGCCGCGCTGCCCTGGACGACGAAGTTACGGGTGAAACGGCCGCGGGCGCGGGTGTTGGTGGAGGCATAGCCCGGAGTGAACTCGCCGTCCCTGGCGGGGAGATCGGCCGGGTCCTCCTGGGGGATGCCCGCCTCGTCGAAGTCCTCCGCTCCGGCCGCCGGGGGGCTCGTCCTGCCCAGCCAGGTCCGTACGAGTCGGCCCTCCTCGCCCGCCTTCGCGGCGTCGTCGACGTACGCGACGGCGGCCGGGAATCTGCGGCGCAGCGCCGCCAGGTTCTTCAGGCCGTCGCCCGACGTCTGGCCGTACACCGCGCCGAGCAGGGCGATCTTGGCGTGGTCGCGGTCGCCGGAGAACGCGCGGTCCGAGAGGCGTGTGTAGAGGTCTTCGTGGCTCCCGGCGACCTCCATCAGGCCGCGGTCGCGGGAGATCGCGGCGAGGACCCGCGGCTCCATCTGATCGGCGTCGGCGACCACGAGCCGCCAGCCGGGGTCGGCGACCACCGCACGGCGGATGATCTTGGGAATCTGGAGCGCGCCGCCGCCGTTCGTCGTCCAGCGGCCGCTGACGGTGCCGCCCGGCGTGTACTCGGGACGGAAGCGGCCCTCGCGCACCCAGTCCTGGAGCCAGCTCCAGCCGTGCGCCGTCCAGATGCGGTACAGCTTTTTGTACTCGATGAGGGGCCGTACGGCGGGGTGGTCGATCCCCTCCAGTTCCCATCGCCGGGTGGACTTGACCCGGATGCCGGCCTGCGCGAAAGCCTTGATGACGTCGTTGGGCAGATCGGGGCGGACGCGGCGGCCGAAGGCGGCGGAGATCTCGTCGGCGAGCTCGGCGAGGCGGCGGGGCTCGGCCGCGCCCGCGTTCCTGCCGCCGCCCGCATAGCGCTCGCCGAGGAGCTCGGTGAGCAGGGCGTGGTGGACGTCCGCGCGCCAGGGCAGCCCCGACACGTTCATCTCGGCGGCCACCAGCATCCCCGCCGACTCGGCCGCCGTGAGCAGCCGCATCCTGCCGGGGTGCTCGGCGGCGCCGTGTCTTCGCTGCTGGTCCGCATACACCTCCAGGAGGGCGTCGAAGGGGAGGGTCGTCACGGGGGAGGGCTCGAAGAGGGAGTCCTGGGCGCCGGGGGCCGCGGCTCTGGGGGGCGGGTCGCTCGGCACGGGGGCGTTGTGCAGCCGGGCCCAGGCCGCGGCGGCCGAGCGGGGTTCGCCGAGGCGGCCCTCGTGACCGAGGAGGAGGAGCTCGGCGTCCTCGATGTCATAGCACCGGTCCACCCGGACGCCCGCCGCCAGCAGCGCGGGGTACATCTCGGCGGTGGAGCGCCAGACCCAGCGGGCCACGTCCGGTCGGGCGCGGACGGCTGTGGCGAGGTCCGGCTCGTGCAGGGTCGGTCCTGCGGGCAGGCCGTCTTCCCCGAGGGGGGCGAGGGTGGCGCCGCCGGCCTCGGTGGCGGCGAGGGCCCACCTTTCGGTCATGGGGTGAGTGTTGCAGGGGGGACTGACAATCCATGCGGGGTGCCCTGCGGGCTTGCTTGGGCGTGGGGGTGTGCGGGGCCCCGGCTTCCCTGACCGGACGGGCCTTTCCCACCCACCCGCCCGGCACCCCGCGGTCTTGCCTGGCCGAGCGGGCCTTTCCCGCCCAGCCGCGTGGCACTCTGCGGTCTTGCCTGGCCGAAGGGGCCTTTCCCACCCACCCGCCCGGCACCCCGCGTTCTTGTCTCGCCGAACAGGCCTTTCCCGCCCACCCGCCCGGC
Organism: Streptomyces sp. NPDC046925; assembly: GCF_040644915.1. NCBI lineage: Bacteria > Bacillati > Actinomycetota > Actinomycetes > Kitasatosporales > Streptomycetaceae > Streptomyces > Streptomyces sp. NPDC046925. The sequence continues at coordinate 108,791 of NZ_JBEYWZ010000005.1, read as the reverse complement.
ACCCCGCGTTCTTGTCTCGCCGAACAGGCCTTTCCCGCCCACCCGCCCGGCACCCCGCGTTCTTGTCTCGCCTGGCCGAACAGGCCCCTCCCACCCCCCCCCACCCACGTCCGGGGGTTCCCGACATGCGGGTGGGCGTTGGCGCTGCGAGGCTCGGTGCCATGAGAGTGGCCCTTGCGCAGACCGACTGTGTCCTCGGCGAGGTGGACGAGAACCTTGCCCAGGCCCGCGACCAGATCGGCCAGGCGGCGGCGCAGGGAGCCGACCTCGTCGTGTTTCCCGAGCTGAGTCTGCACGGCTATCACCTGGGCGGCCTGCAGCGGGACACGTCCCTTGACGCCTCGGACAACCGTCTGCGGGAGCTCTCCGCCGCCGGTCCCGATGTGATCGTGGGCCTTCACGAGCACACGAGCCTGCGCGCGTACAACACCTCCGCGTACTACGCGGACGGCCAACTCCTCCACTCCCACCGGAAGCTGTACCTCCCCAACTACCTGGCCTGGGAGGAGCGCAAGCACGTGAGCCCCGGTCAGCATCTGCGTGCGTACGACCTGCCGGGCGGGCACGGGCGCGCGGCGACCCTCATCTGCAATGACGCGTGGCAGCCGGTACTGCCGTGGCTCGCGGTGCAGGACGGTGCGGAGGTCATCGTCATCCCCACGAACAGCGCGGCGAGTCTGGATCCCGAGGCGATGGACACGGGCCTGTACTGGGACACGCTGCTCTCGTACACCGCCCGCATGCTCCAGTGCTGGGTGATCTTCGTAAACCGGGTCGGGAACGAGAACGGGGCTTCGTTCTGGGGCGGTTCGCGGGTGGTGGACCCGCGGGGGACGGTCGTCGCACAGGCCCCGAAGTGGGAGCCGAGCCTCGTCACGGTCGACATCGACGTCCACGAATCCCGCCGGCACCGGCGCGCGGTTCCTCTGGTGGCGGAGGCGCGACTAGGCCTGGTCGACCGAGAGGTACGCCGCCTGATCGACGAGGGCGGCGACAGCTAGGGCCTCACGGCAGCTTGCCCCCCTCCTCTTTGCCTCACCCCCAGCTGCGCCACCCCCGCCCAGACCTCTCCCACCCACCCGCCCGATTGCCCCGCATCCACCCCTGACCGAACAAGCTCTCCCGCCCACCCACCCGATTGCCCCGCAGCGACAGGGCGGGGTGGGCGGGTGTTCGGCAAGCGGGTGTGGGGTGGGGGGTGTTTCGGCGGAGGGGCGTGGGCCGGGCTGGGGATTCGAGCAGGCGTGAGGTGGGTGAGTAGATCGGCGGGGTGGGGGGAGCCCGCGGCCCCCGTACACCCGCACCCGGCGTCGAGGCGTGAGGGGGTGTGTCGGTATTTCCGCCCGGAGCACGGTTCGCGGCGCTCCGGAACCGAAGTGATCAGGCGCCCAGAGGCGGATGGCGAGGACGGACATACCGGCGCGCCCCCGCCCCCAAACCGACCCCGCCCCGTGCCCGTACGCGCCCGCACCCGGCATCGAGAGGCGAGGTCACCCAGCCGCGGGGCGCCGCACCGCACCGCACCTGCAACCGGGTCCGCCCCGCCCCCCGTACGCGCCCGCAGCCAGCGTCGAGAGGCGAGGTCACGCAACCGTGCGGTGCCGCCCCGCGCCGAACCGACCCCGCACCGCCCCCGTACGAACCCGCACCCGGCATCGAGAGGCGAGGTCACGTCACCCAGCCGCGCCGCGCGGCACGACTCCGCCCCCCCCAAGACGGACCCGCACCGCACCCCCGTACAACGCCAAAGCCAGCGCCAGCGCCACCGCCCCCTCACCCCCGCCGCCGCACCCCCAGCACCCCCGCCCCAACCCCCACCACGGCGCAGACCCCCGCAGCCACCCCCACCGTTTCCCACGGCACCACAACCCCCGCCGGTGCCGAAAGGCGGGTGAGGCCTGTGCTCAGGGCGCTCAGGTTCACCGCGGTGACCATCAGGCCCAGGACCGTACCCACCGCCACCGCAAGGAGCGACTCCCCGGCGACCACCATCCGTACCTGCACGCGCGTAGCCCCGGCCAGTCGGAGCGAGCGCAGCTCGGGGCCCCGTATGGACGTCGCCATCAGAAGCGTTCCGGCCAGGGAGATGGCCGTGTAGACCAGGGCGATACCCAGCAGCACAAGCAGCCCCAGCCGCGTCTGCGGCTTGGTCGCCGGATGCGTGTCCGCCAGCCACTGCTCGGCCGACCGCACCCGCACACCGCCCTTACCCCCACCCTCACCACCGGACCCGGCACCGGCCTCCGCCCCCGCCCCGTCCCCGGAACCAGCCGCCACCGCAGCCCCCAACGCCCCCGCCACCTCATCCCGATCCGCCCCCGCCCGCAGCCCCACGTCAACACGGTCCACCGGCGCCGCAGCAGCGTTCGCCGTGGTGACGTACGCCCCGTTGTCCCCCGTACCCCGCGCAAGGACCGCGACGATCCGCAGCCGCGCGGGCCTGCCGTCGCCGAGCCAGACGTCGACCCGCTCGCCCACCCGCCGCTTCTCCCACTCCTCGTTGACGACGATCGACCGGTCGTCGAGATCGCGTACGTCCCCCGCCACCACCGGAAGCCGCGACACCGAGGCGAACGCCGCCGGATCACTCACCGCGCGCGCCTCCGACCGGACAAGGGCGCTGCCTTCTTCCCGTACGAACACGGCAGTGGACGCGGACGACGCGGCCACAGCAACCCCGACCACATCCCCGGCGCCGCCCCTCAACCCGTCGCCCCTCGAACCGCCGCCCCTCAACCCTTCGCCCGTCAAACCGCCGCCCCCCAACCCGCCGCCCCTCAACCCCTCGCCCGTCACCACAAGATCAGCCCCGGTACGCTCCCGCGCCTCCACCGCCCGCGCCTCTCCCGCCGTCTCGGCGGAACCCAGCAGCGAGCCCGCCAGAGCCACCGTCACCAGAACCGGCGCGGCGACGGCCGCCGTGCGCCGCACCGACGCGGCGGAGTTCTCCCGGACCAGGAGTCCGACGGCGCCGGGAAGGCGCACGGCACGCAGGACGGGACGTACGAGAAGAGGGGTGAGCGCGGCGAGCGCGGTGATCAGGATCATCGGCTGAGTGGTGTACGTCTTCCGCTTCATCAGCGCGGACGGATCACTCCACAGGGTCCAGCCGAGCATGCCGAGCCCCGCCGCGAGCAGCGCGCCTCCCGCGATCCGGCGGCTCCACGGCATGACACCGGTATCGACGGACGCGTCCCGCAGCGCCTCGACGGGACCCACGCGCCCCGCACGCCGGGAAGCGAGCCACGCCCCCGAGAAGGCGACCGAGACCCCCACCCAGAAGGCGAGGTGGTACGGCCACACGGCCCCGCCGATGGCGAACCACTCCGGGGCGATCCCGGCGTCGACCAACATCTCCGCCAGCACCGGCGCGCCCAGCGCCCCCAGCACGCACCCCACACCGGAGGCCGCGACCCCCACCGCGAGGGCCTCCGCGAGCAGCATCCTGCGGACCTGCCCCGGCGTCGCCCCGGCCATCCGCAGCAGCCCGAACTCGCGCCGCCGCAGAGCCACCACAAAGGCGAAGGTGGAAGCGGTGACGAAGACGGAGACGAACGCGGACACCCCGCCCGCCGTCCCCAGGAACGAGTTCACCGCCACCAGCGCCTCGGCGTCCTGCGCCGGCTCGGGATCGGCGAGCCGCCGCTCACCCCCGGTCAGAACCCGGACCCGCTCCCCGGCGGCGTCCCGCTTCCCGGCGGCGTCCCGTTCCCCGGCGGCGGTGTCCGGCTCCCCGGCGGAACCCGGCGCCCCGCCGCTGTTCCGCGCCTCGACGACCCTCCGCACCTCCGCGACCGGGGCATCCACCCCCACAGCATCTCTTTTCGCCCCGTCCAGCTGCACAGGCCCGAGGCGTCGAAGGTCGCGCAGAAGTTCGATATCCACAGGGTGTGGATGAGCGAGCGGCTTCGTCACGTGCGCGGTGTTCGGCCCCCGCTTCACCGGGACGGTCAGCGTGTTCTGCCCCATGACGACCACCGGCGACCCGGCGAACCGCACGGGTTCCCGCTCCGGCGCGCTGAACGTCGAGGCAAGCCCGAGCCCCATCGCGGCGACGAGCGCCACGCCCAGCGCGACGGCGACGAACGCGCCGAGCAGCCCGGCCCAACGCGTACGAAGAGAAGCGAAGAACATCACCGACCACCCACGATCATCGACTCGCCGCCCGCGACGACCGAATCGCCGCCCGCCACCGAAGAACTGGCGCCGCCCGCCACCGAAGAACCGGCGACACCCACCCCGGAAGCCCTCGCCCCACCCACCCCGGACTCCAACCCCGCCATCCGCCGCGCCACTTCCCCCGCATCCGGCGCAAGCACCTCATCGGCCACCCGCCCGTCCACCAGGAACACCACCCGGTCCGCGTACGAAGCCGCCACGGGATCATGCGTGACCATCACCGTGGTCTGCCCTTCCCCGTCCACCAACTGCCGCAGAAGCACCAGCACTTCACGGCTGGTGGTCGTGTCGAGCGCCCCGGTCGGCTCGTCGCCGAACAGCACCGCGGGCCGCGTGACGAGCGCCCGTGCCAGCGCCACCCGCTGCTGCTGGCCGCCCGAAAGCTCCCCCGGCCGGTGCCCGGCCCGCTCGGCGAGGCCCACGTGCGCCAGCGCGTCCCTCACCTGCGTACGCGAGGGCCTGCGACCCGCGAGCCGCAGGGGCAGGGCGACGTTCTGGGCGGCGGTCAGCGACGGAAGCAGGTTGAAGGACTGGAAGACGAAGCCGATACGATCCCGCCGCAGCAGGGTCAGCCGCCGCTCGCTGAGTCCCGTCAGCTCCGTACCGCCCACCGCCACCGTCCCGGAGGTCGGCCGGTCGAGCCCGGCGGCGCACTGCAGCAGCGTCGACTTGCCGGAGCCGGAAGGGCCCATGATCGCGGTGAAGGTACCGGCACGTATCGCGAGGTCGACGCCGTCGAGGGCGGTCACGTCACGGTAGTGGCGGCGGACGGCGGTGAGCCGTACGGCAGTTGAGGTCATGCCTCAACCCAACCGTCCGGAGCCTCGCCGGGCACGACCACCAGAGGGCGTCCCGGGGGTAGGGCCAGCCATACCCTTGACGTATGGATCCGGTGACCGAGGTGATCGACAAGGCGTTCGCGGCGGCGTTGTACGCGGACGGCGACGAGGGCCTCGACATCGGCGCGTCCCTCCTCGCGGCCGCGCCCGAGGCCGACGCGGAGCTGTGGCGCAGGGGCGAGGAGCTGGTGCGCCGCGCCTGGGAGCGGGGCTGGCAGCCCGCGGACGTCATACGGATGGTCGGACGCGCCAGGGACGACATCGCGCACGGGACCGACCGCACCCACCAGACGCAGCTGGCCGCCGAGCTGATCATTGCGGAGACCAGGCGGTACGGCGACACGCTTCCGCCCCGCTGGCACGCGCAGCTCACCGAACTCGCCGAGCTTGCCCCGCAGGCGGGCCCGAAACCGGACCGCTTCTCCCGCGCCACCACCGTCCTCGCCCTCTACCGCCTCCTCCTGCGCCTGCCCGCGATCGAGCCGGTGGGTCCCGCTCCCGGCTCCCCGCTCCATACGCCCCTGCCGCCCGGTCACGACGAGCCGCGCATCCTCACCCGTATCCGCGCGCTCCTCGCCAAGGCCGAGGCCACCGGTTTCCCCGAGGAGGCGGAGGCGCTGACGGCCAAGGCGCAGGAGCTGATGGCCCGGCACACGATCGACGAGGCGCTGCTCGCCTCGCGCACCCGCGCCAAGGACGTCCCCGGTGCCTGCCGCATCGGCGTGGACGCCCCGTACGAGACGGCGAAGGCGATCCTCCTGGACGCGGTGGCCACCGCGAACCGTTGCCGCGCGGTGTGGAACGAGGCGTTCGGCTTCTCGACCGTCGTCGGCTTCGAGCCGGACCTGGAGGTCGTCGAGCTCCTCCACACCTCGCTCCTCGTGCAGGGCACGGCGGCGATGACGAAGGCGGAGGCGGGGCAGCGGGCGGGCGGCCGGAAGCGTACGAAGACGTTCCGTCAGGCGTTCCTGCTCGCGTACGCCGACCGCATCGGCGGGCGCCTGGCCGCGGCGGCGCGGGACGTCACCGCGGAGTCGCCGGACGCGGGGGAGTTGCTGCCGGTACTCGCGGCCCGCGATGTGGCCGTCACGGCCCGTGCGGAACGCATGTTCCCGCAAACCTCGACCACCCGCGTACGAGGAGCAACGGACCTCGCCGGCTGGACCCAGGGTGCCGCGGCGGCGGACGCAGCGAACGTAACCCCGAGCGGCCCCCGCCTCCCCCGGCGGTAACGGGCCCCCGCCTGATTGCCCCGCAGCACACCCCCCACCCCAACCCAGTCCGATATGCCCCGTATCATCACAGAGTGACCTGGCTTCGGGCGCTGAAGGAGACCACCCGCTCGGGGTTGACCGTCGAGCGGAAGCGGCTTGAGCCCCTTATTGCGATCCGGGGGGCGGCCGGGCTCGCGATCATCATCGGCGTCAGCCTCACCCTCTTCGGCCCCGCAGTAGCCGCCAGCTCGGCATTCGGCGCCTTCCAGGCCGCCATCGCCACGTTCCAACGCAGCTGGCGCCCCCGCCCGGAACTCGCCCTGGCCTCCGGCACGAGCCTCGCCGTCTCCACCTTCCTCGGCTACCTCACCGGCTCCCACACCCTCCTCTTCCTCGCCCTCCTCGCCCTGTGGACCTTCCTCTCGGGCCTGAGCTGGGCCGCGGGCCCGACCATCGGCATCATCGCCTCGTCCAACGTCGCGATCATGCTGGTCACGGTCACCCTGCCCGGCTCCATCGCCGCCGCCGCGGGCCACGCCGCGATGATGGTGGTGGGCGGCGCGGTCCAGGCCGCCCTCGTGGTCCTGTTCCCCGTACGCAGATGGGGTGCCCACCGCGACGCCCTCGCCGACGCGCTCGCCGCCGAGGCCGACTACGCCCGCCGCCTCCGCCACGACCCCCACGCCGACTTCGACCCGGAGCCCCTGATGGCGGCCCGCGACGCGGCGACCATCACCCCGCGCCAGGCCCGCACCCGCCCCGCCGAACTCCACGGCGCCCGCGGCCTGGCGGAACGCATCCGCCCGGTCCTCGCCTCCCTGGCCGACCCGGCGGTCGGCGTCCCGGAAGAGGGCGAAGAACGTGACCGCGTACGCGAGATCCTCGCCGCGGCAGGCGCGATCCTGGACGCGGCGGCCAGGGCGATCCGGAAGGGCGAACCCCTGAAGATCCCGCCCGCGGCCGTGGCCACCCTGCAGAGCCCCGACACCGGAGCGCTCCTCACGGGCCCGGCCCAGAGGGCGGCGAAGCGCCTGGCGGCACTGCTGCGAGACGTGGTCGAAACAGCGGGCAAACCCCCCGACAAGGCAGCCGCCCTCACCGCCACGACAGAACCGGGAGCCACCCCCGCAACAGAACCGGGAGCCACCCCCGCAACAGAACCGGGAGCCACCCCCGCAACAGAACCCGGAGCCACCCCCTCCCCAACCAGCACCCCAACCAGCACCCCCACCCCCCTCCTCCGCCCCACCTTCCCCGCCCTGCTCCCCGCGGCCCTCCGCGCCATGAGAACCGAACTCCGCCGCCGCCACGAGTCCCCCGTGACGCGCCACGCGATCCGCGTCACCGCGGTCGCCGCGGCGGGCTACCTCCTGGGCACCTGGCTCCCCCTCGGCCACGGCTACTGGGCCCCCATGGCCTCCGTCATGATCATGCGCCCGGACTTCTCACAGACGTACTCCCGCGCCGTCGCCCGCTTCGGCGGCACCCTCGTGGGCGTCGCCCTGGCCACGGGCCTGGTGCAACTGGCGAGCCCCGGCACCGGACTCTCCGCGGCGCTCGCCGTGCTCTGCGCCGGGATGATGTACCTGCTGATGCGCACGGGCCAGGTCGCCGCCCAGGCCTGCGTCGCCGCGTACGTCGTGTTCCTGCTCGGCATGGGCGGCGAGCAGTGGACGCAGACGGTGCCGGAACGCGTCGTCCTGACCCTCCTCGGCGGCATCCTCGCGATGATCGCGTACGCCGTGTACCCGGCCTGGGAGACCCCGCGCCTGCGCAACCGCCTCGCCGACTGGCTGGTGGCGGACGGCCGCTACTCCGCGGCGGTCGTCAGCCGCTACGCCGACCCCGGTGGCAGCTCGTGCCCGGACGTACGCGGTGCGCTCCTCGCAGCCCGCGACGCCCGTATCGCCTGGCAGGAAGCCGCCGCCCGCGCCAAGCACGAACCGGTACGCCATCGCGGCCTCTCCCGCGCGTCGGCCGGGGACGCCGAGGACGCCCTCGCCCAACTCGGCCGCGTGGCCATGCTGATGGAGGCCCACCTCCCGGACCGCGACGCGACCCCCGTCCCCGCCGCGGACCGCCTCGCGAAGGCCCTGCGCAAGTCGACCGAGGACGGCGCGAAGGCCGTACGGGAACGCCGCGTCCCGAAGTGGGAAGCGGTACGCAAGGCCCTGGACGAGTGGGACGGCGATGGCGTCCCCGACCGGGTCGTACGCAGAGGAGCGGGCCTCCTCCTGACGACCCTCGACGAACTCTCGGACGCCCTGGACACAGCGCCCCCGCCGATGCTGGTGGACGGCTCGGAAACAGGCACCCCACCAGGAGAAACCGCCCCACCGACAATGGCCGCCCCACCGACAGAAGGCCCCCCACCCACAGAAGCTGCCCAAAACAAAAGCGGACCGCAGGACCCCGAACAAGGCCCCGCGGCCCGCTGAGCCGCTCAACACCCCAGCACAGCTGGGAAACTCAGGACTCCGGAAGCCCCGCCGTAGGCAACCCCTCCGGCAGCTTCCCGCCCTCGGTCTTGGTGAACTGATCCTTGCCCGCGCCCTGCCAGGACACAGTCATCGAGGTCCCGTTGACCGACTCGACCGTGCCGTTGGTGCGATCGGAGTCGCCCTTGGCGCACTTGAGCGTGAGCGTGTCGCCCCCGGTGGTACCGCTGCACAGGACGTTCTCGCCGAGCAGCGTCGCCTGCTTCCCGGCGATGACCAGCGCGAGCGGATTCCCGTCGGCGGTGGCGACCCAGCTGCCCTCGGAGCTGCCGTCCTTCGCACCGGAGTCGGCCCCCGAGTCGGACCCTTCGTCCGGCGCATCCGCATCGGACGACCCCTCGGCCCCGGCGGACGACCCCGCCGAGCTCTTGTCCTTGCCCTCGTCATCACCGTCGCCGCCGTCACTGCTGCAACCGGTCAGGACGAGGGCGGCGACAAGACCCGCCGCCGCGGCAGCGATACGTACGTTCCGGACGTGCATCCGCACTGAAGTCCCCCTAGACGACACATACGCGACACCTGCCCGGCGTATGACCGGCCCATACCCAACACATACCCGGCACCCGCCCGGCACTCGAATCAGGGCATTGAATCGCGTCAGCTCACTGAATTGCGCGCCAAGCTACCAGGACGACTTGCGCACCCCGGGGAGAAAACCGGCGTGCGCTTGGTCACGCAGTTTGACCCTGGAGAGGCCGAACTTGCCCACGTATCCGCGCGGACGCCCGTCGACGCTGTCCCGATTGCGTACGCGCGTCGCACTCGCGTCCCGCGGCTGCCGCGCCAACTCGGCCTGAGCGGCGCGCCGTTCGGCTTCCTCCGTGTCGGGCCGGCGGATGAGTTCCTTCAGCTCGGCCCGTCGCGCGGCGTACCGCGCGACGATCTCGCGCCGCTTCTCGTTCTTCGCGATCTTGCTCTTCTTGGCCATCAGACCCTCACTCCACGCGCACGGATCCTGGCCACGGCGGCCTCGACGCCGATGGAGTCGACGGTCTTGATGCCCTTCGCGCTGAGCCGCAGCCGCACGAAGCGGCCCTCGCTCGGCAGCCAGTAGCGCTTGCGCTGGACGTTGACGTCGAACCGGCGTGACGTGCGCCGGTGCGAGTGGGAGATCTGGTTGCCGAAGCCCGGCGTGGCGCCGGTCAGCTGGCAGTGGGCGGACATGGTGACGCACCTCTCGGTCGGGGGGACGGGGTCCCTCGCGGAATCGTTTTGAAAACGGGATTCATTTTCATACACTACCGGTATGGCCAGAAACGAACTCCGCCCCGTCATCAAGCTCCGGTCAACGGCCGGAACCGGCTACACGTACGTGACCCGCAAGAACCGCCGTAACGACCCCGACCGCATGACGCTGCGCAAGTACGACCCGGTCGTCGGGCGGCACGTCGATTTCCGAGAGGAGCGCTGACCACCATGCGCAAGGACATCCACCCGCCGTACGGTCCCGTCGTCTTCCGCGACAAGTCCGCAGGATTCGCCTTCCTCACCCGGTCCACCGCGACCAGCGAGAAGACGGTCGACTGGGAGGACGGGCGCACCTACCCCGTCATTGACGTCGAGGTCTCCTCCGCGAGCCACCCCTTCTACACGGGCACGGCCAAGGTCCTGGACACGGCGGGCCGCGTGGAACGCTTCGAGCGCCGCTACGGCGCGCGGTGAACCCGGTGAATCCGGTGAACCCCGTGAATCCGAGGGAAGCGGCGATGGACATCGCGATCGTCGGCGGCCTGCACTCAGACGCCCGCAAGCAGGCCGTCGAGCGGCTCCTCGCCACCGTCCCCGGCAGCGTGGCGCTCCATCACGACCTGGCGACGGCCGTGCAAGGCACCGTCGTACGTACGGTGCGCGATGCCACCGGAGTGCTCTCCACCGGTGAGGCGCCGTTGGTCAACGACTGTGCGTGCTGCGCCCTGCGCGAGGACCTGGTGCCCGAACTCGAACGGCTCGCGGACTCCGGTCTCACGCGGCTCGCGGTCGTCGAGCTGTGGGACTCCGTCGAGCCCAAGGCGATGGCCGAGGTGATCACGGCGCAGGTGCACGCGCACGAGGGGCTGCGGCTGACCGGGGTGATCACGGCCGTCGACCCTGCCCTCCTCCTGCCGTACCTCGGCAACGGCGACGACCTCATGGAGGCGGGTCTCGCCGCCGCCCCCACGGATGAGCGCACGGTCGCCGACACCTGGGCACGCCAGCTGGAGTACGCCCCGGTGCTCGCCGTCGCGGACTCTCCCGAGGCCGACGACGAGGACCGCGCGCTCCTCGCCCAGCTCCACCCGACCGCCCGCCAGGTCCCGATCAGCGGTCACGGGGACCTGGCGGGCGCCGCGCTCGGCGGCTTCGACGTCGAGGCGGCCGCCGCCGCCCAGCATCCGTCCTGCGCGCTGCTGCCGACCGATGCCGACGAGGCGGGGGTCGCCACCCTCGTCTGGCACCGGGACCGGCCCTTCCATCCGGAGCGGCTCTATCAGGCCCTGGAGGACCTGACCTGTGCGGCGGCCCGCAGCCGTGGCCGGTTCTGGCTGGCCGACCATCCGGACACGCTGCTCGGCTGGGACGCGGCCGGCGGTGCGCTCTGCGTGGAGAGCGCGGGGCCCTGGCTGGCCTCGCTGCCGGATGCCGCGTGGGAGATGGTGCCGCCGGTACGGCGTGCCGCGGCGGCGCTGGACTGGCATCCGGAGCACGGCGACTGCTGCCAGCACCTGGTCTTCGTCTCGCCGGGTCTCGACCGCGAAGGGCTCGAAGAGGTCCTGGAGTCCTGCCTGCTCACCGACGAGGAGTACGCCGCCGGGCGCGACGCCTGGAAGCACCTGCCGCCCGCTTTCGACACCCTCCTGGAGGTCTGAATGTCCCCCCGCAAGCAGTCGCCGCGCGAACAGAAGCCGCGCCCCAACCCGCTGGACCAGGCGAAAGTCGCGTACATCGATTACAAGGACACGGAGTTGCTCCGGAAGTTCATCTCGGACCGGGGGAAGATCCGCTCCCGGCGGGTCACCCGGGTCAGCGCGCAGCAGCAGCGGCTCCTCGCCCGCGCGATCAAAAACGCACGGGAGATGGCACTGCTGCCGTACGGATCGGCTCGCTGATCGACATCACCACGTCATCCAGCCATCGTTTAAACCATTCAGTCATCGCGTAAACGTTGGAACAGGAACGGCATCCCGTGCGTCTCTACCTAGTACATGAACAAGCACGTGAGCACGGACATGAACACGTACGCGAACAAGCGGGCACGCTTCGTTCTGGATGGCGTTCGCATGGCATGCGGGGAGTTGGGCAGGTGCTGACAGAGCTGTAATCAAGGAAACACCCCGCGTGCACGTGCATCTGCCCATGCATCGGCATGTGAACACAGCTATGATCCGGGACAGTTGACCATTGCATCTAGAGAGATCTAGAGGCCACACCAGGCACTGCACCACCGGGGAGCGACTGTGCACGACGTGTTTAACGGCATGGCTGCCACGGAGCTTCACGGGGTGGTCTGGCAGAAGAGCAGGCACAGCAATTCGCAGGGTGCCTGCGTGGAGTTCGCGAAGCTGCCGGGCGGCGACGTCGCCGTCCGCAACTCGCGCTTTCCCGACGGTCCGGCGCTGGTCTACACGCGCGCCGAGATAGAGGCGATGCTGCTCGGGATGAAGGACGGGGAGTTCGACCACCTGATCGGCGGTTAGACCCCCTCCGCGGCCCACTCGGTCCTACGCGAGTCTTCGGCCCGCCCCGTCCTGCGCGAGTCCGCGGCCGATTGGTCCTACGCGAGCTGGAACAGCGCCCACACGACCTTGCCCCGCAGCGCGCCCGCGAGCGGGTGCCAGCCCCAGCTGTCGCTGAACGAGTCCACCAGGAACAGGCCGCGGCCGGACTCGGCGGAGAAGTCGTCGTCGGTCTCGCGCGCGACCGGACTGTCGTCGCTGGGGTCGCGCACCGCGCACACCAGGCGTGAGGTCCACCGCATCAGGTGCAGCCGCACCGGCGGGCTCTGGTCGCGCGGGGTGTCCGACGGCAGGGCGTGCCGCAGGGCGTTGGTGACCAGCTCGGAGACGACGAGGGCGATGTCGTCGAAGCGTTCTTCCAGTTCCCACTGGCTCAGCGTCGTACGGGTGAACTGCCGGGCGCTGCCCACCGCTTCGTAGCGGGCGGGCAGGGAGCAGGACGCGGCGCTGGAGACGGCTGAGGGGTCGAGTGGGGGAAGCCCCTGCCGTAACGGCTCGAGCATGGTTGATCCATTCGTCCCCATGCGAGGCACTCCCCGGTTTCGCGGTACATAGCGATGGAGCGGTGGTGCTGTGGTGCGGCAGTGAAGTACCGCGCCGACCATGGTTCCGAATGCGTACAGCAGATGCAAGGGCAGATGCACGTGCACGCGCCGGACTTGCTCGCTCCCGTGCTACTTCTTGCCTATTTCTTCCTACGACTTCTTGTGGAGACCTGTCGAAGGCTTTCCACTTCTGTAACCGAACGAGTACGCCTTGAAGCGTTTAATGGCAGACTGCTGGCTTCCAAGTGATGGGGAGGGTTGAGCGAAGTGACCGCAGGGGAGTCGAGCGGCTCGGTCGTACGGCGCATGCTCCTTGGCTCGCAACTCAGGCGCCTGAGGGAATCGCGCGGTATCACCCGTGAAGCGGCCGGCTACTCGATCCGAGCCTCCGAATCGAAGATCAGCCGCATGGAGTTGGGACGGGTGAGCTTCAAGTCCAGGGACGTAGAGGACCTGTTGACGCTGTACGGCGTCACCGACGAGGCCGAGCGGGTCGCACTGCTCTCACTCGCCAAAGAGGCCAACCTCGCCGGCTGGTGGCACAGTTATTCCGATGTCCTGCCCGGCTGGTTCCAAACCTACGTGGGGCTCGAAGGCGCCGCCTCGCTCATCAGGACCTACGAAGTCCAGTTCGTCAACGGCTTGTTGCAGACCGAGGCCTACGCGCACGCGGTCGTCGCCCGCGGCATGAAGGACGCGAGCAAGGCCGACATCGAACGCCGGGTCGCGCTGCGCCTCGAACGCCAGAAGCTGCTCATCTCCGAGCGCGCGCCCCGCTTCCACTGCGTACTGGACGAGGCGGCGCTGCGACGCCCCTACGGAGACCGGGAAGTGATGCGGGGTCAGCTCCAGCATCTGATCGACATCTCGGAACGGCCGAATGTCACCCTTCAGATCATGCCGTTCAGTTTCGGTGGGCACTCGGGCGAGAGCGGAGCGTTCACCATGCTGCGCTTCCCGGAGTCGGACCTCTCGGACGTCGTATACGTGGAACAGCTGACGGGAGCCCTGTATCTCGACAAGGCCGAGGAAGTCGCGCAGTACGAGCGCGTGGTCAGTGAACTGCAGCGCGACAGCCCGAATCCGGCCGATAGCCGCGACCTTCTCCGTGGTCTGCTCCAACTGACGTAACTCGTCAGTACGATGACGTGAACTCAGGTGTCAGCACAGTTGTAACCACAGTCTGCGGCTAGGGGTCCCATGTCCTTCTTCACTGACCTGGCTCACCAGTACATCGATGGTGAGTGGAAGGCCGGTTCCGGCTCCTGGGACATCATCAACTTCAACCCGTACAGCGGGGAGAAGCTGGCGTCGATCACCGTGGCGACGGCCGACGAGGTGGACCAGGCCTACCGGGCGGCCGAGCGCGCGCAGAAGGAGTGGGGCCACACCAGCCCCTACGCCCGGCGTGCCGTCTTCGAGCGTGCCCTGCGCATCATCGAGGACCGTGAGGAAGAGATATCCGAGGCCATCATCGCGGAGCTGGGCGGCACCCGGCTCAAGGCGGCCTTCGAGATCCACCTCACCAAGGAGTTCCTGCGCGAGGCGGTGAACTTCGCGCTGCTGCCCGAGGGACGCATCCTGCCCTCGCCCGGCGAGGGCAAGGAAAACCGCCTCTACCGCGAGCCGGTGGGCGTGGTGGGCGTCGTCAGCCCGTTCAACTTCCCGCTCTTCCTCTCCACCAAGACGATCGCCCCCGCGCTCGCCCTCGGCAACGCGGTGGTGCTCAAGCCCCACCAGAACGCCCCGGTGACGGGCGGCGGCATCCTCGCGAAGGTCTTCGAGGACGCGGGTCTGCCGGCCGGTGTGCTGAACGTCGTGGTCACCGACATCGCCGAGATCAACGACGCGTTCATCGAGCACCCGGTGCCGAGCGTCATCTCCTTCACCGGCTCGGACCGCGTGGGGCGCCATGTCGCCACGGTCTGCGCCTCGCACTTCAAGCGGTCGATCCTGGAACTCGGCGGCAACAGCGCGCTGGTCGTCCTGGACGACGCGGACGTCGACTACGCCGTGAACGCCGCGGTCTTCAGCCGCTTCGTGCACCAGGGGCAGGTCTGCATGGCTGCCAACCGCATCCTCGTGGACCAGTCGCTCCAGGCGGAGTTCACCGAGAAGTTCGTCGCCAAGGTCGCGTCCCTGAACGTCGGCGACCCGGCGGACCCGGCGACCCACATCGGCCCGCTGATCAACTCCTCGCAGGCCGACGCGGTGACGAAGATCGTCGACCAGACGGTGGCCGCGGGCGCGAAGGCCCTGCTGCACGGCCGCACCAAGGGCAACCTGGTGGCCCCCACCGTCCTGACGGACCTGCCCGCCGACTCCCCGGCCCTGTGCCAGGAGATCTTCGGCCCCGTGGCGCTCCTCGTCCCCTTCGACGGCGAGGAAGAGGCCGTACGCATCGCCAACGACACCCCGTACGGGCTCAGCGGCGCCGTCCACACCGCCGACGTCGAGCGCGGCGTGCGGTTCGCGCGGCGGATCGACAGCGGCATGTTCCACGTGAACGACGGCACCGTGCACGACGAGCCGATCGTGCCCTTCGGCGGCGAGAAGTACTCGGGCGTCGGGCGCCTGAACGGCGAGGCGACGGTGGACGCGTTCACCACGCAGAAGTGGGTCTCGGTGCAGCACGGCCGCACGCAGTTCCCCTTCTGATCCTCTTCTGGCCCCCCTCTGAGCCCTTTCAGATCCCCCCGTGAGCATGCCGCCGCGCACGTCGTGAACTCCCGGACCCTTGCGGACAGAACCTGACCGCAAGGGTCCGTAACGTCAGTGGTGTCGGAAAGCCCGGCAGGCTCCACAGGCTCCCAGAGGCGGACACCATGGTCGTTCACGTCAACGCAGAGACCCCCGGCGACGAGCGCGGCGCCCTGCTCGCCTTCCTCGACGCCGAGCGCGGCGGCATCCGGCGGGCCCTGCTCGGCCTCACCGCCGAGCAGGCGGGCACCACGCCGAGCGCCAGCGAGCTCTCGCTCTCCGGGCTGCTCAAGCATGTCGCGGAGGTCGAGGAGGGCTGGATCTCGCGGGCGCAGGGCGTCGACCCCGCAGTCCGGCGCACCGAGGCGAACTGGGACGAGTGTTTCCGCCTGATCGAGGGCGAATCGGTCGAGTCGGTTCTCGCGTACTGGGGCCGGGTGGCCGACCGCACGGAGCAGTTCATCCGCTCCCTGCCCACCCTCGACGCGACCTTCGCGCTCCCCGACGAGCCGTGGTTCCCCAAGGAGGACGTGTCGATGCGCTGGGTCCTGCTCCGCCTGATCACCGAAATGTCCCGCCACTCGGGCCACGCCGACATCATCCGCGAGTCCCTCGACGGCAAGACGGCGTTCGAACTGGTGGCCCTGGAGCGGGGCGAGAGCTGGGGCTAGAGGGCTTCGGCACCCTCCTCTTCGAGGTGCGCGGCCATCTCCGCCCGCAGGGCGCGCAGCTCCCGCAGTTGTTCGGGGGTGGGGGTGCCGTCGGCCGCGAGGGCGCGGTCGATGATGCGGACGGCCGCCGCGTGGTCCTGCTTGGACTCGCCGAGGAGGGTGGCCTGGTGCAGGGCGCGCGCGTAGCGCTCCCTGGGCACCGGCGCGTGCTCGAAGGAGTCGGCGATGGGCTGCCCGACGCGGACGCAGTTGCCCGCCGGGTCCGTCATCAGGAACTGCCGCACTCCGTAGCTCATGTCCTTCACGGTGCCGATCCGGGGCAGGCCACGGCTCGGTATCCGCCCGAGCGTCTGCTTGAGCCCGGCGCGGAAGGCCTCGTGGAGGGCGTCCACGTCGTCGGTCACCACGTAGCAGGTGCTGTACGAGGCCTGCGGGTCGTAGTCCTTGAGCCGGAAGAACTGAAGCTCCATGTCGCCGCGCCGGATCACGGCGTACTGATTGGGTGCCTTCTGGCGGAACGTCACCTCGAAGCCGATGGCTGTGTAGAAGTCGAGGGTCTCGTCGAGCTCGTGACAGGGGAACAGGGGGATCATTGTCTCGGCCATACCGCTACTCTAATCAAAGTTGATTAGAAGGAGGTGGCTTTGATGTCGGCGATCCGACTCCTTGTCCTCGGCGCCGTCCGGCAGCACGGACGGGCCCACGGCTATCAGGTGCGCAACGACCTGGAGTACTGGGGCGCCCATGAGTGGTCCAACGCCAAGCCCGGCTCGATCTATCACGCGCTGAAGCAGATGGCCAAGCAAGGCCTGCTGCTCGCGCACGAGATCGCTCCGTCGACGGCCGGCGGCCCGCCGCGCACGGAGTACGAGATCACGGAGGCGGGCACCGAGGAGTTCCTGACCATGCTCAGGTCCAACCTCGTCTCGTACGACCAGCGCCCCGACATGCTCACGGCGGCGCTCGGATTCATCGTCGACCTGCCCCGCGACGAGGTGGTCGGGCTGCTGAAGCAGCGGGTGCGGGGAATCGAGGAGTGGCGCAGCTCGGTCACGGAGTACTACACCCCCGAAGAGGGCCCGGAGCAGCTCGGGCACATCGGCGAGATCATGAACTACTGGGTCCACACGGCCGACGGGGGCGTGGAGTGGACGCGCGGTCTGATCAAGCGGATCGAGGACGGCGCGTACACGTTCGCGGGGGAGGGCGAGCCCTTCGTGGGTGTCCTCGCCGAGGGTGAGGAGAACCCGTACGCGACCGGGACGAAGCATGCGGAGGACGACCGCTGAGCGGCGGGACGGTCCCGCTGATCAAGTTTGACTAATTTCTGGTTCGGGGATACCTTCCTTCGCGTCGAGGTCGTAGTCAAGTTTGACTACGGGGTGGCAGGGGCTCGGAGGGAGACGGATGACGGACGCGATCGTCGTCGAAGGAGCACGGAAGCGGTACGGGGAGAAGCGAGCGCTCGACGGCCTTGACCTCACGGTCGGGCGCGGCACGGTGCACGGAGTGCTCGGCCCGAACGGCGCGGGCAAGACCACGGCGGTACGGGTGCTCGCCACCCTGCTGCGGGCGGACGAGGGCCGGGTGGAGGTCGCCGGGTACGACGTGCGGCGGCAACCGGACGAGGTGCGCAGGCGCATCGGCCTGCTCGGCCAGCACGCCGCCCTGGACGAGGAGCTGAGCGGCCGGCAGAACCTGGACATGTTCGGGCGGCTCTACCACCTGGGCGCCCGGCACGCGCGCGTGCGGGCCGGTGAGCTCCTGGAGCGCTTCGGGCTCGGTGACACGGGGCGCAAGGCGGTCAAGCAGTACAGCGGCGGCATGCGGCGCCGCCTGGACCTCGCGGCCTCGCTCATCACGGAGCCCGACGTGCTGTTCCTGGACGAGCCGACCACGGGCCTGGACCCGCGGGGGCGCACGGAGGTCTGGGACGCGGTGCGCTCCCTGGTCGACGGCGGCACGACGGTGCTGCTCACCACGCAGTACCTCGAAGAGGCCGACCAGCTCGCCGACCGCATCTCGGTCATCGACCGGGGCCGGGTCATCGCGGACGGCACGGCGGACGAGCTGAAGTCGAAGACCGGCGGCGACCGCATCGACGTGGTGGTGCGGGACGCGGCCCAGCTGGAGACCGCCGCGCGCCTGCTGCCCGGCGAGGCCGCCCTGGACACCGACCGCCGCCTCGCCAGCGCGCCGGTGGCGGACCGGATGGAGGCGCTCACCGGGGTCGTACAGGCCCTGCGGGAGGCCGGGGTGGACGCGGAGGACATCGCGGTGCGCAGGCCGACCCTGGACGAGGTGTTCCTGCGTCTGACGGGCACCACGGAGGACGCCGGGGCCGGGGAACGCACGAAGGAGACGGTGTGAGTACGACGACGATCACGCGGGCGGGCCGCGCACCGGCGCCGGGCGGCACCCCAGCCAAGTGGGCCGCCGTCGACTCCTGGACCATGACGCGGCGCGAACTGGCGCACTGGGCGCGGCAGCCCGTACAGGTGCTCGTCGGGCTGGTCTTCCCGGTGATGCTGCTGCTGATGTTCAACTACCTCATCGGCGGCGGAAAGGGCATCGCGGGCGACTACGCCGAGTTCCTGGTGCCCGGCATGTTCGCGCTGACCATGGCCTTCGGCCTTGACGCCACGATGGTCGCCGTCACGCAGGACCTCAACAAGGGCGTGATCGACCGCTTCCGGTCCATGCCGATGACCAACGGGGCGGTCCTGGTCGGGCGTTCGGTCGCGGACATGCTCCAGTCGTTCGCCTCGCTGCTCGTCATGATCGGCGTCGGGCTCGCGATCGGCTGGCGCTGGCACGGCTCGTTCGGCGCCGCGCTCGGCGCGGTCGGGCTGCTGCTCCTGCTGCGGTTCGCGATGCTGTGGATCGGCATCCACCTGGCGATGGTCGCGGGCAAGCCGGAGCTGGTCGTGGCCGTGCAGATCCTGGTCTGGCCGGTGGGCTTCCTCTCCAACGCCTTCACCGTCCCGCAGAACATGCCGGGCTGGCTCGGCGCCACCGTCGAGTGGAACCCGATGTCGGCGACGGCCACCGCGGTCCGCGACCTCTTTGGCAACGACCCCGGAGTGACGGGCACTTCATGGGCCGCCGAACACGCCGGCCTCCTCGCCGTGGTCTGGCCCGTGGTGCTCGTCGGGCTGTTCATGCCGCTGGCGGTACGGAGGTTCGGCGCGCTCAGCAAGTAATGACTTCGGTTGGGCCCTAGTTCCCTAGTGGTGGAACCCCGTCGCCGCGTCCTTGTCCCGCGTCAGGGGATGCGGCTGGTGGCGCAGTTCGGGCACCAGGCTGCTCAGGTCCGAGAGGAAGAGCTCCGCGAGGTCGGCCGTGAAGCCGTTGCGGCAGACCACGCGGAGCACCGCCAGGTCCTCGCGGTGGGCCGGGAAGGTGTACGCGGGAACCAGCCAGCCGCGCTCGCGAAGGCGCCGCGACACGTCGAAGACGTCGTACGCCTTCACGTCCTCCAGGGTCGTGAAGGCGAACACCGGCAGCTGATCGCCCCGGGTGAGCAGCCGGAAGTCACCGAGCGCCTCGATGCGTTCCGCGAGCCCCGTGGCGACCGTCCGCGCCGCCTGCTGGACGGCGCGGTAGCCCTCGCGGCCCAGGCGCAGGAACGTGTAGTACTGCGCGACGACCTGCGCTCCGGGGCGGGAGAAGTTCAGCGCGAACGTCGGCATGTCACCGCCGAGGTAGTTCACCCGGAAGACCAGCTCCTCCGGCAGCGCCTCCGTGTCGCGCCACAGGGCCCAGCCGACGCCCGGATAGACCAGGCCGTACTTGTGGCCCGACGTGTTGATCGACGCCACCCGCGGAAGCCGGAAGTCCCACTCCAGGTCCTCGTCCAGGAAGGGCGCCACCATCGCCCCGGACGCCCCGTCGACGTGCACGGGGATGTCGAGCCCGGTGCGCTCCTGAAGGGCGTCGAGGGCCGCGCAGAGCTCCGCCACCGGCTCGTACGACCCGTCGAAGGTGGAGCCGAGCACGGCCACGACCCCGATCGTGTTCTCGTCGCAGAGCTCGGCCGCGGCCTCCGGATCGAGGTGGAAACGGTCGCCGTCCATGGGGACCTGGCGCGCCTCGACCTCCCAGAAGTTGCAGAACTTCTCCCAGCAGACCTGGACGTTGACGCCCATGACGAGGTTCGGCCGTGCGGTGGGGGACGGATAGCGGTCGATGTTCCGCTTCGCCGTGGCCCAGCGGCGCTTGAGCGCCATCCCGGCGAGCATGCATGCCTCGCTCGACCCGGTCGTCGAACAGCCGACGGCGAGCGAGGGGTCCGGCGCGTGCCACAGATCGGCGAGCATGGCCACGCAGCGCCGCTCCAGGTCGGCGGTGTGCGGGTACTCGTCCTTGTCGATCATGTTCTTGTCCCGGCACTCGCCCATCAGGACGCCGGCCTGCGGCTCCATCCACGTCGTGACGAAGGTGGCGAGGTTGAGGCGGGAGTTGCCGTCCAGCATCAGCTCGTCGTGCACGAGCTGGTAGGCGGTCGCGGGCGGCAGCGGATTGTCCGGGAGGCGGTGCTTGGGCGGTGCCTCGGACATCCCGCTGACCGGGTTGGCCTCTCCGTAGAAGGGGTTCACCGAGAGGGTGCGCTTGGCGGGCTGCTCGGGGCCGGGGCCCGGGTGCTGGCGCGGCATGGGCGGTCTCCTCGGGCTGAGGTCTGGTGTCCCTGTTTGTCACCTGCTGGCGAGAATATTGCCGACCGCCGGGGTCTGCACTTGCACCTCACGCGGCGTGAGGAATCAGGCTGAAACTCGTACACAGAGAGGGCGGGAGCCATGAGCTACTCCGTGGGACAGATCGCCGGTTTCGCCGGAGTGACGGTGCGCACGCTGCACCACTACGACGAGATCGGCCTGCTCGTGCCGAGCGGGCGCAGCCACGCGGGTCACCGGCGCTACGGCGACGCCGACCTGGACCGGCTGCAGCAGATCCTGTTCTACCGGGAGCTCGGATTCCCGCTCGACGAGGTGGCGGCCCTCCTGGACGACCCGGACGCGGACCCGCGCGAGCACCTGCGCAGGCAGCACGCGCTCCTGTCGGACCGGATCACCAGGCTCCAGGAGATGGCCGCCGCCATCGAGACAGCCATGGAGGCGAAGAAGATGGGCATCAACCTCACGCCCGAGGAGAAGTTCGAGGTCTTCGGGGACCACGACCCCGAGCAGTACGCGGATGAGGTCGAGCGGCGCTGGGGCCACACCGAGGCCTACAAGGAGTCGCAGCGCAAGGCCGCCTCGTACACCAAGGAGGACTGGCAGCGGATCAACGACGAGCTCGACGCGGTGCACGCGCGCATGGGCGACCTGCTCGCCGCCGGCCTGCCCGCCGACTCCGGGGAGGCGATGGACGTCGCGGAGGAACACCGGCGCTTCATCACGCGCTCCCACTACGCGTGCTCGCACGAGTTGCACACCTGCCTCGGCGAGATGTACGTGGCGGACGAGCGGTTCACGGCCGTCTACGAAGCCATCCGGCCGGGGCTCGCCGTCTACATGCGGGACGCGATCCTGGCGAACGCGGTACGGAACAGCTGATCGGGGGCCACGTCCGTCGGTCCGGTCGGGCGATCACGGCGCCCCCGGACCGCACCGATAACCTGTAGTACGCCAACTCCCGGCCGCCCCGGCTCCTCGATGCCTCCGGCACACAGCTTTGTCTCAGGTCACGCACAGTGCACCCTGGGAAGAACACTGGAACCTGGGCGCGTCACCTCGCGTTGATAGCTTTGGGCGGCCGTCCCCGCCGCATCGCCCTCTCACCCTCAGGAGCCCGGAACCGTGACGACGCTTGCGCTCGGACCAAGCTGGCTGGACCCGGATTACCTCCTGAACACGTTCGGGGTCTGGGGTCTGCTCGCGATCGTCTTCGCCGAGTCGGGCCTGCTCATCGGCTTCTTCCTGCCGGGTGACTCGCTGCTGTTCACGACGGGCCTGCTGATTACGACGAACCAGCTGGACTTCCCGCTCTGGCTCTGCATCGTGCTCATCTGCATCGCCGCGATCCTCGGCGACCAGGCGGGCTATCTCTTCGGCAAGAAGGTCGGCCCCGCGCTCTTCAACCGCCCGGACTCCAAGCTGTTCAAGCAGGAGAACGTGGTCAAGGCGCACGAGTTCTTCGAGAAGTACGGCCCCAAGTCCCTGGTCCTGGCCCGCTTCGTGCCGATCGTGCGGACGTTCACGCCGATCATCGCTGGCGTCAGCGGCATGCGGTACCGCTCGTTCATCACGTTCAACATCATCGGCGGCATCCTCTGGGGCGCCGGTGTGACGATGCTCGGCGCGTGGCTCGGCAAGATCGACTTCGTGCACAAGAACATCGAGGCGATCCTCATCCTGATCGTCCTGATCTCGGTGGTCCCGATCGTGATCGAGTTCCTGCGGGCCCGCAGCAAGTCCAAGAAGGCGGCAGCCGCCGAGGGCGAGACCCCCGGAGCGGCCCCGTCGTCGCGCGGCCGGCACGCCAAGCGATAGGGAAATCAGCCGTCCGGCGTTTGAGGACTGGGGGTCCGGGGGCGAAGCCCCCGAAGGGGCCGACCGGGCCTCCGGTCAGAATCCTCGCGTCCGCTTCGCCGCACGGCGGTTCGCCGCAGAAGTGGCGCCCGGCACCTTCAGGATCAGGCGGGAGACCTCGCTGCCGAGGTTCACGCCGATCGCGATGGCCAGCGCCGTCGCCGCCGCCTTGGTGAGCGAGTTGAGGCCCGTGGTCATGTCGTTCTGGGCCAGGGCGAGCAGTCCGAAGTACGTCGCGCTACCGGGCAGCAGCGGGCCGATGGCCGCCGTGACGTACGGCAGCGAAGAGGCGAAGCGGTAGCGCGAGAACAGCTGCCCGAAGAGGCCGACGAGCCCGGCCGCGATGGCCGTCGCCGCGACCGGCGAGAGCTCGATGGACGTCTGCGCGAGTGCTCCGTACATGACCCAGGCGATACCGCCGTTCAGGGTCACGATCAGCACGGTGTGACGTTCCTGCTGGAGCAGTATCGCGAAGGCGAGGCTCAGCGCCATTGACGCCAGGATCTGGATCACCGGGCGCGAGTCGACCGCCACGAACGTCGTCTCCGGCTGCAGGCTCGTCGCGTCCAGCATCACGCCGAGCGACAGGACGAGCAGCACGCCGCAGACGATGCCCACGACGAGATAGCAGACCTCCAGGAGGCGGGCCGCCGCCGTGATGTAGTAGCCGGTCAGGCCGTCCTGGACACCGGCGACCAGGGCTCTTCCCGGGATCAGGGCGAAGAGCCCACCCGTGATCACCGCGGAGGCGTTGACCTCCTGGGAGTGCACGAGGCTGAGCGTCACGCCCATCACCGCGGGCGGCATCGCGGCGCCCACGAACTGGTAGAACTCCGGCAGCCCGCGGCCCGCGCACAGCCAGGCGAGACGGTCGCCGAGCATGGCGCCGAACGCCGCGACCAGGAAGACCAGGGCGCCACCGCCGACGAGCACGGACGCCGAGCCCGCGAGAAGACCGCCGGCGGCCGTGAGGGCCCAGCCGGGGTAGGGGTGGCGGTTACGGCGGATGCCCGCGAGCGTGCGGTAGGCCTCCTCCAGGGAGACCTCGACGTCCGTGTCGCTGATGTCGTCCACCAGTTGGAAGACGGCCGCCAGACGGGTGTAGTCGGTGCCCCGGCGCCGCACCGTCCTCGATGCCGTGACCGGGTCGTCCACCAGGGACGGCTGGTACGAGATCGAGAGCAGAGTGAACGTCACGGTCGGCTCGCAGCGGTCCAGGCCGTAGCTGCGGCAGACGGCGAACATCGCCGCCTCCACGTCCTCGGCGCCCTCGCCGCCCGCGAGCAGCAGTTCGCCGATACGCAGCGTCAGGTCGAGCACGCGCGGCACGGCGGGCCCGGTCTCGTCCTCGTGCCGCTGCGTGGCCTCCGGAGTGGGCCGCTCGGCCACGGGCATGCGCAGCATCGTGCGCATCTGGTCCTGCCAGGGCGTCTCCTTGGTGAGCTTCACCAGAGGTATGCCCTGCGGGGGAGTGAAGGCGGCCGGCGCGTTGCGGGCGCTGTATGTGTTCGGCGTCGTGAACGCCGACTTCTCGGTCTCCTGGGTGGTCGAGGAGTTCGGCAGCGACGCGAGGCTCCCCAGACCGGTGGGGATCGCGAACTCCGACGTCGTCTGCGACTCGTCCTCGGGTGCCGGTGGCTGCGGCAGCACGCCGGTGGGCTGAGTGAACGCACTCCGTGCCTCGTCCGACTGCGGTTTGCGGTCTTCGGCCTCCTGGTCAGCCACTTTCACTGCCTCGCTCCCACATACATACGTACCTTGTGCACCTCCAGTACGAACAGTATGCGCACAGATACGCGAACGGGCCGCGCGGTCTACGTGAAGATCGCGCGGCCCGTCAGAGTCGGAAGCGGGGCACTCAGTGGCCCTGCGCCTCCGCACGCTTGTACGACTTCTCGATCTCGGCCTCGGCGTCCGCGCGGCCGACCCAGTCGGCGCCCTCGACGGACTTGCCGGGCTCCAGGTCCTTGTAGACCTCGAAGAAGTGCTGGATCTCCAGGCGGTCGAACTCGGAGACGTGGTGGATGTCGCGCAGGTGCTCCACGCGGGGGTCCGAGGCCGGGACGCAGAGCAGCTTGTCGTCGCCGCCCGCCTCGTCGGTCATCCGGAACATGCCGATCGCGCGGCACTTGATGAGGCAGCCCGGGAAGGTCGGCTCGTCCAGGATGACGAGGGCGTCCAGCGGGTCACCGTCCTCGCCGAGGGTGTTCTCGACGAAGCCGTAGTCCGCGGGGTAGCTGGTCGACGTGAAGAGGCGACGGTCCAAGCGGATCCGGCCGGTCTCGTGGTCCACCTCGTACTTGTTCCGCGAACCCTTCGGAATCTCGATGGTGACGTCGAACTCCACGGGTGGCTCCTCCATGATCAGCACATACTTCGGGTGGTTAAGTGTCCCTCACGCAGATGTGTGATCGCGAAAGGGGCTGGTCGTCGTGCCTGAGCTCAAGCCTTGGCAGCAGACCCGGCAGCACGTCGGGAAACTGCTGCGGCAGCTTCCCGAGCTCTCGGCTCCCAAGATCCCTGCCGCTCTCAAGAATCCTGCGAAACTCAAGACCTGGCAGCTCACGGCGGGTGCCGCCACCGTCGGAATCGCGATCGCGGCCGGTGCGGTGGCCGCGGCCGGCCCCTGGGACTCCTCCGGTCAGCGTACGGCCGAGCGGGACTGGGCGGCTTCCCGGGAGGCCGGGGGTGGCACAGATCACGGCGGCGGTGCGTCCGGCGGGGAGCCCGAGGCCGCCCCGAGCGCCCCTTCCGTGCTCAGGGGGCTCGGCGTGCCCGCGGGGTCCTCGCACGGCGGCTCCGCGCCCGCTCCGGACACCAAGGCGCTCGCGGCCGTCCTCGATCCCCTCCTGAAGGACAAGGCCCTCGGGCCCGAGCGCTCGGCGGTCGTCATCGACGCGGGCAGCGGGCGCCGGGTCTACGGCAAGGGCGGCGGGGATGCCCTGACGCCCGCGTCCACCACCAAGATCGCCACCGCGGTCGCGGCGCTCACCTCGGCGGGGGCCGACCACCGCATCGCCACGAAGACGGTCATCGAGCCGGATTCGAACGACGTCGTCCTGGTGGGAGGCGGCGATCCCACGCTCACCGCCCGCAAGGACGGTCCCTACGCGAAGAGCGCCGCGAGCCTGCGCGACCTGGCCAAGGACACCGCGCGCGCCCTGAAGGACCGCGGCGCGGACAAGGTGTCCCTCTCGTACGACACCTCGCTGTACTCGGGAGAGCAGCAGCACCCCATCGGCCCGAACGAGAACCTCACGCTGGTCAGCGCCCTGATGGCCGACGAGGGCCGCCTCGACGACTCCTCCAGCGGCCCCGCGCCGCGCTCGGCCGAACCGGCGGCGGACGCGGCGAAGAAGTTCGCGGGCTTCCTGGAGGACGAGGGGATCGGCATCGAGGCGAAGGGGAAAGAGGGGGAGAAGGGGAAGAAGGGCAAGGGCGACAAGAAGGACGCGGACGCGGAGCCGGGGCCGTCCGCGGCGACCGACCGCGCCGAGTCCCTCGCCAAGGTGGAGTCGCCGCCGCTGTCCGCCCTCGTCGAGCGGATGCTGACGCACAGCGACAACGACATCGCCGAGGCGCTGGCCCGCCATACGGCGCTCGCCTCCAAGGAGCCGGTGAGCTTCGACGGCGCGGGGCGGGCGATCGACGCCCAGCTCAAGAAGGCGCAGGTGCCGCTCGACGGTACGAAGTTCGCCGACGGGAGCGGCCTTGACCGGGCCGACCGCAGCTCCGCCGAGCTGCTCGCCGCGCTCCTCGCTCGCGCCGCCGACCCGGCCCGCCCCGAACTGCGCTCGGTGGTGACGGGCCTGCCCGTGGCGGGCTTCACCGGAACCCTGGTCGACCGCTACCCCAAGGACTCGCCGGGCACCGGCGTCGTACGCGCCAAGACCGGCACCCTGACCGGTGTGAACACCCTCGCGGGCACGGTCGTCGACACGGACGGCCGACTCCTGGTCTTCGCCTTCATGACCACGGGCACGACCGACCCCAAGGCGGCCCAGTCGGCCCTGGACAAAATGGCCTCAGCGGTAGCGAAGTGCGGCTGCCGCTGACGCCGGGGGGTTCCCCTGCTCTCGGCTGCTCCCCACGCGGGCGCCCGCACTGACCGTCACCGCGTCCGCAGGCGCCTCATGGGCCCCATTGGTCCCGCTGACCGACTACAGACCCGGAGTGGTGCCATCTCGGAGGCCGGCCCCGCCCGTGAGCGGTGCCGGCCACGTGCGGTTGGAGCCCCTACGGGCCCGGAGCGGGTCAAGCCGGGGCCTGCTCCCTTTGGGGGTGGGGTCGGCCGCGGGTGGTCGGGGTGTGGGGAGCATCGGTGGTGC
Organism: Streptomyces sp. NPDC046925; assembly: GCF_040644915.1. Lineage (NCBI taxonomy): Bacteria > Bacillati > Actinomycetota > Actinomycetes > Kitasatosporales > Streptomycetaceae > Streptomyces > Streptomyces sp. NPDC046925. Next base: position 81,574 of record NZ_JBEYWZ010000005.1, on the reverse strand, counting down.
GGAGATGGTCGACTGACTGCGTTTTTCGGGGGACGACCCCCGAGCCCCCGGCCGGTGGGGCGCGGTTTTGCCCGGGGTGTCGGGCCGGTGGGGTGGCGGCTGTCTCAGGGAGCAATCGCTTCCCGCTGAGCCCCTACGGGCCCGGAGTAGGGCAATCTCGGGGGTCAACCCCCTCCGTAGGTGGGGTCGACCACGTACCGTTGACGCATGACGAGCATCGGTGGTGCGGAGATGGTCGACTGGAATCTCGCGGTGGCGACCGCGACCCGGCTCGTCCGGCCGGGTCCAGAAGTGAGCCGGGACGAGGCAAGGGCCATCGTCGCCGAGCTCCGGAAGCATGCGAAGTCCTCGGAGGAGCACGTCCGTTCCTTCACCCGGATGGGCACGGACGACATTCACGACACCCCGGTGCTCGTCGTCGACCGGGCCGGGTGGATCAAGGCGAACGTCGCCGGTTTCCGGGAGATCCTCAAGCCCCTCCTGGACAAGATGCAGGACCGCCGCAGCGGCCCCGGCGGCGCCATGCTCGGCGCGGTCGGCGGCAAGGTGACCGGCGTCGAGCTGGGCATGCTGCTCTCCTTCCTCGCCTCGCGCGTCCTCGGGCAGTACGAGACCTTCGCCCCGGCCACCCGCGACCTCCCGGCAGGGGAGGGCGGCGGCGGCAGGCTCCTGCTCGTGGCCCCGAACATCGTGCACGTCGAGCGCGAACTCGACGTGGACCCCCATGACTTCAGGCTCTGGGTCTGCCTGCACGAGGAGACGCACCGCACCCAGTTCTCGGCCGTGCCCTGGCTGCGCGACCACCTCGAAGGCGAGATCCAGGCGTTCCTCTCGGAGACCGAGGTCGACCCGATGACGGTCCTGGAGCGCATCAGGGAGACGGCCCAGTCGCTGGCCGGCGGCCGCCCCGAGGCCGAGGAGGACGACGGAGGCCGCTCCCTCGTGGAGCTGGTGCAGACCCCCGCCCAGCGAGAGATCCTGGCCCGCCTCACGGCCGTCATGTCGCTGCTCGAAGGCCACGCGGACTTCGTGATGGACGGAGTGGGCCCTGACGTGGTGCCCTCCGTCGGCGAGATCCGGGAGAAGTTCCAGCAGCGCAGGGCGCGTGGCGCGAGCCGCCTGGACCAGGCACTGCGCAAGCTGCTCGGCCTGGACGCGAAATTGCGCCAATACCGCGACGGCGAGCGCTTCGTGCGCGCCGTCGTCGGCGAGGTCGGAATGGACGGATTCAACCGCGTATGGACGTCGCCGAACACACTGCCCACCAAGTCGGAGATCGCCAAACCGGCGGACTGGGTCGCGCGGGTGCACCGTAAGGGGGAGTGAGCGCAGTAAAGGAGCGAGTTGCGGCCGATGGCAGGAGAACGCCTCCGCTATCACCCGTCCGAGGGACCGTGAGCCATGGGTGAGCGTGCAATGCTCGGGGAACGGCTCGGCTCTGTCACCATCGACACACTCTGAGTGACTAACCTCGTGGGATCTGTCTGAGGCCCGATCTCCCGAGAGTGGTCCTGAGTGACAGGTCCGAGGCTCACCCCCGAACTTCATGAAGGGAACCGGACATGGGTCCCCATCCTGCGGTCGCGGCGATACGCCTGGCGGTCCGCCGCGTACTCCACGACGTACTGACCGACGTACAGCGCACCGAAGCCCCGAGCGCCGATCCACAGCGCTCCGAAGCCCTGCGCCCCGAAGCACAGCGCATCCCCGAGCACGTCCCCCCGAGCCCTGCTCACCCCCACCCTCCACGCGAGCCGGCCGCGTCGCCACTCGTGCTCGTCGCGTGCTCCGGCGGCGCCGACTCCATGGCGCTCGCCTCCGCCCTCGCCTTCGAGGCCCCCAAACTCGGCATCCGCGCCGGCGGCGTCACCGTCGACCACGGACTGCAGGACGGTTCCGATCTGCGCGCCGCCGAGGTCGTCTCGCGGCTCACGGCTCTCGGGCTCGACCCGATCGAGTCCGTCGCCGTCGACGTCGGGCGGGACGGCGGCCCCGAAGCCGCGGCCCGCGACGCGAGATACGGCGCGCTCGACGCCGCGGCCGACCGCCACGGCGCCTCCGCGATCCTGCTCGGCCACACCCGCGACGACCAGGCGGAGACCGTCCTGCTCGGTCTCGCCCGCGGCTCCGGCATCCGCTCCCTGTCCGGGATGGCCGCCGTCTCCGGCGGACCGGGCGCCGACCGGCGCTACCGCCGCCCCTTCCTGCACATCGACCGGCAGACGGCCCGCAAGGCCTGCATGGTCCAGTCGCTGCCCGTCTGGGACGACCCGCACAACACCGACCCCGCCTACACGCGCTCCCGGCTGCGGCACGAAGGACTGCCCGCCCTGGAGAAGGCGCTCGGCAAGGGCGTCGTGGAAGCACTCGCCCGTACGGCCCAGTTGTCCCGGGATGACGCCGACGCCCTGGACCACTGGGCCGCGCAGGCGGAGGCCTCCGTGCGCGACGCCGCCGGACTCCTCGAGTGCGCCAAGCTCTACGCCCTGCCGCCCGCCGTGCGCCGCCGGATCGTGCGCCGTGCCGCCATCGACGCGGGCGCCCCGGCCGGCGCGCTCTTCGCCCGGCATCTCGAAGAGGTCGACCGCCTGATCACGGGCTGGCGCGGCCAGGGAGCCATCAATCTCCCGGGCAAAGTCGTCGCCCAGCGCCAGGGTGGCAGACTGGTGATCCGGCAAGGCTGTTGACCGAGGGGCCCCCGGGCTCTGCACAGCCGGTGTGACGGACGACCGAAAGTGATGCGGGTGGACGCGAAAGACATGGGCACCGATCTTCAGTCGGTGCTCATCACCAAGGAAGAGATCGACGCGAAGCTGGCTGAGCTGGCGGCGAAGATCGACGCGGAGTACGCGGGCAAGGACCTGCTGATCGTCGGCGTGCTCAAGGGCGCGGTGATGGTCATGGCGGACCTGGCGCGTGCGCTGTCCACCCCGCTCACCATGGACTGGATGGCCGTGTCGTCGTACGGCGCGGGCACCCAGTCCTCCGGGGTCGTGCGGATCCTGAAGGACCTGGACACCGACATCAAGGGCAAGCACGTCCTGATCGTCGAGGACATCATCGACTCCGGTCTGACGCTGTCCTGGCTGCTCTCCAACCTCGGCTCGCGCGAGCCCGCGTCGCTGAAGGTGTGCACGCTGCTCCGCAAGCCCGAGGCGGCCAAGGTCGCGATCGACGTGGAGTGGGTCGGCTTCGACATCCCGAACGAGTTCGTCATCGGGTACGGCCTGGACTACGCGGAGAAGTACCGCAACCTGCCGTTCGTCGGCACCCTCGCTCCGCACGTCTACGGCGGCTGATCACCCGGCCCCCGGCCAACTCCTCGGAGGCGGCCGGGAACCCTCACCCGTTTCCCTGCGTTGGAGCATGCGAAGACGGGTTTGTCAGCCGTCCCGTGCGACTTCGGGTGACAATGCTGGGGTACCGTCCGAAGAACAGTCTTTATCAAACTCACTATGGCAGGAGGGACGGGGCGTCATCGCTCCGTATGGATGGACGTGAAGCGATACTTCCGTGGGCCAGTCATGTGGATCGTGCTGGCCGTCCTTGCCGTGGTCGTGTTGATGCAGGTCGTCGGTTCGTCCGGTGGCTACAAGACGGTGGACACCGGCCAGGTTGTGCAGGCGATCAACGACGACAAGGTCGAGTCCGCCAAGCTCACCACCGGTGATGAGTCGACCATCAAGGTCGAGCTCAAGGACGGCCAGAAGGTCAAGGACAGCAGCAAGATCCAGGCGAGCTACATCGGCAACCAAGGTGTCGACATCGCCAAGACCTTGCAGACCAAGTACCAGGACAAGAAGATCCCGGACGGTTATACCGTCTCGCCGTCGAAGCAGAACCCGTTCGTCGGCATCCTGCTTTCCCTGCTCCCCTTCGTACTGATCGTCGTCGTCTTCCTGTTCCTGATGAATCAGATGCAGGGCGGCGGCTCCCGGGTCATGCAGTTCGGGAAGTCCAAGGCCAAGCTCATCACCAAGGACACTCCGAAGACGACGTTCTCGGATGTGGCCGGTTCGGACGAGGCCGTCGAGGAACTCCACGAGATCAAGGAGTTCCTCCAGGAGCCGGCGAAGTTCCAGGCCGTCGGAGCCAAGATCCCCAAGGGCGTGCTCCTCTACGGGCCTCCCGGTACGGGCAAGACGCTGCTCGCGCGCGCCGTCGCGGGCGAGGCAGGCGTCCCCTTCTACTCGATCTCCGGTTCCGACTTCGTCGAGATGTTCGTCGGTGTCGGTGCCTCGCGTGTGCGTGACCTCTTCGAGCAGGCCAAGGCGAACGCCCCGGCGATCGTCTTCGTCGACGAGATCGACGCCGTCGGCCGCCACCGCGGCGCCGGCATGGGCGGCGGTCACGACGAGCGCGAGCAGACGCTGAACCAGCTGCTCGTCGAGATGGACGGCTTCGACGTGAAGGGCGGCGTCATTCTGATCGCCGCCACGAACCGCCCCGACATCCTCGACCCGGCACTCCTTCGTCCCGGCCGTTTCGACCGCCAGATCGCGGTGGACCGTCCGGACATGCAGGGCCGTCTGGAGATCCTCAAGGTTCACCAGAAGGGCAAGCCGGTCGCCCCGGACGTCGACCTCGGCGCAGTGGCGCGGCGTACGCCGGGCTTCACGGGCGCCGACCTGTCGAACGTGCTGAACGAAGCGGCGCTCCTCACGGCGCGCGGCGACCGGAAGCTGATCGACAACCACTCGCTCGACGAGGCGATCGACCGTGTCGTGGCCGGTCCGCAGAAGCGGACGCGGATCATGTCCGACAAGGAGAAGAAGATCACCGCGTATCACGAGGGCGGTCACGCCCTGGTCGCGGCGGCGTCTCCGAACTCGGACCCGGTGCACAAGATCACGATCCTCTCCAGAGGCCGTGCTCTCGGTTACACGATGGTCCTGCCGGACGAGGACAAGTACTCGACCACGCGCAACGAAATGCTCGACCAGCTCGCGTACATGCTGGGCGGGCGCGCGGCCGAGGAGCTCGTCTTCCACGACCCGACGACGGGCGCGGCGAACGACATCGAGAAGGCCACCGCCACCGCACGTGCCATGGTCACGCAGTACGGCATGACCGAGCGGCTCGGCGCGATCAAGTTCGGCGGTGACAACACCGAGCCGTTCCTCGGCCGCGAGATGGGCCACCCGCGCGACTACTCCGAAGAAGTCGCCGCGCTGGTCGACGAAGAGGTCAAGAAGCTCATCGAGACCGCGCACAACGAGGCCTGGGAGATCCTCGTCGAGAACCGCGACGTTCTCGACAACCTGGTCCTCCAGCTCCTCGAGAAGGAGACGCTCAACAAGGAGCAGATCGCCGAGGTCTTCGCAGGCATCGTGAAGCGTCCGGCCCGCCCGGCGTGGACCGGTTCCTCGCGGCGCACGCCCTCGACCCGCCCGCCGGTGCTCTCCCCCCGGGAGCTGTCGCTGACGAACGGTGCGAACGGCGCCACACCCGCGGTGACCGCGGGTCCGACGGAGACCCCCGTCGACGTGACGAAGGAAGATCGCCCCGAGAGCTGATTCCCGGAGCTGATCCCCGGCGTCCCAGCAGGCCCGGAATGGAAGCTGCGCCCCCCTGGTTCTAGCCTGGGGGGCGCAGTTTTTTCGTACGCACAGACGCGCTGATGCGTGGAACGCTAGGAACGAGGCACACATGACCGATCCCGTGACGCTGGACGGCGAGGGCACGATCGGCGTGTTCGACGAGAAGCGGGCCGAGAACGCCGTGCGCGAGCTGTTGATCGCGGTCGGCGAGGACCCGGACCGTGAGGGCCTGCGGGAGACCCCCGGGCGCGTGGCTCGCGCGTACAAGGAGATATTCGGCGGACTGTGGCTCAAGCCCGAGGACGTTCTGACGACGACGTTCGACCTCGGTCACGACGAGATGGTCCTGGTGAAGGACATCGAGGTGCAGAGCTCCTGCGAGCACCACCTGGTGCCGTTCCACGGCGTCGCGCACGTCGGTTACATCCCGTCGTCCGACGGGAAGATCACCGGCCTGTCCAAGCTCGCCCGCCTCGTGGACGTGTACGCGCGCCGTCCGCAGGTCCAGGAGCGGCTGACCACGCAGATCGCGGACTCCCTGATGGAGATTCTGGAGCCGCGCGGCGTCATCGTGGTCGTGGAGTGCGAGCACATGTGCATGACCATGCGCGGGGTGCGCAAGCCCGGCGCCAAGACGATCACGTCGGCGGTCCGGGGCCAGCTCCGTGACCCCGCGACGCGCAATGAGGCGATGAGCCTGATCATGGCCCGATAGGCGCGCCCCTTCGGGGGCGCTTGCCTTCAGGCGGCTGTAGCCGTCCCGCCGTGCTCGTCCTCGTCCTCCGGGAGCCTGCAGACCCGCTCCAGGAAGAACGCGGCCGCTATCACCGCGATGCCCGCAAGGACCGAGAGGCCGGCGTAGATCGCCTGGTCGCGGCGGGACGGGACGTCCAGATACTCCAGGAGGAAGGCGCCCGTGCCGCCGTACATCCCGGCGACGAGGGCGGCGACCAGGGCGCTCGCCTGACCGAAGACGACGGCACGCGCGGCCATCATCGGCTCGACGCCCTTGGCTCCGGGACGCCGCTCACGCTGGGCGCGCAGCCGGGCGCGCAGCGAGAGCGCCGTGGCGAGGAGCACCGCCGCGATCACCGCGAGCACGATGGGCGCGGCCAGCGGGACCCGGGGCAGCGTGCCCACGGAGTCCCACAGCCGGGCGCCCGCCCAGGACAGCACCCCGGCCACCACGAAGACGCCGGCCAGTGTCCTGATGCGCAGCTGCTCCACGGATGACCCTTCGTCGCCTTCTTCGTCTAACGGACCCGCTTCTCGTCGTGCGGGTCCGTTAGACCCTAACGACTATTCGGGCAGCCGGAGTTCCAGGTCGACACGGGGGGCGACGCCGTCCCGGGTGACCTTGGCAAGCAGGTCGGCGACCGCGCCGCGTCCCGCGAGCTGCGCCTCGGGCTCCACGTCGTGCCAGGGGGCGAGGACGAAGGCGCGCTCGTGCGCACGCGGGTGGGGGAGCGTGAGGACCGGGTCGTCCGAGACGACGTCCGCGTACGCCACGATGTCGACGTCGATCGTGCGGGCGGCCCAGCGCTCGTCCCGGACGCGGTGGAAGGCCTCCTCGATGGCGTGCGCCCGCTCCAGGAGCGAGGAGGGCGGCAGGGTCGTCTTCACCACGACGACCGCGTTGAAGTACGACGGCTGGCTGTCCGGCTCGACGCCCCAGGGCTCCGTCTCGTACACGGGAGAGACGGCCTTGACGCGCAGGCCGGGGGTGTCCTCCAGGGCGTCTACGGCCCCCTGCAGCGTCTCCAGGCGGTTGCCGAGATTGCTGCCGAGGGAGATCACGGCGCGTTTCGGGTTGGAGAGCGTGGTGTCGGCTGCGTCGACCTGCTGCACCACGGCGGTGGGCACCGGCTGGACGGTCGGGTCGCTCTGCCCTTGCGTGGAAAACGCGGTCATACTCGGCTCCGGGTGATGGTGACGGTCACGTCGTCGAAGGGCACGGTGATCGGGGCGTCCGGTTTGTGGACGCACACCTCGACCTCCAGGACTCCGTCGTGCTTGAGACACGTCTGGGCGATGCGCTCGGCAAGCGTCTCGATGAGGTCGACGGGATCGCCCTCGACGGCGGCCACGACCTCCTCGGCCACGATGCCGTAGTGCACGGTCTTCGCCAGGTCGTCGTCGGCGGCGGCCGCACGGGTGTCCAGGCCAATTACCAGGTCCACGATGAAGGTCTGGCCCTCTTCGCGTTCCCGCGGAAAGACACCGTGGTGCCCACGGGCCTTGAGGCCGCGCAGCGCGACACGATCCACGCGAATCACTCCTGCAATCGTCGGTATCGGCAGGCCTGTACCGAGTGCGGTCGGCACACCAGCCTCGACCGAATCTACCTGCGCGCACTGACAGTCCTTGCCCGCGGGGGCTGCCCGCAACCGCCCCTGCCCACTCAGGAGGGTGACTCCTCGCTCTCTTCGTCGTCGGATTCGGCGAGTACGGGTGAGGCGTGGTGCGACCAGAGCTTCCATCCGTCCACTGTGCGCCGGAACACATTCGTGGCGACCACGAGCTGGCCGACGAGCGGGCCCAGTTCACCGCCGCCCTCGGGGGGCGGGCCGCCGCTGAGGATGTTCTCCGTGCAGGTCACCAGGGCGGTGTCGCCGGCCACACCGACGTGCACGTCGGTCAGGAAGAACTGGATGTACTCGGTGTTCGCCATGATCAGCGCATACGACCTGAGGACCTCGCCGCGGCCCGTGAGGACCGGCCAGCCGGGGTGCACGCAGGAGATCGCGGCTCCGTCGCCGTCCGGCGAGGCATCTGAGGCGTCCTCGGCGTCCTCGGCGGCCTCAGCGTCCTCGGCGGCCTCGCCGTCCCTGCCGTCGGGGTCTTCGCCGCCGTCCGGTTCCAGGGCCGCTTCCCCGTCCATCCAGAGGTCGGAGAGCTCGTCGAAGTCGCCGCGCTCCAGTGCTTCGTAGAAGGCGGTATTGGCCGCCTCGACCTGCTGCGCGTCGGTCCTGGCCCCGGTCACCGAGGACCGCCCGCCGCGCTCGTCACGGCGTGCGCGACACGGACGGCGTCGGCGGTGGCCCGCACCTCGTGCACACGGACCGCCCAGGCGCCCTGGTGGGCGGCGATGGCGGAGACGGCGGCGGTGGCCGCGTCACGCTCGCGGGCGGGCGGCGGCGCGCCCTCGGGGCCCGCGAGGACGCGGCCGAGGAAGCGCTTGCGGGAGGCGGCGACCAGGATCGGGTGGCCGAGCTCGCGGAGGCGGTCGAGGCCGCCGAGGAGCGCCAGGTCGTGCTCGACGTCCTTGGAGAAGCCGAGGCCCGGGTCGATGACGATGCGCTCGGGGGCGATGCCGCCCTCGATGGCGGCCGCCACGCGCGCGTGGAGCTCGTCGACGACCTCGGAGACCACGTCCTCGTAGACAGGCTTGGCGTGGATGTCGGTGAGGAAACCGCGCCAGTGCATCACCACGAAGGGCGCCCCGGCGGCGGCGACCGCGGGGACCATGCGCGCGTCGGCGAGGCCGCCGCTGACGTCGTTCACCAGGACGGCGCCCGCGGCGAGCGCCTGCTCGGCGACGGTGGCGCGCATCGTGTCCACGGAGACCGTCACGCCCTCGGACGCGAGCCCGCGCACCACGGGGACCACGCGCCGCAGCTCCTCGTCCTCGTCGACGCGCGAGGCGCCGGGACGGGTCGACTCACCCCCCACGTCGACCAGGTCGGCACCCTGTGCGACCAGGTCGATTCCATGCTTGACGGCGGCCGTGGTGTCGAACCAGCGGCCCCCGTCGGAGAAAGAGTCCGGGGTCACGTTCACGACCCCCATGACCGCGCAGCGGCCCCACTCCGGCAGTCCCTCGACCGTTCCCCGCCCGCGCAACGTACTCATGCCTCCAGCCTAGGCCCGTGCGGCCGGGGTCTATGCCGCCCGGACCTCGCGCTCCGCCGTGCGGTGGGGGCAGGGGCGGCGCTGTGCGCTCCCCCGGCGCAGGAAGCGGGGTGGCGCGAGCGTCACGAAGCCCTCGGCCTGCATGGCGGCGAAGCCGATGCGGGGGAGCTCCTTGGAGGAGCGGTAGACGACGAAGCGGGGCTCCCAGCGGGGGCGGAACTTCGCGTTGAACTTGTACAGGGACTCGATCTGGAACCAGCGCGAGAGGAAGACGAGCAGTCCGCGCCAGGCACGGAGCACCGGTCCCGCGCCGATCTTCTCGCCGCGTGCGAGTGCCGCGCGGAACATCGCGAAGTTGAGGGACACGCGCGCGATGCCGAGCTTCGGGGCGGCCTGGAGGGCGGCCACGATGAGCAGCTCGTTCATGCCGGGGTCGGCGGCGCGGTCGCGGCGCATGAGGTCCAGGGAGACGCCGTCCTCGCCCCAGGGGACGAAGTGGAGGACGGCCTTGAGGTCTCCGTAGGGGCCCGGCTCGTCGTCGGCTTTGTGGGCGGTGGCGATCAGACAGTCGCCGTCGTCCGGATCGCCGATGCGGCCGAGCGCCATGGAGAAGCCGCGTTCGGTGTCGGTGCCGCGCCAGTCGTCGGCGGCGCGCTGTATCCGTTCCAGCTCGCGCTCCCCGAGGTCACGCACGCGCCGTACGCGCGTCTCGTAGCCACCCCGCTCGATCCGTTTGACCATCTGGCGTACGTTCCGCATCGCACGCCCGGACAGGGAGAAATCCGCGACGTCCACCACCGCCTCGTCGCCCAGTTCGAGGGCGTCGAGGCCGGTCTCGCGGGTCCAGACCTCGCCGCCGGTCTCGGAGCAGCCCATGACGGCGGGCGTCCAGGAGTGGGCCTTCGCCTCGTCCATGAAGCGTTCGATCGCGCCGGGCCAGGCCTCCACGTCGCCGATGGGGTCGCCGCTCGCGAGCATCACCCCGGAGACGACGCGGTAGGTGACCGCCGCCTTGCCGCTGGGGGAGAAGACGGCGCCCTTGTCGCGGCGGAGCGCGAAGTGGCCGAGCGAGTCGCGTGCGCCGTGCTTGTCGAGCAGGGCGCGCAGCTTCGCCTCGTCGTCCTCGGTGAGGCGCGCGGCCGGGTGTTCGGGGCGGAAGGCCAGGTAGATGGTGGTGACCGCGGTGAGCAGGCCGAGGGCGCCCAGGGAGTAGGCGACCGTCCAGGACGTCCGCCCGTAGTAGTCGACCGGGCCTTCGAGGCCGAACAGGCCGTACAGGACGTGGGCGAGGCGGTCGGTGATGCTCGGGTCCCCGACGAGCCTGTGCGGATGGACGCTGACGATCAGCAGGCCCAGGAGGATGGAACCGGCGCCCAGGAGCACGAAGTTGGCGAGGGCCCGCCAACGGCTGCGCGGGTCGGGCAGCGCGGCGAACTCACGCCGGTGGCGCAGCAGCAGCGCGAGGAGCGCGAGCGAGATCAGTACGCCGATGACCGAGTGCCGGTAGGCGAACTGCGCCACGGCACCGACCGGCAGCAGCACCACGGCGGCCCGCCAGGCGCGCCGCTTGCGGCGGCGCAGGCCGTGCGCGAGCAGCAGCAGGAGGACGCCGATACTGAGGGCGAGCGCGGCGGCGAAGGGGCCGAGCGCGCCGGGCAGGACCTCGGCGATGGCGTGCATGCGGCTCTTGCGGAACCGCGGGAAGACGCCGGCCGCGATGTTCAGGAGCCCCACGAGGGCGCAGGCGCGGGCGACGAGGGTCGGTACGGTCTCGGGGCGGGGGCCGCGGAGCAGTCTGCCGAGTCTGCCGTCACGGAGCCCGCCGGTACGGCGCCGACCATCGGGGCGACTGCCCTCACGGTCCGGAACCCCACCCGACATTTCGGCATCTATCCTGACAGACATCGCATCCCGTGGTTCTGCGAGAGAGCTTGAATCCGGCACCAAAACGGCATCCGGCGACATTGCGCCCTCTAGGACGGTCTCTTCGTGAATCGGGTTCACTCCCGACCGGAAAACCGCTGGAAAAGAACGACGGAACAGGCAGAAAGCGCAGGCAGGACACCCCATGGGTCTGACGGGCAAAGCGGTTCTCGCGTTGGCGGTGCTCCTCGCCGTCGCGCTGTTCATCGGCACCATCTGGCTCTGGCCGCGCCTGGCCAGGCGCTCCTGGCGGGCCGTCACCGGACGCGTCGGCCTCCTCGTCGCCACACAGCTGGCGATCTTCGCCTCGGTCGGACTCGCCGCCAACCAGGCCTTCGGGTTCTACGCCACCTGGGCGGATCTCTTCGGCCAGGAGACGAGCCCCGGTGTCGTCGTCGACCACGATCCCGCCAAGGGCGGCACACCGGTCGATCTGCGCAGCACCCGGCCGGTGAACGTGCCGGGCGGCAACCGGCCCTCGATCGGCGGCCAGATCCAGAAGGTCGTCGTCAGCGGCAAGGAGTCGGACATAGCGAGCCCCGCGTACGTCTACCTGCCGCCCGAGTACTTCCAGCCGCGCTACAAGAAGCGCACGTTCCCCGTGTCCGTGGTCCTCACCGGCTACCCCGGCACCGCCGAGGCGCTGATCAAGGGCCTGCACTACCCGCAGACCGTCCACCAGCAGGCCAAGCGGGACCTGATGCAGCCGATGATCCTGGTCATGATGCGGCCCACCGTGGCGCCGCCGCGCGACACGGAGTGCGTGGACGTCCCCGGCGGGCCGCAGGCCGAGACGTTCTTCGCCAAGGACCTGCCCGGCGCCATCTCCGAGCACTACAGGGCGGGCCGTACCGCGGGGAGCTGGGGCGTCATCGGCGACTCCACGGGCGGCTACTGCGCCCTGAAGCTCGCCGTGCATCACCCCGACGTGTACGCCGCCGGGGTGGGCCTCTCCGCGTTCTACAAGGCGCCGATCGACGTCACGACGGGCGACCTCTTCCACGGCGACAAGGAGTTGAAGCGGCGCGCCGACCTCATGTGGTACCTCGACCACATGCCGCCGCCCAAGACGTCCCTCCTCGTCACCACCAGCAAGCAGGGAGAGGACAACTTCGGGGACACCGAGAAGTTCATCGGCAAGGTGAAGTCCCCCACGCGCGTCTCGTCGATCACGCTCGACAGCGGCGGGCACAACTTCAACACGTGGCGCCGTGAGATCCCCGCCGCGATGCAGTGGATGAGCGGCCGCCTGAACGGCGACCAGGCCTGACCCGGCCGTGTGACCAGGCCTGGTCCGGCCACTGACCCGGCCCTACCTCCCGCCGATGCCCGTGATGGTCTCCAACTCGACGTCCGAGCGCGCGATGTCGCGCGCGTCCGCCGCCGTCGACCTGCGCAGCGCCTCGTGCAGCCGGGCCGGCGTGAGGATGCCGAGGAAGCGGCCCTCGCTGTCCTTGTCGATGACCGCGATCCAGCCCGCGTCGTGCTGGAGCATCGTCGAGAACGCCTGCTTCAGGGTCGCGCCGACCGGCAGCCACGCCTCCATGCGGCGTGCGTGGTCCCGCACCGCCCCCTGGCCGCGGTGCGCGTGCTCGGCGGAGATCCAGCCGTGCAGGTTGTTCTCGCCGTCCAGGACCACGGCCCAGCGGGCGTCGAGCTTCGCGGGCAGCGGGTCGTCCAGGTGCAGGACGGGCGGCTGCTCCAGGTCGCCCTCCTCGATGGGCGTCACGGAGAGACGCTTGAGGCCGCGGTCCGCGCCGACGAAGTCCGCCACGTAGTCGTTGGCCGGCGCGCCCAAAATCGTCGACGGGGTGTCGAACTGCTCGATGCGGCCCTCTCCGTAGACGGCCATGCGATCACCGAGGCGGACCGCCTCCTCGATGTCGTGCGTCACGAAGAGCACGGTCTTGCGGACGGCCTGCTGGAGGCGGAGGAATTCGTTCTGCAGGCGCTCGCGCACCACGGGGTCGACGGCGCCGAACGGCTCGTCCATCAGGAGCACGGGCGGATCGGCCGCGAGCGCACGGGCCACGCCGACGCGCTGACGCTGGCCGCCGGAGAGCTGCTCGGGGTAGCGGTCGCCGAAGGTGGCGGGGTCGAGGCCCACCAGGTCGAGCAGTTCGGCGGCGCGCTCGCGGGCCTTGCCGCGCTTCACGCCGAGGAGGTGCGGGACGGTCGCCGTGTTCTCCAGGACCGTTTTGTGCGGGAAGAGCCCGACTTGCTGGATGACATAGCCGATACGGCGCCGGAGTTGGACCGGATCGGTGGTCGATATGTCCTCGCCTTCGACGAATATCCGGCCCTCCGTCGGCTCGATGAGACGGTTCACCATCTTCATCGTCGTCGTCTTCCCGCAGCCCGACGGGCCGACGAGCGTGACCAGTTCGCCCTCGGCGACCTCGAAGGACAGGTCGTCGACGGCGGTGGTGCCGTCCTCGTACCGCTTGGTGACGTGCTCGAACCGGATCATGATTCCCCATTGTTGCGGGCGTTGTGTAAAGCCCATGTTGCGCCTGTACGACGAGTCTCGGCGATTGTCGGTGCCCCGCGTTAGGGTCGCCAGACGGCCTCGGAAAACGGGATGCGGGGGGAGTGGGGCGGATGAGCGGGCAGAACTGTCTGGTGACGAACGACTGGATATGCGGGGAGTACGTCAGCTCCCGCAGCCAGGAGTTGATCGACGCCACCGTGCAGCACGTGGGCATCACCGCGGCATCGGTCGCCATCGGCGTCGCCGTCTCGCTGCCGCTCGCGCTGCTCGCGCGGCGCTGGCGTTTCCTCGCGGGCCCGATCCTCGGCGTGACGACCGTGCTCTACACCGTGCCCTCGCTGGCCATGTTCTCGCTCCTGCTGCCCTTCTTCGGGCTCTCGGCCTCGCTGGTCGTCACGGGCCTCGTGCTGTACTCCCTGACGATCCTCGTGCGGAACATCCTGGCGGGGCTCAGGGCCGTGCCGGAGGAGGCGCGGGACGCCGCCAGGGGGATGGGGTACGGCCCGCTGCGGCTGCTGTGGGAGGTCGAACTGCCGCTCGCGCTGCCCGCGCTGCTCGCCGGCGTCCGCATCACCACGGTCTCGACGGTGGCCCTGACGACCGTCGGCGCGATCGTCGACTACGGAGGCCTCGGGTCGCTGATCCTCGACGGCCTCGACACGACCTTCAAGGCGCAGGTGCTCACCGCCTCCGCGCTCTGTGTGCTCCTCGCCGTCGTCGCCGACCTGCTCCTGCTCGCGCTCCAGCGGTGGCTGACGCCCTGGACCCGGGTCCGTCGCATACGTACGAACCGTCCCGCTCGCCCGGAGCGCCCGGCCAAGGTGGCTGAACCTGCATGAACGCGATAACCGGCGCGTACGACTGGCTGACCACGGGCGCCAACTGGCAGGGCGAGAAGGGGGTGTGGCACCGGCTCGCCGAGCATCTCTACTTCAGCGGGGTCTGCCTCGCCGTCGCCTGTCTGATCGCGCTGCCGATCGCCCTGTACCTCGGCCACATCGGCAAGGGCGGCGCCCTCGCGGTGAACATCTCGAACATCGGCCGTGCGGTGCCGACGCTCGCGGTGCTCGTCCTGCTCACGCTCACGCCGCTCGGCGAGCACGGGGACGTGCCGACGCTGATCGCGCTCGTGCTCTTCGCGGTCCCGCCGCTGCTGACCAACGCGTACATCGGGATGCGCGAGGTCGACCGTGCGGTGGTCGAGGCCGCACGGGGTATGGGGATGAGTGGCCGCCAGCTGTTCGCCCGGGTCGAGCTGCCGCTCGCTTACCCGCTGATCATGACGGGAGTCCGTTCCGCGGGCGTGCAGGTCGTCGCCACGGCGACGCTTGCCGCCATGGCGGGCGAGGGGGGCCTCGGCCGGATCATCACGGCCGGGTTCAACCTGCAGAACACGCCTCAGGTGGTGGCAGGGGCCCTGCTCGTGGCCCTGCTCGCGCTCTTCGTGGAGGTGGTGCTCGTCGTGGTGGGCAAGGTCTTCAATCCCATGCGGGGTCGCTCGGAGATCGCGCAGTGATCGCCGGGCGGCGGTTACCGGCAGGCAGTTCGCGGCAGTTTTCAGGGTTTTCAAGGGCTTTCGAAATGGTGGTTCACCGATGAACAGCACAACGCGTCGCGCGCGACGGATCGCAGGGGCGGCGGCGGCCGTCGTGGCGCTGACCGCGGGGCTCACCGCATGCGGCGGTGACAGCCTGGAGAAGGACGGCAAGGGCGACAGCGCCGGCAAGGCGGGCGACAAGGGCAAGATCGTGGTCGGCTCGGCCCGTTTCACCGAGCAGAAGGTGCTCGCCGAGCTCTATGTGGGAGTTCTGGAGGAAGCCGGGTACGACGCGGAGGTCAAGACCGTCCAGAACCGCGAAGTCTATGAACCCGAGCTGAAGAAGGGCGCGATAGACGTCGCTCCCGAATACGCGGCGACCCTCGCGGAGTTCCTGAACCTCGGCAAGAACGGCCCGAAGGCGAAGCCCGTCGCGTCGAATGATGTGGACGACACGGTGGCCGCGCTGAAGAAGCTCGCCGAACCGCGCGGCCTGAAGGTGCTTCCCGTCGGTGAGGCGGTCGACCAGAACGCGTTCGCGGTGAGCAAGGAATACGCGAAGGAGCACAAGCTCAAGAGCCTTTCGGATCTTGGCAAGTCCGGCGAGAAGGTCAAGATCGCCGCGAGTGACGAATGCGAGTCGCGGCCGTTCTGCGCTCCGGGACTGAAGAAGACGTACGGCATCGACGTCACGGGAATCGACCCCAAGGGCGTCGGCACCACGCAGTCCAAGCAGGCCGTCAAGAACGGCACGGACCAGGTGGTGCTGACCACGACCACCGACGCGACGCTCGACAGCTTCGGTCTTGTCGCCCTTGAGGACGACAAGAAGCTGCAGAACGCGGACAACATCCTTCCGGTTGTGAACGCGAAGGAAGCGGGCGGCAAGGAGATAGCCGACGCGCTCGGGAAGCTGACCAAGACACTGACGACGGAAGATCTCGCGGAACTCGACCGGAAGGTCGATGTGGAGCGGCAGAAGGAAGCCGATGTCGCCAGGGAGTATCTGGAGTCGAAGGGATTGATCAAGAAGTAGCGCGACCGGAGGCGGCATCCTCGAAGTGGCTCGGCCGAAAGTGGAGTTGAGTGGCCGAAGAGGATCGTCAAGGGTGGGGATTCGGCACAGTGGCGTTGTCTTTTTGGCGGGCGGGGCTCCAGAGTTCGCCTACGCGCGGTAAGTTTCTGGCCATGCCACGTGGACGTCACCGCCATTCCCCACCCTTGCACAGGCTGCTTCCTCCCTCGACGGTCGCAGGTCTCTCTCTCGTCTGCGCCGGCGGCGCCTGGCTGTTCGCGGAACCTGTGGTGCTCCGCGGCCTGGCCGCAGCCGCGGCCGCGGCCGCCGTCGTGGGCTCGGTCGTCATGCGCCGCTGGGACCTGGCGGCCGGCAAACAGGTCGCCGAGCTGGGCCGGGCCCGCAAGAGCGATGAGTGGCGTTACGAGGAACGCATAGCCGAGTGCGAGTCCGACCTCGACGAGTCCCGCGAGATCCGGGGCCGTCTGGAGACGAAGCTGCGTTCCAAGCGGGCCGAGCTCGCCGCTCTGCGCAATGAACACGCGGCCCTGCTGCGGCGGTACGCGACGGCGGAGACCGAGCGGGCGAGCGCCCTGGAGGGGCGGCGGCTGCTTGCCATAGAGGCGTCCACTCCGGCGAGGGCGTTGCCGCCGGCTCCGGTGCGTACGCAGGCTTCCGTGCCCGTGCAGGCTCCGGCCGCCCGGGTGGAGGCTCCCGCTCCCGTGGTCCGTCCGGGGGCGATCGCGCCTCCGTCGCTGTACGAGCGGGCGAACTCGGCGCTCGACCGGCTGACGCCGAAGCCTTCCCCCGAGGACGCGGGGTCCCGCGCCGGGGCGGTTTCCGGCCGGAGTGCGGACGGGGACGAAGCGCGGGGGAAGTCCGGGGCGGCCGAGGGGTACGGCGGGCATGAGCGCGCGGTTGCCGTCGCGCCGCCCGCACAGAGGCTGCGTCCGGCGGTACAGGGCGGTTTCGACTTCTTCGGTACGAAGGGCGAGGCGACGGCCGGGGCCCTTGAGTCCGTCCAGAACGTGGATCTCGCCGACGTGGTGGGCGAGGAGGCACTCGCCGTGCACAAGGCGGAGGCCGAGGCGGAGTTCAAGAAGCCCGACGGCGACTCCGAGCAGCGGGGCGTGGGCCAGGTCATCGACCTGACGGCGCATGACGAGACCGAGCAGATCGATGTGGCGGGGCTGCGTACCGCTCTGCGGGCGTAGCCGGGCCCCCGGGCCTTGGGTGCCGTCATCACCGGCTCCGCCGAGTTCGTCCTCAAACGCCGGACGGGCTGAATAGTCCAGCCAGTAGTTCCGGAGGGCCAGGGAAAGGCTCTCCCGTCACGCCATCCAGCGGTCAGGACGCGCTGTCCTGCGGCCCGTGCGCGAGCGGTCGGCCTGCGACTGGAGCAGTGCAACCGCCTCCTCCGCAGGCCGCAACCGCGCGGTGACCGTCTTGTTCGCCCCCGTGTCCACCTCGACGTCCGCCACCCCCTTGAACCGCTCCCAGGGCCCCTGCGTGAGCCGTACGCTCTGCACCTTCGCGTGCGGCACCAGGGACAGGCGGCGCCGCAACAGGCCGTGCCGGGCCGCGAACACCGTGTCCGTCACCGCGAGGCCGTACCCCTTCCACCACACCGGGAGGCACCACGCGGCCCGCGCGGGAGGGCGGATCAGCTCGGCCGGTGCGGGCACCCGCACGCCCGGCAGGATCCGCGCGATCACGGACTCCGCGACCTCACGCGGCGCGACCGGGACCAGGACGCCGTTGGACGAGCCGGCCACATCCAGCTCCACCCGCACCCACCCGCGCCGCCGCCACAGCCACGGCTCCACGACGCGCACCGTCTGTACCCGGCCCGGCGGCACCGTCTCGTGCGCCTTGTCGAGCAGTCCGTGGTCGATGCGCAGGCCGTCGGGGGACTCGCCCACCTTCCAGTCGTACTCCCCGATGAACCGCCCGATGCTGCTGGCGAACGCGCCGCCCAGCATGGGAAGTCCGGTCGCGAGGACTGTCCACAGGTTGTGGGTGGCGAACCACAGGAAGGGCGGCACGACGAGCGCGGCGACGAGCATGCCCCATGTCGTGCCGGTCAGGACCAGGGAGATCGCGAGCATCCGCGGCTGTACGTGCACCAGGTTGTTGACCGGCGCCTCACCGACCTCGCGCGCCGTCTCGGGCGCGAAACCGGCCGCACGCGCGAGGAGTTCGGCCCGCAGGGACGAGGCCTCCTCCTGGCCCAGATAGGCCAGTTCGTCCTTCTTCTCCGTGCCGACGACGTCCAGCTTGAGCTTGGCCACGCCCGCGATGCGGGCCGCGAGCGGCTGCGTCACGTCCACCGCCTGGAGCCGGTCGAGCCGGATGTGCGCCGTGCGCCGGAAGATCAGCCCGGTGCGGATGCGCAGCTCGGTGTCGGTGACCGCGAAGTGCGTGAACCACCAGCTCATGAAGCCGTAGAGCGCGCCGCCCAGGAGGACGACGGCGATCCCGGCGAGGATCTGGGTCACGGGGAGCTCGGACACCCGGCGCTGTGTGCCGCTCGGGTCGTGCACCGCGAAGCCCACGACGACCGCCACCGGCGCCCATGCCTTGCGCAGGGGCGTGACGGGGTGCAGACGCCGCTCTCGTACGACCTCGGTGCCGGGGGCGTGTTCTTCCCCCGTCACCTCCCGTACGCCGCTCACAGCCCCGCCGAGCGGGCCTCGCCCAGCTCGGTGAGCCGGTCGCGCAGCCGCTCGGCCTCCTCGGGGATGAGGCCGGGAATCCGGGCGTCGGTGGCGGCGGCCGCCGTGTGCAGCTGCACGCTGGCCAGGCCGAAGTGCCGCTCCACGGGCCCCGAAGTCACCTCGACGAGCTGCATCCGGCCGTACGGGACGATCGTCTCCTCGCGCCAGAGCACACCTCTGCTGATCAGCAGGTCGTCGGCCCGCTCCGCATACCGCCAGGAGCGCCAGTTGCGCCCCAGCATCGGCCAGCCCCAGGCCACGAAGGCCAGCGGAACGGCCGCGAAGGCCGCCCAGCCGGGCCCGGCGAAGAGGCCGAGGAGCACACCGGCGGCCACCGCGAGCGGCACGAGCCAGACCACGAGGAGCAGCCGCCGCATGCGCAGCAGCCCCCGCGGCAGCCCGGTCCACACCGGCTCCGCCCCCGACTGTCCCGGCCGTGCCGGCTCTGCGGTCCCCGTTTCCATGCCCCAAGCGTACGTAGCGGAGCTGACAGTCGCGTATGGCCGCGCGTACGAGAGAATGCGCGCATGAGCCCCACGACGGAGACCACGCTCGGCATCGGCGGCGCCGCGGAGAGCACCGACATGGTGCTCAACATCGGCCCGCAGCACCCGTCCACGCACGGCGTGCTGCGGCTGCGCCTCGTCCTCGACGGCGAGCGGATCCAGCAGGCGGAACCGGTCATCGGCTATATGCACCGCGGCGCGGAGAAGCTCTTCGAGGCGCGTGACTACCGGCAGATCGTGGTGCTCGCCAACCGGCACGACTGGCTCTCCGCGTTCTCGAACGAACTCGGGGTCGTCCTCGCCGTGGAGCGGATGCTCGGCATGGAGGTGCCCGAGCGCGCCGTCTGGATGCGCACGCTGCTCGCCGAGCTGAACCGCGTGCTCAACCATCTGATGTTCCTCGGTTCGTATCCGCTCGAACTGGGCGGAATCACCCCGGTGTTCCACGCGTTCCGGGAGCGCGAGGAGCTCCAGAACGTCATGGAGGAGATCTCCGGCGGCCGTATGCACTACATGTTCAACCGGGTGGGCGGCCTCAAGGAGGACCTGCCCGCCGGATGGGCGGCACGCGCGCGTGCGGCGGTCGCATCGGTCCGCTCCCGCATGGACGTGTACGACAAGCTGGTGCTCGGCAACGAGATCTTCCGGGGGCGTACCCGCGGCGTCGGCGTGCTCTCCCCTGAGGCGGTGCACGCCTACGGAGTGAGCGGTCCCATCGCCCGCGCCTCCGGGGTCGACTTCGACCTGCGCCGCGACGAGCCCTACCTCGCGTACGGGGAGCTCCAGGACACCCTGAAGGTCGTCACGCGGCAGGAGGGCGACTGCCTGGCCCGTTTCGAATGCCTCCTGGAGCAGACCCACAACGCCCTCGACCTCGCCGACGCCTGCCTGGAGCGGCTCGCCGAGCTGCCGCAGGGGCCGGTCAACCAGCGCCTCCCGAAGGTGCTCAAGGCCCCCGAGGGCCACACGTACGCGTGGACCGAGAACCCCCTGGGCATCAACGGCTACTACCTGGTCTCCAAGGGCGAGAAGACCCCGTACCGCCTCAAGCTCCGCTCGGCGTCGTACAACAACATCCAGGCGCTCGCCGAGCTGCTGCCCGGCCAGCTGGTCGCCGACATGGTGGCGATCCTGGGCTCACTGTTCTTCGTGGTCGGGGACATCGACAAGTAGCGGACCGGCGGAGATTCCCACCGGCTGGACCAGCCACCCGAAGCCGCCGAGGCCGCCCGCGGCGGTCAGCTCGGCCGCTTCCCCCGCGCGCGTGAGGGCTCGTACGTACGCCGCCGGATCGCCGGAGGCCAGCGAGAGCGGCGGACGGCCGCCATTCACCCCCAGGGCGCGCAGGGCCGCCCGCTGGGTCAGCAGGGCGGCTCCGGGCAGCGCACACGCGTCGAGTGCCACATGGGCGGTGATGTCGCACGTGCCGTCCGGCAGGGGCGCCGTCTCGCGGCCCGCGCGAAAGCCGGTCAGCGTGCCGAAGGGCGGGCGCCCGGCGCGGTCGTGCGCGTAGTCGACGGCGACCGCGAGGCCGCGCGTCAGGGTCGCCGCGGCGCCCGCCCACGCCTCGTCCCTGGAGCGGCCGATCTCCGCACGCAGACCCGGCTCCGGGGCGAGCGGCCACCAGCGTGCGAGCCATTCGGCGTCCGCCCCTTCGACGGGGCCGCCCGGCGATTCGGTGCCGTCGTCGCGTACGAGGACGTGGCGGACGACGCCGTCCGGTGCGACCTCGGCGACGTCCAGGGGGACGTTGTCCAGCCACTCGTTGGCGAAGAGCAGCCCGGTGACCCCCTCCGGCGCCCGGTCGAGCCATTCGACGCGCGGATCGAGGCCTTCGGGGCGAGCGGCGCGCTCCACCGCGCAGGCACGCACGCGTGGCGCCACGTCCGCGGGCAGCGCCGCGAGGACGCCCGCGGTCAACTCGCCGCGTCCCGCCCCGAGATCGACGAAGGCCAGCTCGTCCGGGTGGTCGAGCGCCTCGTCCACCCGGCACAGGAGCCGGGCCACCGCGCCCGCGAAGAGCGGCGACGCGTGCACCGACGTCCGGAAGTGCCCCGCGGGTCCTTCGGGGCTCAGATAGAAGCCGCCGGGCCCGTACAGAGCCCTCTCCATGGCCTCCCGCCAGCCGCGCCGCACGTCCTGTCCCTGACTCCGGACCTCGTCTCTCACGCGAGAAGGCTAAGCGGCCTCCACCTTGGGGAGTACACGCGAGGGATACGGATCGGCCCTCCGGTTGACCCCGGAGGGCCATTGCGCTGCCTACGCTGGGTTACGTGCAACGCGTCTATGACTTCCTCCGCAGACACCCGACCGGGGTCGACGGCTTCTGGGCCGTCGTCCTGCTCGGGGTCTCCGGCGTCGGCATGGTCTCCATGGCCGACGCGGACGGCCACGACCCCACGGTCGCGGCCGCCGTCGTCGTACTCGGCATGTCCGTCGTGGTGGGGCTGCGTCGCAAGTACACCGAGAAGATGCTGGTCCTCGCCGCCGTCCTCGGCGTCGCGCAGCTGATCTTCGACGTGGAGACGATGCCGGCGGACTTCGCGATGCTGGTGATCATCTATACGGCTTCGGCCGACGGCACGAAGTGGGCCTCGCGGTTCGCCCTCATAGGGGGGCTGTGCGCGGCTCCGCTTTCCTCGCTGCGCTGGCCCGAGGAGAACATAAGCACCTTCGGCAGCATCTTCTTCGCGATCTTCCAGATGGTGCCCTTCGCCCTCGCCTGGGTGCTCGGCGACTCCATCCGCACCCGGCGCGCGTACTTCGCGCAGCTGGAGGAGCGCGCCGACCGCCTGGAGAAGGAGCGGGCCGCGCAGTCCAAGGTCGCGGTGGCGGCCGAACGGGCCCGCATCGCGCGTGAGCTGCACGACGTGGTGGCGCACAACGTCTCGGTGATGGTCGTCCAGGCCGACGGCGCCGCGTACGTCCTCGACGCGGCCCCCGAGCAGGCCAAGCAGGCACTGGAGACCATTTCGGGCACCGGGCGCCAGGCGCTCGCCGAGATGCGCAGGCTGCTCGGCGTGCTGCGCACCGGCGAGCACCAGGAGAGCGGGGAGTACGTCCCGCAGCCCGACGTCGAGCAGCTCGACGAGCTCATCGAGCAGGTGCGCACGGCAGGACTGCCCGTCGACTTCAAGGTCGAGGGCACCCCGCGCCCGCTGCCCAGCGGCGTCGAACTCACGGCGTACCGCATCGTGCAGGAGGCGCTCACCAACACCCGCAAGCACGGCGGCGAGAACACCGGCGCGAGCGTGCGCCTCGTCTACTTCGACGACGGCCTTGGGCTGCTCGTCGAGGACGACGGCAAGGGCGCGCCCCACGAGCTGTACGAGGACGGCGGCGCCGACGGCAGCGGGCACGGACTGATCGGCATGCGCGAGCGTGTCGGCATGGTCGGCGGCACCCTCGACGCGGGGCCGCGGCCGGGCGGCGGCTTCCGCATCAGCGCCCTTCTGCCGCTGAAGCCCGCAAATTGACACCTGTCACCGAAATGTCCACGCCCTAGGCTCGTGACCGCGTCCCTTCGCCCGTGACCACACCCGTACGCTCATGAACACACTCACGAAAGGGCCTTTGATGTCGATCCGCGTCATGCTCGTCGACGACCAGGCGCTGCTGCGCACGGGGTTCCGGATGGTGCTCGCCGCACAGCCGGACATGGAGGTCGTCGCCGAGGCGGGCGACGGGGTCGAGGCGCTTCAGGCGCTGCGGACGACCGCGGTCGACGTGGTGCTCATGGACGTGCGCATGCCGAAACTGGACGGCGTGGAGACGACCCGGCGCATCTGCCAGGACGAGAACCCGCCGAAGGTCCTCATCCTGACGACCTTCGACCTCGACGAGTACGCCTTCTCGGGGCTGAAGGCGGGCGCGTCCGGCTTCATGCTGAAGGACGTGCCCCCGGGGGAGCTGCTCGCCGCGATCCGCTCCGTGCACAGCGGCGACGCGGTGGTCGCGCCGTCCACGACGCGGCGCCTGCTCGACCGCTTCGCGCCGATGCTGCCGAACGCGGGGGGACAGCCGCAGCACAAGGAGCTGGAGCGGCTGACCGACCGCGAGCGCGAGGTCATGGTGCTCGTCGCCCAGGGCCTCTCGAACGGGGAGATCGCGGCGCGCCTCGTCCTGTCGGAGGCGACGGTGAAGACGCACGTGGGCCGCATCCTCACCAAGCTCGGCCTGCGGGACCGGGTGCAGGTGGTGGTTCTCGCGTACGAGACGGGTCTGGTGCGGGCGGGCGGTGGGCCGGCCTGAGGGCTGCCCGGTCCGGCGGGGGTCAGCGCAGGATGCCCTCCAGGAAGTCGCTGCCGAGGCGGGCCACCACGGTGACGTCCAGCTGGTGCATCACGTAGCGACCGCGCCGGGTGGTGGTGACCAGGCCCGCCTTCTTCAGGAGCGTGAGGTGCCGGGAGACCTCCGGCGCCGTGAGCCCGGTCGCGTGGGCCAGCTCGCCGGTGCTGAAGGGCGCGCGGGCCATGTCGCGGCACAGCCGCAGCCGCACGGGGTGCGCGAGGGCGGTGAGCCGCCGCTCCAGGGTCTCCACGGAGGTGGGCCTGGCCAGGTCCGGGGCCGACACGGGGTAGTGGATGACCGGGCGCCAGCCCGGGGCGTGCAGGACCATCAGGTGCGGCCAGGCGAAGTGCGACGGCACGAACGTGAGCCCCGCGCCCAGGGTGTGGTCCAGGGCGGTCGTGGTCCCCGGCACCAGCTTGTCCGCGGTGATGCGGCGGCCTTCCGGGTCCACCGTGAGCGCCGCCGACACCGAGGAGAGGACCTCGGCGAGGCCCTTGCGGCGCAGTATCTCGATCTTGTGCCGGGCGTCGGCGGCCAGTTGGACGCGCACCCGGCGCCAGGTGTCGGCGAAGAACGCCTCGTCGCAGTCCTCCAGGAGGCGGCGCAGCCAGGCCCGGACGGTGTGCGGGTCGGTCAGCAGGCGTTCGGCGAAGTCCAGTTGCCGGGTGCCGCGGGTGGCGGCGAGCTCCAGGGCGCGGGCGCCGCGGACGGGGTCGGTGAGCGGCGAAGGACCGCCTTCGTTGTACGTCGTGCCGCAGGTGAACTCCAGGGCCGCCATGACGAACCGCTCGTCGTCCAGGCGGTCGAGGATGTCGAGCTCCTCGGCGAGGGTCGCCCCCGGCCGGCCGTCGCCGTCGACGAGGCCCGCGAACGGCATGAAGACGTCCGAGAACGTGTTCCGCCACAGGAAGTCGGCCTCGCACAGGCGGTCGGCGAGGTCCGGCTTCAGGCAGGCGGTGGTGGCGGTGGCCCAGCCGTGCATCCCCGGGTGGTGTCCGGGCTCGGACAGCGCGTGCAGGGCGACGCCCAGCTCCGCCAGGGGCGAGGGGTCGAAGAAGATCCGCTCCTGCGGCAGGCCCGCGATCTCGATGTGCACGCTCATGGCCCCATCGTGCACCGCGCCACTGACATCCCGGCCGCCGATTGACGCCCGGTGTCAATCGGCGCGACGGGGGCCTGACGGCGGGAGCAGTCTGAGGTGACAGGGCCGGAACCCGAACCGGCTCTCCTCGACCCACCCCTGCGCCGACTCGGTTTCCCGTCGACCCGGGGGTGCCCGATAAGTAACAATTGTCTTGAAAGGTGACCCGCCATGAGCATCACGCAGCAGTACCTCCTCGACGGCTACCGCGCCGCCCAGCACGAGGAGCGCACCCCGCCCGCCCCCGGTACGCAGGACTGGCAGGTCATCCACGAGGTGCGCGACTACGGCCGGTTCCGTGCCGTCATCGGGGAACGCCCCGCCCGCGGCCGGGTCCGGGCGGCTGTGGCCCGGTTCATCCGGGGATCCGGCGCACGAACTCCGCGACCGCATCACTGACGTCCTCGGGCGTCCACTCCAGGCCCGCCCCGGTCACGGTGACCTCCGTGACCGAGAGGCCGGGCGGCCCGTCGGCGAACCAGCGGCCGAACAGCTGGGTCTTGGTCTCCTCCGCCTGCCCGAGCGCCGCCTCGGTCAGGGCCCCGGCGTCGTACGGCAGCCAGACCTGGAACTGATGGGTGTGCGGCCGCTCGGGGTGCACGCGCGACCAGGGCACCCCGGCGGCCGCGAACCCCTCGCGCAGCGCGTCGGCCACCACGCGCGCGTGGGCGACGTAATCCGGCAGGCGCGGAAGCGTGTTCTTCAGGCCGAGCAGGGCCGCGACGGCGGCCGGATACTGCTGGAAGAGCAGGCCGCCGTAACGGTGCCGCCACGTCCTCGCCTCGTCGACCAGGGTGCGCGGGCCCGCGAGCGCCGCCCCGCTCAGGCCCTCAAGGGACTTGTAGAACGACACGTACACGGTGTCCGCGAGACCGGCGATCTCCGCGAGGGAGCGGCCGAAGTGCGGTGTGCACTCCCACAGGCGCGCGCCGTCGAAGTGCACGACGGCGTCGCGTTCGCGGGCCGCCGCCACGACCTCTTCGAGCTCCTCCCAGGACGGCAAGACGAAACCGGCGTCCCGGAGCGGGAGTTCGAGCATCAGCGTCCCGAAAGGCTCTCCGAAGTCCGCCACCTCCTCGGCCGTGGGCAGCCGGGGCTCGCGCGTCGGATGCACCGTGCGCAGCCCGCTCACCGCGTACAGGGCGCCCCCTTCGTGGACCTCGGGGTGGGCCTTGGGGTGCAGGGCGACGGTCGCGTTGCCGGTACGGCCCGCCCAGCAGCGCAGGGCGACCTGCTGGGCCATCGTGCCGGTCGGGAAGAAGGCGGCCGCCTCCTTGCCGAGCAGCCGCGCGACCTCGTCCTCCAGACGGCCGACGACGGCGGAGCCGTAGATGTCGACGGGCTCGTCCGCGCCCACGACCTCCGGGGCCGCGTCCGCGAGTGCCGATAGCCGCGCGGTGACCGGGAGGAGCCCGGACCAGCGGTGCAGGGTCCGGTCGGCGCCGAGCCCCGCGGCCCGGCGCCGGGCGGCCGCGAGATCCTCCTCGCTCGCCCCGTCGTCCGCGGGATGCTCCTGGCCCTGTGCTCCGTCGTATGAAGTCATCTCCCGAGCATGGCGTGTGACCGGCCACCGGTCATATGAATACCCACAGCCTGTGGACAGCCGAGGACGCGGCACGGACCAATCGCGTTAGCATGACGAGAAATCGTCCGGTACCCCGAGCGGACTGGAACGGGAAGGCGTCATCGCGTGAACGCACCTCATCAGCCAGACCCGCGGGACCGCCCCGCGAGGCTCACGGTGGGTGTCGTGGGAGCGGGCCGGGTAGGCCCCGCGCTCGCCGCGGCACTCCAGCTCGCCGGACACCGTCCGGTCGCCGCGTCGGGTGTCTCCGACGCCTCCGTACGACGCGCGGCGGCCCTGCTGCCCGACGTCCCCCTCGTCCCGCCCGCCGAGGTCCTGGAGCGCGCCGACCTGGTCCTCCTGACCGTGCCGGACGACGCCCTGCCGGGCCTGGTCGAGGGCCTCGTCGAGACCGAAGCGGTCCGCCCCGGCCAGCTCCTGGTGCACACATCGGGGCGGTACGGCACAAAGGTGCTCGAACCGGCCCTGCGGTCCGGCGCCCTGCCGCTCGCGCTGCACCCCGCCATGACGTTCACCGGCACCCCCGTCGACGTACAGCGCCTCGCGGGCTGCTCCTTCGGCGTCACCGCTCCCGAAGAGCTGCGCCTGGCCGCCGAGGCCCTGGTCATCGAGATGGGCGGCGAGCCCGAGTGGATCGCCGAAGAGGCCAGGCCGCTGTACCACGCGGCGCTCGCGCTCGGCGCCAACCACCTGGTCACGCTGGTCGCCGAGTCCATGGACCTGCTCCGGGAAGCGGGCGTCGGCGCCCCCGACCGGATGCTCGGCCCGCTGCTCGGCGCCGCCCTGGACAACGCCCTGCGGTCCGGCGACGCCGCCCTGACCGGACCCGTCGCGCGCGGGGACGCAGGCACGGTCGCGGCGCACGTGGCCGAGCTGCGCAAGCACGCGCCGCAGACCGTCGCCGGATATCTGGCGATGGCCCGCGCGACCGCCGACCGCGCGCTCGCCCACGGCCTGCTCAAGCCCGAGCTGGCCGAGGACCTCCTGGGGGTCCTCGCCAATGGCGGGAGCGCGAGCGGCGGCAGCGAAGGAGGGGCCCGATGACCGGCCTCCTGCACACCGCCGAACCCCTGCGCACGCGCGCGCGTGACGGCCGCCGCGTCGTCGTCATGACCATGGGCGCCCTGCACGAGGGCCACGCCACCCTGATCCGCACCGCACGCCGCATCGCGGGCGACGACGGCGAGGTCGTGGTCACGGTCTTCGTGAACCCCCTCCAGTTCGGCGCGGGCGAGGACCTCGACCGCTATCCCCGCACCCTGGACGCCGACGTCAAGATCGCCGAACAGGAAGGCGCGGACTTCGTGTTCGCCCCCTCCGTCGACGAGGTCTATCCGGGCGGCGAACCGCAGGTCCGGATCAGCGCGGGCCCCATGGGCGCACTCCTCGAAGGAGCCACCCGCCCCGGCCACTTCGACGGCATGCTCACGGTCGTCGCCAAGCTGCTGCACCTCACCCGCCCCGACGTGGCGCTGTACGGCCAGAAGGACGCCCAGCAGCTCGCCCTCATCCGCCGCATGGTGCGCGACCTGAACTTCGGCGTGGAGATCGTCGGCGTACCCACGGTGCGCGAGGACGACGGCCTCGCCCTCTCCAGCCGCAACCGCTACCTGTCGGCGGACGAGCGCCGCACCGCCCTCGCGCTCTCCCTGGCCCTCTTCGCGGGCCGGGACCGGCACGCCGCCCAGGAGGCCCTGCACGCGCGGGCGGCCCTCGCCCCCGTCACGCACGCGCGCGCCGACGCCCTGAACGCCCTGGGGGAGTCCCGCGCCGCCGCCGACACCCACGCGCTCGCCCGGTCCGTCACGCCGTCCGTGCCCGGCGGCCCCGCCGCCGTCCGCGCCGCCGCCCGGCAGGTCCTCGACGAGGCGGCCCGCCGCAAGACCCCGCTGGAGCTGGACTATCTGGCGCTGGTCGACCCCGCCGACTTCACGGAAGTCCAGCCGGGCCACACGGGCGACGCGGTCCTCGCCGTGGCGGCCAAGGTCGGTGCGACCCGGCTGATCGACAACATCCCGCTCACGTTCGGAGCCACCGCATGAGTGCCACCGGAATACGGCTGCACGCCCCCGCGCCGGGCTGGTCCCTGGCCGCCGACATCGTGGTCGTCGGCTCCGGAGTCGCCGGACTGACCACGGCCCTTCGCTGCTCGGCGGCCGGCCTCAAGACCGTCGTGGTCACCAAGGCCCGCCTGGACGACGGCTCCACGCGCTGGGCCCAGGGCGGCATCGCCGCCGCGCTCGGCGAGGGCGACACCCCCGAACAGCACCTGGACGACACCCTCGTGGCCGGCGTGGGCCTGTGCGACGAGGAGGCCGTGCGCACCCTGGTCACCGAGGGCCCCGGTGCCGTACGCCGCCTCATCGAGACCGGCGCGCACTTCGACACCGGACCCGAAGGCGCCATCGAGCTGACCCGCGAGGGCGGCCACCACCGCCGCCGCATCGCGCACGCGGGCGGCGACGCGACCGGCGCCGAGATCTCCCGCGCCCTGGTCGAAGCGGTCCGCGCCCAGTCCATACCCACCGTGGAGAACGCCCTCGTACTGGACCTGCTCACCGACGCCGAAGGCCGCACCGCCGGTGTCTCCCTGCACGTCATGGGAGAGGGCCAGCACGACGGCGTGGGCGCGGTCCACGCCCCCGCGGTCGTCCTCGCCACCGGCGGCATGGGCCAGGTCTTCTCGGCGACCACGAACCCCTCCGTCTCGACGGGCGACGGCGTCGCGCTCGCCCTGCGCGCGGGCGCCGAGGTGAGCGACCTGGAGTTCGTGCAGTTCCACCCCACCGTGCTCTTCCTGGGCGCCGACGCCGAGGGCCAGCAGCCGCTGGTCTCCGAGGCGGTACGCGGCGAGGGAGCCCACCTCGTGGACGCGGACGGCGTGCGCTTCATGGTCGGACAGCACGAGCTCGCGGAGCTCGCCCCCCGCGACATCGTCGCCAAGGGCATCACCCGGCGCATGCAGGAAAAGGGCGCCCAGCACATGTACTTGGACGCCCGGCACTTCGGCGCCGAGATGTGGGAGAACCGCTTCCCGACGATCCTCGCCGCCTGCCGCACCCACGGCATCGACCCGGTGACCGAGCCCATCCCCGTCGCCCCGGCCGCGCACTACGCATCGGGCGGCGTCCGCACCGACCCGCACGGCCGCACCACGGTCCCCGGCCTGTACGCCTGCGGCGAGGTCGCCTGCACCGGCGTGCACGGCGCCAACCGCCTGGCCTCCAACTCCCTGCTGGAGGGCCTGGTCTACGCCGAGCGCATCGCGGCGGACATCGCGGCACAGCACGCCGAGAAGGCCCTCCCCGCCCTGTACGCGGCCGTCCCCGTCCCCGTGCCCGCCCCGGCGCCCGACCACGACGCCCCCGCGCACCCCCTGCTGCCCCCCGAGGCCCGCTTCGCCATCCAGCGCGTGATGACCGAGGGCGCCGGAGTGCTCAGGTCCGCTGACTCCCTCTCCGGGGCCGCGGCCCGGCTCGCCCGCATCCACGCCGAGGCCGCGGGCGCGCTCGCCGAGGACGGCAAGACCGCCGAACCCGGCGTCGACACATGGGAGACCACCAACCTCCTGTGCGTCGCCCGCGTCCTGGTCGCCGCCGCGCAGCGCCGCGAGGAGACCCGCGGCTGCCACTGGCGCGAGGACCGCCCCGACCGCGACGACGAAGCCTGGCGGCGCCACATCGTCGTACGCCTGAACGCGGACCGGACCCTGGCGATCCGCACGACCGAGACCCACGACTTCCCGCCGACCGGCCCCAGTTCCCGTCCCAGCCCTCAGGAGAAGTGACCGTGAGCACCCCCGACGACCTCCCTCTCGCCCCCACGGGCGGTGGCTGCGGCGACGCCTGCGGCTGCGGCTCGGACGACGCGTACGACCCCCTGGAGTGCGGCCTCGACCCCGCTCTCGCGCAGCTCCTGACCGACGCGGGGCTCGACCCCGTCCAGGTCGAGGACATCGCGCACCTGGCGATCGAGGAGGACCTGGACGGCGGCGTGGACGTCACCTCGGTCGCCACGATCCCCGAAGAGGCCGTGGCCACCGGCGACTTCACCGCGCGTGAGGCCGGCACGGTCGCGGGCCTGCGCGTCGCCGAAGCCGTCATCTCCCTCGTCTGCACGGACACCTTCGAGGTCGAGCGGCACGTGGAGGACGGCGACCGCGTGGCGGCGGGCACCAAGCTGCTCAGCGTCACCACCCGCACCCGCGACCTGCTCACCGCCGAGCGCAGCGCGCTCAACCTCCTGTGCCGCCTCTCCGGCGTGGCGACGGCCACGCGCGCGTGGGCCGACGCACTCGATGGCACCGGCGCCAAGGTCCGCGACACCCGCAAGACGACGGCGGGCCTGCGCGCCCTGGAGAAGTACGCGGTGCGGATGGGCGGCGGCGTGAACCACCGCATGTCGCTCTCCGACGCGGCCCTGGTGAAGGACAACCACGTGGTGGCCGCCGGAGGCGTGGAGCAGGCCTTCAAGGCCGTGCGCGCGGCCTTCCCCGACCTGGCCGTCGAGGTCGAGGTCGACACCCTCCACCAGCTGCGCGAGGTCGTGGACGCGGGCGCCGACCTGATCCTCCTGGACAACTTCACGCCCGGCGAGACCGAGGAGGCCGTGGCCATCACGGACGGCCGCGCGATCCTGGAGTCGTCGGGCCGCCTCACCCTGGAGAACGCCCGGGCGTACGCGGAAACGGGCGTGGACTTCCTCGCGGTGGGCGCCCTCACCCACTCCTCGCCGATCCTGGACATCGGTCTCGACCTGCGCGCGGCGGAGTGACGACGACATGCTGCTGACCATCGACGTCGGAAACACCCACACCGTCCTCGGCCTCTTCGACGGCGAGGAGATCGTCGAGCACTGGCGCATCTCCACCGACGCCCGCCGCACCGCCGACGAACTCGCCGTGCTCCTGAACGGCCTGATGGGCATGCACCCGCTGCTCGGCGAGGAACTCGGCGACGGCATCGACGGCATCGCCATCTGCTCGACGGTCCCCTCCGTCCTGCACGAACTGCGCGAGGTCACCCGGCGCTACTACGGAGACGTGCCCGCCGTCCTCGTTGAGCCCGGCATCAAGACCGGCGTCCCGATCCTCATGGACAACCCCAAGGAGGTCGGCGCCGACCGCATCATCAACGCGGTCGCGGCGGTCGAGCTCTACGGAGGCCCCGCCGTCGTCGTCGACTTCGGCACGGCGACGACGTTCGACGCGGTCTCCGCGCGCGGGGAGTACACCGGCGGCGTCATCGCCCCCGGCATCGAGATCTCCGTGGAGGCACTGGGCGTGCGCGGCGCCCAGCTCCGCAAGATCGAGCTGGCCCGGCCGCGCAGCGTCATCGGCAAGAACACCGTGGAGGCCATGCAGTCCGGCATCCTGTACGGCTTCGCGGGCCAGGTCGACGGCGTCGTGCAGCGCATGGCCCGCGAACTGGCGGGCCCCGGCGGCGACCCCGACGACGTGACGGTCATCGCGACCGGCGGCCTGGCGCCCATGGTGCTCGGCGAGGCCTCGCTCATCGACGAGCACGAGCCGTGGCTGACCCTCATCGGCCTCCGTCTCGTATACGAGCGCAACGTCGCCCGGAGTTGAGCACACCGCCCGCGCGGCCCCGCGGGCGGCGGCTCATAACGGGCGGCTCATAAGCGGGGCTTGCGCGCACAACCCCGCGCCCCATACAAGAGTCAGCGCAAGGACGGGACTTGGGCAGGTTCGAGCGGGCGTGGAGAAAATGGGGCGTAGGGGAAGTCTGGTCGCAACAGTGGCGGCCGGAGTGCTGATCGGCCTCACCGGACCGGCCACGACGGCGAGCGCGGTCGTCGGGCCGGCCACCGGGCCGATCGCCGGGCCGGCCGACGACCGCGTGGTGCACGCGGTGTCGTACGCGGGGGACTTGGACGCGGTGTCCCGGGCCGCGCACCCGCGCGCGGGCGGCGCACCCGACGCCACCGTCGCCCCCACCGCGTCCGCCACCTCCAGTACGTCGCCGATGTCCCGTACGGAGGGTGCGGAGGACGGGGACGACGGTGGCGCGGACGCTCCCGCTCCCGGCGGCACCATCGCGGACACCGGTGCGGGCGTGCTGCCCTGGATCGCCGCGGGGGCGGCCGGCGCTCTGGGGGTCGGCGCGGTCGTCTTCGCGATGATCCGCCGCCGTTCGGAGTGAAGCGGCCCTAGTCGGCAGCGGGCATACCCGAGTCGGAGTCGGCGGCAGGCTCAGGAGCCACGCCACAGACTGACGTTTAGCGGATTTTGTCCGTTTAACACGTATTGTCGGCTCATGCCCACGCCATACGGTTCTCGCGGCGGCATGGCCTTCGGTGCGGAGGAGCTGCGTGTGCTCCGCCGCGCTCTGGCCGTCGCCCTGCATCCCAGCCCCGTCTCCGACGCGGACGTCCAGGACTGCCTCCGCCTCGCCGCCGCCGTCGACGAAGCGGTGAGCGAGGGCGCCAGGCTCCGCGCCTTCCTGCTGGCCGACCTCGCCCGCTACCGGGCGGCCCTGCCCGGCACCGCGACCGGCTACCTCGCGCTCCTGGACGACGTCCTCGCCTCCGGCTACCAGCCGGGCGCCGACGACCTCGCCGCGCTGCGCGCCCTGCGCGGCAACCCGGTCGCCGCCGCCCTCCTCGACCGCTGCCGTACCGTCGCCGAACAGGCCGTACGCGCCCGTCTCGCGGGCCGCTCCCATACGGCCGTCCCGGCGCCCCGCCCCCTCGTCCCCGCCTCGCGCACGCGCCTGCTCGCCATCCCCGGCGGCCGGTCCGAGGGCGACGAACGGACGGAGCCCGGGCCCAAGACGCCGAGCGCACCGCCGCGGAAACCGGCCGCGCCCGAACCGTCGCGCCCCGTGCCGACCCCGGCCGAGGTCTTCCCTCCCAAGCGCCGTCCGACGGACCCGCCGCACCAGCTCGCCGCGGGCTAGCTACTCTGGGGGGCATGGACTACGTCTCCGCGCTCCTGCCCCCCGTAGTGATGGCCGTGTTCTTCGGCGGTCTCATCGTGACGATCGTGAAGACCCAGGGCGGCGCCAACAAGGCCAAGGAGGACGCGGCCGTCGACGCCGTGATCGCCCGCGCCGAAGGCGCCCAGCAGACCCCCAAGGCCTGACCGGTCCGCACACCCCAGGCGTACGACTCGCTCACTTTCCGAGTCGTACGCCCTTTTTGTTGGGGAAATGACGCCTCCGCCACGTCCGTCATGTCATTAGTGACTTCTCCCACTATTGTTCTGGTGTGCCTCGCCCCTTGGGAGAACTCGAAGACTCAGTCATGACACGGGTGTGGAAGTGGAACCGCCCCGTGACCGTTCGAGAAGTCCTGGAAGACCTTCAGCAGGAACGGTCCATCGCGTACACCACCGTCATGACCGTTTTGGACAATCTTCATCAGAAGGGCTGGGTGCGCCGTGAAGCGGAAGGCCGTGCCTATCGATATGAGGCGGTCTCCACTCGCGCCGCCTACGCCGCCGCACTGATGAACGAAGCATGGTCGCGCAGTGACAACCCGGCCGCCGCTCTCGTCGCCTTCTTCGGGATGATGTCGGAGGAACAGCGCGAGGCTCTCAGTGACGCGATGCGCATCATCGGCCCGGCCGCTCAAGCCACCCTCTCCGAAGACTCCGCCACTCAAGCCCCCGAGAACCCCGGCGAAGCGGAGCCCGAAGCAGAGAGATAGCGTCCGGTCATGCCAGCAGAACCCCCTGAACTCAGCGCTAAAGCAGTCTCCGTACGCCGGGCGCGCACAGCCGATGTGCCGGTCGTACGCAACCTCCTCGACTCCTACGCCCGTCAGGGGATCCTGCTCGACAAAGCGACGGTCGCTCTTTACGAGTCCATCCAGGAGTTCTGGGTGGCCGAACGGGACGACAACGCCGAGGTCGTCGGCTGCGGCGCCCTGCACGTGATGTGGGAAGACCTCGCGGAAGTACGCACTCTCGCGGTGAACCCCGATGTCAGGGGGTTCGGAGTGGGACACCAGGTGTTGGGGAAGTTGCTGCAGACAGCTCGCTGGCTCGGTGTCAGGCGGGTTTTCTGTCTCACCTTCGAAGTCGACTTCTTCGCGCACCACGGCTTCGTGGAGATCGGTGAGACTCCTGTCGACGGAGATGTCTACAGCGAGCTCCTGCGTTCCAAAGACGAGGGTGTCGCGGAGTTCCTCGGCCTCGAACGAGTGAAACCGAACACCTTGGGCAACAGCCGGATGCTTCTGCATCTGTGATCGACGCCGGTATTCCGGGCTGCCTGCTGCCCGGGTTCCCTATGTCCGAAACGCGCACGTTTCCCGGGTTCC
Source organism: Streptomyces sp. NPDC046925 (assembly GCF_040644915.1). Classification (NCBI taxonomy): domain Bacteria; kingdom Bacillati; phylum Actinomycetota; class Actinomycetes; order Kitasatosporales; family Streptomycetaceae; genus Streptomyces; species Streptomyces sp. NPDC046925. Next base: position 46,694 of record NZ_JBEYWZ010000005.1, on the reverse strand, counting down.
CGGGGTGCTCGGTCTCTCCCAGGGGTTTGTGTTTTCCCAGCAAAAGCGGTTTGCTTTCCGACGTACTGCAGTACTGCATATAACAGGGGGCGGCGATTCTGCGGCTCGCGTCGTGCGATCCGGCCCTAAGTTATCGATGAAAGGAAATCCGGTGGCACAGAAGGTTCAGGTCCTTCTTGTCGATGACCTCGACGGTGGCGAGGCAGACGAGACCGTGACGTTTGCGCTGGACGGCAAGTCCTACGAGATCGACCTCACCACGTCGAACGCGGACAAGCTCCGTGGTCTTCTTGAGCCGTACCTCAAGGGTGGTCGTCGCACCGGTGGCCGTGGTTCGGCCGGGCGCGCCAAAGCTCGTGCATCTGCTGCCGGTGGCGGTCAGGACACCGCGGCGATCCGTGCCTGGGCCAAGGAGAACGGTTTCGAGGTCAATGACCGCGGCCGCGTCCCGGCGTCCATTCGTGAGGCTTACGAGAAGGCCAACGGCTGACGACGGGTTCGTCCCAGCCGGACCCGGTGGCATTGCGTCGCCGCCGTGTCCACGAGTCGTACGAGACCGGAGCCCACGGCGGGATCGCCGTGCGGCGCGGTGCCACCCCCCACGCACGACAGGGACGGCAGTGCCGGCAGCGTCGGCTCCACCTCGCACCCGGGCTCCGGGGGTCGCAGCCATACGGCGGCCCCCTGCGAGCCGGACCACCCCGGAGGCGTGGGCGCGTCGATCCGTCCGCCCGCCCCTACGGCCGTGAGGTCGAGCGGAATGCCGCCCCACTCCAGCCAGTCCAGGAGCCCCGGCAGCTCGTCGGCGCTCCCCGCGGACACGAAGAGCCGCATCGAATCGCCCCGCAGAGCCACCGGAGCCTTCGGCCCGACGTGCCGCAGGGCGGCGAAACCGGCTTCGGCGGGCAGCTGCAGTACATCGAAGCGGAGCCCCGTCAGGAGCTGCACCGGCAGCCCCGGACGGCGTTCGGCGGTCGCCCAGCCGAGTTCGTTCGCGTACCACTGCCGCACCGGATCGCTCTGCTCGACCGGTACACGGGGCGGGGGAACGGTGATGGCCATGCCAGGAGCAACCGGCCGGACGGCTCAAGGGTTACGCAGCGTGTTACCGGGAATGCGCACAGTGGCCGGAAATGGGGCGTGGTGGCGTGTTCGGCGGCGCAAGGCTGTTCGCCCGTAGCGGAGGGAACCGGCGCGCGCCGCATGGAGTGTCAGTCCTTACGGGTAAGACATCCCTAGTGGGGAGGGGCGACACACGCGCGAGGCCGTCTCACGTTCGCCATCGGCGTAGCTGTGGTGAGGGTAAGTGCTTGGCCTGCGGGAACATCGTCTCGCACCATCGGGTTGGAGCAGTTGTCGGCGTTCGGGGTCAGGAGGCACCTCTTGTTCTCGGCCGGGTGTCGGCAGTTGGAATGAGCGGTCCCCGCTTGCGGGACTAAGCTGCGGAAGGACAGGGAGGGGACAGCCCCCTTACTGCCTGACCGCTCTGAGGAGCGATTAACGATGTTCGAGAGGTTCACCGACCGCGCGCGGCGGGTTGTCGTCCTGGCTCAGGAAGAAGCCCGGATGCTCAACCACAACTACATCGGCACCGAGCACATCCTCCTGGGCTTGATCCACGAGGGCGAGGGTGTCGCCGCTAAGGCCCTGGAGAGCCTCGGGATTTCGCTCGAGGCGGTCCGCCAGCAGGTGGAGGAGATCATCGGTCAGGGCCAGCAGGCCCCGTCCGGGCACATCCCCTTCACCCCCCGTGCCAAGAAGGTCCTGGAGCTTTCGCTCCGCGAGGCCCTTCAGCTGGGCCACAACTACATCGGCACGGAGCACATCCTGCTCGGCCTGATCCGCGAGGGCGAGGGCGTCGCCGCCCAGGTCCTCGTGAAGCTGGGCGCCGATCTCAACCGGGTGCGGCAGCAGGTCATCCAGCTGCTCTCCGGATACCAGGGCAAGGAGACCGCCACCGCCGGCGGTCCTGCGGAGGGCACGCCTTCCACGTCCCTGGTGCTCGACCAGTTCGGCCGGAACCTCACCCAGGCCGCTCGTGAGTCCAAGCTCGACCCGGTCATCGGGCGCGAGAAGGAGATCGAGCGGGTCATGCAGGTGCTGTCCCGCCGTACGAAGAACAACCCCGTGCTCATCGGCGAGCCCGGCGTCGGCAAGACCGCCGTCGTCGAGGGCCTGGCGCAGGCCATCGTCAAGGGCGAGGTGCCCGAGACGCTGAAGGACAAGCACCTCTACACGCTTGACCTCGGCGCGCTGGTCGCCGGCTCCCGCTACCGCGGTGACTTCGAGGAGCGCCTGAAGAAGGTCCTCAAGGAGATCCGCACCCGCGGCGACATCATCCTGTTCATCGACGAGCTCCACACCCTGGTGGGTGCCGGCGCCGCCGAGGGCGCGATCGACGCCGCGAGCATCCTCAAGCCGATGCTGGCGCGAGGCGAGCTGCAGACCATCGGTGCCACGACGCTGGACGAGTACCGCAAGCACCTGGAGAAGGACGCGGCCCTCGAGCGCCGCTTCCAGCCCATCCAGGTCGCGGAGCCGTCCCTGCCGCACACCATCGAGATCCTCAAGGGTCTGCGCGACCGTTACGAGGCCCACCACCGGGTCTCCATCACGGACGAGGCGCTGGTGCAGGCCGCCACCCTGGCCGACCGGTACATCTCGGACCGCTTCCTGCCGGACAAGGCGATCGACCTGATCGACGAGGCCGGTTCCCGGATGCGCATCCGCCGGATGACCGCGCCGCCGGACCTCCGCGAGTTCGACGAGAAGATCGCGGGCGTGCGTCGCGACAAGGAGTCGGCCATCGACTCCCAGGACTTCGAGAAGGCGGCTTCTCTCCGCGACAAGGAGAAGCAGCTGCTCGCGGCGAAGGCCAAGCGCGAGAAGGAATGGAAGGCCGGCGACATGGACGTCGTCGCCGAGGTCGACGGCGAGCTCATCGCCGAGGTCCTCGCCACGGCGACGGGCATTCCGGTCTTCAAGCTGACCGAGGAGGAGTCCTCGCGTCTGCTGCGCATGGAGGACGAGCTCCACAAGCGGGTCATCGGCCAGAAGGACGCCATCAAGGCGCTTTCGCAGGCGATTCGTCGTACGCGTGCGGGTCTGAAGGACCCGAAGCGTCCCGGTGGTTCGTTCATCTTCGCCGGCCCGTCCGGTGTCGGTAAGACGGAGCTTTCCAAGACGCTCGCCGAATTCCTCTTCGGTGACGAGGACGCCCTGATCTCTCTCGACATGTCGGAGTTCAGCGAGAAGCACACGGTCTCGCGTCTCTTCGGTTCGCCGCCCGGATATGTCGGTTACGAAGAGGGCGGTCAGCTGACGGAGAAGGTCCGCCGCAAGCCGTTCTCGGTCGTCCTCTTCGACGAGGTCGAGAAGGCCCACCCGGATATCTTCAACTCGCTGTTGCAGATCCTTGAAGACGGTCGTCTGACCGACTCCCAGGGCCGGGTCGTGGACTTCAAGAACACGGTCATCATCATGACGACCAACCTCGGCACGCGTGACATCTCCAAGGGCTTCAACCTCGGATTTGCCGCGTCGGGTGACGTCAAGACGAACTACGAGCGCATGAAGACCAAGGTCAACGACGAGCTGAAGCAGCACTTCCGCCCGGAGTTCCTGAACCGTGTCGACGACACGGTGGTCTTCCACCAGCTCACCGAGGAAGACATCATCGAGATCGTCGATCTCATGATCGCCAAGGTGGACGAGCGTCTGAAGGACCGCGACATGGGCATCGAGCTCAGCGGTGACGCGAAGAAGCTGCTCGCCAAGAAGGGCTACGACCCCGTCATGGGCGCCCGGCCGCTGCGCCGGACGATCCAGCGCGAGGTCGAGGACGTCCTGTCGGAGAAGATCCTCTTCGGCGAGCTCCGCCCCGGCCACATCGTGGTCGTCGGCACGGAGGGTGAGGGCGACGAAGCCAAGTTCACCTTCCGCGGCGAGGAGAAGGCGGCGCTTCCGGATGTTCCGCCGATCGAGCAGGCGGCCGGCGGCGCCGGGCCCAACCTGAGCAAGGAGGCGTAGCCTCCGGCTCGCCTGACAGGCTCACAGGGGCTGCCCCGGATCGTTTACTACGGTCCGGGGCAGTCCCTTTTGCTTTGACCTTGGCCGCGGGTGGTTTGTGGCTGGGCGCGCAGTTCCCCGCGCCCCTGAAGGGCGCTACGACGTGATCGTGACGCCCTCCGGGACATTCCTCATGCGCGGGAGCCGGGGGTTTACCCGGAGCACGCTCAGGTTCGGGAAGCGGGAGAGCCAGGAGACGTCCGTGTCGGCCAGCTCGGCGGTGACCCAGAGGTGGGTCAGCTGTTCGTGCTCCAGGCCGTCCAGGAGCTCCTCGGTGGGCATGACGCCGACCAGCTGGATCCACGGCCGCCCGCCGAGCTGCCGCAGCGCCGCGAGCTCGGCGGTGTCGGCCACGGGGTAGTACAGGCCGACCGGGTCGAGATGGGCGATGATCTCGCGCGCGTACCGCTCCGTGTCGAAGTGCCGCCACGGGCGGACCAGTTCCATCCGGATCGACAGCGCCGAGCGGTGGCGCAGGCGGGCGAGGTAGTCGATGGCGGCGTCGTCCTGGACGCGGGTCGCCGTGATCGCGAGGAGCAGCGCCTCCTGGTCGTTCGCCACCAGCTCGGGGTCCGGCAGCTGCTCCAGGACGATGGGGCCGACCCAGCCGAGGCTGCGGGCGGCCAGCTCCGTCGTGGGGCGCACGAGGTTCTTCGTACGGTCGTGGACGAGCTGCTGCACCGCGGGGTCCAGCTCGGTGACGTGCTCCAGGCAGGCCGCGGCCATCAGGCGCCGGTGGTTCACGTGCGGGCGGCGCAGGTTCGGGGCGGCGGCAAGGAGCCGCTCCAGGAAGTCGGCGCACTCCTCGGGCCGGGCGTGGGCGGCGGCCATGCGGATGACCTCCTCCCACTCGGCGCGGTGCGCGTGCTCCACGAGAGTGCGGAACTGGCCGCGCGCCACAATCTCCTTGGCGGCCAGATAGTCCTGGAAGGTGCGGTGGATGAAGTCCACCGAGAGCCCCGACTGTTCGCGCAGCAGGCCCGTGCGGTGCAGCAGATGGCGGAAGATCTTCTCGCCGTCGCCCTCGGCCCGCGCGGAGGGGATGGCGGGCAGCGCGCCGTCCAGGATGGCGACCACACGCTCGCGCGGCAGCTCCGACACGCCCTCCTCGACCATCGCGTGGGCCAGTTTGCGCAGGAGCAGCTCCCGGGGGCCCTGCTGGAGGCGCACGTCGTCGGCGTACAGGACGTCGCGCTCGGGGTCGCGGCGCTGGAGGAGCATCTCCAGGGCGGCGTCGTACAGCTCCTTGCGGCCTTTGGGCAGCGAGCCGGAGCGGTCGCGGTTGAGGGCGCAGATCAGGCCGCACATCAGGGGGTTGGTGGCGAGCTGGCGCAGCTCGCGGTAGATCCGTACGGAGTGCAGGAGGCGCTGTTCGTACTCCTTCAGCTTGTCGCGGTCCGCCTGCTCCTTGCACTGCTCGTCGCTCATCGCCGCCGCGTGCCAGTCGTGTATGAAGTGCGTGACCTGGTCGCGGGTCATCGGCGCGAGGGAGAGCTCCTTGAAGCCCTCCTCGGCGAGGCGCTCCTGGGCGAGCCAGCCGTCCTCGACGGCGGAGGGCCGGGAGGTGACCAGACAGCCGTTGCCGGAGAAGATGCGCAGGAGGCGGCGGAGCTGGTTGCGCAGTTCGTCGCGGGTCTCCTCCGGGGCCTCGTCGATCCCGTCGACCAGGAGCACGGCGCGGCCCGCGAGGAGCGTACGGACGACCCAGCCCTCCGGGGCCTGGTCGGCGAGGGGGTGGCGGATGGCGTGCAGGAAGTCGTCCGGCGCCGGGAAGCCCTCGCGGGCGAAGCGGCGTACGGGCAGGACGAAGGGCACGCGGACGCCCTCGCGCGCCGCGGCCACAGCGAGCCACTGGATGAGGGTCGTCTTGCCCGAGCCCGCGACACCGCGCAGCAGCACCCGCTCGTGGCCCTCCAGGGCCCGGTCGGCGAGCAGCACGGTCCGCGGCTCGCCCGGTACGCCGCTGCCGCTGCTCTCCTCGGCCTCCAGGCTGAGGTAGGTGTCCTCCAGGGGCCAGCGGTCCGGCGCGTTGGCGAGGTCCACGCCGACGATGGTGAGCCAGCCGTGCTGGCGTACGACCTCTTCGGCGTACGCCGACTCGAAGTCGCGGTCTTCTTGCGATCGTTCGGGCTGACGGGCCGCGGCTTCGGCGTCGTTCAGGTCGATCAGCTGACGGATACGGCTTGCCCTCTCGGCCATGTGCCGCTGGATGTGCGGCGAGCGGCGGACGAAGTGGTACAGGACGTGCAGGCACACGGCCACGAGTAACTCGTCGTGGAACCACGCCGCGTTGGGGGAGAGGGCCCGGTCCGCGCCCTGCACGGCTCCCCGCAGGCGCCGTGCGTAGTCCTGCGGCCCCAGGCGCACGGCGTCCACGTCCGTCAGGTCCAGCTCCCCGATGGCGAGCAGCGTGCGCGTCAGTACGTCGACGACGGCGGCCAGCTCGGTCGTCGGGGCGGTGTGCGCCTCGGCGGCCATGTGCACGAAGTCCGCCGCCGTGCGGTGTACGTCGTCGGGCGTCGCCGGGGCGTCGGCGCCGCGCCAGGTGGTGAGGGCGGCGATCAGCTCGGGTGTGGCGGGCGGCAGCGGGGGAGGCAGGCGGATGAGCCGTTGTACCAGGGGTGCGGCGAGGGTCGAGGGGATGCGGACAACGGGCTCCATGGACATAGGGGGTCCCTGCGGGTGGGATTTCGTGTGTCGTGGAAAGTCAAGGGTAGGTCAACTCCGCCACGGTGGAGGGGTGATGAGTTCGATGCGGCTCGGCGCCTGCTGGGCCACCGCCTCACCGACCTCGGAGGCCACATGGACCCTTTTGAGGTTCGGGAAGACCGAGAGCCAGGCGAGGCCCTCGACGGGGTGGGACGCCTCCAGGCCGAGCCGGATGAGCTGGTCGCGCACGATGAGCTCGGTCAGGTCCTCGACGCGGTAGGCGCCGACGACCTGGATGTCCGCCCAGCCGCCGATGGAGCGCAGGGCGCGCAGATCGTCGGTGTCGCGGACGGTGACCCTGGCCTGGCGCGGCAGGTGCGCCAGTATCTCGCGGGCGTAGAGCTCCCGCTCGAAGCGCGGCCAGGCCGCGGCGAGGGTCCGCTGGACGTCCATGCTGGGGTGCTCGCGGAACTGGGTGAGGAAGTGCAGCGCGGTCTCGCTGCCCAACTCGGCCGCCGTGCGCACCACATGGCGTGCCGCGAAGTCGTCGAGGTCAGCGGCGGGCGGCAGCAGCGAGAGCACGAGCTCGCCCCCGGCCCGCGCCAGTTCCTCTGCCTCGGCGCCGGACCCGGGCGGCACGAGCAGCCGCACCCCGACCTCCACGAACGAACGGATCGCGGGCGCGACCTCCGCGGCGTACGGCATCCCGGCGGCGGCGAGCAGCTTGCCGCGCGGGGTGCCCTGCTCCACGAGCCGCCGCAGCATCCGCTCGGCCTCCTTGGGCCGGGCGTGGGCGATGGCGAGGAGGACGACGTCCTCCCACTGGTCCTTGTCGGCGTTGTTCAGGAGCAGGTCGAAGTCCAGTTCCTGTACGGCGAGCCGGGAGCCGAGATAGTCCTGGAACGTGCGGTGCAGAAAGTCCACGTGGCCGTCCGCGGGTTCGCGCAGCAGCCCGGACCGCAGCAGGAGCGAGGTGTAGACCTCCTCGGCGCCGCTGTTCAGGTTCATCGAGGGGAGCGCCTGCGTGATGATGTGCAGCGCGTCCGAACGGTCCATCTCCGAGCGGCCGTTGCGGATGAGCCACCACGCGAGCCGTTGCAGCAGCTGGATCTGGGTGGCGTACGGGATACGGATCCCGCCGGGGTCATCAAGGCCCCGCTCCCGGTCGCGCCGTTCGAGGAGCATCGAGAGGGCGGCCTCGTACAGGGACTTGCGGTCCTGGGGCAGGAAGCCGTTGCGGTCCCGGTGCAGGGCGCAGAGCATGCCGCACATCAGGGGGTTGGTGGCGAGGCGGTTCAGCTCGGGCGTGGTCCGTACGGCCTGGAGCAGGGAGATGCCGGTGGACGTGTCGGCCCCGGCGGCGCGGTGCCAGCGGCGTACGAACGTGGCGACGTCGTGCCGGGACATCGGCGAGAGCGTGAGTTCGTTGAAGCCGGCGGCGGTCAGCCACTGCTCGGGGACGGCCGAGGGGCGCGAGGTGACGAGCCACAGGTTGCCGGGGAACGTCCGGGCCAGCTCGCGCAGCCACCGGCGGGCGGAATCGCGCCGGTCGCCCGCGATCTCGTCTATGCCGTCGACGAGGAGCACACCGCGCCGCGCCCGCAGGACGCGTTCGACCCAGCCCGCGGGCTGCTCGCCCGCGACCGGGCAGGCGACGGCTTCGAGGAAGTTCCCCGGGATGGGCAGGTCCGCCCCCGGCCGCAGGATGCGCCGCATCGGCAGGACGAACGGCACGCGCCCGATGAGGTGCGAGAGCCCGTGCTCGTACGTACGGCTGGCCGCCGTCACGGCGAGCCACTGGACGAGCGTGGTCTTGCCGGACCCGGCGACGCCCCGCAGCAGGACCTGGTCGTGCTGGGCGAGGACCTGCTCGGCGGGTACGGGCAGCCCGCCGCCGCCGGGCCCCGCGCGCTCGCGGGTGGCTTCCAGGCTGAGGTAGGCGGTGTCGAGCGGCCACTCGCCCGTACCGGCGTCGAGTCCGTAGATCGTGAGGGTGCCGTGGCGCTCCGCGATGTGAGCGGCGTAGCGGGATTCGAAGGCGGCGTCCTCGGAGGACTGCGAGGGAAGACGTTCGAGCAGAATGTCGATGGTCCGCACGAGCCGGGCCAACTGCCGTGTATGCACGAGCTGTTGGCGGGCGATGAAGGTGGACCTCTGCGAGAAGAAGTTGAGGATGTGCAGGGAGGCGGTGTGCAGGAGCTGGTCGTAGAGGAGCTCGGCGTCGCCGGAGAGGCCGTACGTGCTGATCTCTGTGGCAGTCCGCAGCCGGGCGGCGAATTCCTCGGGGCCGAGGGCGACGGCCTCGTAGTCCTCGATGGTGAGGGCGCCGAGGAGGCCGAGCGTATGTGCGAGGGCGTTCCTGACGGCGAGGGCCTCGTCGGCGTCGATGGGCTGTTCGATCGGCCCCGCGGCCTTGAGCGCTCGCCGCACGAGCTCCGCGGCGACCTTCTCGACGTCCTTGGGCGTGACACCGCGCTTCTCGCCGCTGAACGAGACGAGCGAGGAGATCCGCACGGGCTTGTCCACCAGGGCCGCGCCGGGCTGATCCGCCACGAAGAGCTTCTTGATGAGCGGCACGACGACGCCGGACGCGATGCGGGCGCCTAGCGTGGTGGCTTCGACCATGGGTCGAGGGTAGGCGAAGGGGTATGCGGGCGGCTGTAGTTGGTACGTAACTGAACCGCTGCGGCGCTGATTGCAAGAAAATCCCGCTCGGGGGCGGTGCAGGGGCGTGCGGAGCGGGAATTTCTCGCGATACGTCGCTGCTGGGCCAGTCCGGGGTGAGGCGGGCCGGGGTGGGTCCGGTCGAGGGGCTTCAGTTGAGCCGGGTGCCGTACACCTTGTCGACCGTCAGCGTGATCAGCACCCTGCGGTCGGCCACCATGACCGCGCGGTACTCGTCCCAGTCCGGGTGCTCGCCGGCGGCGGCGCGGTAGTAGTCCACCAGAGCCTGGACCTCGGGCCCGTCCGGGTCAGTGCCGGGCCCGACAAGAGTGACGGCCCCCTCGGCGGTGGCCCAGGCCCGACCGTCGGCACTGGTCACCTCCAGCGCGGCCCGCGGATCGCGCCGCAGGTTCACGAACTTGGCGGTCTTGGCTGTCGTCGACACGCGGATGAGGCCTGCGGCGCGATCGTAGGAGGGCATCACGGGCGAGAGCTGCGGCAGCCCGTCGGCCTTGATCGTCGCGAGGACACCGAGGTTGCTCTGCGCGAGGAGGGTGTGAGGGTCGAAGGGCGCGGGGCCGTCTGTCGTCATGCTGGGGGCAACTCGGCTCTGGGGGCGGGGTATTCCGGCTCGGCCCGGCTTGTACGGGGCCGGACGGGTGATGGGCGCGGGCTGAGGAAGGCCTGAGCTCTTCAGCCCTCGATGCCGTCGATGGCCTCCTGGACCACGCGCGACAGATCCTCCTCGCTGGGTACGAGTTCACGGTCGGCCGGCTTGAGCGTCGAGTAGGACGTCACGGCCATCGGATTGTTGCTGGCGTCCAGGGCGAGCTGTACGGCTGACTTGTTGTGGTGGGCCCCGATGAGGAAGCCGATGGTCGCGTCGTCGCGCTGCGGATCGCGTACGAGCTGGTCGACCACGCTGACGTAGAAGTTGAGCTTGCCGATGTGCTTCGAGCTCACGCTCGGCGTGCTGCTTGTCGAGCCCGAGGAAGTCGAGACGGTACGGGTCTCGTGCCAGCTCCTTGAGGACGTCTGAGCCCTCGGGAACGGTCGCGGCGAAGTTGTTGGCGGCGGAGCCCTGGGTGAGGTGCAGCTCCTGCTGGATGAAGCGGTCCAGGATGGCGCGAGACCATCCGTTGCGGACGGCTTCGGTGATGTAGAAGTCCAGCTCGGGGCGGGTGTGGAGCTTGTCCATCATGGAGGTGACGTGGCCCCAGGGCAATTGTGCAACAGGCTGTTGCACAATTGGCTCCGGCCAGATACGGGCCATCTTGTGCATGTACATCAGGTTGCGGCGCGAGAAGCCGCGCTGGCTCGGAAAGGCCGTTTTCAGGTCTCCGGCCAGCCGGACCACGACCTTGGTACCCCAGCCCTCCCGCTCCTGGCGGGCGAGAATCAGCTTCCCGATCTGCCAGTACATCTGGACCAGTTCGGTGTTCACGGCCCGCTGGGCGCGGATGCGTCATCCGAATGGGTGTCTGGCAGCGCACCGAGACTGCCGCGGTGCAGCTCAGAGCGTCGGGGCCGGGCTATTTGAGGGTGCGTATCAGTGCGGCGAGGGCTGCGGGGGTTGTGGTGAGGGTGGTTTCCGGGGCGTCGCTCTCGCGGAGGTGGATGGTCTCGGTGTCGTGGCTTGCGGCGACGTTTACGCAGTTGGCGCCGGCGCCTTCACTGAACGTCGACTTCTGCCAGTTGAGTTCGTTCATCGGGGTCCTCCGCTGTGGGTGTACAGGATGTGCTGGACGAGGCCCCAGGAACCGGGTCCCTCACGGGCGTCCGGAGGATCCTCGCGGACAAGCGCAGGGAGTGCGCTGTGGGCCAGAGCGGCTACGGTCGCTTGATACTGCGATACGGCTGCGGCGTCGTGCAGGGTCATGCCTGCGGCAGGGTGCTCGACGAAGACGGTCTCCAGCCCGGTCACGCCCGGTGCGAGGAGCAGGAAGGGCGCGCTACGCCACGCCTGCGTCCCTTGGTCAAAAGGGAGCACTTGGATCGTCACCTGCGGATTTTCGGCAACGTCGATCAGGTGGGCCAGTTGCCTTCGCATGATGTGCGGGTCGCCCACGACCATGCGCAGGGCGGCTTCGTGGATGACGGCATGCAATCGGGGAGGGCGCTCCCCGCAGAGGACGCGCTGGCGCGCGAGGCGAAAGGCTACGAGGGTGTCGATCTCGGCAGTTGTGGCGTCGGGCCGGGCGCTACGGAACAGGGTGCGCATGTACGGCTCCGTCTGGAGCAATCCGGGGATCAACAACGTTTCGTAGCTGGCGATGTCAGCAGCGCGATCCTCCAGTTCGGCCAGGTCGAGCACCTGTTGGGGCAGCGCCTTGCGGTACTCGGACCACCACCCCTTGCCATTGCTCTCCGACATCCGGATCAGCTCGGCGATGTACGGACCACTAGTGCACCCGAACTCGTGGAGCAACGTGCGGAGCCGTTCCGTGGAGATGCCGGTCCTGGCTGCCTCGATGTGGGTCAGGTGCGGGCGTCCCATGTCGATCAGCGCAGCCGCCTCTATGAGGTTGAGACCCGCCTTCTCGCGCAGCTTCCGTAGCTCGACGCCGAGCCTTCGCTGGCGCTCGGTGATGCGCAGCCGCAGTGCCAAGGTGAGACCTCCAGGGAGTTCGGGCCCAGTTTGCCGCGTTAGTCGCGAAGGATCCACTGATCGAGGCAACTAGGTTGCACTAGTGGGACTTCGTTGCTTACGGTGAGTGCAGCGACGCTCACACGCTGATGGTGGAAGCCTCGCTGTCGACGCATACCCCTGCCTGACCGCAGAAGCGCACTGCTCGGTCCAACTCGCCGTTCCGGACGGCGACTTGTTCGCGAAGGGCAGTAGGCCACTGCGGCCGGGCTGTCAGCAGGGCAGCAGGCGAATCACCGTCACAGCGAACGAACCCCGACGCGCGCCTTGGAGGCGTCTCATGGGCGTTACCGTGCATGACTCCGGAGACCCCGTGTGTGGGTCCGGACCCGAACTCCCGCAGACCTACACCCTGTTCTCCCCGGCCAACGCCATCTCCCCGAAGATCTGCCGTGACTTCGTGCGCGGCGCGCTACTCACCCTGGGCCTCGGTCACCTCGCCGAGACCGCCGCGCTCTGTACGTCGGAGCTGGTGACCAACGTCCACCGGCACACGAAGGGTGACGTGCACCTGAGAGCCGCAGTGTCCGCGACCCACGTACGCGTCGCCGTGTACGACGGGAGCCCTCAGCTGCCCTCGCCCCGGCGGGCCCCCGTCGAGGACGAAGGCGGGCGGGGGCTCTTTCTCGTGACCGCGCTGTCGGACGTCTGCGGGATGACGCCGACCGGGGGTGGAAAAGGGGTGTGGTTTCAGCTCAATCGGTGATCACGGGGTGGGGAGCGCGTACCTCGATGCGGGAGGGGAGGGCATCCAAGTCCGACACCTGTCGGGCGTTGATCGTGAGGCGCCTCAGGGCGGAGAGGCGGGAAAAGGGGGCGACGCTGAGCCGTTCCCGGGCGGAGAGTCCGTAGAAGGAGAGGTGCGTGAGGTCGGGGAAGAGCCTCGTGACGTGAGATACCGCCGGTATCCAGTCGATGTCCGTGTGCATCAGGGACAGCTCCGTCACGCCGGTCAAGGTCATTCCGGCCGGTGCGTGGGCGAGGGCGCCGGAGGTCAGGTCGAGGCGGATGAGGTGCGGGAGGCGCGTGAGGGCCTCCCAGGTCGCCGCTGAGTCGAGATGGGCGGTCTCGCCGAAGATGACCCATTCCAACTTCTGCCACTTGTCCAAGGCGTGCAGGCCGTTCACAGCGCGTGCGGTGTCCCATATTCCGAGCGTGCGCAGCGGAGCTTCGGCGGGGATCATGTCGAGACTCCAGGGCTCGCTGATGTCCGTGAGGCGAAGCTGGTCCAGGCCGCGCAGCCCGTGGCGCGCCTCGGCGGAGAGACGGCCGGGCGGCACCTTCAGGTTCAGGAACGTGGGGGCGCAGGCCGCGATCAGGCGGGAGGCGGCGGTGGGGGAGACGGTCTCGCGGATGTCCAGGAGCTTCGGACGGATTCCCAGCCGCTCCAACTCCATGACCTGGTCGGCGCTTCGGAGAGTGAAGTACGTTTCCCCGTCGTCCAGTTGAGTGATGACCGCTTCCGCGTATCTGCGGCAGTCGTAGCGACTCCACCCCCACATGAGCTGGCTGTGCACGGCGAGCGCGGGGTGGCGCGCGAAGCGTGCGAGGAAGGGGATCGCGGCGTCCGACGGGATGCTCGTCGCGGTGATCGCGACGTTGCCGGCCTCCTGCTCGTCCAGCTCGTCCGGACCCGGCAGCAGGTCGAGGACCATGGGGCCGACCGCCGCCAGCTCGCGGGCGGCCTCCGGGCTGCGCGGCGGAATCACCTCGGCCACCCGCAGCTCCACCTGCTCCCGTACCCCGGGCGCCAGCTCGGCCGCGTGCTCCAGGCAGGTCGCGGCCAGCAGATGTACTCGTACCCGCGCCCGTTCTTCGGTGTGAGCGTCCCCGAAGGACAGCAGGTCGGCGAGGATTTCCGCTCTCTCGCGGGGCCGCGCGTGCGCCACCGCCATGCGGATGACGTCCTCCCACTGATCGTCCGCCCCATGGCGTGCGAGGACGCCGAAGTCGCCCTCGTCGACCGCTGCCCGCGCGCCCATGAAGTCCTGGAACGTGCGGTGGATGAAGTCGACCGTCCCCGGAGCGGGCTCGCGGAGGAGACCGCTGCGGTGGAGGAAGTGCTCGAAGACCGCCTTGGCGTCGCCGAGCGCCGCTACCTCCGGAACCGAGGGAAGCGCGTCCGCGATGATCGCTTCCGCACGCGAAACGTCCATGGACGTACGGCCGTTGCGGATCAGCCAGTAGGCGAGACGCTGGAGGAGTTGTAGCTGCGGCTCCTCACGGAGCTCGGGTACGTCCATGTGCCGTTCGCGGTCGCGGCGGATCAGGAGCATGGACAGGGCCGCCGTATAGAGATCTTTGCGGCCGAGGGGGAGAAAACCCCTGCGGTCGCGGTGCAGCGCGCAGATCAGCCCGCACATCAGGGGATTGGTGGCCAGCAGGCCGAGGTCGGGCTTCGTACGCACCGCATCGAGGAGCTGGCTCTCGTACGCGACGAGCGCGGCATCCTCGTCGGCCGTACCCGTACGTGCGGCCACGTGCCAACGGCTGATGAACGCCCCCGCGTCCTCCTGGCTCATCGGCGAGAGCGTGAGCTCGGTGAAGTCCTCATCGGCGAGCCAGTCCTCGCGTACGGCCGAGGGGCGGGACGTGACCAGCCAGCGGTTGCCGGGATAGGCGTCGATCAGGTCACGCAGCCACACGCGGGTGCGGGAGCGCTCGGCGTCGGGGATCTCGTCGATGCCGTCGACCAGTACCAGGGCGCGCCCCGCCGTCAGGACACGTGACTCCCAGCCGCCGGGCTGCGTACCGGCCAGCGGGGAGTCGACCGCGGAGAGGAAGTCCTTGGGGGCGGGCAGGCGCTCGCCGTGGCGGGTGAGGGTGCGCAGGGGGAGGACATAGGGGATGCGGTCGTAGAGGTACGTCATGCGGTCGCCGTCCGGGGCCGAGCGCGCGGCACTCACCGCCAGCCACTGCACCAGCGTCGTCTTGCCGGAGCCCGCCTCACCGCGCAGGAGCACGCGGTCGTGGTCCGCCAGTGCCCGGTCGGCGGGGCGGGACGTCGGGGCCGACTCGGTGCCCTGGTCCGCCCACTGCGCGATCCGGGGGCTCGTCCTGGCCAGGGCGTCGGCGATCGCCCGGTCGGCCAACTGGTACCGGTCCGGCCGCTCCGTCGCCTCCAACGACATGTACGCCGCATCCAACGGCCACCGCCCCGGCGAATTCGCCAGATCGATCCCGAAGATCGTCAGCTTCCCGTGCTTCTTCGCGACATACGCGAGATACCGCTGCTCGAACGCCACGTCCTCCGCCCCCGGCAGCGGATGCCGGCCGATCAGTTCGTCGACCTTCGCGATCAGCTCGCCCTGTCTGCGGCTCTGTTCGACCAGCGTCGCGGCCACGAACGTCGACCGCTGGGTGAAGAACTGCAGGACGTGCAGGCACGTCGTGTCGAGGAGGCGGGCGTAGAAGTACGTCGCGTCCGCCGAGAGGTCGCGGGTCGGGGTGTCGGCCGCGTCCCGCAAGCGGGAGGCCAGAGCGGTGTGGCCCAGTCCGACCGCCTCCGCGTCGCTCAGGGTGAGGTCCCCCAGCGCGTGCAGCGTGCGCGCCAGCGCGTCCGTGACCGCCCCGCGCTCCTCGTCGGCGATCGGCCGCTCGCCCGTACGTAGCGCCTGGTGGACCAGGTCCCCGGCCAGCTTGGTGAGGTCCTTCTCCGTCAGGGTGCGCTTCTCGCCCCGGAAGGAGACGAGGCCCGACAGGCGTACCGGCCTGTCCACGAGGCCCGCCCCCGGCCCCTCCCGTACGAACAACTTCTTGATCAGAGGGGCTACGGCGGCGGAGGCGAGCCGGGTGCCGATGACCGCGGGATCCATGCGCCGCAGCGTAGCGCCGGTCACATTCCACAGGTTGTTGATCTCGGGGGCCGGTGACATGACGCACAGGCGTTATGTCCGGTACTAGGCGGAATAGTGGGGGTGGCGGGAGCGGGGTCAGGGACCTTTGGCAGGCAACCCCCGGGACCTTGGGCGCGTCGGGAGGGTCCATCCGCCGGACGCGCCAGTGCGGGCCGGAGGTGTCCTTTCGAAGTGGGGTTAAACCCCGTTCCGGGCAGCAATTCCGGTAAGTAGTTGAAGGGGTAATTGTCGGGATTTGTCGGTGTCAAGAGGTCGAAAGAGGGGCGGTTGGCTACGGCTTTAGGTAGTAGATGGGGTGTTTGAGCAGCGGCCGGGGGGCGGGTTACCAAGGTGAGGCCCCGGCGGGAAACGCAGCGAAGCGTCTGCCGGGTCCCTTTGTGTCCCAGCTCCACCCCAGCTCCACCCCAGCACCACCCCAGCACCACCCCAGCACCACCCCAGCCCCACCCCCGTCCCCACGTGCCACGCAGCGACAGCGACAGCGGCGGTGTCACGTACACGCTCCCCATCCCGGAGGTCATCCGCCATGTCGAAGCGCGCCACGTCCACCCAGTCCGGCCTGTCCCTGCTCCGCACGCGGACGGCCGTCGTCACCGTCGCCGCCGCCGGTCTCGGCGCCTCGGCCGTTCTCGGTACCGGCGTCGCCGCCGCAGCCGACGCCAAGGGCGGCGCGTTGCCCGGCGTCTCCGCGAACTCGATCTCGGCTCAGGCCGACGCGCAGGCCAAGGCGGCCGGCAAGGCCAAGCAGGCCGCGGCCAAGGCCAAGCAGGCCGCCGCCAAGAAGGCCGCCGGCTGGCAGGACCCGGTCGACAAGTACACCCTCTCCGCGTCCTTCGGGCTCGGCGGCAACATGTGGTCCAGCAAGCACTCCGGCCAGGACTTCGCCGTGTCCATCGGCACCTCCGTCGAGGCCGTGCACAACGGCACCGTCGTCAAGGCCGGCGGCAACGGCGCCGGTGACGGCCCCGCGTACGGCAACGCCATCGTGATCAAGCACGACAACGGCACGTTCTCGCAGTACGCGCACCTGTCGAAGATCGACGTACGCGTCGGCCAGACCGTCGGCACGGGCCAGCACATCGCCGCCTCCGGCAACACCGGAAACTCCAGCGGCCCGCACCTGCACTTCGAGATCCGTACGACCCCGAACTACGGCTCGGCGGTCGACCCGGTCGCGTTCCTGCGCTCCAACGGCGTCAGCGTCTGACGGTCCCGCGCTTCAACGGCGGGCGTCAGCTCTGACGGTCCCGCGCTCCAACGGCGTCACCGTCCGGCGACGAGTGACGCCCTAGGCGCCTTCGTGCGCCTGTGTCACCAGATCGATGGCGACTTCGAGGATGGCCTTGCGCTTCTCCTCGGGGTCGCCGTCGACGTCTTTGAGCACGAACATCCCGCCGTGCATCGTGAACAGCGCGCTGAAGCAGCGCACCTGCGTCGTCATCGGAGTGCCCGGCTCCCTGAGGATGTCGAGCAGGCCGATCATGCGGTCCTTGAAGGTCTCGCCCGTCTTCAGGTCCCGCATCGTCGCCTGGTTCTCCTGCATGAAGCGGAAGAGCGGGGCCGCGTCCTTGAGGATCTCGCTGTAGCGGGTCAGGATCGTCCGCTTGGTCTCCAGCGTGCGCGGCTGCTCCTTGCCCCACTCCATCAGCTCGTCGATGGGCCTGGTCATGTCCTCGAAGATGCTGGTCAGGATGTCTTCTTTGGTCTTGAAGTGGTAGTACAGCGCCGCCTTCGTGACCTCGAGACGCTCCGCGATCTCGCGCAGTGACGTCTTTTCGTAGCCCTGCTCGGCGAAGAGTTCGAGGGCCACGTCCTGAATGCGTTGGCGGGTGTCCCCGCGGCGCTGCTGCTTGCCCGTGACCATCTCGGTGCTCCTCGACTCCCTCGACTCGAATCCTTGGACCCGATTTTACTTACTTGACGCCCGGCTAGTTAGGGGTCTAGTTTCCCTCAGTGTAGTCAGCTTGCCGGTCGGCAAGTAAGTAGGAGCACGAAGTGGGTAACCGGGGAGTGGGGAACATGGCCGAGATCGCCGAGACGAAGGACAAACCGGGGGAGCAGGCGAAACCTGCCGGGACGGAGAAGGAAGCGCCGCAACCGCGCAGCGTGCGCGTCGTGATGATGGCGCTGATGGTCACCATCCTGCTCGCGATGCTCGACAACATGATCGTGAGCCCCGCGATGCCGACCATCGTCGGCGACCTCGGCGGCATCGAGCACCTGTCGTGGGTCGTCACCGCCTACATGCTGGCGACCGCGGCCTCGACCCCCATCTGGGGCAAGCTCGGCGACATGTACGGGCGCAAGGGCGTCTTCCTCACCTCCATAGTGATCTTCCTGCTCGGTTCCGTGCTCAGCGGAATGGCGCAGGACATGGGCCAGCTGATCGGCTTCCGGGCCGTACAGGGACTCGGCGCCGGCGGTCTGATGGTCGGCGTCATGGCGATCATCGGTGAGCTCGTCACGCCGCGGGAGCGCGGCAAGTACATGGGCATGATGACCGGCGTCATGGCGGTCGCCATGATCGGCGGACCGCTCGTCGGCGGCACCATCACCGACCACCTCGGCTGGCGCTGGGCCTTCTACATCAACCTGCCGCTGGGCATCGTCGCGCTCGCCATGGTGACCGCGGTCCTGCACCTGCCGAAGAAGAAGGCGAAGGGGCGCATCGACTACCTCGGTGCGGCGCTCCTGACCGTCGGCATCAGCTCGCTCGTGCTCGTCACCACCTGGGGCGGTACGGAGTACGACTGGACCTCGACCGTGATCATGGAGCTGATCGCGATCGGCGTCGTCGCCCTCATCGGCTTCGTCATCGTGCAGAAGAAGGCCGCCGAACCGATTCTGCCGCTGCACATCTTCCGCAGCCTCAACTTCACCCTGATGTCGGTGATCGGCTTCCTCACCGGCTTCGTGATGTTCGGCGCGATGCTGTTCCTGCCGCTCTACCAGCAGGCGGTGCAGGGCGCTTCGGCCACCAACTCCGGGCTGCTGCTCCTGCCGATGCTGCTCTCGATGATGGTCGTCTCGTTCTTCTCGGGACGGTTCACCACCTCGACCGGCAAGTACAAGATCTTCCCGATCGCCGGCACCGTACTGATGGTCCTCGGACTGTTCCTGCTGTCCACGATGGACACCGACACCACGCGGTTCATGTCCGGCGTCTACATGGCGGTGCTCGGTGCGGGCATGGGCTGCCTGATGCAGATCACCATGCTGGTGGCGCAGAACAGCGTCGAGATGAAGGACATGGGCGTCGCGTCGTCGTCGGCCACGCTCTTCCGTACGCTCGGCTCCTCGTTCGGCGTCGCGATCATGGGCGCGCTCTTCAACAACCGGGTCGAGCACACGATGTCCGAGCGCGCCGGACAGCTGGGCGGCAAGGTCACCGAGCAGTCCGCGCAGCTCGACGCGGACAGCCTGCGGAAGCTGGCCGCGCCGGTACGGGACGCCTATCAGCACGCGGTGTCCGCCGGTACGCACTCCGCGTTCCTGCTGGGCGCGGTCATCGGAGTCGCGGCGCTGATCGCGGCGCTGTTCGTCAAGGAGGTTCCCCTGCGGGGGGCCGGGCCCAAGGACTCCGGTCCTGCCGCTCCTGAGGGCGACAGCAAGGCCGCGTCTGAGGGGGACAGGAAGGCCGCTCCCGAGGGGGACGCCAAGGCTGCCGGGGATGCGGCTGGGGACGCCGCGCCCGGGCCGCGGGACGCGGTTGCAGAGGCCGTCTGACCTGCGGTCCTACTCCCCTGGCTGAACGGGCCCCCGGCACCATGAGGTGCCGGGGGCCCGTTGCCGTCGCGTGACGCCTGCCCGCGGCGGGCGGCTACGTGCCGTGCTTGTACTTGTCGGGCTTGTACTTGTCCGAGAGCTGCAGCATCGGATAGCTGCCCGTGTTGGTCGGGGCGTGTTCCGGGAGCCAGAGGACCGCCACCGCGCCCTCCGCCGGGTCGTCGGGGCCCGCCCCCGCGGGCGTCACGTTGCGGAACGTGAGCCGGGCGCCGAGCACCCGCGCCTGACCCGCGGCGATCGTCAGACCGAGCCCGTGGCCGACGCCCGCCCGGTCCGTGCTGCCGGTGCGGAAACGGCTCGGCCCCTCCGCGAGGAGCCCCGCGGGGAAACCGGGCCCGTGGTCGCGGACCCGCACCACACGGCCCTCGACACTGACCTCGACCGGCGGCTTCCCGTGCTTGGCCGCGTTGGCGAGGAGGTTGCCCAGGATGCGCTCCAGGCGGCGCGGGTCGGTGGTGACCTCCGACTCGTGCACCACCGTCACGCTCACCTCCGAGTTCAAGGCGCCGATCCGCCGCGTCACGAACTCGCCGAGCATCAGATCCTGCAACTCGGCACGCTCGGCCGCGCTGTCCAGACGGGCCACTTCCAGTACGTCCTCGACGAGCGTGCGCATCGCCTGCGCCCGGTCCCTGACCAGCTCCGTCGGACGGCCGGGCGGAAGGAGCTCGGCCGCCGTGAGCAGCCCCGTCACCGGCGTACGCAGCTCGTGCGCGATGTCGGCCGTCACCCGACGCTCGGCTTCGAGACGCTGCTTGAGCGCGTCCGCCATCGCGTCCACCGAGCGCGCCAGATCATCGGTCTCGTCGCGTACGACGCCGCCGATGGCATCTCGTACGCTGACGTCCGTCTGCCCCCGGGCCACCTCCTGCGCCGCGGTCGCCGCCTTGCGCAGGCGCCGCGAGAGCTGGCCGCCGATCAGCACGCCGAGTGCGCAGCCGCCGAAGACCACCGAGATGGAGCCGATGACCAGGGCCTGGTCGAGGTCCTTCATGACGGTGGCGCTGCGGTCGGTGAAGCGGGTGTGCAGCGACAGGATGTGGCCGTCGCTCAGCGGCACCGCGGCCCAGATGTCCGGCACCCCGCCGTCGTGCTCCTCGACGTAGGTCGCACGGCGCCCCGCGAGGACCTTGGAGAGGAGCTCCTTGGGCATCTCCGGATCGTCGATCTTCATGCCGAACTGCGACGTACGCCCGGACGTCTCGTAGATCCGCTGGGCGTAGAGGATCCGCTCGTCCTGCACGTCGCGCGCGTTGTCGAGCATCGATACGCGCGCCGCGTTGTGCACGACCAGGCTCAGCGCCACCGCGACGAGCGCCCCGACGAGCGCGATCGCCGCGCTGATCTTCCAGCGCACGCCGGTGCGCAGCCGGGGTCCGAACGCCGCGCGGAGGCGGGCGCGCAGCGCGGCCACCTTGCCCCTGCTCATATACGCCCCCCGGGATGCGCCGTTCAGGTCAGCCGGTCTCTGCGGCTCAGCCGTGCCGTTCAGGTCGGCCGTGCCGTTCAGTTCAGCCAGTTCAGCCATGCCGTCGGCTCATGCCTTGAGCTTGTAGCCGAAGCCGCGGACCGTCTCGATGCGGTCCTGGCCGACCTTCGTGCGAAGGCGCTGCACATGGACGTCGACGACGCGGGTGTCGCCGCCCCAGCCGTAGTCCCACACGCGTTCCAGGAGCTTGTCGCGGGAGAGGACCGTGCCGGGCGCGGACGAGAATTCGAGCAGCAGGCGCATCTCGGTCGGCGTCAGCGCCACCGGCGTGCCGTCCTTGCGGACCTCCATGCCCTCCGTGTCGATCTCCAGATCGCCGAAGTGCAGGACACCGCCGTCCGGCGAGCTGCCCTCACCGGCGGCGGGCGCCCCCGACTCGGGACCGCTCGCGTGCCCGAAGCGGCGCAGCACGGCACGGATCCTGGCCACCAGGACAGCGCCGTCGAAGGGCTTGGTCACATAGTCGTCGGCCCCCGCTTCCAGGCCGAGCACGACGTCGATGGAGTCGGCACGCGCCGAGAGCATGATCACCGGGACCGTGGACTCGTCGCGGATGCGACGGCACAGCGAGACGCCGTCCAGGCCCGGCACCATCACGTCGAGCAGCGCGATGTCCGGGCGGTTCGCGCGGAACGCCTCCAGACCCTGAAGGCCGTCGGGCATCGCGGTGACGACGAACCCGTCCCGTTCGAGCGCGAGCTGCGTCGCCTCGCGGATGACGTCGTCATCCTCGACGAACAGGACATGGGTGTGCTCTGCCATCGGGAGCTTCCAGTTCTCTCAGTTCTCCGTGGGAGCGGGGGCATCGCTGCCCGCCGCGCTGCTGTAGTGATTGCGGATGCGGTCCGTCTCCCTGAAGTGGTTCGCCGCCCACTCGTACGTGATGACGACCTCGCCCGAGGGATACGACACCGGATCATCCTCCGCGTACAGCTGCTTGGTGATCACCAGGTCGCCCCGGTCGATCTCCGCGTAGACGGGTGGCTCCTCGTCCTGGAAGACATTCTCGTACTTCTTGCCCTCGGTGCGATACACGTAAGTGCTGGTGCCGACAGCGTCGCCGCAGGTCATGATGTTCACGACGACATCGGACGCCGATCCTCCGGTCAGGTTGCCGTACGAGACGTCGACCGGATACTCGTCGGCGACACAGGGCTTCAGATCGCGCTTGACCGCCTGGCTCACCTTCGGGTCGTCCTTGACGAGCTTCACCGCTTCGAGGGTGGAGGGCGGCGAGGGCGCGGACGCCTCGGAGGGCGTGGGGGACGGCGACGGGGTCATCACCGTCTCGCCGCGGTTGCCGGGGCCCTCGTCCCTGGCGCCGGAGCCGCCGGTCGAGCAGGCGGTGAGCAAAAGGCCGATGGCGGCGAGCGCGATCCCTGCCGCACTCCCCGCCCGCATCGTCCTGCCAGCCCGGGGGCTTAGGCCGCGCAACGCTCCCGCTCCTCACGTTCGAGCGCGCCGGTGGCGGGCTCATCGCGGTCCCGGCTCTCCAGCTCCTGGCGGAGCCGGGCGAGCGCCCGGTGCAGGGTGCTCTTGACCGTTCCCGCGGACATGCCGATTGCCGCGGCCGTCTCCTCTGTGGACATCTGCTCCCAGTGTCGCAGCACCACGACGCTGCGCTGCTTGGGTGCGAGCACCTTCATGATGTCCATCAGGAGGGCGCGGTCCGCGTGCTGCTCCGTGGAGTCTTCCACGGACGCGTCGGGCAGCTGCTCGGTGGGGACCTCTTCGAGCTTGCGGGCCCGCCACCACTCCGTACGCGTGTTGATCATGACGCGGCGCAGATAGGCGTCCGCGAGCCGCTTGTCGGCTATGCCGTCCCAGCGGCCGTACGTCCGCACGAGCGCGGTCTGGAGCAGGTCCTGGGCGTCGACGGGGTCGGGGACCAGGCGCCGGGCACTGCGCAGCAGGGCGTCCTGCCGAGTGCGGACGTACTCTTCGAACTCGAGCACCTCACCGTGCGCCATACCTAACCGCCTCCGTTCACCGACCACCGCTGCTTCTGCGGTACGGATATGAAGCTACGGAGGCGTTGTCACGAGGCTGTGCGGAGCAGCCAGCGGAGGGCGCACGGCCTTCCGTCGGTTGTGTAACAGAAGTAGGCCGGACGTAAAGGTGAGGTCCTGCCCGGCCTCGGCCGGGTCAGCTCGGCTAGGTCAGGGGAAGGCGGTAGAGCCCCTCGGGGAGCGGCTCGACGAGACCGTCCGCGACAAGCCCGTCAAGGGCGCGGGCCCGCTGCACCGGCTCGTCCCACACCCGGTCGAGGGTCGCCTGCGGTACGGGCGCCACGGCCTCCCTGAGCACCGCGAGCAGCTTTCCGCGGACCTGGCGGTCCGTGCCCGCGTAGGTCTGACCCCGGCGGGCGGGCCCCTGATGGGCCGGCTTGCCGGCGGCCTGCCACGCGCACTGCTGCGCGATGGGGCACCGGTTGCAGCTCTCGTTCTTGGCGGTGCAGACGAGGGCGCCGAGCTCCATGGACGCGGCGGCCCAGCGGGACGCGGTGCGCTCGTCCTCGGGGAGCAGGGCGCGGGCGAGCTTGCGCTCGGCGGCGGTGGTGGCGTTCGGGGGGTACTGGACGCCGGTGACGGCGCGCGCGAACACCCGCCGCACGTTGGTGTCGAGGACGGCGTGCCGCTGCCCGTACGCGAACGACGCCACGGCCGCGGCGGTGTACTCGCCGATGCCGGGCAGCGCGAGGAGCTGCGCGTGCTTGGCGGGTACGTCGCCGCCGTGCCGTTCCGTTATGGCGACGGCGGCGCCGTGCAGGCGCAGGGCGCGGCGGGGGTAGCCGAGGCGCCCCCAGGCGCGGACGGCTTCGCCGGGGGCTTCCTTGGCGAGGTCGGCGGGGCGGGGCCAGCGGGCGATCCACTGCTCGTACACCGGCAGGACGCGGCTTACCGGCGTCTGCTGCAGCATGAACTCACTGACCATCACGCCCCAGGGCCCGGCGTCGGGCCGACGCCACGGCAGATCGCGGGCGTTCGCGTCGAACCAGGCGATGACGGAACTGTGCAGGGCCTCGCCGGCGGGCTCGGGAGTGTCTGACATGGGCATGGGCGGCATGGGCTTCGTGGGCGCAGTCATGGCAACACGATCCTGCCACGGGCCCACCCCCCACCGGGCCAGGCGGGGCCTTCTCCCCCCGGTTTCGCCCGGCCGGGGTGGTCTGTTTGGCACGGGACCGCCCCTGTTCGGGGGCACGGCCCTGCCGCCGGACGCGCCTGGCGATCTTCCCCCCCCACCCACCCGCACCGGGCCCCCGATTTCCCCCCGCTGCGCGTCGCGGGGCAATCGGGTGGGTGGGTGGGAAGGCTTGTTCGGTGGTGATCGGATGCGGGGTGAACGGGCGGGTGGGTGGGAGAGCTTTGGCGGTTCTAGGGCCAGGACCTGACGATCGGCAGGGGTGAAGCCGCGGGGCAAAGACGTAGCGTCGGCGACGTGATGGGAAAGCGGGGGCAGGACGCCCTCCTCTGGGCAGCGTTGGCGCTACCCGCGTTGACCGCGGACCGGCTAGGCCTGAACGAGCCCCGCGGGCCCTGGCCGCAGACCGCGGGCCTCGCGGTCCTGGCCCTGGCCGCAGCCCTCTGGCGAAAGAACCCCCCGACAGGCTTCGCGGCGGCGTCCGCACTGGGCCTGGCCACGGCCCCCTCCCTGTTCACCCTCTCGTACGGCCCCGCCCTGGCCGTATTCGCCCTCCTCATGGGCCGCAGGGCCAGCCGACCCCGGCCCGCCCTCCTCCTCTTCGGGGCCACCGCCCTGACAGGGACGGCCAAGATCCTCGTACGCGGAGAAGACCCCGTAGTGGAGTGGCTGGTCTTGATGGCCACGCTCCTCTTCGGCGCGGTCTTCCCGTGGCTCACGGGCCGCTACCTCCGCCAGGGCCGGGAACTGTCCGCCGCGGGCTGGTCCCGCGCAGCCCAGCTGGAGCGCGAGCAGCGCATCGTCGCCGACCGGGCCCGGCTCCGGGAGCGGGCCAGGATCGCCCAGGACATGCACGACTCCCTCGGCCACGAGCTGAGCCTCATCGCGGTACGGGCCGGCGCCCTCCAGGTGGCCCCCGACCTGCCGGACCGGCACCGAAGCGCCGCGGCCGACCTGCGCGCGGCCGCGTCGGACGCCACGGACCGGCTGCACGAGATCATCGGGCTGCTGAGGGAAGAGGGGGACGAGGCCGCCCCGCTCGCCCCGGCGGGCGAGAGCGTACGGGCCCTGGTCGAACGGGCCGCCGACTCGGGCCTCCCGGTCACGTACAGGGAGGAGCACCAGTCCGCGCCGACCACGACAGAGGAGCACGAGCGGACCGTCCACCGGACCATCCACCGGGTCGTCCAGGAAGCCCTGACCAACGCAGCCAAGCACGCCCCCGGCGCCAAGGTCACCGTGGAGATGCGGCCGACCGCCGTCATCGTCTCCAACGGGCCCGCGCAGGCGGAGGGCCCTGGACCAGGAGCCGGAACCGGGCCCGGACTCGGAGCCGGTTCCGGCCTCATAGGCCTGCGGGCCCGCATCGAAGACCTCGGCGGCACCCTCGACGCGGGCCCGCACGGCGACGGCTTCCGGGTCGTCGCACAACTCCCCGCGCAGGGAGAGAAGCCCTCAGGGGGAGAGCACTCGGGGGGAGAGAAGCCCTTCCCGAGACCGCCCGCACCCGCAGGAACCCCCCTCGCGTACGCGCGCCGCAGGACCGTACTGGCCTTCGGCGCCGCCCTCGCCACCGGAGCGCTCCTCGTGGGCGGCGCCTTCGCCTGGTACGCCTACTCCAGATCACAGACCGTCCTCGACCCCGCCGACTACGCCCGGCTCACGCTCGGCCAGCGACAGGCCGACGCCGAACGTCGCCTGCCCGCCAGAGCCGCGACCGACCCGCCCGAGGAGCGCGCCCCGACCCCGCCCCCCGAAGGCGCGGACTGCCGCTACTACCGCGCGAGCGGCGAACTCTTCGTCAGCGTCGAGCACTTCCGCATCTGCTTCAAGGACGGGGCCGTCGTGCAGAAGAGCGTGATACCCAAGGCCGGGACCGGCGGCGAAGTCGAACAGGAGAGGAAGAAGTGACTGCGGTGATCCGTGTACTGCTGGCCGACGACGAGGCGATGATCCGCGCGGGCGTCCGCGCGATCCTCGGCGCGGGCGAGGACATCGAGGTCGTCGCGGAGGCCGGTGACGGCCGGGAAGCCGTCTCGCTCGCGCAGGCCCACCGCCCGGACGTCGCGCTGCTCGACATCCGCATGCCGGGGCTCGACGGACTGGCCGCGGGCGAGGAGATCGTACGGACGCTGCCCGGCACGGCGGTCGCGATGCTGACGACCTTTTCCGAGGACGCCTACGTCGCACGGGCGCTGAGCGGCGGAGCCACCGGCTTCCTGCTGAAGTCCGGCGATCCGCACGAACTCATCGCGGGCGTACGCGCGGTGGCCGGCGGCGCCGCCTTCCTCTCGCCCAAGGTGGCCCGCCACGTCATCGACGGCTTCGGCGCCCGGCGCGCGGTCCGCGACGCCGAGGCCCGCGCCCGGACCGAGGCCCTCACCCCGCGCGAGCGCGAAGTCCTCGGGCTCGTCGGCGAAGGCCTCTCCAACCCGGAGATCGCCGCCCGGCTCCATCTGGTGGAGGGCACGGTCAAGGCGTACGTGAGCGCGGTCCTCGACCGGCTGGGGGTCAAGAACCGCGTCCAGGCGGCGATCGTCGCCTACGAAGCGGGACTTGTACGGCTCTGACGCCCAGCCGCACCTCAGACGCCCCGCCGCACCTCAGAAGCCCCGCCCACCTCAGAAGCCCCGCCCACCTCAGACGCCCCGCCGCACCTCTGAAGCGGCGCCGTACGAAGTCCCGCCCCCGCCTCTCCGGTTACGGTCTCTCAGCGCCGGTGCGACGCGGGCCGTCGATGCGACGCGGGCGCCTGCTGATTCGGGTTGCCCGGCCCGGCGAACCACCTGACGACGCCCGTCGACGACCCGCGCATCGCCTCGCCGACCCGCGCCACGGGGCGAGTTGCCACCCGTACGAGGGCGAAGGCGAGCACGGCTCCCAGGAGCAGGCCCACGACCACGTCATGCGGATAGTGCACGCCCACGAAGACCCGCGAGAACGCCATGAGCACGGCCATCGGCAGCGTGAGCGCAGCGATCCGCGGCCAGGCGAGCGCGAGGCCGACCGCCGCGGCGCCCGCGATCGTCGAGTGGTTGCTGGGGAAGGACCAGTCGCCGTACGCCGGGCACTCGACGATGGAGGGGAGCGCACCGGCGACGGCCCGGCACGGACGTTCCTCGTCCACCGCCGACTTGAGCGTCTCGCTGCACACGTACGCCACCGCCGTGACGAGGGGCGCGAGTACAGCTATCGCGAAGGCGCGGGGGTCGTCGCGCCGCGCACGCCACCAGGCGACGATGAAGAGCGCGCCGAAAAGCAGCAGTCCGAGCTCCGTCCACACCTCGGCGAGGTGCTGGAACCAGGTAGGGGTGTCATGGGCGAAGTCGGTGACATCGCGATAGAGATCGTCGGTCATGGTGTCCATGATTACGGACGGTACGGAGTAGGTCCGAATCGTCACATCCGGCGATCGACCCGTCACAGTCCCTGACGAAAGACAGGGGTCGATAAGCGGAGCCGGTTATTCCGTGATGATGATCGGCAAACTTTGTGACTCTGAGCGGCGGGTGGGGCAGGACAAGGCCCGGATCTCTCGTAAGGTTTGGGCCGTGGGATCACTGCGCAATCCGGTCGGGCCGCTTCCCTCCACCATCTACTGGCGTCGGAGGGCCGTTCTGCTGTCCTTGCTCGGGCTCATGGCGCTCCTCGTCGTGTGGGTGCTCACCATGGGGGGCGGGGGCAAGAAGGACGGCGCCGACGGTCCGTCGGGCTCAGGTCCGGCCACGTCCATCACGCCGGGGCCTTCCAGTTCCGGGCCCGCCATCAGCCAAAACCCCGGCGGGCGCGACGAGTCGGACGACGAGGACGGCAAGGACGGCTCCGGCTCCGGCGACTCGGGCGGCGGCTCCGGTGATTCCGAGGGGTCGGGCGGATCGGGCGACTCCGGCGACGGCAGCGGCTCGGGCGACGACGGCAAGGGCGGCGGCGGTGCGGGCGGACAACTGCCCGCCGGGTCGAGCATCCCCAACTGCGTGAGCGGCGACGTGAAGTTGAAGCTGCGCAGCATCCACAACCGCTACGAGGTCGGCGAGAAGCCGAAGTTCGAGGTCGTCGCCCAGAACAGCGCGGGCAAGGCCTGCAAGGTGGACCTCGGCGCCAAGAAGACGGTCCTCACGATCACCCGCGCCGACGGCGACAAGGAGATCTGGTCCTCCGCGGACTGCCCCGAGGGCAGCGGCAGCCTCTTGCTGCGGGTGCCGGGCGACGGGCGCGTCACGCGCACCGTCGAGTGGGACCGCCGGGAGAGCGAGCCGAAGTGCGCCACGCCTTCGGCGGGGAGTGCGGAGCCGGGGACTTATCTCGTCGAGGCGAAGGCCCCCGGGCTGAAGTCGGTACAGGCTTCGTTCGTGCTCGAAGAGGGCTGATCTTCGGGTTGCTGCCCGGTGGGCGGTCTTTCCGCGCTTCGCGCGGGGTTTCCCGCCCACCCACCCGATTGCCCCGCAGCTCTAGACGTACCGCTCCAGAATCGACGACTCCGCAAGCCGCGAAAGCCCCTCCCGGACGCTGCGGGCCCGCGCCTCGCCGACCCCGTCCACGGTCTGGAGGTCATCGACGCTCGCAGCGAGCAGCTTCTGCAGGCCCCCGAAGTGCTCGACGAGGCGGTCGATGATCGCGCCGGGCAGCCGAGGCACCTTGGCGAGGAGACGGAAGCCCCGCGGGGAGACCGCGGAGTCCAGCGCCTCGGGAGAGCCGGTGTAACCCAACGCCCGCGCAACGGTGGGCAGTTCGAGCAGCTCCGCGTGCGAAAGCGCGTCCAGCTCGAAGAGCGCCTCTTCGACCGTACGGGACCGCTTCGCCGTCGGCTCGGGGACGTAGTCCCGGACGACCAGCTCGCGCTCGGGCTCGACGCCCGCGATCAACTCGTCCAGTTGCAGGGCGAGAAGACGGCCGTCCGTGCCCAGCTCCACCACGTACTCGGCGATTTCGGTGGCGATGCGGCGCACCATCTCCAGGCGCTGGGCGACCGCGGTCACATCGCGAACCGTCACCAGGTCCTCGATCTCCAGGGCGGAGAGCGTGCCCGCGACCTCGTCGAGGCGCAGCTTGTAGCGCTCCAGGGTCGCGAGGGCCTGGTTCGCGCGGGACAGGATCGCCGCCGAGTCCTCAAGGACCTTGCGCTGGCCGTCCACGTAGAGCGCGATGAGGCGCATGGACTGGGAGACGGAGACGATGGGGAAGCCCACCTGCTTGGACACGCGGTCCGCGGTGCGGTGCCGGGTGCCCGTCTCCTCCGTGGGGATCGTCGGGTCGGGGACGAGCTGCACGCCGGCCCGCAGGATCTTGGTGATGTCCTTGTCGACGACGATGCCGCCGTCGAGCTTGCACAGCTCGCGCAGCCGCGTCGCCGTGAACTCGACGTCCAGGATGAAGCCGCCCGTACACATCGATTCGACGGTCTTGTCCCAGCCGAGGACGATGAGCCCTCCGGTGTTGCCGCGGAGGATGCGCTCGAGTCCGTCGCGCAGGCCCGTGCCGGGCGCGACCGCGCTCAGGGAGGCGCGCATCAGCCCGTCCGCACCGGAGCTTCCACCGGACTTGCCGGGAGCTGACGCCCGGTCGTTGGCTGCCACTGCACTCCTCGGGTCGCGGGTTGTCCAAGCCCCGGTCCACACGACTGCTTCGTACGGATGGGCGAGACCAGGGCAAAGTCTACCGGCGCTCTTCGCTCTCCCGTGGGGCCTCTCTGCGACGCGACCTCGGAAGAACACGCAGCGCGTCCCCCATGTCGGCGACTTCGGTGACCTTCATACCGGCCGGAACCTTGCCCGGATCGGCCGGGACAAGGGCGTGCGTGAAGCCCAGACGGTGCGCTTCGGCCAGTCTGCGCTGGACTCCCGTGACCCTTCTGACCTCGCCCGCAAGGCCCACTTCGCCGATCGCGACGAGATTTTTCGGCAGCGGGGTGTCGCTCGCCGCGCTGGCCAGGGCGAGGGCGACCGCGAGGTCGGCGGCCGGCTCGGTGAGCTTCACGCCGCCGACGGTCGCGCTGTAGATGTCGCGCTTGCCCAGTGCGGTGATGCGGCCGCGCTGCTCGAGGACCGCCAGCATCATCGAGACGCGGGAGGTCTCCAGGCCGGACGTGGTGCGGCGGGGGGAGGGGATCTGGGAGTCGACGGTGAGGGCCTGGACCTCGGCCACCAGGGGGCGGCGGCCTTCGAGGGTGACCGTCAGGCAGGTGCCGGGGACGGCCTCCGTGCGGCGGGTGAGGAAGAGGCCGCTGGGGTCGGCGAGCCCTGTGATGCCCTCGTCGTGCAGTTCGAAGCAGCCGACCTCGTCCGTCGTCCCGTACCGGTTCTTGACGCCCCGGACCAGGCGCAGGCGCGCGTGCCGGTCGCCCTCGAAGGACAGGACGACGTCCACGAGGTGTTCGAGGAGGCGGGGTCCCGCGATCGCGCCGTCCTTGGTGACATGGCCGACCAGGAGCGTGGACATGCCGCGCTCCTTGGAGGCGCGGATCAGGGCGCCCGCCACCTCGCGGACCTGGGCCATGCCGCCCGGCGCCCCGTCGATCTCCGGCGATGCGACCGTCTGGACCGAGTCGAGGATCAGGAGGGAGGGCTTCACCGCGTCCAAGTGGCCCAGGACGGCGGCGAGGTCGGTCTCCGCCGCGAGATAGAGGTGGTCGTCGATGGCCTTGATGCGGTCGGCGCGCAGCCGGACCTGGCTCGCCGACTCCTCGCCGGTCACATAGAGGGTGCGCTGCTCGTCGCTGGCCGACTTCGCCGCGACGTCCAGGAGCAGCGTCGACTTGCCGACGCCCGGCTCGCCCGCGAGGAGCACCACGGCGCCGGGGACCAGGCCGCCGCCCAGGACGCGGTCGAATTCGGGCACGCCGGTGGAGCGCGCGGTGGCCTGGCGGCCGTCGACCTGGCCGATGGGCAGGGCGGACGAGGTGACACGGCCGGGGGCCGTGGTGCGGACCGCGGGCGCCCCGTACTCCTCGACCGTCCCCCAGGCCTGGCACTCGGGGCAGCGGCCGAGCCACTTGGCCGTCTGCCAGCCGCACTCGGTGCAGCGGTAGGACGGCCGGTCTTTACCGGTCTTCGTGCGGGCAGCCATGAACGGAACCGTAGCGGGCAGCACTGACAGTGCCGCACGCGAGCCGGACCGCGGCCACGGAGGCAGCTCCGGAATCATGGGTTCCTGTCCCCTTTTGAGGGATCTGTTCACCCGTAAGGATTAAATGTGCTCAAGGGGGAGGAGCGACCCGGCATCATCCGCCTAACTTCGCACGGGTGATGAGCAGCAGGCCGGAAACCCCCACCCAAGCAACCGGCGCACACCGGGCGCATCGTGACGCGCGTCAGCGCGTGGTCCCCCGCTCGGTGCCGCAGGCGCCGCCCGCACGCTACGAACCCTGTCTGGACGGCCTGTTCACGTACTGCCTGTCCGTCCTCTGCGATCACGAAGCCGCGACCGCCGCCGTGGGAGACGTCCTCGCCATCGCCGAGCGCCGCGGCTCACGCGGCCCGGCCTCCGAATCCGAACTGAAGTCCTGGCTGTACGCACTCGCCCGCTGGGTCTGCCTGCGCGCCCTCGCCGACGCGAAGCGCAAGCGGCAGGGCGCGCACGCCTCCGGGGGAGCATCCCGCGTCCCGAAGGCCGCGGACTCCACCGAGTC
The DNA here is from genome assembly GCF_040644915.1 of Streptomyces sp. NPDC046925. Lineage (NCBI taxonomy): Bacteria > Bacillati > Actinomycetota > Actinomycetes > Kitasatosporales > Streptomycetaceae > Streptomyces > Streptomyces sp. NPDC046925. Next base: position 14,766 of record NZ_JBEYWZ010000005.1, on the reverse strand, counting down.
CGCCGAGTCCGCCGCGCCGCCGAACGAGACGCAGCGGCAGCGCCGCCGCGAACTGGCCCAGCTGGCCTGGCCGGAGGCCGCGGGCACGACGCCCGAGCAGCGCGAGGCGCTCGAACTCGCCGTCCGCCACCAGCTCACCGCCAAGGAGGTCGCCGCGGTCGTCGGCATGGACGTCGCGCGGACCCGCGACCTCCTTGCCTCCGCCGCCTGCGAGGTGGAGCGCACGCGCGCCGCGCTCGCCGTCGTGGAGACCGGCAACTGCCCGATCGTCGCCCGCCTCACCGGCGATAACCAGCTCCTGCTCGGCACGGCCCTGCGCCGCGAGCTCGTGCGGCACGTCGACGACTGCCCGCGCTGCCGCCGCACCGCCGAGCGCGCCGGATCCGGCGCCTGGCCCGGCACCGCCGCGTCCCCGGCCGCGCTGCCCGTCATCGAGGCACCGCGGGCCGCCGTGCACGTGGCGATGGCGCACGTCCCGCGCGCGCGGGGCGGCGGTCCGCGCTTCGACCGGCGCGGTTTCCCGGTGGACCCCAAGGACCACGCGGCCCGCCGCGACCGGATGCGCGCGCGTGCCGTGACGACGACGGTCGTCGCCACGGTGGTGGCCGCCCCGGTCCTCGCGCTCTGGGCGGCGTACCGCGGTGCGCCGCTGACCGGCGAGGGCCAGGACGGCCGCTCGGTCAGCGCCAGCGACTCCGGACCCGACGGCATGAACGGCGACCGCCGACCCGAGGACTACGAGAACGCGGGCAACGCCGACACCCCGCCCGACCCCCGCTTCACCGCGGGCAGCCGCTCACCGGACGTCTCCGTGGAGGTCATCAGCTCCGGATCGGCGCCGTCCCGTTCCGGCACCGGCGCCGGCCGCCTCACCGTCGCGGCGCAGCCCAGCGGCGGTACGACACTGATCACGCTCTCCGCGTCGGGGGGCGAGCCGGTCCACTGGTCGGCGAGCGCGGGGGCGCCCTGGCTCTACCTGAGCCGGTCGTCCGGGACGCTCTCACCGGGAGAGACGTTCACCCTCCGGGTGTACGTCGACCGCACGCGGGAGCCCGCCGGGCACTGGAGCGCACGGGTCTCCGTCGCGCCCTCGGGGGCGATCGTCTCGATCGACGGGTACGGCAGCGGTTCGGGCCGTCCGACGCACCCCGGCCCCCGCCCGACCCCGACACCCCCGAAGCCGAGGCCGACCCCGACGACCCCAGACCCGACCCCCACCCCGACGACCCCTGACCCGACACCGACCACCCCGGACCCGACCCCGACCCCGTCGGACCCGGGCACCTCGACACCCCCGCCGAGCGACAGCGGCGACCCGAGCCCGAGCGGGAGCTAGGGCCCCGGTACGCGGCCGGGATTCAGCGAGAGGGATCCGCCGGATGCGGTGCGACCAGCGGCAGCTGAGAAGCGAGGCGCTCCTCGCACAGCTCCGCGAGCCGGTCGTACCCCTCCTTGCCCATCAGCTCCGTCAGCTCGGGACGGTAGGAGACGTACACGGGATCACCCGCGCCGTGCGCCGACGTCGCGGACGTGCACCACCAGTGCAGGTCGTGCCCGCCGGGCCCCCAGCCCCGCCGGTCGTACTCCCCGATGGACACCTGGAGGATCCGCGTGTCGTCGGGCCGGTCGATCCACTCGTACGTCCGCCGGACCGGCAACTGCCAGCACACGTCCGGCTTCGTCTCCAGCGGCTCGCGCCCCTCCTTCAGCGCCAGGATGTGCAGCGAGCATCCCGCGCCCCCGGAGAAACCGGGACGGTTCTGGAAGATGCAGGAGCCGTTGTACGGGCGGGTCTGGCGCTCGCCGTCGTCGTCGGTCGAGACCCAGCCGGTCTCCGTGCCGATGTCGTGGTGCTGCCAGATGTCCGGCGTGAGCCGCGCCACGGACTCGGCGACGCGCTTCTCGTCGTCCTCGTCGGAGAAGTGGGCACCCAGCGTGCAGCACCCGTCGTCCGCCCGGCCCGCCTGAATGCCCTGGCAGCCACTGCCGAAGATGCAGCTCCACCGAGAGGTCAGCCATGTCAGATCACAGCGGAAGACCTGCTCGTCGTCCGCGGGATCAGGGAACTCCACCCAGGCCCGGGCGAAGTCGAGACCCTTCTCGTCCGGCTGCGTCTTCGCAGACTTGGCAGACTTCGCGGCCTTCTCCGGCTTCCCCGACTTATTCTTCGGCTTCGTTTTGTCGGTCTTCGCCTTTTTCGTCTTTGGCACGTCTCCAGGGTATGCGCGCGGTACCCGGTCCGAGGACCAGCGACAGCCGTACGAGCAGTAGCGTTCCGTATATGAGACTCGGTGTCCTCGACGTAGGTTCGAACACGGTGCATCTGCTGGTGGTGGACGCACACCCCGGCGCGCGCCCCCTGCCCGCTTACTCGCACAAGGCGGACCTGCGGCTCGCCCAACTCCTCGACGACGCCGGGGCGATCGGCCCCGAGGGCGTCGGTCTCCTGGTCGGCACCGTGCGTGACGCCCTTGAGGCCGCCGAGGACAAGGGCGTCGAGGATCTGCTGCCGTTCGCGACCTCCGCGGTGCGCGAGGCCAGCAACGCCGACCAGGTCCTGGCCAGGGTCAAGGAGGAGACCGGCGTCGACCTCCAGGTCCTCACCGGCGAGGAGGAGGCCCGCCTCACCTTCCTCGCCGCCCGCCGCTGGTTCGGCTGGTCGGCGGGAAAGCTCCTGGTCATCGACATCGGCGGCGGCTCGCTCGAAATCGCGTACGGCATCGACGAGGAACCGGACGCCGCGGTCAGCCTGCCGCTCGGCGCGGGCCGTCTGACGTCCTCCTGGCTGACCCAGGACCCGCCGGACCCCGCCGACGTGAAGGCGCTGCGGCGGCACGCGCGCGCCGAGATCGCCCGCACGGTCGGGGAGTTCAGCCGCTTCGGCGCCCCGGACCACGTCGTGGCGACGTCGAAGACGTTCAAGCAGCTGGCCAGGCTCGCGGGCGCCGCACGCTCCGCCGACGGTCTCTACGTACAGCGTGAGCTGAAGCGCAAGTCCCTGGAGGACTGGGTGCCGCAACTGGCCGCGATGACGGTCGTGGAGCGCGCCGAACTGCCCGGAGTCTCCGAGGGGCGGGCCGGACAGCTGCTCGCGGGGGCGCTCGTCGCCGAGGGTGCGATGGATCTCTTCGGGGTCGAGACCCTGGAGATCTGCCCGTGGGCACTGCGCGAGGGCGTGATCCTGCGCAGGCTCGACCACCTTCCGACGTCGTAGGGCGCGTCTCCTCTCCACTAGACGTACGTCACACAGGACTCGGGTGTGTGGGAGACCACCTCCCGGGTGCCGGGGCGGGGCCCGTACGCTGTCCCTCGTGGCAGAACCAGTGGTGCGCATCCCGGATGCGAAGGTCGCCCTGTCGACGGCCTCGGTCTATCCGGAGTCGACGGCGACGGCCTTCGAGATCGCCGCGCGCCTCGGCTACGACGGCGTCGAGGTCATGGTGTGGACGGACCCCGTTAGCCAGGACATCGAGGCGCTGCGCAGACTCAGCGACTACCACCGGATCCCGATCCTCGCCGTGCACGCGCCATGTCTCCTGATCACACAGCGCGTGTGGTCCACGGACCCCTGGGTCAAGCTCCAGCGCGCGCAGGCCGCCGCCGAGAAGCTGGGCGCGTCGACCGTCGTCGTGCACCCGCCCTTCCGCTGGCAGCGCGGGTACGCGAACGCCTTCGTCGACGGCATCTGGAAAATGGCCGACGAGACGGACGTCCGGTTCGCTGTCGAAAACATGTACCCGTGGCGTTACCGCGACCGCGAGATGCTCGCCTACGCCCCCGACTGGGACGTCACCAAGGACGACTACCGCCACTTCACGGTCGACCTCAGCCACACCGCGACTGCCCGCACGGACGCGATGGACATGATCGACCGCATGGGCGACCGCCTCGGGCACGTCCACCTCGCCGACGGCAAGGGCTCCGCCAAGGACGAGCACCTGGTGCCGGGCCGCGGCACCCAGCCGTGCGCCGAGCTCCTGGAGCACCTGGCGACCAGCGGCTTCGACGGCCACGTCGTCATCGAGGTCAACACGCGCCGCGCGATGTCCAGCGCCGAGCGCGAGGCCGACCTCGCCGAGGCCCTCGCCTATACGCGGCTGCATCTGGCGTCCGCGGTGAAGGTGCCCCGGTCGTGACATCGGCCTCACAGGGCGACGCGGCCCCGCGCCGCAGGGGACGCCCGTCCCGTACGCAGTCCGCCGGGGGCCCCGCGACACGGGACCGCATCCTGGAGGCGGCCCGCACCGAGTTCTCCGCCCGGGGGTACGAGAAGACGTCCGTACGCGGGATCGCCAAGGCGGCCGGGGTGGACTCGGCCCTCGTGCACCACTACTTCGGCACGAAGGAACAGGTCTTCGAGTCGTCGATCGAGGTGGCCTTCGCGCCCGCGCTCGACGCCCCCGCCGCGATCGAGGAGGGCCCGCTCGACGGCGTCGGCGAGCGCCTGACCCGCTTCATCTTCGGCGTCTGGGAGAACCCCGCGACCCGCGTACCGCTGCTCGCGATCGTGCGCTCGGCGGTGAACAACGAAACGGCGGCGGCCGTCTTCCGCCGGCTCATCGCCGGGCAGCTGCTCGGCAGGATGGCGAGCCGGCTCGACCAGCCGGACGCGGAGCTGCGGGCGGAACTGGCGGCCGCGCAACTGGTGGGCACGGCCATGCTGCGGTACGTGATCCAGGTCGAGCCCCTGGCGTCCGCGGACCCGGAGGCGATCATCGCGCGGATCGCGCCGGTGGTGCAGAGGCACCTGACCGGCCCCTGACCGGCCCTTGACCGGCCCCTGACGGGGGCGTGGGACAGCCGCTCACCGAGACGGTTGTCCCGCATTCCGGACAGGCTGTCCAGATCGTGGAGGGTCGGCGTACCCTCGAAAACAGTCGATTCCTATGTCTCTGAGATCTCAGAAGGAGCGAGCGACGATGCCCGAGCTCAGGTCCCGCACAGTCACCCACGGCCGCAACATGGCGGGCGCACGCGCCCTTATGCGTGCCTCCGGTGTACCCGGCGCGGACATCGGGCGGAAGCCGATCATCGCCGTCGCCAACTCCTTCACCGAGTTCGTGCCCGGCCACACCCACCTCCAGCCGGTGGGCCGGATCGTCTCCGAGGCGATCGTCGCCGCGGGCGCCGTCCCGCGCGAGTTCAACACGATCGCCGTGGACGACGGCATCGCGATGGGCCACGGCGGCATGCTGTACTCCCTGCCCTCCCGCGATCTGATCGCCGACTCGGTGGAGTACATGGTGGAGGCGCACTGCGCCGACGCCCTGATCTGCATCTCCAACTGCGACAAGATCACCCCCGGCATGCTGAACGCGGCCCTGCGCCTCAACATCCCGACGGTCTTCGTCTCCGGCGGCCCGATGGAGGCCGGCAAGGCCACGCTGGTGGACGGCACCGTCCGAAAACTCGACCTGGTCAACGCGATCAGCGACGCGGTCGACGAGAACGTCTCGGACGAGGACATCCTCCGTATCGAGGAGAACGCCTGCCCGACCTGCGGCAGCTGCTCCGGCATGTTCACGGCCAACTCCATGAACTGCCTGACCGAGGCCATCGGCCTCTCCCTGCCGGGCAACGGCTCGACCCTCGCCACGCACACCGCCCGCAAGGCGCTGTACGAGAACGCGGGCCGGACGGTCGTCGAGATCGCCAAGCGGTACTACGACGGCGACGACGAGTCGGTCCTGCCGCGCAACATCGCCACACGCGCCGCCTTCGACAACGCCATGGCGCTCGACATCTCCATGGGCGGCTCCACGAACACGATCCTGCACCTGCTCGCCGCCGCGCAGGAGGCCGAGCTCGACTACACCCTCGCCGACATGGACGCCGTCTCGCGCCGCGTCCCCTGTCTGGCCAAGGTCGCCCCGAACGTCGCGCCCGGCGGCACGTACTACATGGAGGACGTGCACCGCGCGGGCGGCATCCCCGCGATCCTCGGCGAGCTGTACCGCGGCGGCCTCCTGAACGAGGACGTGCACACGGTCCACTCCGCGTCCATCAAGGAGTGGCTGGGCACCTGGGACGTGCGCGGCGGCTCGCCCTCTGACGAAGCCGTCGAGCTGTGGCACGCGGCCCCGGGCTGCGAGCGCTCGGCGACCGCCTTCTCCCAGTCGAAGCGCTGGGACAGCCTGGACACGGACGCCGCGGGCGGCTGCATCAGGGACCTGGCGCACGCGTACTCGGAGGACGGCGGCCTCGCGGTCCTCAAGGGGAACATCGCCGAGGACGGCTGCGTCGTGAAGACGGCGGGCGTCGACGAGTCGATCTGGACGTTCGAGGGCCCGGCCGTGGTCTGCGAGTCGCAGGAAGAAGCGGTCGACAAGATCCTCAAGAAGCAGGTCAAGGAAGGCGACGTGGTCGTCATCCGCTACGAGGGCCCCAAGGGCGGCCCCGGCATGCAGGAGATGCTCTACCCCACCTCCTTCCTGAAGGGCCGCGGCCTCGGCAAGGCCTGCGCCCTGGTCACGGACGGCCGCTTCTCCGGTGGTACGTCGGGCCTGTCGATCGGCCACGCGTCGCCCGAGGCCGCGTCCGGCGGTGCGATCGCCCTGGTCGAGGACGGCGACCGCATCCGCATCGACATCCCCAACCGCGGCATCGAACTCCTCGTCGACGACGCGGAACTGACCCGCCGCCGCGAGGCCCTGGGCGGCGTGTACGCCCCCAAGAACCGCGAACGCAAGGTCTCCGCAGCACTGCGGGCCTACGCGGCCATGGCCACAAGCGCGGACCGCGGCGCGGTGCGTGACGTTTCGAAGCTGGGCTGACGCGGGCTGGTCGCGCAGTTCCCCGCGCCCCTTACGGGGCGCGTCTCACGGATGCCGGGCAGGCTCTTTCAGCCCGTCCGGCGTTTGAGGACGAACTCGGCGGAGCCGGTGATGACGGCACGTACAGGGCAGTACGAGGCCCTCGCGCCGAGCGAGTTTTCGGGAAGGGGCGGGGTTGGGGAAAGAAGCCCCGTCACCGCAACCACCCCGCCCCGCTCAGGCGTCCCCCCAGTGACGAACATGCCAGGGTGGCCAAGAGCCGCCGCTTCACGGGGGAGAGAAGCATGAGCGAGAACGTCATAGCACCGGAATCCGCAGAGGAAATCGAAGCCGCGGCGGCAAGAACGTACCCGATCGCCGCGGACGTCAACGTCCGCTCCGGCCCGGGCACCTCGTACGGCAAGGTAGGCCGCCTCTCGGCAGGAACCCGAGTGACGATCCTCTGCCAGAAGCCGGGCGAGAAAATAACGGGCCCGGCAGGCACCACGAAGCTCTGGGACCGCATCGGCAGCGGCCGCTACGTCTCCGACGCGTACGTCCGCACGGGCAGCACCGGCTACGTGGCACCCCGCTGCTGAATCACGGAAACACTGGCAACACAGCCACCACCGGCACCACCGGCACCACCGCGAAAGCCGCCGGAGTTCACTCGGACTTCGGCGGCTTCGTCGCGTCGAACGAGAACACGGTGTTGTCCGCCGCAGCCACGACCAGCACCCGCCCCGACACCGCGACCCGCGGACTCGCGTTCGACTCGCCGGTCAGCCCCTTCGCCCGCGGACTCGTGGTCCAGAGCGGCTTGCCGCCCCGCGCGGAAAGGGCGACGACCCGCCCGCTGGCAGAGCTGAAGTAGAGAGCCCCGGAACCAGACCCAGACCCAGACCCAGACCCAGACCCAGACCCAGCACCGCCCCCCGGAGCCGGCACCGGCCCCGAAGCCCCCTCCACGCTCGTCTGCCGGGACCACTTCTGCCGACCGCTCACGGGATCCACCGCGCTGATCCGCCCGGTCGTCTCGGCGAAGTAGACCGTGCCGTCAGCGATACCGGGCGTGGCGTCGTACGTCTTCTTCAGCGGCCGGGACGAGACCTCACCGCTCTCCGGGTCGACCCGCAGCACCTTGTCGTACCCGACGGACTGGGTGCCCTGCATCCGCTGGTGCAGGAGGACGAGCCCGCCCTCGGCATCACCCACCGGCTGCACGGGCCCCTGAACCGGAGTGCCCTTGCCGAGCGCACCGGACTTGAGGCCGAGGGTGTGCAGGACGGGGTGGCGCACATCGACGTTCGCGACCTCGCCGGACGGCGCGCACATCGCGTACGCGCGCTGCCCCGCCGCGACCGGCGTGCACTCGGAGCCCGCGGGAACGGGCGTCGACCAGAGCATGCTCCCGCTGCGCGCGTCCCTGGCCTCGACCCGCGTACGGCCGGGGTCGACGCTCAGGACGGTCGAGCCGGAAAGCACCGCGTCCTGCACCCGCCCGGTGTAGACCATCGACTGGCCGCCGATCGGCCGGGACCACAGCTCCTTGCTGGTACGGGCGTCAAGCGCCACCAGCTGCTGGGCCGATTCGTTGCCCTCCGGGGTGCGGTAGCCGAGGACGGTGTCCTTCGTGGCGCCCACGATGTGCATGCCCTGCGTGGGCACGCCGGGGCTCTTCACCCGCCAGATCTCCTTGCCGTCGGAGATCCGCAGCCGGGTCGCGACGACACCGCCGCCCCCGCAGAACAACGCGTCCCCGCGCGGCACGCAGCGCACCTCGTCCGGGATGCCCCGGTCGTTGGGCACGGTCGTGCGCCAGGGCTTGTAGCCGTCGGGCAGGGGCGGCGCCTCGGCCGCCGCGACCGTGCTCTCCTTGCCGTCGTCGCTTCCGGAAGAGGCGTCGGACGAGCCGAGCTGGAGCGCGGCGACCCCGCCACCGAGCGCGGCGACGGCGACGGCGGCGGCGAGCGCGGGCCGCCAACGGCGGCGCAGACGCCCGCCGTTGAGAGTCCCGTCGGGCGCGGCGGCCGTCGAAGCGTCACCGGTCCCGGCACCGTTCCCAGCACCGGGACCGGTCCCGGCCCCGGCCCCGGTCCCGGCCCCGGTCCCGGCCCCGGTCCCGGTCCCGGACCCGGCAACCGCAGCGCCCGCACCCCCGGTCCCGCCCGCACTCCCGCCCTCGGTCCCGTCATCCGAGGACCGGTGATGCTGCGTGTCCGTGTCCCGCGTACGGCTGCCCGGCGCCCCCGCCGCTTCCCCCAACTCGGCCGGCAGGTCCCGCAGCCGTTCGAGCAGCTCGTCCGCGGACGGACGCGCGTCGGGGTCCTTGTCGAGGCACGGCTCGACCACGGCGCGCAGGGCGCCGGGCACGGCGGCCAACTCCGGCGGCTCGTGGACCACTTGATACGCCGTCATGTACGGGCTGTCCGCGTCGAACGGCCCCTGCCCCGTCGCCGCGTACACCAGCAACGTGCCCAGCGAGAAGACGTCGGACCTGGGCCCGACCCCGCGCGGCGCCTGCAACTGCTCCGGCGACATGAACGGCGGCGTACCGATGACCCGCCCCGTCATCGTCAGCGTCTGCTGGTCCGCGGCGCGCGAGATGCCGAAGTCGATGACGCGCGGCCCCTCGGGTGAGAGCACGACGTTCGACGGCTTGAGGTCACGGTGCACGACGCCGACGCGGTGGATGTCACGCAGCGCCTCCGTCAGACCGATGGCGAGCGTACGCAGGTCCGTACCGGCCAGCGGGCCCTTCTTGGCGATGTGCTGGGCGAGGGTGTGTCCCTCTATATAGGTCGTCGCCATCCAGGGGTGCTCGGCCTCCGGGTCGGCGTCGACCACGGCGGCGGTGAACGCGCCGCTCACCCGCCGCGCCGCCGCCACCTCCTGCCGGAAGCGGATACGGAATTCCTCGTCCCCGGCGTACTGCTGGTGGATCAGCTTGATCGCGACGGGGCGCCCCGAAGCCGTACGTGCGAGAAAGACCGTGCCCATGCCGCCCGAGCCGAGCCGTGCCTCGAGCGGGTAGCCGCCGATCTCGGCTGGGTCACCTCCGCGAAGCGACACTCTCCTGACCTCCCCGTCCCGCCTGCCTCAGTTTTCGCCTGGGTCCGTCTGCCTGTCCTGCCACCCAAACTAGCCGCCGGGTGGTACGGCAGGGCAAGGCGGGGGACGAATAGGGCGAGCCCGCCCTCGCACCACCGGACTCCCACCGAGCTCACCCCTGCGCCGCCCGCCTCCCGACTCCCGTCGAGCCCGCCCCTGCGCCGCCCGGCCCCCGCCCCGCGCGATACTCGACGAGTGAGCGCAGATTCCAGCACCCCCGACCGCACGGCGGCGACGACCGGGGCAGCCGCGACGGCCCCCGGCCCGCAGCCCGAGCCCCTCCGCTTCTTCGGTACGACCTGGGTGGCCCACGACAACGGCTACGGCGTCCGCCGCGCGGGCGTCGCCGCGGGATCGCTGCTCGCGGCGGCGGCCGGATGCTTCGTGCTGCGTTTCGCGTACGAAGGCATGGCGATCGCGGACGTGGGGACGTTCGTGAACTTCCTGGTCCTCATCATGTTCTCGGTCTGCAGCGCGATCGCCTTCCGCCGCAGCTGGGAGGGGTTCACCCGCCGCCACGACCCGGCGTCCCAGTCGTCGATGCGCGGCCTCATGACGATCGGCTTCGTCGGCGTCCTCCTCGCCTACTTCGTCCGCTCCCTCACCGAGGCCCCCGGCGAAGAGCTCCACCGCAAGGAGTACGAGACGGCCCGCGAGCAGTACGTGAAGCGCACGTCCCGCCGCACGGGCAATCCGTCCCGCAAGAAGAAGAGGACGTAACCGCCCCGCTCCCGTACGCCCCCTGGCCCGGCCCCCGATTCGGTGGCCGGGCCTTGACGTGTCCGGCGTCTGGCGCGCGATAATCATCGCATGATGAATAACGTGAGCGACGAGGAACCTCCAGCCATCGAGGCGAGGGGCCTGACCGTCATCCGAGGCCCCCGCACAGTCCTCCGCGACCTGACCTTCACCGTCCCGAAAGGCCAGATCACCGGCCTCCTCGGCCCATCCGGCTGCGGCAAATCCACCCTCATGCGCGCGACGGTCGGCACCCAGGCCAAGGTCACCGGCACCCTGAACGTCCTCGGCCACCCCGCCGGCGCTCCCGGCCTCCGCCCCCGCATCGGGTACGTCACCCAGCACCCCTCCGTCTACGACGACCTCACCGTCCGCCAGAACCTGGACTACTTCGCCGCCGTCCTCGACCCCGGCCGCGGCCCCGCCGCCCACCGCCGCCGCGACCACGTCACCCGGGCCATCGAGGACGTCGACCTGACGCCCCACGCCGACGCCCTCGCGGGCAACCTCTCCGGCGGCCAGCGCAGCCGCGTCTCCCTGGCGGTCGCCCTCCTCGGCGCCCCGGAACTCCTCGTGCTCGACGAACCCACCGTCGGCCTCGACCCCGTACTCCGCCGCGACCTGTGGAACCTCTTCCACTCCATCGCCGCCGACCGCGGCACCACGATCCTCGTCTCCTCGCACGTCATGGACGAGGCCGAACGCTGCCACCGCCTCCTCCTCATGCGCGAAGGAGAACTCCTCGCCGACGACACCCCTCAGGCCCTGCGCACCCGCACCGCCACCGAGACCGTCGAAGCGGCCTTCCTCCACTTGGTCGACGAGGCCACCGCCGCCCGCCGCGACAACCCCGCCCCCACCAGCAGCACCTCCACCGGCAGCAGCACCTCCACCAGGAGCGCCCGATGAACACCCACCGCACCCTCGCCACCGCGGCCCGCGTCCTGCGACAACTCCGCCACGACCCCCGCTCCATCGCGCTGATGCTGCTCGTCCCCTGCGTGATGCTCCTTCTCCTGCGCTACGTCTTCGACGGCAGCCCGCAGACCTTCGACTCCATCGGCGCCTCGCTCCTCGGGATCTTCCCGCTCATCACGATGTTTCTGGTGACGTCCATCGCCACCCTCCGCGAACGCACCTCCGGCACCCTCGAACGCCTCCTCGCGATGCCCCTGGCCAAGGGCGACCTCATCGCGGGCTACGCCCTCGCCTTCGGCTTCCTCGCCGTCATCCAGTCGGTCCTCGCCACCGGCCTCGCCCTGTGGGCCCTCGGCCTCGACGTCACGGGGTCCGCCTGGCTGCTGCTCCTGGTCGCGCTCCTCGACGCCCTGCTCGGCACGGCGCTCGGCCTCTTCGTCTCCGCCTTCGCGGCCTCCGAGTTCCAGGCCGTCCAGTTCATGCCGGCCGTGATCTTCCCCCAGCTGCTCCTCTGCGGCCTGTTCACCCCGCGCGACAACATGGCGCCCGTCCTCGAATCGATCTCGAACGTCCTGCCCATGTCGTACGCCGTCGACGGCATGAACGAAGTCCTCCGCCACTCCTCCGTCACCGGCGCCTTCGTCCGCGACGCCGTGATCGTCGCGGGCTGCGCCGTCCTCGTACTCGCCCTCGGCGCCGCCACCCTCCGCCGCCGCACGGCCTGACGCACCAATGCGAGGATGACCGGAGAGCACGACCGGAAGAGCATCACCGGAAGAGAACGACCCCGGCTGAACCGCACCTGGAGGGTGACCCACACATGCCCCAGCCCGTCGCAGTCCTCGGCACCGGCAAGATCGGCGAAGCCCTCCTCAGCGGAATGATCCGGGCCGGCTGGGCCCCCGCCGACCTCCTGGTCACCACCCGCCGCTCCGAACGCGCCGCGGAACTCCGTACGCGCTACGGAGTCGACCCCGTCAGCAACGCCGAGGCCGCCAAGCAGGCCGACACCCTCATCCTCGCCGTCAAGCCGCAGGACATGGGCCGCCTCCTGGAAGAGCTCGCCCCGCACATCACCTCCGACCGCCTGGTCATCAGCGCCGCCGCCGGCATCACCACGTCCTTCATCGAGGAGCACCTCGCCGAGGGCACCCCGGTCGTCCGCGTCATGCCCAACACCCCGGTCCTCGTGGACGAGGGCATGTCCGTCATCTCCGCGGGCAGCCAGGCCACCGCCGCCCACCTCGCCCACGCCGAGGAGATCTTCGGCGCCGTCGGCAAGACCCTGCGCGTCCCCGAGACCCAGCAGGACGCCTGCACGGCCCTCTCCGGCTCGGGCCCGGCGTACTTCTTCTACCTGGTCGAAGCCATGACCGACGCGGGCATCCTCCTCGGCCTGCCCCGCGACAAGGCCCACGACCTCATCGTCCAGGCCGCGATCGGCGCCGCCGTGATGCTCCGCGACAGCGGCGAACACCCGGTCAAGCTCCGCGAGAACGTCACGTCCCCGGCCGGCACCACCATCAACGCCATCCGCGAGCTGGAGAACCACGGCGTACGAGCAGCCCTCATCGCCGCCCTCGAAGCCGCCCGCGACCGCAGCCGCGAACTGGCATCCGGCAACAACAGCTGACGCCCGGGGCCGGGGGCGCGCGGTAACCGCGCCCCCTTGCCCGGCCCCGCACGCCCCCACCCGCGCCTACAGCGCTGCCGCGGTCACCTCCACCGGCGGCAACAGACCGATCGCGCGATAGGCGGCATCCACCGTCGGCCTGGACATCCCCCTGGCCCGCTCGGCTCCCCGCCGCAGCACCTCTTCCACATAAGCGGGATCGGCGACGAGCTCCTTGTGCCTCTCCTGCAAGGGCCGCAGCACCTCCACCACGGCCTCGGCGGTGTCCTTCTTCAAGGCCCCGTACGAGTCGTACACACCGCTCAGGCCCTCGGGGTCCCCGCCTTCGCAGGCCGCGAGGATCTCCAGCAGGTTCGAGATCCCCGGCTTGGTCTCCCGGTCGTACTCGACCTCGCTCCCGCTGTCCGTGACGGCGCGCATGATCTTCTTCCGCACGACGTCCGGCTCATCGAGCAGATAGACGATCCCGGCCCCGGCATCCCCGGACTTCCCCATCTTCGACATCGGGTCCTGCAGATCCATGACCCTGGCCGCCACCTTGGGGAACGTGGCCCGCGGCACCACGAACGTGTGCCCGTACCGCTGGTTGAACCGCACCGCCAGATCCCGCGTGAGCTCGACGTGCTGCACCTGATCGTCCCCGACCGGCACCTCGTCCGCCCCGTACGCCAGGATGTCCGCCGCCATCAGCACGGGATACGTGAGCAGCGAAAGCCGGACACTCCCGCCACGAGCCCGCTCGAGGGCGGACTTCTCCTTGTACTGGATCATCCGCCGCATCTCGCCGTCCGTGGCGACGCACTCCAGCAGATACGAGAGCCGGGCGTGCTCGTCCACATGACTCTGTACGAACACGGTGGCCTGCTCGGGATCGATCCCCGATGCAAGCAACAACGTCGCCGCCTGCCGACTGAGCCTTCGCACCCGGCCGGGATCGTGATCCACGGTCAGCGCGTGCAGATCCACGACACTGAACAGCGAGTCGGCGCGGTGCTGATCCACCTCTGCCCACTGGCGCACGGCGCCCAGGTAGTTCCCCAGGGTCAGATGCCCCGTCGGCTTGATCCCGCTGAAGATCCTCGTCATCTCTCCACCTCCTGGTCAGGACCGCCGGCCCGACGACCGGGCTCCGGGTCCTCCAGGGGGAGAAACGAGAACGGCCGCCGAGTCGGCGGCCGTTGAGTACATGCGTGTGTACGGCCGCCGTCAGGCGGCCCACCACAGCTGGGTGTGCGCATGCGTAGTCACATCCCCTACGGTAGCTCTCGGGGGACGCCGCGTACCAGGGTTGACACGCCAAGGCCGCGTACGTAGTGTTCTCCGAGTTGCCCGACGTGAGCGTCGACCCTTGGTCGGTCCCCGGGCAGCCATTCCGCAACAACATTCAAGCGATCGATGTCGTGTCACTTTGCTGACCCGTCGTCTGCTCGTTTTCATGCGTGTTTGCGAAATGAGGAATCCGCGTTCGAAAGGACGCCCCGATTTGGATCGGGAGCCAGGATTCCGCTAATGTCTCACTCGTCGGAACGGCCCAACAGCCGCGAAGACAAGCCCCGCTGACTGGGAATCAGGCCCGAAAGGATCTGGTAGAGTCGGAACCGCCGGAAAGGGAAA
>NZ_JBEYWZ010000004.1:0-652404 GCF_040644915.1 Streptomyces sp. NPDC046925 | reverse complement strand
GCGACTCGATCACGAACCGGCCGTCGACCGCGCCGAGCCGGTCCGCGAGCCCCGCCATGCCCGTGCCCCCGTCGCCGCCGCGGGGGGTGCCCTCGTGTCGTGGTCAAGCGTGCCTTTGGTCATTCGTGCCTTGGGCCAGGGTCCGGGTCGTGTCTGCACCGGTCCCACGTCCCCCCGGTCACCCCCCGCTCCCGCAGCATGGACTTGCGTACCTTGCCCGTCTCCGTGAGCGGCAACGCCGCGACCACATCCACGTACCGCGGCACCGCGAACGCGGGAAGCTCTCCCGCACAGTGCCGCGCCACGTGCGCCGGGTCGAGCGTGCGGCCTGCGCGCGGGACGACCGCCACCATCACCTCGTCCTCGGCGAGCGTGGACGGGACCGGGAACGCGGCCGCCTCGGCGATATCGGGATGTGCCCGCAGCGCGGTCTCGACCTCGTACGAGGAGATGTTCTCGCCGCGGCGCCGGATGCTGTCCTTGACGCGGTCGACGAAGCGGAACCAGCCGTCGGGCTCGCGCACCACACGGTCCCCGGTGCGGCGCCACGCACCCGGATCCGGTGTCACCTCGCCCAGGTAGCCCGTGGCGAAGGCATGTTCCTGGTCGGTGCGGACGAGGAGTTCCCCGGGCGTTCCGTCCGGCACGGACGAGAGGTCCGCGTCGACGATCCGTGCCTCGAAGCCGTCACGCACCGTGCCCATGTACCCGGGACGGCAGTCCTCCGGTGCGGAGCCGATGACCAGGTTGGTCTCCGTGGAGCCGAACCCGTCGACGAGGGTGACGCCGAACCGCTGGCGGAAAGCGTCCCAGAGCGGGCCGGGCGTGCCCGGTCCGAGTCCACGCCAGGCCCGGTGTGCGCGGTCGGCGGGCCCGGGCGGCTGTGCGAGCAGCATCGGCACCACCGCGCCGAGCACATACACGCAGGTGGCTCCCGTCTCGGCGGCCCGTGCCCAGTGGCGCGAGGCCGAGAACCGGCGGTCCACCGCCATGGAGGCCCCCACCGTCATCGCCTGCACCAGCGTGTTGAGCGCGTTGGTGTGGAACAGGGGCAGGCAGGTGTAGAGGGTGTCGTCGGCGGTCAGGCGCAGCGAGTCCGCCACGTTCCGGCCCCACCAGGCGAACTGCGCGTGCGGGCAGCGCACACCACGGGAGGGACCGGTCGTGCCGGAGGTGAACAGGATGGCCGCCGTCTCACCGGGGCGGGACGGGTGCGCGTCGAGCGCCTCTTCGATGCCGGGGACAGGTGCCTCCGGCGAACCGGTCACCCACACCTCCCCCGCGTATCCCACCTCTCGCACCCGCGCGGCCAGCTCCCCCTCCACGTACAGGAACCGGGGTTCCGACTCGTCCAGCGCATGCCGGAGCAGCCGCCCGTGCAGTGCCGTGTTGAGCGGGGCCACGACCGCGCCGAGCCAGGCACAGCCAAGGACCAGATCGATCAGTTCGATGCGGTTGGACAGGAGCGCGGCGACCCGGTCCCCCGGGCGGCAGCCCCGGGCCGCCAGCGCGCCGGCCATCGTGGCCGCGGCCGTGCGCGTCTGCGCGTAGGTGCGCCGGGTTCCGTCGACGGTGAGGAAGGCCCGTTCGCCGTGAAGTACGGCCGCCGTGTCGACCAGGCCGGGAAGCGTCATCCGGTTCATGGACGGATGCTGCCCGGCCGCCCCTGAGTGATCCAGCTCGATGGTTCGCTGACCGGTCCGCCCGGCCACGGTCCGTTCACCGGAACAGGTTCATAGGCAGGCGTCGCACCGCGCCGGATGCTCGTGCCGCACACCCACCGAAGCAGGAGGCCACGACGAGATGACGACGAGCGAACGATCCCCCGCCGCACGGAAGACCGCAGCGAAGGAGACCGCCAAGGCACCCCGCGCCGCGTCCGCCGAGAAGATCGGCCGGCAGGACTGGTCGTCCTGGCCCCACTACGACAAGGCGGCGTCCGGGTTCCGCGGCTACTGGTACCCGGTCACCTGGGCGAGCCACATTACCGGCGACCCAAAACCGTTCACGCTCTGCGGCGAGAAGATCACGCTGATCCGCGACAGCGGCAAGGTGTACGCGCTGCACAACCGCTGCCCGCACCGCGGCGTCCCGCTCTCCGAGGGCAACCAGCAGTTTCCCGGCACCGTCAGTTGCCCGTATCACGGCTGGACCTTCGACCTGCCCACGGGCAATCTGTCCGCGGTCATCACCGACGGTCCCGGCTGCCGCCTCACGGGCAAGCTGGGCGTGCGCACGTACGCCGTCGAGGAGCGGCTCGGCATGGTCTGGGTGTACATGCCGATCGCCGAGGAGGAGCCGCACCCGATCGACGAGCAGCTGCCCGAGGAGCTGGTGTCGAACGCCTTCGTGATGGGCGGCCGCTTCGATCCGCGTGGCGGCAACTGGCGCTTCGCCTGCGAGAACGGCTTCGACGAAGGGCACGCCAAGTACCTCCACCGGACGGCACTGTGGCGACTGTTCAAGCCGATGCCGACGTGGAACATCACGCGGATCGTGCCGAAGGGCCGCTGGATCTACCGCGTCCAGGACGAGGTCTACTGGGATGCCGACTTCCCGGGCGTGGGCCGCTGGACCAACAAGCGGTGGTGGATGAAGCAGCCGCCGGAGGGGACGTTCAACCTCGGCAACACCGGCAAGACCGACGACGTCGACCCGGTGATCGAGTCCCAGGATTTCCCCGGCTTCGCGTCCCTGTCGATGCCGGGCATGCTGCGAATCGCCTACCCCAACTTCATGCACTACGAGTTCTACGTGCCGATCGACGCCGACCACCACATGTACGTGGGCGTGATGGTCAACTTCAAGCAGGGCTGGGACACCCTCCGCTTCTACGGCAAGTACCTCGGCGCCATCCGCTGGCTGTTCCACGGCCAGTTCTCCGGCCAGGACGCCTGGATGGTCGACGTGACCGACGCGCCCCCGGAGAAGCTCTACCGCCCCGACGTGTCGCTGACCGCCTGGCGCAACCTCAGCGAGGAGGAGTACGCGAAGAAGCTCGCCGCCGCCGGCGTCACCGAACCCACCACGGACACCACGGAAACGGAGGCCTGATCATGGCCCGCACCCTGCTCAAGATCCTGCTCGGTGCCGCCGTCGCGGTGGCACTCCCCCGCGCCAAGAAGCGCTTCGCGGAGACGACGTTGACCCAGGTGCACCGGGTCAACCAGTGAGCGGCGATCAGCCCGTCGACGGGCCCTTGGGACTCTCCGGGCTCGACGACCGGCGTCGCGCCTGGGTGACGGAGGCCTGGGCGCATGTCACCGACGAGCGGCTGCGTGAGCTGATCGTCGGCCTCGTCGGGATCGCCAGTCCGACCGGTGACGAGCGGCCGCTCGCCGAACACATCGCCGGAGCCCTCGCCTCGGTCGGCCTGCGCGCGGCCTGCCAGCCCCTCGACGCCCGCCAGGCGAACGCCTGGGCCCGCCTCGAAGGCGACGGCACCGGACCCGATCTGATGCTGTACGCACCCATCGACACCCTCACCGTGGGCGACGCGAGCGAGGACGTGCCGTGGATCGGGCCGAAGCTGCGCGAGGACATGCGCCCCGAGGCCACCGTCTACGACGACCTGGTGACCGGCCTCGGAGCCTCCAACCCCAAAGGGCACGCGGCCTGCGTGATGATGGCCGCCGAGGCGATCGCGCTGGCCGGGGTCCCTTTGACCGGGGATCTGGTGGCCGCGTTCGGCGCCGGCGGCATGCCCACCAACGCCCGTCCCGGCAGCTGCCGGCTCAACACCGGCCAGGGGGCGGGCTGTTCGTTCCTCCTCGAGCAGGGCGTGTACACCGACTACGCGGTCATCGCCAAGCCGGGCTGGACCGTGTCGTGGGACGAGGTCGGCCTGGTCTGGTTCGAGGTGACGGTGCACGGCACCCACACCTACGTGGGCTCGCGCCACCGGCTCCCCTACGACAACGCGATCAACCGCGCCGGTGACGTCGTACGGCACCTCGAGGAGTGGTTCGCCGCGTACGCGAAGCGGCACACCGGCGGCACTGTCGCGCCGCAGGGCATCGTGTCGTCGGTGCGGGGCGGCTGGCCGCGCATGGCCGCGGTGACCACGGCGGCCTGCACGCTGCGGGTCGACCTGCGCATCGCCCCGGAGACGACGCCCATGCAGGCGAAGCGTGAATTCCTCGCGGCTGTGGCCGAGTTGAAGCGCTCGATGCCCGGGCTCGACGCGTCGGTCGAGATGGTCCTCGCCATCCCGGGGACCACCACCAGCCGGGAGAGCTGGGTCTTTCGCAGCGCGGTCGCCGGATGGGAGGCCCTCGAAGGGCGCCCGCACGAGGTCGTGGTCGGCAACAGCGGCGCGACCGACGCGAACATCCTGCGCGGACGCGGCATCCCGACCGTCCGCATCGGCATGCCGAAGGTGGCCGAGGCGCCCTTTGACATCGACTTCGCCCGCGGCATGAACACCGTCTCCGTACGGGAGATGCAGAAACTGACCCGCCATCTGATCCGCACGGCGGTCGACACCGTGACCCGTTCCCGCGCGGAGTGCGCCTCCGCCGGAAAGTCCGGGCCCGTCGTGGAGCCGGAAGGAGTAACGGCATGAGCGAGATCGTGCTCGGCGTGGGGGCCTCCCACAGCACCCTGATGAACACGCACTGGGAGGAGACCCTTCACAAGGACCGCGCCGAACGCTTTCGTGACGCGCTCGGTGTGGCCCGCGACGAACTGGCGCGCACCCGTCCCGACACCGTCGTCCTGATCGGCTCGAACCATTTCCGCGGGTTCTGGCTCGATCTGATCCCGCCGTTCACGCTGGGCGTCGGGGAGTGTATTGCGAGCGGCGAGTCCGGGACGCCGAAGGGCCCGCAGCCGGTGGACGTGCCGCTCGCGCAGCACATCGCCGACTCGTTGGTGGAGAGCGGCCGGTTCGATCCGGCATTCTCCGCCAGGCTCCAGATCGACCACGGGCAGTCGCACGCCATCCAGTACCTGCTCGACGGGCTCGACGTGGAGATCGTGCCGCTGGTGGTGAACGTCTTCGCTCAGCCGCTGCCGACGCTGGAGCGGTGCGAGCAGTTGGGGCACGCGATTCGCGAGGCCGTGCTCGCCTTCCCCGGTGACCGGCGGGTCGCGGTGGTCGGCTCGGGCGGCCTCTCGCACCGGCTGCCCTGGCCTGACTGGCGCGAACCGCACGGCGAGGACGAGGAGTTCATGGTCGGCGCATGGCTCAACGGCCGCGAGAACTGGCAGGACTACGACGCCCGCCGCCGCGAGATCATCCGGGCCGCCGAAGCATCCCTCACCCCGGAGTTCGACAACGAGTTCCTCACCCTCCTGGAGCGCGGCGAGGCACACCGCCTCACTGACTACACGACCGAGGAACTGGAGAAGGCCGCGGGCAACGGCGCGCAGGAACTGCGGACGTGGCTGCTGATGGCCGCCGCTCTGGATCATGCGCCCGCACGGCGTCTGGCGTACGAGCCGATGCCCGAGTGGCTCACCGGGATGGGCGTCGCGGTCATCGACCCGGCGGCCGTGGACGCGGGGCGCTCGGCATGAAAGCGCCGGCCGATGTGGCGCCGGCCGGTCACCGCTCCCTCGCGCACCCGGTCGCGCACCCGGCGCCGCAGGGCCTCGTGCTCTCGGCACGCCGCGCCGCGCCGGGGCCCGAGGTCGGTGCGGGCAGGACCGATACGGGCGGGTCCGGGGCGGGCGGAATCGAGGCGGGCGGAGTCGACCCCATGAACTCCGTGCTGGGGAAGGTCCGTCCGATCCTGGAGGCCTTCACCTCCGACGACGCCGCCCTCTCGCTGGCCGAGCTGGTGCGTCGTTCGGGGGCGGCCAAGGCCACGGTGCACCGGCTGGCCCAAGAGCTGGTCACCTGGGGGCTGTTGGAGCGGGAGGGGTGCGACTACCGGCTCGGGCTGCGCCTGTTCGAGCTGGGGCAGCGCGTCCATCGGCAGCGCATCCTGCGCGAGGCAGTGCAGCCGTACATGGAGGATCTTCTGCTGATCACCCGGGAGACCATCCACTTCGCCATCCACGACAGTCTGGACGTCGTCTACCTCGACAAGATCTTCCCGCACCGCGGGCTGAACGCCGAGTCCCGGGTGGCGGGCCGGTTGCCCCTGTACTGCACGGGCACCGGCAAGGCGATCCTTGCCCACTCGCCGCCGTCGCTCTTCGTCGACGTGGTCCGGGGCGGCCTCAAGCCGATCACCCGGCACACGGTGATCTCGCCGGGCCGCCTGCGCGCCCAGCTCGACCGGATCCGGGAGGAGGGCATCGTCCTGGAGTCCGAGGAGATCAGACTCGGGTACGCGAGCCTGGCCGTTCCGGTGTTCGCCGGGGGCACCACGCTGGTGGGCGCGCTGTCCATCACGGCGCCCACCTACCGGATGGACGCGGCGGGGTACGCGACGGCGCTGCGGACCGCCGCGCTGGGCATCGGACGGTCACTGACCTGAGCGCTCCGCCGGGCAGGCGGAGGGAGATGCAGGAAACGCAGGACGAGAGCGCAGGGGCCCGCCGGACGGCGGGCCCCTCGCCGCGTTCCGGAGCCCCGACGCACCCGCCGCGCGCCCACCCGACCAGCCGCGTCCTGCTCACCGGAACGACTCCATAGGGAGAACCGCCACCTCGTTCCTACGCTCACACCATGAGCCAACTCACCGACGACACCGGCGTCCTGACCACCGACGTCCTGATCATCGGCGCCGGCCCGGCGGGCCTCTACGGGGCCTACTACGCAGGGTTCCGCGGCCTGACCGTCACCGTCATGGACGTCCTGCCGCAGCTCGGCGGGCAGATCAGCGCGATGTATCCCGAGAAGCCGATCTTCGACATCGCCGGCTTCCTGTCCGTGCGCGGCCGCGATCTGGTGGACGGTCTCGTCGCCCAGGCCGAGCCGTACTCTCCGCGCTATCTCCTGGGCCACCGGGCCGCCGAGCTGACGCATGACGCCGAAGGGCTGCCGGTCGTCCGCAGCGACCAGGGGGCGACGGTGCGGACCAGGGCCGTCGTCATCACCGGCGGGGTGGGAACGTTCACTCCGCGCCCGCTGCCCGCCGGGGAGGAGTTCCTGGGGCGCGGCCTGGAGTACTTCGTGCCGGATCCGTCCGTGCACGCGGATCGCGACGTGGTCGTCGTCGGCGGCGGTGACAGCGCCTTCGACTGGGCGGCCCTCCTCGCGCCGATCGCCCGCTCGGTCACCCTCGTGCACCGCACCGCCCGCTTCCGCGCCCACGCGGCGTCCGTCGAGAAGGTCCGCACCCTCGGCGTGGAGATCGTCACCGACTGCGAGGTGAGCCGGCTCACCGGTGCCGACCGGGTGGAGCAGGCCGAGATCCGCCACCGCGTCACCAAGGAGACCCGCCTCGTCCCGGCCGGGACCGTCGTCGCCGCGCTCGGCTTCCTCGCCGACCTCGGTCCGCTTCAGCACTGGGGCCTCGACCTCCAGGCCCGGAACATCACCGTCGACACCCACATGGCGACCAACCTGCCCCGGGTTTTCGCCGCGGGCGACATCACCGACTACCCCGGCAAGGTCCGCCTCATCTCGGTCGGCTTCGGCGAGGCCGCCACCGCCGTCAATAACGCGGCCACCGTCATCGACCCGGAGGCTGCCCTGTTCCCCGGGCACTCCACCGAGAAGGAGCACTGAACACACCATGGCGTACGTCATCGGCGCCTCCTGCGTCGACATCATGGACCGGTCCTGCATGGAGGAGTGCCCGGTCGACTGCATCTACGAGGGCGAGCGCAAGCTCTACATCAACCCCATGGAGTGCATCGACTGCGGGGCCTGCGAGGTCGCTTGCCCGGAGCAGGCGATCACGGTGGACCGTAAGGCGGACCCCGACTTCCGCGAGGACAACCGGACCTTCTTCACCGAAGCGCTGCCGGGCCGGGACAGCGCGCTCGGCTCCCCCGGCGGGGCGACCCCCCTGGGCCCGGTGGGCGTCGACACTCCGCTGGTGAATGCTCGGTGAGCGCCGCCGAGGGCGACATCGACGCCGCATACGGCATGCGGGGCGGCACATGAGCACCGCACCGGGCCGGTTGGCGGTCGGTGTCCGGATTCCGCCCTGCGACCGCGCCGACCGGATCGTGACCTCGGTGCGCAGAGCGGAGGAACTCGGCTTCGACAATGCGTGGTTCCCCGACTCTCAGCTCCTGTGGCGCGATGTGTTCACCACGCTGACCGCCGCCGCGCTCGGCACGGAGCGGATAGGGCTGGGCACCGCGGTCACTAATCTGGTGACCCGCCACCCGGCAGTCGTCGCCTCCGCCGCGCGCAGCGTCGCCGAACTGGCCCCCGGGCGCTTCACTCTGGGGCTCGGCGTGGGCGACAGCTCGGTCGGGCCCGTCGGCCTGCGCCAGAGCACGACCGCCGAGATGCGCGAGGGTCTCACCGTGCTGCGTGCGCTGCTGAGCGGTGACGAGCAGGAGTTCACGGGCCCGGCGGGACCGGTCCGCTCCCGGCTGCGCGATCCGCACCCCGCCGTTCCGCTGCACTTGGCGGCGAGCGGACCGAGGAACCTCCGGCTCGCCGGAGAGGTGGCCGACGGCGTCATCCTGCTCAGCGGCGTCTCGTCCCGCACCTTGGCGGGCGCGACGGCCCGGGTGCGGGAAGGCGCTGAGGCGGCGGGACGGGCGGCGCAGGCGGTGCCGCTCACGGTGTCCGCGTACTGCGAGGTGACCGACGACATCAAGGCGGCGGCCCGCCGGATCAAACCCATCTGCGCCGCGATCGCCCGGAACGGCGGCGCCCCGTTCCTCGCCCTGGCCGGCATCGAGGTCACCGTGCCCGACGTCGTCGACGACGTGTACCCGGATCTGGTCCACGCCGAGGACTGGGACGCCGCAGTGAGGGTCGCCTCCGCGTGGGTCGACGACGCGGCGGCGCTGCGGTTCGCCGAGGAGTTCTGCCTGTTCGGCACCGCCGACGAGATCGCTCGTCGGCTGCGCGCCCTGCACGCCGACGGAGTGAGCGGGGTGTTCCTTCAGCACGTCGGCTCGTACGACCCGCCCACCGACCTCATCGAAGCCGTCGGCGCTTCGGTGCTGCCGGCCCTGTGACGAAAGCGACCCACGTATGACGGACACGACGAATACGGCGCTCACGAACACGCTGCGGAAAGGCTACGTCCCCAGCCGCTTCGGCCAGTTGCACTACGTGGAGTCCGGCGACGGCGAGCCTGTGCTGATGCTCCACCAGACGCCCCGCTCCTGGACGGAGTACCGCGCCGTGCTCCCCTTGGTCGGTGCCCGGTACCGGGCCATCGCGATGGACACCCTGGGCTACGGGGCCTCCGCGAAGCCCGAGGGCCCCCACTCCGTCGAACGGTTCGCGGATGCCGTGGGCGATCTGGTCGAGGCGCTCGGCCTCGACCGGTTCCACCTCGTCGGCCATCACACCGGCGGGGTGATCGCCGTCGAGGTGGCGGCCCGCTTCCAGGACCGGGTGGCGAGCCTGATGCTGTCGGCGGCGGCGTTCGTCGACGACGACAAGCGCAGCGGCGTGGGCGGGCACGGCCGTGTCGACCACGTCGACCCGAAGGCTGATGGCTCCCATCTGCAAGAGCTGTGGGACAGGCGGAGGCGCTTCTACCGGCCGGGCGAGGAAGAAGCCCTGACCCGTTACGTCATCGACGCGTTGACCGTCCTCGACCGGGTCGAGGAGGGGCACGAGTCGCTGCGCCGCTATGTGATGGAGCCGCGTCTGCCGCATATCACCGCGCGCACCCTCGCCGTCTGCGCTTCGGGCGACCACTTCTCGCTCCCCTCCCTCCCGAAGTTCGCGGCCGCGCTCGGCTGCGAGACACGTGTGCTGTCCGACGGACATGTGGCGGCGCCGGAGCAGGTGCCGGTCGAGTTCGCGCAGACGATCCTCGCGTGGGTGGGCCGGGACTGAAGGCTCACCGCTACCGGCACAACGATGGTGGCCCACCGGAGAGTTCTGGTGGGTCACCGTCGTTGTGCCCGCCCTGCGGCCCGGCGGTCACTTGAGGCCGATGTCCGCCCCCGGTCCCAACGGCAGACCGAACCCGTAGAACACGGCGAGGATGCCGAGCCAGACCACGAGGAACGGCACCACGAAGATCGCCAGGCGGGAGATGAGCGTGCCCAGACGCGCCTCCGGTTCGTAACGTTGGAGCAGGGCCAGGAGCAGGAACACGTACGGGTTCATCGGGGTGATGACCGCGGTCGCCGAGTCCCCGATGCGGAACGCCGCCTGGCTGAGTGCCGGGTTCATGCCGAGGAGCATGAACGCGGGGACGAACACCGGCCCGATCAGGGACCACAGCGCCGAGCCGGAGATGACGACCATGTTGAGGCACGAGACCAGCAGAACGAAGGCAACCAGGGCGCCGAAGCCGGTCAGCCCGATGGACTCCAAGAACGCCGCGGCTTTTACGGCGAGGAGCACACCCAGGTTCGACCAGTTGAACACGGCGATCACCTGCGCGGCGACGAACATCATGACGACGTACCCCGCCATGTTCTTCACCGAGTCGGTCATCGCGGTGACGACGCCTTCCGAGCCGCTCAGCGTCTTCACCGTGAATCCGTAGACCATCCCCGCGAGCAGGAACGCGCCGAAGAGGACCGGAACGATGCCGGACAGCAGCGGCGACGGCACCAGCGCGCCGCCGTCGCCGCGCAGAGGCGCGCCGACGGGCAGCCACAGGGACAGCACCACGGCCGCGTACGCGACGACGGTCAGGGCGGTGAACAGCAGTCCGCGGCGCTGGGCCGAGGTCAGCCGGATGTCGTCCGCCGCCGCGTCGTCGTCGGGCTCGTGGGCGGGCAGGCGCGGTTCGAGGACGCGGCTGATCAGGAAGCCGCCGAGCAGGCCGAGGACGAGGCTGCTGCTGGCGGTGAAGAAGTAGTTCGCAAGGATGTTGACGTCGGCGTGGTGCGAGGCGGGCAGGACGTCGACGGCCTTCTGCGTGATGCCCGTGTAGAGGGCGTCGAGCGAGCCGATCGTGAACCCGGCCGCGTATCCGGCGGTGACGCAGGCGAAGCCGCCGATCAGGCCCGCCGCCGGATGCCGGCCCGCGCTCTTGAACACGACGGCGGCCAGCGGGGGCAGCACGATGGCCGCCACGTCGCTCATCATGTGCGCCTGGCAGGCGACCAGCGCCACCAGGTACGGCAGGAAGGCGCGCGGCGCGCGGGCCAGCGTGGCCCGCATCGCGGTCTCAAGGAGACCGGCCTTCTCCGCGACCCCCACCGCCATGATCATGAGCAGGACGGCGGCGATGGGCGGGAACCCCGCGAAGTTGGTGACCAGGTTCTCCACCAGCCAGCGCACACCCTCGCCGGTGAGCAGGCCGGAGACGTGCTGGGTGTCTTCCGTACCCGGCACGGTGACGGACACGTCGGCGAGGGCGAGGGCCGTGGAGACCACGGCGACGACCACGAACAACGCCGTGAACAGGACCACCGGGTGGGGCAGGGCGTTGCCGGCCCGCTCGATCCAGGAGAGCACCCGGTCGACACCGCGCGGCTTGCCCTCTCCGCCCGCGCCCTGCCCGGATGCGGGCAGTTCCTTCACCGAGGACGTCATGGCCGCCGCCCGTCCGCACACGCCGCGCCGTCGGCGAGCCCCGGGAGATCCTTGCGGACGATGCCCTCCTGCACGACGCAGACGACGTTGCCGGGGTCACCGAGCACGCCGATGTCGGCCAGCGGATCGCCGTCGCACAGCACGAGGTCGGCGACGCGCCCCTCGGTCACCGTGCCCAGCCGGTCCGCGACGCCGAGGAGTTCGGCCGACGTCCGCGTTCCGGCGACGATCGCGGCCATCGGGTCCATGCCCAGGTCAACCAGGTAGGACAGCTCCATCAGGTTCACGCCGTGCGGACCGACCGCGGCGTCCGTGCCGAGCGCGATCCGCGAGCCGCGCTCGATGGCCCGCGCGATGTTCTCCTTGGTCAGTCCGGACCAGCGGGTCTTCTTCTGGTAGTGGTAGTCCGGCATCGTGTCCTTGTTGATGCCCGCGTACACGGTGGACAGCGTCGGTACAACGAAGACTCCGCCTTCGCCCGCCAGATCGATGGTCCGGTCGTCGAGGCCGTAACCGTGCTCGATGCTGGTGACGCCGCCGCGGATCGCGTTCAGGATGCCCGCGTTGCCCTGGGCGTGCGCGGCGACCGGCCGTCCGCCGTGCCGACGGGCCTCGTCGACGACGGCGCGGATCTCCTCCTCCAGGAGCCCCTCGTCGTCGGGGTCGTCGTACGGACTGCCCATCCCGCCGGTGGCACAGACCTTGACCAGGTCGGCGCCCTCGCGGATCACCCGGCGCACGGCGAGCCGGGCCTCGTCGGTGGTGTCGGCGAGTTCCGACATGCCGTCGCTCAGATCGGTGCCGTCCGGCAGGCGTACGTCGCCGTGGCCGCCGGTGTGGCTGATGACGCGGACGGCGGTCTGCAGCCGCGGGCCGACGATCCGGCCGGTCTCGACGGCCGTACGGTAGCCGGCCGCCAGGCCTGCCAGGTCCCGGGCCGTGGTGATGCCCGCGTCGAGGGTCTGCCGCAGCCGGGTGGCGGTGTCGAGGGTGACCAGGACCTGGTCGAGTTCGGCGCGGCGTCCGGGGTGGGCGCCGTGGGCGTAGGACATGTGGACGTGGCAGTCGAAGAAGCCGGGCAGCAGGGTGCGCCCGCCGGCGTCGACGGTGCGGATGGCGCCGGTGCCGTTCTGCCCTGCGGACTCGGGTGCTGTCGCGGCCGGTCCCGCGTAGGTGATGATCCCTTCGGCGTCCACGGTCACGACGGCGTCCTCCACGGGGGACGCGCCGGTTCCGTCGATGAGCCGGGTGTGGTGGATCCGCATCGGGACCCGGGATGCCCGGGACGTGATGGGGTGCGTCATGGCGTGTGTTCACTCCTGCGCGTTCGGCGGTGTCGCAACACCTTTGGTGGAACAGTTGGAGGGGAGTGTCGAATGCTCGTGTCGCATCAGAGGGACAGCGCAGGATCTGTGGCCCGATCCGTCGAAACGCGCAGAGAAGTGCCGCCGATGACGGTGCAGGATCGCGCCGCCACCGGGACGCGGACGGCTTCTCGCGCCACGTACGAACTGGACGAGCTGGACCGCAGTGTCATCCAGGCTCTGCAGATCCGGCCGAGGGCGTCCTGGACGTTGGTCGGCAAGGTGCTCGGGGTCGATCCCGTGACGGCTGCGCGGCGCTGGCGCCGTCTGGAACAAGCCGGGCTCGCCTGGGTGACCGCCTATCCGCACCTCAACGACGCGCGGCTCGTCGTGACGGGTGTGATCGAGGTCGACACCGAGCCCGGAGCCGCGGAGGAGGTGGCCGAGGCGCTCGCCCGGCACCCGGCGGTCCCGAACGTCAAGCTGACCGCCGGGGGCCGTGACGTGGTGGCCTCCGTGCAGACCCGGAGCCTCGACGAGCTGTCCGCTCTCACCTCGTCGTTGTTCCGCCGCACCGACGGCGTGCGCGCGACCCGCACCCACGTGTCGACGGGGCTGCCGACCGAGGGCAGCCGATGGCGGCTGCGCAGCCTCGACGCGGCGCAGACCGCCCAACTGGAGAAGGGCCCACGGGCAGGCCGGAAGGTCGCGCCGCGCTGGGACGCCCTCGACGCCCGACTGCTCGAACTCCTCAGCGTGGACGGGCGGATGTCCCTACGTGATCTGTCGGACGCCACCGGCACGCCGCTCACCACGGTTCGCCGTCACATGAGGTCGGCGGACGGGGCGCGTCTGCTGTTCCGCTGCGACCTGGCACGGCCGCTGTCCGGCTGGCCGCTGTCCGCGGTGTACTTCGCTTCCGTACCCGGCCAACACCTGGAGGAGACCAGCCGGGTGCTCTCCCGCGTGCCCGAGGTCCGGTCCTGCTCGATCACGGCAGGCCCCCACAACCTGGTCGTCGACGTGTGGCTGCGCACCCTGCACGACGTGCACGCCTTCGAGGCCCACCTCTCCCGTGCCCTCCCCCACCTGAGCGTCGGCGACCGTTCCGTGGTCCTTCGCACGGTCAAGCACATGGGCCGGCTCCTCGACCACGACGGGCACAGTGTCGGGGTCGTGCCGCTGCACCATCCAGAGGGGTGACGAAGGGGCTGGCCAAAGGGCGTCGCGACGGCGATTTCGACGTCGAGCCCAGTGGCCGGCCCCGTTGACCCATTCGTGGGCGGCGACGAAGTCCCGACAGTTCGCCGCTCGTTGGGTGTTGCGGTTGTCCCACACCAGAACGAATGGGCCGCCGAGCTGCTGGTGTGTGGCCTTGAGCAGGTCGCGGTAGTCGGTCCAGGAGAAGCTGCGACGTCCGGCCTTCGTCCTGGCCCTGACCGCGTCCACCGCGCAGCGCCGGTGACCCCGAGGCGTGCACGGCTCGTACGCAGACCTGTGGCGCGGCCACATCACCGGTGCCGTGAAGGAGTACGACATCGACAGCACGCACCAGAACATGTACCTGCCCGTACCCGCCGAGGAGATCTGCCGGGAGGTACGCCGGCCGCCGGCTGACGAGGCGGCGCGGGGTTTGTGGGAGAGGGGCGCTGATCTGGCGCCAACGGCGGTCGGGGCGCCCTGTGCCAGGGCGCCCCGACCGCTGAATCAGCTCTTCTGGGGCGCCCAAGGTCCGAGCATGTCCTTCATCCCATCCGTCAGCGCGAGTTGCAGCAGCGGCCCGTAGGTGAGCCGGCCGACCCCGAGGCGGCGGAAGCGCTCAAGGTCGTGCTTGACGGGGTGAGCCGTGGAGTTCACGGGCACGGCGACGGCGCCGGTGACCGCCGTGAGCAGCTCGTCGTCGTCCTGGATACGCACCGGGTAGACGCTGTCGGCGCCGGCCTGCTCCATGGCCCGCAGCCGCTCGATCGCCTCGTCGAGGACGCCGGCGGGATCGTCCGCGTGCAGGAAGAGGTCGGTGCGCCCGTTGACCCATACCGCGACGCCGGCCTTGTCGGCCGCTGCGCGCAGGCCGGCGATGTAGTCCGCGTGCTCTTGTGTGCTGCGCACGCGGCCTCCGTCCGAGTGGACGGTGTCCTCGAGGTTGAGACCGACGCCGCCGACCTCGATGAGTCCGGCGATCAGATCCGCGGGCTCCTGTCCGTACCCGGCCTCCAGGTCCACCGATACGGGGATGTCGACCGCCGCGATGATCGGCCGGACGGCGGCCAGTACCTCCTCGAAGGTCTGCCCCTCGTGGTCGTCGGCCCCGCGGGAGTCGGCGAGGGGATGGCTGCCGATGGTCAGCGCGTGGAACCCGGCTCCGGCTGCCGTCCGTGCGGACCAGACGTCCCAGACGGTGGGCAGAACGAGCGGCTTGTGATCGGCATGCAGCTGCTTCAGGCGCTGAGCGCGCTCAACGGCGGTGTGAAAATCCATGTTGAGGACGCTACCTCTCGGATCCCCACAAGCAAGGTGCCGACAGGGCGTAGGCAACGCACCGGCCCGAAGTCGACCTCGCCGCCGCGGCGCACCGGACGGCGTCGCACAAGGCCACGGCAGCGGCAGCGGGAGCGGGAGCGGGAGCGGGAGCGCCCGAAGGGGGAGCTGTGGCCGCCGGAGCCGGTGGCACTCCCTTCCGGGCAGTACGCCACCGCGGGACATCAGCCGGATCCGCCCAGCACGATCTTCCACACTCGGGTCGCCACCTGGAGGTTGAGCCGGCTTTCGACGTTCGCGAGGTCGTTGCCGCTGATCTCGCGGATGCGCTGCAGCCGGTAGCGCAGCGTGCTGCGGTGGATCGCCAGGGACGCGGCGGCCTCGTCGTAGTTGCCGCCGCAGTCGAAGTACCGGGAGAGGGTCTCCACCATGGTTGCGTGATGTCGGGCGTCGTAGTCGATGAGCTGCCCGAGCCACTCGTGGACGAACGTCTCCAGTTCCTGGTGATCGGCGCCAGGTCCCAGGATGCGGTACAGGCCGAGGTCGTGGAAGAAGGTGGTGCCGTACCGCTCGCGGGAGCTGAGGCGCACCTCGAGGGCACGCTGGGCCTCCTGGTAGCGCTGGGGGATGTCGGGCACGGAGTCGGAGGGGGCGCTCACCCCGATCGTCCCGGACGGTGTTCCGGTCTCCCGGGCGAGCGCCTCGTGCAGCGCGCGAGCGGGCGGCCTGTCGTCAGCGACCAGGACGATGTGGTCGGGGCGTCGGGTCAGCAGCGAGTGCATGCCGACAGCAGAGGCCGCGCGGGCTACGGTCCGGGCGAATGCATCGTCTGCGGTCCGGTTCGACCACTTCACGACGACGACGTAGTGGCTGCGGTGCAGGTCGTGGCCGACTGCCTCGGACCGGGCGTAGGCGCTCGCGGTGTCCGTCCCGGCCAGGAGGTCGTCGGCCAGCTCACGGTGCAGCCTCAGTTCCACTTCGGCCAGATTGCGCAGGTGCGCCAGCTCCAGGGCGAGCGTCGCGGCGGCGTGTTCCAGCGCGAACACGGTGTGTTCGTCGGCCGCGCTCAGGGCGTCGACCAGCGCCAGCACGCCCAGGATCTCGCCGTGTGGGCGGACCAGGGTGATCAGCCGGTCCTTGATCCGTACGGGCCCGGCCTCCCGGGCGACGGCGTGCAGCATGTCGTTGTGGCCGGCGGGGTCCGGCTCCGGGTAGGGGTCGGGTCGGCCGGGGCCTGACCAGGCCTTCAGCCGTCCGAAACGGTCTTCGACCAGCGCGGGAAATCCGGTGAGCTCGTGCAGTGCGCGGGTCACGGCCTCCTCACCGCCGCCCGAGGCGGCGATGTCGGCCATGAGCGCGTGAACGGCCCCCTGGTATCCCAGCTCAGCCACCACGGAGATCAGCTGCTGCTGAAGAGTCGCACGTTCCTCCTTGACCCGGTGCAGCTCCGCCGCGTCCTCGCGTTGGCGGCGCTGCGCGAAAGCGACGGACAGAGCAGCGGCGGTGTGCCAGACGAGCGTGGCGAGCCGGTTTCGCTGGGCCCCTGTGGGGCGGGTCCGGGACGTCACCACAAGGTAGCCGTGAAGTCCCTCCAGCCCGCGCAGCGCCAGGGCCCGGCCCCAGGGCCTGCCGGGAACGGTCACGGGGCCGTCCTGCCCCTCCAGCTCCCGAACCCTGCGGTCCACGGCTGCGGCATGGGTCGGCCCGTTCCTGGGGCTGGGGACCAGGTCGCCGTCCACCTCGAGGTATCCGGCTTCGGCACTGTATGGCCCGGCGGCGGCGATGTGCTGCATGGCCAGGCGCAGGATCTCGCCTGCGTCCGGGGCCGCGAGCAGGGCGCGGGAGAGGGCCACCAGCTCGTGGAGGGCCTCGTCAACCGGGCTCGTGGCGGATGGGCGCGGGCTTTTGCGTGCATGCGCGGGATGCCGCCCGGCGCTACCCGGCGGAAGGCTGTCCTCCCAGTCGGAGCAGCGGCCGTACACATGGTGTGACCGGCTGCCGGTCATCGGATCACTCCGTTCTCCCCGCAGCTCCGGGGAGGCGATCGCTCGGATGCCTACCCACTCGGGGGCGACTCATCCGAGATGTCCAGATTCCTCTCTCTCATACTCGCGGGGCTATCGGGCCCGTGCACTTCTGACCCGTGGGGAGCAGGCGCGAGGGCGCCCGGCCAGCGAACCTGGACAGCGTCTGGCAGCCTCCGCGCGCATCGGCAGGAAGGACCGGGCGATGACTGAGCAACCTCGCAGGCCGATTGCTTCGTACAAAACGTACGAAGAAGCCGAACGAACCGTTGACCATCTCTCTGACCAGGGGTTTCCCGTGGAAAGGGTGGCGATCATCGGTCAGGACCTGCGCCTGGTGGAGCAGGTGACCGGCCGGATGGACTACGGCAGGGCCGCGCTTCACGGAGCGGCGAGCGGTGCACTCCCCGGTGCGCTGATCGGCTGGCTTTTCGGCCTGCTGAACTGGCTCGACCCCCTCGTCTCCGCACTGCTCCTCGCGGTGTACGGGCTGGTCTTCGGAGCGATCGTCGGTGCGCTGTTCGGCGTACTGCTGCACGCGCTGCAGGGCGGCCGCCGGGATTTCGCCTCGCTCAGCTCGCTGCAGCCCGGCCGGTACGAGGTCGTCGCGGACGAGGCGGTGGCCGACGAGGCGGTGCGGCTGCTCGGCGCGCTGCGTACCACCGGCGGAGATTCCACTCGTACCTGAACGAACGTGATCCGGCCTGAACAAACGTGATCCGGAGAGACGGCGGAGACCGCCGCACCGGGAGGAGATTCCTCATGGCCAAGGCAGTGGGTATCGACCTGGGCACCACGAACTCGGTGATCGCCGTGTGGGAGGGCGGCGAGCCGTCCGTGGTGCCCAACAGCGAGGGCAACCGCACGACACCATCCGTGGTGGCGTTCACCGACACCGGCGAGCGTCTGGTGGGCCAGATGGCCCGGCGCCAGGCGATCCTCAACCCCAAGGAGACCATTTACTCGGCCAAGCGATTCATCGGCCGGCACTTCGACGAGGTCTCCGACGAGGCCAAGGCGGTCGCGTACGACGTCGTCGAGGGCGACGGCGGCGAGGCCCGCTTCAAGGTGCGCGACAAGTTGTACGCGCCTGAGGAGATCAGCGCCCAGGTGCTGCGCAAACTCACCGAGGACGCCTCCAAACAGCTGGGGGAACGGGTCACGGAGGCGGTCATCACGGTGCCCGCCTACTTCAACGACGCCCAGCGCACGGCCACCAAGGACGCCGGCCGGATAGCCGGACTGGAGGTGCTGCGGATCATCAATGAGCCGACAGCCGCGGCCCTCGCCTACGGCATGGACAAGCAGCAGCACGAGACCGTCCTCGTCTTCGACCTGGGCGGCGGGACCTTCGACGTGAGCATCCTCGACGTCGGCGACGGCGTGGTGGAGGTGCGCTCCACCGCCGGTGACAGCCACTTGGGCGGCGACGACTTCGACCGGCGCCTGGTGGACCACCTCGCGGACGACTTCCAGAAGGAGAACGGCATCGACCTGCGCAAGGACCCGCAGGCGTTGCAACGGTTGTTCGAGGCGGCGGAGAAGGCCAAAACCGAGCTGAGTTCGGTGACCCAGACGCAGGTCAGCCTGCCGTTCATCACCGCCGACGCCTCGGGCCCCAAGCATCTCACCGACACGATCATGCGGTCCACCTTCGAGCAGATCACCGGCGACCTGGTGGAGCGGTGCCTCGGGCCGGTCCAGCAGGCCATGACCGACGCCAAGGTCGGCGAAAGCGACATCGACGAGGTCATCCTCGTCGGCGGCTCCACGCGCATCCCCGCCGTGCAGGCTCTCGTGCGCCGGCTGACCGGCGGCAAGGAACCCAACATGAGCGTCAACCCCGACGAGGTCGTGGCCTTGGGCGCCGCGATCCAGGCCGGGGTGCTCAAGGGCGAGGTCAAGGACGTCCTGCTGCTCGATGTCACCCCCCTGTCGCTGGGTGTCGAGACACGTGGCGGCGTGATGACGAAGATCATCGAGCGGAACACCACCATCCCGGTGCGCCGCTCCGAGACCTTCTCCACCGCCGAGGACAACCAGCCCGCCGTCGACATCGTCGTCCTCCAGGGCGAGCGCGAGCTGGCCGCCGACAACCGGGTCCTCGGACGGTTCCAGCTCACCGACATCCGGCCGGCGCCGCGCGGCGAGCCGCAGGTCGAGGTCACCTTCGACATCGACGCCAACGGAATCCTCAACGTCACGGCCCGCGATCGCGACACCGGCAAGGAACAGGGCATCACGATCAGCGAGAGCTCCAACCTGGACCGCAGTGAGGTCGAACGCATGGTCCAGGAGGCCGAGCAGAACCAGGGCCAGGACCACGCACTGCGCGAGGCCATCGACGCCCGCAATGAGCTCGATGCCGTCGCCTACCAGGTCGAAAAGCGCCTCGCGGAACTGGGCGACGCGGCGCCCGCGCACGACAAGGCACGCGCCGAGATGCTCGTGTCCGATGCCCGGGCGGCGGTCAAGGAAGAGGCGGACGTCGCGCGCGTGCGGCCCCTGACCTCCGAACTCCAGCAGTTGCTCGCGGGCCTGGCGGCCCACCAGGGCTCCGCCGACACCGGCGGCCCCGGGCAGGACGCCACCACCGGCGGTCCCACGAGCGGCAGTGACGCCAACGACGACGTCATCGACGCCGAGTTCGACAAGGACTGAGGAACCGCCATGGCGATCCACCCCGAGCAACCCGACCCGCCCATACCCGAGCACACCGATCCGGCTCCGGAAGGCGCCGTAGACCCTCCCTCAGGAGATCTTCCGCGCTCGGGTCCGCCGAGGGGGCAAGAGGAGCCTGCCACGGACGAGGAAACCGGTCCCGACGCGGCCGGCGCCGGCCCCCCGCCGTCCGAGGACGAGTACTCGGCCGAGCTCCAGGAACTGCAGGACCGCTGGCGCCGCGCGCTCGCCGACCTCGACAACCTGCGCAAGCGCCACGCCAGGGAACTGGAGCGGGAGCGCAAGGCCGAGCGTTCCCGGACGGCCGCCGCCTTCCTGCCCGTCCTGGACAACCTCGAACTCGCCCTGACCCATGCCGGCGCCGATCCCGGGGCCATCGTGGAGGGCGTCCAGGCGGTCCGCGACCAGGCGGTGAACGTCCTCGAACTGCTCGGCTACCCGCGGCACGCGGAGACCGGCGTCGCCTTCGACCCGGCCCGGCACGAGGTGATCGGCGTCGTCGAGGATCTCGACGCCTCGCCGGGCACGGTCGTCGACGTGCTGCGCCCCGGCTACGGGGACGGCGAACACCAGCTGCGCCCCGCCGCCGTGACTGTCGCGAAACGGGAGTGACCGGCGATGGCACAGGACTTCTACGAGGTGCTGGGCGTGCCGCGATCCGCGAGCCAGGACGAGATCCAGCAGGCATATCGCAAGCTCGCCCGCAAATACCACCCCGACGTCAACAAGGACCCGGGGGCGGAGGAACGCTTCAAGGACCTCAACGAGGCACACAGCGTTCTGTCGGACCCCAAGACCCGGGCCCGTTACGACCGCTTCGGCGAGGACTTCCGCAAGATCCCCGAGGACTTCGACGAACGGGTCGCGGCCGGCGCGGGCGGCGGTTTCCGCGCCCGGTCGACGGCGGGCGCGGGTGGCCCCCGGGCCCAGTACGCCGGCTTCGGCGACGACTTCGCCACGGACGGTGTCGACATCGAGGACCTGCTCGGCTCGCTCTTCGGAGCCGGCGCCGCCCGCGGCGGTGTACCGGGCGCCGACCAGGAGGCCGAGCTGTCGCTCACCGTGGAGGAGGCGTTCAAGGGCGGCCGTCGCACCGTCACGCTGGCCGGGCCCACCGGGCAGCCGCGGCGGTACGAGGTCAACGTGCCGCCGGGCGTCACCGAGGGACAACGCATCCGGCTGGCGGGGGAAGGCGGCCGGGGGCGGGGCGATGCCCCCGGAGGCGACCTGTACCTGCGGGTGCGTATCCAGCCCCACCCGCAATTTCGCCTGGATGGCCGCGATGTCCATGTCCAGGTCCCCGTCACCCCCTGGGAAGCGGCCCTGGGCGCGACCGTGCCCGTGCCCACCCCTGGCGGCGGCACGGCCAAAGTCACCGTGCCCGCGGGCTCGTCCAGCGGCCGGCGACTGCGGCTGCGCGGCGAGGGCATGCCCAATCCGCGCGGCGCAGACGGCGACCTGTACGCCGAACTCCGCATCATGGTGCCGCCCACCCTGGGCGACCGGGAGCGCGAACTGTTCGAGGAGCTCGCCGCCACCTCTTCCTTCGACCCCAGGAGGACGCGATGAACGACCGACCCGCTGGAGCGCCAGGCATCGGCCGGGCCGGCACGGGCGGCCCTGCGGTACGAGCGGGAACCGGCCTCACCGCCACGACGGCTGTCCGGTACGCGCTCGTGCCCGTCCGCCGACTCTCCCTGGACGCCGTGGCCCGTCGTTCGGGCCTGCACCCCGACCTGATCCGCCGGTTCGTCGCCCTCGGATTGGTCGACGCCGACCGCGACGCCGCGGGGCAACTGGTGTTCGCCCCCACGGCCCCGGCGCTGCTGGCTCGCATCCAGCGGCTGCGCTCCGGACTCTGCCTCAACTACGCCTCGATCGGCCTGGTGCTCGACCTGCTCGATCGCATCAGTCTGCTCGAAGCCGCCCTGCAAGGGCGCGGCACGAGGAGTGAAAACCCCCCATGGACATGAATCGTCTCACCCAGAAGTCCCAGGAAGCCCTCCAGGAAGCCCAGACCGCGGCCGTCGGCATGGGGCAGACCGAGGTCGACGGGGAACACCTGCTGCTGGCACTCCTCGAACAGGAGGACGGCCTGATCTCGCGGTTGGTGCAACAGGCCGGCAGCGACCCGGACGCACTGCGCGAGGCCGTGCGCGAGGAACTCTCCCGCCGCCCGAAGGTCACCGGCTCCGGCGCGGCCCCCGGCCAGGTCTTCGTCACCCAGCGGCTGGCCCGCCTGCTCGATGCCGCCGAACGGGAGGCCAAACGCCTCAAGGACGAATACGTGTCGGTGGAGCACCTCGTGCTCGCCCTGGCGGAAGAGGGCTCGTCGACCGCCGCCGGGCGTCTGCTCAAGGAGGCCGGCGTCACCAGGGACTCGTTCCTGAGCGCGCTCACCCAGGTCCGCGGGAACCAGCGCGTCACCTCTGCCAACCCCGAAGTGGCCTACGAGGCGCTGGAGAAGTACGGCCGCGATCTCGTCGCCGAGGCACGGACCGGCAGCCTCGACCCGGTCATCGGCCGGGACGCCGAGATCCGCCGCGTCACCCAGATCCTCAGCCGCAAGTCCAAGAACAACCCCGTCCTCATCGGTGACCCCGGCGTCGGCAAGACCGCCATCGTCGAGGGTCTCGCCCAGCGCATCGTCCGCGGCGACGTGCCCGAAGGGCTGCGCGACAAGACCGTGTTCGCCCTCGACATGGGCTCCCTGGTCGCCGGGGCCAAGTACCGCGGTGAGTTCGAGGAACGGCTCAAGGCCGTGCTCAGCGAGGTCAAGGCCGCCCAGGGGCGCATCCTGCTCTTCGTCGACGAACTGCACACCGTCGTCGGCGCGGGTGCCGCCGAAGGAGCCATGGACGCGGGCAACATGCTCAAGCCGATGCTCGCGCGCGGAGAACTCCACATGATCGGCGCCACCACCCTCGACGAGTACCGCAAGCACATCGAGAAGGACGCCGCCCTCGAGCGCCGATTCCAGCAGGTGGTGGTCGACGAGCCGAGCGTGGAGGACACCATCTCCATCCTGCGCGGACTGCGCGAACGCCTGGAGGTCTTCCACGGCGTGAAGATCCAGGACACCGCGCTGGTCTCCGCGGCCATCCTCAGCCACCGTTACATCACCGACCGGTTCCTGCCGGACAAGGCCATCGACCTCGTGGACGAGGCGTGCGCCCGGCTGCGTACCGAGATCGACTCCATGCCCGCCGAACTCGACGAGATCACCCGCCGCGTCACCCGCCTGGAGATCGAGGATGCCGCCCTCTCCAAGGAGACCGACCCCGCGAGCAAGACCCGCCTGGAGGAACTGCGCAAGGAACTCGCCGACCTGCGCGGCGAGGCCGACGCCAAACACGCCCAGTGGGAGGCCGAACGGCAGGCGATCCGCCGCGTGCAGGAGCTGCGCCAGGAACTGGAGCAGGTCCGCCACGAGGCGGAGGAGGCCGAACGCGCCTACGACCTCAACCGCGCCGCCGAACTCCGCTACGGCCGCCTGCAGGACCTCGAGCGCCGGCTCGCCGCGGAGGAGGAGCAACTGGCCTCCAAACAAGGGGAGAACCGGCTGCTGCGCGAGGTCGTCACCGAGGAGGAGATCGCCGAGATCGTCGCCGCCTGGACCGGCGTTCCCGTCGCCCGCCTCCAGGAGGGCGAACGCGAGAAACTGCTGCGCCTCGACGAGATCCTGCGCGAGCGCGTCGTCGGCCAGGACGAGGCCGTCAAGCTCGTCGCCGACGCCATCATCCGCGCCCGCTCCGGCATCCGCGACCCGCGCCGCCCCATCGGCTCGTTCATCTTCCTCGGCCCCACCGGTGTCGGGAAGACCGAGCTGGCCAAGACCCTCGCCCGGGCCCTGTTCGACTCCGAGGAGAACATCGTCCGCCTCGACATGAGCGAATACCAGGAGCGGCACACCGTCAGCCGGCTCATGGGCGCCCCGCCCGGATACGTCGGCTACGAGGAAGGCGGCCAGCTCACCGAGGCCGTACGCCGCAAGCCGTACTCGGTGGTGCTGTTCGACGAGATCGAGAAGGCACACACCGATGTCTTCAACACGCTGCTGCAGATCCTCGACGACGGCCGCATCACCGACGCCCAGGGCCGCACCGTCGACTTCCGCAACACCGTGATCATCATGACGTCCAACATCGGATCCGAGCACCTCCTCGACGGCGCCACCGCCGAGGGCGAGATCACCCCTGATGCCCGCGCCCTGGTGATGGGCGAGCTGCGCGGGCACTTCCGCCCGGAATTCCTCAACCGCGTCGACGACATCGTGCTGTTCAAGCCGCTGGGCGAGCGGCAGATCGAGCGGATCGTGGAGCTGCAGTTCGACGAGCTGCGCCAGCGGCTCGCCGAGCGCCGCATCACCGTCGCACTCACCGACGCCGCCCGGGAGTTGATCGCCCACCAGGGCTATGACCCGGTGTACGGGGCCCGTCCGCTGCGGCGCTACATCTCCCATGAGGTCGAGACGCTGGTCGGGCGCGCCCTGCTGCGCGGCGATGTCCAGGACGGTGCCACGGTGCGCGTCGACGCCCAGCACGGAGAGCTGGTGGTCACCTACGACCAGCAGGCAGAGGCCCGGGAAGCGAGTGCGGCATGAACACCACCCGGACGACGACGGTGACCTGCCCGAACTGCGGGCGCGGCAACCGGATTCCGGTGGCCGCCGAGGGACGGCCCAGGTGCGGCCACTGCAAGCAGCCCCTGCCCTGGCTCGTGGACGCCGGCGACGACGACTTCGCCGAGATCGCCGAGCGGGCCTCCGTGCCCGTGGTCGTCGATCTCTGGGCCACCTGGTGCGGCCCCTGCCGCATGGTCAGCCCCGCCCTCGAACAGGTCGCCCGCGACCTCGCCGGACGGATCAAGCTCGTCAAGGTCGACGTCGACAAGAACCCACAGCTCAGCCGCCGGTTCGAAGTGCAGGCCGTTCCCACCCTCCTTGTTCTGGACCAGGGCGAGCAGGTCGCCCGGCAGGCCGGCGCGGCACCCGCGCACGTTCTGCGCGAGTGGGTCGAGCAGGCGATGGCGGGCCGGTCAGCCCCAGCAGGCGGATGAGCACGCTGCGTTGACCCGGTAGCGCCAGGAGTCCGCAGCCCCGGCGCCCCGTGCACGGAAGGAGAACCCTCATGACCACGATTCCCGACCCCCACCTGGCGATGGTGCGCCCAGTGATCCCGCTCACCCCCGACGGCTGCCAGGAATGCCTCAAAGAGAATTCGCCGTGGGTACACCTGCGCCTCTGTCTGACCTGCGGGCACGTCGGCTGCTGCGACTCCTCTCCCCTCAAGCACGCCAGACGGCACGCCGGAAGCGTCGGTCACCCCGTCGTGCAGTCCTTCGAGCCGGGAGAGGACTGGCGCTGGTGCTTCGTTCACGAGGCCCTGGTCTGATGAGCACGACCGAGCACGAGCATGGTGCGGTCGGTGAGACGCCTGACCGGTACGGAGCATTCCCGCGCCTCACGCCGGAGCAGCTCGCGGACCTGACCGCGCACGGCGAACGCCGCCCGACTGCCGAGGGCGAGGTGCTCTACCGGGAGGGCCGGCCGATCCGCGAGTTCCTCGCGATCATCAGCGGGACCGTCGAGATCCTCCACGACCAGGGCGGGCCCGACGAGCGGACGGTGGCCGTGCACGGACCCGGCAGATTCCTCGGCGAACTCGGTCTCCTTGAGGGACAGGCGGCGTTCGACACCGCCGTGGTGCGCCAGGCGGGCGAGATCCTGGCCGTACCGGTGGAGCGGCAACGCACACTGGTCGGCCGCGACCCTGTCCTCGGCGACCTGATTCTCCGCGCCTACCTGGGCCGCAGGTACCTGCTCATCGGCCTCGGCGCCGGCTTCCGGATCCTGGGATCGTGCTACTCACCGGACACGCTGCGGCTGCGGGAGTTCGCCGCACGCAACCGGTTGCCCCACCGCTGGCTGGATCTGGAGAAGGACAAGGAGGCTGAGGCGCTACTGCGCCGGTTCGCCATCCGTACCGAGGAGACACCGGTGGTCCTCTGGAAGGGCGACCGGGTGCTGCGCAATCCGAGCAACGCCGAACTGGCCCGGCTCATCGGGCTGCCCGCCCCGGCCCCCTCCTCCGATGCCGGACGGTGCGACGTGTTGGTCGTCGGTGCGGGCCCCGCGGGCCTCGCCGCCTCCGTGTACAGCGCTTCCGACGGCCTCACCACGGTCACCGTCGACGCGGTCGCCACCGGGGGCCAGGCCGCTACCTCCTCACGCATCGAGAACTACCTCGGCTTCCCGTCGGGCATCTCCGGGGGCGAGCTCATCGAACGCGCGGTGCTCCAGGCCCACAAGTTCGGTGCCCGCCTCATGGTCCCGGCGGAGGTCAGCGGGCTCACCCAGCAGGACGATGAGTACGCCGTCACCTTCACGGACGGATCCCGGGCCCGAGCGGGCGCCGTAATTCTCGCCTCGGGCGTGTGGTACCGCAGGCTCGAAGTGCCCGGCATCGACCGCCTGGAGGGCGTCAGCGTCTACTACGCGGCGACGGTCCACGAGGCCAGTCTCTGCCAGGCAGATCCGGTCGCCGTGGTCGGCGGCGGCAACTCCGCCGGGCAGGCGGCGCTGTTCCTCGCCCACCACGCGTCCAGGGTCCGCCTCCTCGTCCGGGGCGATGACCTCAACGCGGACATGTCGCGCTACCTGGTGGACCAGGTGGAGCAGCACCCCACGATCGAGGTACTGCTCCACACCGAAGTACGAGGCGTCGGCGGGAGAGAGAAGCTGGAGTCGCTGACGGTGGAGGACAACGCGAGCGGTGAGCGCCGCGAGCTGCCGGCCGCGGCGCTGTTCGTGTTCATCGGGGCCCGGCCGCGCACGGACTGGCTCCAGGGCGTGCTGGCCCTGGACGAGAAGGGCTTCGTGCTCACCGGCGCCGACGCCCGGGCGGTGGCCGATGCGCGTCGGTGGGACGCGCTGGGCCGCGATCCGATGCTGCTGGAGACCACCCTTCCCGGGGTCTTCGCCGCCGGCGATGTCCGCAGCGGTTCGGTCAAACGGGTGGCCTCGGCGACCGGTGAGGGGGCCATGGCGATCCGCCTCGTGCACGAGCACCGGGAACAGGCGGGCAACCTCGTCCGGTCCGCGGGCCCCGAGGGCCTCGCCCGGTAGCGGGTCAATCGGCGCCACCCTGGCAGTGACCGCCCCCGACGGCCCCCGGCCGGCCCTCCGCGATATCGCCTGCGCCTGCTGGCGGGGGCCGGCGTGTCGCGCGAAGTGCCGCCGTTGCCGTGCAGGCATCCTGTGGGAGCCTGCGATCGTCGGAGGTAGCCGACGGGAAGGGTCGCGGTCGTGCATATGTCGCCCGGGGACGTTACGGTCGTGACTCTTCTGGCGGATCCGGACGCGCCGACGGAAATCGCGCAGCGCATGGTCCGGAGACTGTCCGTTCGGCTCGCCGAGAAGTCGGGCCAGGGGCAGCGGTTCGACGTCAAGGTGGTCAGTGAGCCCTTCTCCGCAGGGGCCGAGGACCCGCGTACCCTGATGCGCCGCATCATGGACCGCGGAAGCGCGGAGGACTGGGACATCGTCGTGGCCCTCACTGATCTGCCGCTGCACGCACACGGGGGCAGGGTCGTTGTGGACCTGAGCCACGAACATGGGTTGGCGCTGCTGTCGCTTCCTTCTCTGGGCGGTTTGCGCCTGCAGACGAGGGCCCGGCGGGCCGTGGAAGAAACCGTGCTCGGCTTGGCGGGGCCGCAGGACACCGGCGCTGAGGGGCGGCCGCGAAATCAACGGCATCCGAGACCGCTTGCCGCTGGTATCACCCCCATCCAGCCGGGCCAGGTCGGCGAGGAGGAGACCGCCGATCTGCGATACGTCGTCAGCGGACCACGCGGCTACCTGCGGGTGCTCGCCGGTATGGTCCGTGCCAACCGTCCTTGGCGCTTGGTGCCGGGGCTGTCGAAAGCACTGGCGGCCGCACTCGCCACGGGAGCAGTCGCCACCGTGAACTCCACCGTCTGGAGTCTCGCCGAGGCCCTGAGCACCCCGCGCCTCGTGATCGCCACGGTCGGTTCGGTCGCGCTCATGATCGGCTGGCTGATCGTGGACGCGCAGCTATGGCACCGCGCAGCTTCTGCCTCGCCGGAGGCGAGGCAGAAGGCCAGGCTCTACAACACGTCGACGGTCCTGACCGTCGGGATCGGCGTGCTCGTCTGCTACCTGGGTTTGCTGCTCATCAACGTGGTCTGGGCACTGTTCATCCTCAACGACCAGGTGTTCGCTTCGATGACACGCGACCCGCTGAACGCAACGGACTATTGGACGTTGTCATGGTTCGTCGCTTCGACTGCGACAGTGGGCGGCGCACTGGGCTCCGGCCTGGAGAGCGACGAGGCCATCCGGGCCGCAGCCTATTCCAAGCGGGAACAGGAACGACGCCAGATGGCAAAGGACGACCACGGCGACCAGCGGGTGACCTGAGCCGCAGGACCAAGTCGGCACGACCCGACAGGGCGATCCGGCTAGGCTCATGTCCGTGACGTGGCGGCGGGCCCTCCGGGAAGTCGTGCGATCCGGGCTCACGCTCGAGGAGACGCGACTGGAGCCCCTGCTCGCGCTGCGCACGGCAGCGGGGATGGCGATCATCATCGGGTCGGCGCTGTGGCTGGCTTCCCCGGCATACGCCGCCTCCGCCGCTCTCGGCGCCTACTCCGCGGGCGCAGCCACCTTCCAGCGCACCTGGCGTCCACGCAAGGTGATCGCGCTCGGCGCGGGCGCCGGTCTCGCGCTCAGCACCTTCGTGGGCTATTTGGCAGCGGGGCGCCTCGTGACGTTCCTCCCGCTGCTGGCCCTATGGGCCTTTGTCGCGGGGATGGCGTGGGCCGTCGGATCGACCGCCGGGATCGTCGCGGCGACGACGGTCGGCAGCATGCTGGTGACCGTCACCCTGCCCACGAGTGCCGGGCGAGCCCTGGAGCACGCCGGGGTCATCGCGCTCGGGGGCGTGGTGCAGGCCGTGCTGATCCTGCTGTTCCCGATCCGCCGATGGGGCGCGCATCGTGACGCGCTGGCCGATGCCCTGGCCGCCGTGGCGGACTACGCCCGCCGGTTGCGGCACGACCCGACCGCCCCGTTCGACCCGGAGCCGTTGATGAAGGCCAGGGACGCGGCCGCCGTGACGCCGTCACAGGCGCGCACCCGGCCCACCGTCCTGCACGGCCCCCGGGGCCTTGCCGAGCGCATCGCGCCGGCCGTCGCCGCGCTCGCCGACCCGCACGTCGGCGCCCCG
This sequence comes from Streptomyces sp. NPDC046925, assembly GCF_040644915.1. Lineage (NCBI taxonomy): Bacteria > Bacillati > Actinomycetota > Actinomycetes > Kitasatosporales > Streptomycetaceae > Streptomyces > Streptomyces sp. NPDC046925. The sequence goes on along the minus strand of NZ_JBEYWZ010000004.1, from coordinate 623,132 downwards.
GCGGAGGGACCCGGGCGGGACCGCGCGCGAGAGCTGCTCGGCGCGGCCGCCGACGTGTTGGATGCCGCCGCCCGTTCGATCCGCCGGGGCACTCCGGCAGAGGTGCCGCCCGCAAGCGCGGACGTCCTGCGTGTCGACGAGGAGCACGAGGTGCTGCAGGGGCACGCGCGGCAGGCCGCCGAGCGGCTGGTGGAACTGCTCGGCGAGGCGCTTGAGATCGCCGGGAGCGGCAGCACGCGTGGGAGGACGCCTACCCCGCACGGCCCTGCGGGCGACCAGTTCCTGGTGCGCCCGACGATGCTGCGGCTGATCCCGGTCGTCGTGCGATCGGTCCGCCGGGAGCTGCGCCGGGACTCCCCCGTGTTCCGGCACGCCGTCCGCCTGGCGGCGGTAGCCATGCTCGGTTATCTCATCGCCACCCGGCTGCCCCTGGGCCACGGCTACTGGGCGCCCATCGCCGCGGTCATGGTGATGCGTCCGGACTTCCACCAGACGTCCGCGCGTGCCGTCGCCCGTCTCGCCGGCACCCTGGCAGGGGTCGCGCTCGCCACCGGGATGGCGCGGGCCCTGGGCCCCGACGCCCAAGTGTTCGGCGTGCTGGCAGTGGTCTCGGCAGGTCTGTCCTACACGCTGATCCGTACCGGCTACGCCTACTCGCAGTGCTTCACCGCCGCCTACGTCGTCTTCCTGCTCGCCATGGGCGGCCAGGCATGGGAGCAGACGGTCCCGGAGCGGGTGGTGCTCACTCTGCTGGGCGGGGCCCTGGCGATGCTGGCGTACGTGGTGTTTCCCGCGTGGGAGACCCCCCGGCTGCCGGACCGGCTTGCGGATTGGCTCGCCGCGAACGGCCGCTACGCGGCCGCGGTGCTGCGCAGCCACGCCGAACCGACCAGGGAGCATCGCACCGACATGCGCCGGGCCCAACTGGCGAGCAGGAAAGCACGTGCCGCCTGGCAGGAGGCGTACGACCAGGCACGACACGAACCGATCCCCCCGAGGGGAATGACATCGCGCGAGGCCCAGGACGCGCAGGACGCGCTCGAGGGGTTCGACAGGGCGGCGATGCTCATGGAGAACCTCGTCCCGCGGGCCGACAGCCCGTCTGCTCCCGAGGCCAAGCGGCTCGCCGAGGCCTTGGAAGCGGACACCGCGCAGGCTGCGATCGACCTGCGCGAGCACAGGAATCCGCACGTGGGGCGCGTGGAGGAGGCGCTCCACGCGTGGCCGGAGGCCGCCGTGGACCGGAGCCCCATGGTGCGGCGCGGTGCGGAACTGCAAAAGCAAGCCCTGGAGGACCTCGCGACGGCCGTGAGCCGTGCACCCCTGGAACGGGACATGGGTTCTGCTCGTGAGCAGCTGCGGGAGCAAGCCGCCTTGGCCGCCGGAGGTGACGAATCGGCACACGCGCACCGGGGTGGGTGACGGTTTCGGTTTCGGTGTCGGTTTCGGCGATCGTCAGTGTCGCGCTTTGCGCAGCGTGAAGCAGTCTCCCGGCTGTGCCGGGCGCCGCCGTACACATACCGCTGTCGCCATGACGCGGAACGCCTTGCCAGGATGGGCAGTTCGATTTCTTCGACATGACAACGGTGGTGGGAGCTCGGCGCCGCCTGACGCGCGGAGTACGGCGCACTACGACCGCGCATCAGCCCGTGGCCGGGGTTGGCGCAGTTCTGCCTGTCCGAAGAGGAGGGCGTAGCCGCCGGGGAGTTGGCCGAGGATCCGGGCGATGAGATCGGGGCCGGCGAGGCGGGCGACGACGGTGAGCACGGCCCCGGTGTCCCAGCGCGCGAGGGCGGGGGTGACGCCGGTACGCGAGGCCAGGTCTTTCACGAAGCCCCAGCCGGTGAGGTGTTCCGCGTCGGGGATCTGGGCGGTGAGGCTCAGGGCGGCTTCGAGAGGCAGGCTCTGGGCGAGGTCGACGCGTTCGTCACCGGTGAGCTGGCGGCCGAGGGCGGCCAAGACGGTGTGCACGGCTTCCGCGGCGCGCTCGCGGGTGGGGTAGACGCCCTCGTAGCGCACCCGTTCCAACATCTGGTCGAACGTCATGGCCGCACGGGTCGGGTGCGCTCGAAGCTGGTCGTACATGGTGGAACGGTTGCCTTTCTCGTCAAAGGTGTGGGCGGTCGGTGGCCGCGGGCCGGGCCCCCGGAGAAGAGGGCCCATCCGGGCGGGAGTGGGAACAAGTCACGTGCGTGAGGGTGCCGTTCGGCGTGTGCCGGGCTGAACCGTTGTGTGCCCGGCAGGGTGCGGCGGCGCGGGAGGACGGGAGCGACGGGGCACCGACTCCCCCGCCCTCCGCCGACGTCGCGGGGCTTGTTCAGCCGGCGATCTGCTTGTGCTCGGCGTCGCCGCTGACGGTGATCTTCCGGGGCTTGGCACGCTCGGCGATCGGGATGCGCAGGGTCAGGACACCCGCGTCGCAGTGCGCTTCGATGCGCTCGGTGTCGAGGGTGTCGGCCAGCACGACCTGGCGGGAGAAGACACCGAGGGGCCGCTCGGAGAGCTCCATCTGCACAGTGTCGCCCTTGGCTGCCGGCCGGCGCTCCGCCTTGACGGTCAGCATGTTCCGCTCGACGTCGATGTCGATCGCCTCGGACTTGACGCCGGGGAGGTCGAAGGCGAGTACGTACGTGTCGCCGTCGCGGTAGGCGTCCATCGGCATCACCGACGGCTTGGACCACGTCCCGGTCGTACCCGAGAGCTGCTGAAAGATCCGGTCCATCTCGCGGAACGGGTCAGTGCGCATCAACATCGCGAAACACCTCCAGTTGGTTCGGGCAGAAACTGCCAATGCGCTTCAACGTGCTTCCGTTGTAGCATGTCATCGGAACGATGACAACGCAGATGTCATCGAAAGGACGACAAAGACTGCGGAGCATGCCATGCACGAAGCCTCCGAACCGGGCACACAGGTTCCCTTCCTTGACGCCGCCGCGGCACTGAAGACCATCGACCTGGTCGTGAAGAACGCACAGCGAGCACCGGCCGATCCGCCGACCGCCGCGACCGACCCGACGGCGGACCCCGGCCCGCACCCCGCACTGGCCGCGCTCCTGATGCTCCGCGAGGTCCGCGAACAACTCGCCGGCTGGGAAAGCGGCCTGATCGAAACCGCCCGCGCCCAGGGTGCGAGCTGGGCCGACCTCGCGGGCCCCCTCGGGGTCGCAAGCCGCCAGGCCGCCGAACGCCGCTACCTGCGCCTTCGCCCCGGCACCGCGGGCAGTACCGGCGAACAGCGCGTCCAAGCCACCCGCGACTCACGCGCCGCCGACCGCAACATCACCACCTGGGCCCGCGACAACGCAGCCGACCTGCGCCGCCTCGCCGGCCAGGTCACCTCGCTCACCGGCCTCCCCACCAGCGCCCAGTCGGCCGTCGGCGACCTGAACGAGGCCCTGGCCGGCAACGACGCGGCCGGCCTCGTCCGCCCCCTGGCCGACACCCGCGCTCACCTGCGACCCCAGGACTCCCAACTCGCCGAACGCATCGACGCGATGACCCGCAGGACCGACCAGATCCGCCAGGACGCCCACGACCAGCGCAGCACGTGACCGCCACCGGAGCGGGGCCTGCTCCCGATTGAGGGCGGCCTGCCTCCAGGCGCAGAGACCATCGCCCACAAGATCAGCGACCTAGGTGACCGATCACTCACCCCGCCAGCAGGACAAGGGCTGGACCCGCCCCGCCACCGGGGCTGATCGTGGGAGGCGTGAACGATCACCAAACGGCACCCGCCAGTCGCACAGGTTCGCGAGACGCGACAAACGACGTGACCTTGGAAGAAGAGGCCGGTGAAGTCCGCCGCTTCTGGAACCGGCTCGGCCTTCCCGGACTGATCGACGTGCACACGCACTTCATGCCCGAGCGCGTCCTGCACAAGGTCTGGGAGTACTTCGACGCGCAGGGGCCGCTGACCGGCGGACTGGAGTGGCCGATCAGCTACCGGCAGCAGGAGGCGGAACGGGCTGCTGTACTGCGCTCGTTCGGTGTGCGGGCATTCACTTCGATGCTCTACCCGCACAAGCCCGGCATGGCCCGCTGGCTCAATGGCTGGGCAGCGGACTTCGCCCACCGCCACCCCGACTGTCTGCACACCGCCACCCTCTACCCCGAGCCGGGTGTCGAGACGTACGTGCGAGAGGCCGTCGAAGCGGGCGCGCGCGTGTTCAAGGCGCACGTACAAGTAGGCGCCTACGACCCGGCCGACGAGCTTGTCCAGCGGGCGTGGGGAGTGCTCGCCGAGGCCGGGGTCCCTGTGGTGATCCACTGCGGCTCCGGTCCCGCCCCGGGCAAGCACACCGGTCCCGCGCCGATCGCACAGGTACTGGCGCGGCACCCGAAGCTGCGGCTGATCGTCGCGCACCTGGGGATGCCCGAGTACGAGGAGTTCCTCGGCATCGCCGAGCAGTACGCGGAGGTCCGGCTGGACACCACCATGGCGTTCACCGACTTCACCGAGGGATTCATGCCGTTTCCCCGCCATGCCGTGCCCCGGCTCGCCGGGCTCGGCGACCGTATCCTGCTCGGTTCCGACTTTCCCAACATCCCCTACCCCTACGTACACCAGCTCCACGCCCTGGAGCGGCTCGGCCTCGGGCCACAGTGGCTGCGAGCCGTGTGCCACGACAACGCGGCAACGTTGTTCGGACTGTGACGAAAACTTTCGGCTCCCAATACCCCTACTCCAGTGCGGTGACGTGATCCGTCCAACACGTTCGTCGGCGGATCGTCGTCGGCAGCGGCTGCCACGGGCGGTTGACCGGGGCGCCGGCCCTCGGAGAACAGCCGAACGGAAATCAGCGGTGGCCGCCGACCCGGATCATGGTCCGGTCGGGATGAGGCACTGCCCCGGTTCTCGTACTCGCGGCGGGCCTTGCGCCGGGCCTAAACCGCGGGGACTTCCTGGCGCCGTCGAGCGGCTGGAGCAGCGGGACGGCGTCCGCCTTCGGGCGCCGGAGGGGGGAGGCGGCCGGAGGTGCCCGGGTCCTCCTCGACGACGACCGGGTCCTCGATGCCGGCCTCGTCCAGTCGGACCTGAATGGATTCGGGCCGCTGCGTACCCCCGGATTGCACGGCTCTATTAGAGGTGTCGGCCGCCTGTCGTCATGATCGTTTACCGACAGGAAGAGCCCGGCTCGCCCAGCCGTCATGTCTTCCGGGTGCCTGTCGTCGCTGCTTGGGTCCGGCACTCGGAGCTGGGGCAGTGGCTGACGATCTACTCTGCGGGCTGGGGTTCGAGCCGTACTAGCCGTACTAAGGGACGAGGGGGTCATCGTGGCGTGGGAGCCGGGCGCGGCGGGTCTTGCGGTCGGGATGCTGATCGCCGTGGTGACCGCCCCGGTCGGCGTGTCCGGTGCGGTGTTCCTGCTGCCGGTGCAGCTCAGCGTCTTCGCCGTGCCCAGTCCGGCCGTCACGCCCACGAACCTGCTCTACAACGTGGTGGCCGGGCCGGGTGCTCTGCTGCGTTACCGACGTGACGGCGCTTTGAGGGGGCCGCTCGTGCGTCGGCTGGTGCTGGGAACCTTGCCCGGCGTCGTCCTGGGGGCCGTCGTCCGCGTCTTCGTCCTCCCCGGCCCGGCCGTCTTCCGTCTCCTGGTCGCCGCGTTGCTGCTGCCGCTCGGCACCTGGCTGATTGTCCGGACGCTCCGTCCCGGGCCTGCGGACAAGCCGCGCCCGCAGCCCTCTCCCCCGGCGGTGACCGGTCTCGCGCTCGTTGTCGGGATCGTGGGCGGCATCTACGGCATCGGCGGCGGCTCGATCCTCGGCCCCGTCCTCGTCGGCCGCGGCATGCCCGTGGCCCGGGTCGCTCCGGCCGCTCTCGCTTCCACCTTCGCCACCTCGGTGGTCGGAGCCGCCACCTATGCGCTGCTGGCCCTGGCTCACAGCGGCGACATCGCCCCGGACTGGGCCCTCGGGCTCAGTTGCGGCGCCGGCGGCCTCATCGGCGGCTACCTCGGCGCCCGCCTCCAGCCCCGTCTGCCCGAGACCTTCCTCCGCCTCCTCCTGGGCACCCTCGCTGCCGCACTCGGCGCCCTCTACGCGGTCAACTCGATGCGCTGACCCGTCGCGTGCCCCGGCGATGCTCGTACTGACGGCTTAATACGGTGGAGGGGCCGGTTGAATGAGAGGGCGAAGACGTGGATGTGTATGAGGCCGTGGACAGTCGCCGGGCCGTGCGGGCGTTCAGCGATGAACCCGTGCCCAAGGAGGTGCTCGAACGAGTGCTGACCGCAGCGACGCGGGCTCCGTCCAGCGGGAACCTCCAGCCGTGGCATCTGTACGTCGTGGCCGGTGAACCCTTGGCGGAACTCAAGCGGGCCGCAACAGCCAGGGCACTGGCGGGGGACCCCGGCGACGAGCGTGAGTACCCGATGTACCCGGACGGACTGGCCTCGCCGTATCTGGACCGCTTTGCTGCTGCCGCCGCCCAGCGGTACGAATCGCTGGGGATCTTGCGCGACGACCCGGACCGGCCCAGGAAGATCGCTACCTTGAACTCGGAGGCGTTCGGAGCGCCGGCCGTCCTCTTCTGCTACCTCGACCGGACGATGGGGCCCGGACAGTGGGCTGACGCGGGGATGTACCTCCAGACGGTCATGCTGTTGCTGAGGGCCGAGGGGCTGCACAGTTGCCCTCAGGTGATGTGGACCGTGTACCGGGAAACTGTCAGCCGGGCCGTCGGGGTCGATGACGGACTCGTGCTGTTCTGCGGCCTCTCAGTGGGGTTCGAGAAGGAGGGGGTGCCGCAACTGCGCACCGGGCGGGCGGACATGACGGAAACGGTGAGCTTCATCGGAGTGTGACCGTTGGAGCGTGACCGTTGGACGGCCGAGATCGGCAGGACAGGTCCTAAGGGCGCGTCTCGGACAGGGTTATCGAGGGTGCCACGCCATAGCGCTGACGGTAGGCGGCAGCGAACCTGCCCAGGTGGGTGAAACCCCAGCGGAAGGCAACATCAGTGACGGTCGCCTGGCCTGGTTCCTTCGCGCGCAACTCCTCGTGGACGCGGGCCAGCCGTGCCCGGCGCAGGTAATCCATGGGAGACATGCCCACGTGCTGGCGAAACCCCTGCTGCAGCCGTCGGATGCCCACCCCGGCGATCTCCGCGAGGGCTGCCACGGTGAACGGATGCTCCGGGTGTGCCTCCATTGCGTCCACGGCGCGCTTGACCGGGGCAGGACGGCTGGGCCGGACCGGCCGCGCCAGCTCTTCGCGGTAAGGATGATCCGCTGCCAGCAGCAGGCCGATCAGCAACGCCTCGTGCAGTCGGTCGGCCACCAGTTCCTGCCCGGTGAGCCCCTGGGATGCCTGAGCGTGCTCCGCCGCCGTCTGGGCCAGCCGGACCCAACTGCGCCCGTGGCCGCGAGAGACGTCCATGGCGGGGCGCAGCCGCAGGGGCAGCCGGATCGGGGCGTCGAGCAGACGCTCCATCTGGAGTTCCAGCGCGGGCCGCTCGATCTTCACCGCAAGCAGCCGGCAGTCACCGTTCCACCGGTCCAGCACCGTGGTGCGGCCCGGCTGGAAGACGGCGGCTTCCTCCACAGTCGCCACAAGTGGATCGACGCGTCCCTGGTGCCATGCCATGGCCCCAGAAAGGGGTATGTCGACGTGGTAGGCGCCGAACTCGCCGAACCGCATCCGCAGGTCCGCGCCGAACTGCAGGACGCCGAGCGTCACGCCGCGGAGCCGGCTGACCGCGAAGCGCCCGGAGAGGGCGGCCGTTGGCTGGAGCAGGTCGACGGTGTTGCTGTAGAAGTTCTGCCCGATGATCTGCCGGGCCTCGTCCAGGTCACCGGTGCGCAGGCGGACCGGCCGGGTGGCTTCGGCGCGGAGCGCCGCACCCGTCTGAGAGGACGGGCGGGCCGGCGGCCGTCCCCTTTCATGCCCGCCGGTCGTCAGGTGGTGCTTGTCCGTCTCAACATCTAGGCGCAATGCCGTGACTCCGTTTGTGACATGGGCGGGGCTGGTACAGAGCGATCCGGACCGAGGACCCGGTCTTCCACCGGCAGCCGGCGCGCGGGCCGACGCCGGGTCGGCAGGCCGAGGCCGGAGTGGCGGAATCACACATTCCTGCGGTGCATCGGCCACAGAATAGTTCGACATTCATGCAAGTCTGCCGTCCCGGCACCTGAGTTCCCGCTCAACCTCCGCCGCAGCGACGAAACGGCTGCGTTTAAAGGATCATGGGGTGCGCTGACCGGATCGTGTCCGCAGGGAGCACCGCCTAACGTGGAACCGGGGCGCTCTCCAGCCCTTCCGCAGTACCGGCCAAGGGGACACCGCTCGGTGCGCCCGCGGCCGTCGCGTCCCGGGTGCCCGGACCCCGCACCCGGGCTCGCGGCGCGTGGAGCGCGTCCTGCAGTTCGCAGCAGCGAGCCAAATCGACGAGCAACTTGCAAACGTCGGATTCAGTCTCCTGAACCGTGCTGGCGAGGCCACGGATCTTCTTCGTGCTGCGTCGGGAGATCCTTGACGGTCCTTATGGGGTGCCCATGCCTGTGACACAGAGTCGGTGATCGGCCCGATGTTCGTGCGGGGCCTGACGCGCCCACACCATCATCTTCTTCACCATCAATCCCGCACTGCCGCCTCATCAGCAAACTCTGCGGCACAGCGACGGCGCCCGGCCCATCCTCGCAGCCTCATCCGGTCGCAGGAGAGGCGGTGATGGTTAGGAGCTGTGCCCTACGCGCCCTCCTGTTGGGCCCGTTCACGATGCGGCCACGGTCGCGTCTGGCGTGTGGCGCCCGGGCGCTCCGGACGTGTCGGCTCGAACCATGGCCACCAGCATCCGGGCACACCGCGGCGGCATGTGGTGGGCTGGTCATCTGAAGGTGCGGGCATCGCAGGGGTCCGTGTGTTCGGACGTCGAGACGGCGGCGTGCCCTGCCGGCTGTTCGGGGGCCGCCGGATGCCGCCCCGCGCAGGGAGAAAAGCCCTGGCAGCAGGACTCAGAGGACTGCGGCTACCGAGATGCCGGTAAGTTCTTCGGCCCTGGCCCACAGACGGGCGGCGACGGCCATGTCCTGGGCGCTGCGCGGAAGGGACGTGGCCTTAGTGGGGCCGACCACGGACCAGCGCGGGCCGTAGTAACCGCCGGCCGTGGCACCGGGGCTGGTGGCCGCGTACAGCAGAGGTTCCGCTCCCTGCTCGGGCCCCTGGGACGGAACAATCTTGTACAGGAGTGATTCGAGCCATCCGGGTCCGCTGCCGTTGAGGTTGGGGCCGGAGGTCATCAGATGGTGCTCTCGGGCACGGGGTGGGAGAGGTCGAGAAGGATGGGTGAGCCGTCGAGGTCCAGGACCGCAGCCCCGTCCGGGGTGAGATCCAGGCGACCTCGTAGCACCACGGTTCGTTCTTCGGAGCCAGCCCAGGCTCGGGGGTGACTGCGGGCTGTGCGCTGTCGCCTCAGGCCAGGTCCTGGTCGACCGTCCATTCCATCCCGAGGATGGCTGCCCGGCCCGAGATGGCAGCCACCTGCCGGAGCCAACTCGAGCCACCCGCATGCAAGCCCCTCCCCTTGGGGTGCCCGGAGGGTCGGCCTGCGACGGGTGTTGCGGTCGGGTCTGCCACACGAAGCTGACGCCCGCTCAGCGGCCATCTGCAAGCGGGTCAGCGGTGCCCCGACGCCGTACGGGCCGGTGCGGGCGCCGAGGTCCGGGAGGCGTCGGTGCCCGGTCCGGGGGCCTGCGGAGCGTCCGCGGGCCCGGGGCGGGGCCGGTGCCGGCGCGGGTGTGCGCCAGTGCCACGGTCCGCACTCCCGACGCCCGCTCGTGGACCCAGAGGTCCGGCCTGCTCCGGCGGGTCATCAGCGCGTACCCGCCGAGCAGGACCATGAAGAGAACGATCAGCAGCACCTGCGGAAAGTGGTCGATCAGCTCCCACTGGATCGCGCGTGCGTCCGCCGCCGAAGCGTCCCGCACCCGGCGCACCACCCACGTGGGCCCGTACAGCAGGACCATCGACGCGGCGACAAGGGTCGCCATCAGCGGGAGGGTCACCACGCCCGGCAGCAACGCGCGGACGGCGATCCGCCACAGCGCCGGGCGCCCGTCGCCGTCGGTGGGCGCCAGCTTCAGCAGGAGAAGCCGCTTGCCCGGAGTCGCCCCCGTCAGCCAGGGCAGTACGACGAACCACACGGCGAAGACCGCGACCATGACCTGCGGTACGGGACGGGATGCGCCGTAGATGTCTCCCGCCGCTACCAGCACCACGAGAACGGTGGCGGCCGAGACCCCGGTCAGGTCGACCAGCAGCGCCACCAGGCGCCGTCCCGGGGTGACGGACTGGCGGGCCAGCCTCGCGCCCTCCCGCGCCTCCCACGCCGGCAGCAGTCGGGCCAGCGGCCCGGCCGCACACCAGCCGAGCAGTGCTCCTGAGGTGTTGAGCAGCAGGTCGTCGACGTCGAACAGGCGGTAGGGGCACGGGTAGATGCCCCACAGTCCGGTGACCTGCGTGACCTCGAAGAACAGCGAGGCGCCGAAGCCCGCGGCGGCCGCAGCGGCGACGCCGCGCCGCAGGTGGTAGCGGACGAAGACGCCGAGGGGGAGCAGCAGGGCCAGGTTCAGGACCGCACCGCTGACGGCGGGGTTTTGGAGCACCAGCGCGTTGAGCGTGACTTTGTGGTGCGCCTCCTTCCAGATGTCGCTGAAGGTGTTGCCCGGGATCCACTGCGGGTGGGCGACCGCCGCGAACGCCTTGCACATGTCCGCCGTCCGCTGGGGCAGCGGGACGAGCGTCATGCACAGGGAAGTGATCGCGTAGTAGAGGAAGCCGAGGAGCGACAGGGCGCGCCACTGCGACACGGTGCCGTGGCGGCGGTACAGGACGACCGCCGTCGGGAGGAACAGCAGCAACGCGAGGAGCGGGAAGAGCGCTGCTGCTGTCTTCATCGGCAACAGGTATGCAGAAGTCATGCGCGAGACTATACACAACGCATATACATAGAGTGTATAGCCGTCTGAGCTGCAGCTTTATGGATCAGTGGGTTGTTTTGGGGAGCGCGGCGATGGGTGCGCGCGCCGGGCACTGCCCGCGCACGCGCCACCGGGGTGCGCTGGCCTCGCGGCACCTGACCCGCGGCCAGGTGCCGGCCCGGTTCCGAGCCGATGGCAACCCAGGGTGTGACCGCAGCGGCGGTCAGCCTACGGCCCGGATCGGTTGCTTGGGCAGCCGGTCCGGGTCCCGGCCGCGTGCACGGGCCGGACCAGCCTCACGGCTCGCCCTCCGGCCTCCGGCGCGCTCCGTCCCGTGCCCCGGCTCGGTAGGTCATCACTCCTGGGGCCGGGCCGAGACGTGCGCCCCACATAGACGCGGGCGTGCTTGCGGTGCGCCGTGGCGTGCCGGATTCCCGCGGGCGCCGCGCGCGAGGCGCCTGCAACTCCTTCACGGGGACGGGCTGTTGTTCCATGCCCCTGGGGACTGCAAAGCCTCAAGCTGTCTCAGCGTCACCGCGCTGGGCCGCTGATCGAGCTCGACCAGGGACCTCTTGAGCAGCTCGAGGGTGCGCGGAATCGCACCGCCACGATATCGGTCTGCAGCACGCGGGAACGGGGGCGCCACGGCCGGCGGCGAGGACTCGGGGGCCGGCTCGCCGCCGTCCGGTCTAGGGGGTGCTCTCCTCGTACAGCACCTGGCCCAGGGTGCCTTCGGGGTGCTGCGACAAGGGCACGACTCCGAGATCCGCACGGCACGGCGGGCACAGGTAGAGGACGCGTCCGCCGCGGGAGACCATGGGCTTCAGGCCCACCGGGATCGGCTCGGCCGTGTCCTCGCGGCACTCCCGGCACGTTCTGATCACCGCGGACACGCCGGCGCGCACGCCCACAACTCCGCCGTGGCCTTCCTGCAGAGGCGGTCCCGGTACGTGACGCAGCCCAGCAACCGATCACGGAACAAACGCCTGCCGCACAACGCGCATGCCTATTCCGTGAGTTGCAGATTGCTCAGTGTCTTCGGATCGGGAAGCACGTCAGGGCGCACCACGTTCATCTTCACGGCGTCCGCCCCGGGGCCGCATGGCTCACCTCGTGCACGCTCGCACGAAGGATCTCGTCTCCCTTCGCCTCGCGCACCTGCACGGGGTCAGCGTCCCATTCGCGGCCTCCGCCCGGCGGGCGCAGTTGCAGGTAGGGGCCTTCATGCCCCATCACCCGGCCCAGACGCTGGCGCCGCATGTCGATGACCAGGACGCCCACGGGGTGCTTCTCGCTGACACCTGGCGCCGTTCCCTTCACACCTTCTGCGCGGTTATCGTTCGACACGTTCGCCTGCCTTCGATCAGGTGGACCGCGCCCCCGGAGTGTTCACCCACTTGCGGGGGTCCTTGCGTGAAGACCCTTGCGCAGGAGACCTGCCGCTCCCATCCCACGGGCCTATAGGTCCGCCCTATATTCGAACCATGGACAGGGAACCCGCCCTCGACCCGTGGTCCCACCCGCAGTTGCTCACGGCGCTCGCCGGCCGCGACTGGGGTGCGGTCTTCCGCGCGTACCGGAAGGTCACCGGACTCAGTCAGACCAAGATCGGGGAACTCGTCGGCCTCGCCCAGCCCGACGTCTCGGACATCGAGCGCGGACGGCGGCAGGTGACCTCCGGTGAAGTGCAGGCGCGCATCGTTGCCGGCCTCGGAGCGCCGAGTCAACGGGACACGCCGGGACCCACGGCCCCCGTGCCCGGCCTCATCCTTCCCGGACCCGGTCCTGACGAAGAGCTGCTGGCCCGCGTCGCGAGTGTGGTCGATTCCCGCACGCGCGTGGACGCCCCCACACTCGACTGGCTTGACCGACTGCTCGCCGAACACCGCCGCGCGGAGGACGTGATCGGCTCACGGCCGCTTGTGGACGTAATGCGCCAACAGCTGCGTACGGTCGTCGACCTGTACGGCAGTGCCCGTGGGCCCCTCGCCGACCGTGTCGTGCGACTGGCCTCCGAGCACGCGCAGTTCCTCGCCTGGATGGCTCAGGACCAGGACCAGACGGCCGCCGCCTTGGCTTGGTACGACAGAAGTCACGAGTGGGCGCTGGAAGCCGGAAACGCCGACATGGCCGCCACGACATTGAACATGAAGGCGCACCAGGCTTGGAGCAAGGGGCACGCGACCCGCTGCGTGCGCCTGGCTGAAGCATCCCGCTGGTCGGCTCCGGGCACATCCCTCGGGGTGCAAGGCATGGCCACGCAGATGGCTGCCCGTGGACACGCGCTCAACGGCGAAGCGAAGGAAGCGCACCGTCTTCTCGATGAGGCGCAAGAGACCATGAGCCAGGCAGCCGAGCATCCCGAGGATCAACCGAGCTGGATGTACTTTTACGACGAGAACTGGTTTAGGTTGCAGCGCGGGATGGCGACGCTGCACTTGCGTGACTGGCGCTCGGCAGTTGACCAACTCACCGTCGGGCTCGCCGCGATGCCGGATGAATACCGGCGCGATAAGGCATGGTTCCGCGCCTGCCTCGCGCACGCGCTCGCCGGAGCCGGGGAGTCGACCCAGGCCGTAGCCGTGGCCACGGCGAGCGTTCCTGACGCTGCCGCTGTTGGGCGCCCGCACTCTTGGAACGAGTTGCACACCACAGCGAGCCTTCTTATGCGCAGGTCACCGACACAGGGCCGTCATCTGGTCGACGCTCTGCGGGAGTTCGACTAACCGGCGAACTTCCGCCGACCGGCACCGGGCTGAATCATGGGCGCCCCGACGCTGCATATCCCGCAGATAGACGGCACATCCTTCGGCGGAGCCGGTACCGTGCCGACGGATCTCGGCGAAGGCCTCGCTGGCCAAGGGCTATGCGTCGCGAAGGTGGTGCGGGTGGTCAGCGAAAGCGACGTGGAGGGTCAGGCACCGTGAGCAGAGCAACCCGCATGATTGATTACTGGAGGGACCCCAACGCGCCCAAGCCGACCAGCCGGAAGACGTCGGCGTCGGTTTTCGTACGCGATGGGCAAGGGAACCTCCTCTTGCTGCACCGGGTGGACAGCGACTTGTGGACCATCCCGACGGGCGGGGTAAAGTTCCAGCACCTCGTCCCGCTCGTGCGGGTCAGGTGACGCCATAGGTACCTCCTGGGGTGAAAGTTCCGCGACCGCGGCATGCGCGGTCGACATCTCCTGTCGTGACCTCAGCTCCGCCTGCCCGCCACGGGCGATGACACCGAGAACGACCAGGACGTGTGAGCAGTCGGGAAACCTCAGTGCTGTTCCCCCCGTCCCGGAGACGGCAAGCCCTGCTCGTACTTCGCCGGGCCGGTGCTTCGGTTCAGGGCTGGGCGGGGGGAAACCCACGCGTGCTCCGCACGTCCTCGCTGGAACGTCCTTCCCCCGGAGGCCGCTCAGCTAGGACCCAAGCCGGTGCAACCGTCCCTCATCCGTGCGCTGTTCATGGACGTACCTAGCCGATTCCATATGATCAGTCAGGGCCTTCCTGGCGTTCGTCACTACACGGAGCACTTCATCGGCGTGTTCCCTGGGCTTCTCGACACCCGGGTTCTTGAACGTCCGCTTCGCAGCGCCGTATGCGATGAGCCGTCGCACTCGCCCGTTGTAGCGCAGTACCTTCTGCGAGTAGACGACCACAGCCATCTGTTGATCCGAGTGCATGTGGTGAATGGTCGGCAGCACTGTGGTGAGCATCTGGGTCGGCAGGTCGGTGGCCGCCGCCTCTTTCGCGATCTCCTCGACGACGTCCATCTCCGAGACGGCTGCGTTGAGAGCCGCGTTCTCTGCACGGCGTTGTTCCTGGTCGTTGGCTAGTGCCAGTTGGCGAGACGCGTGACGATGGGAATAGAAGGCGATCATCGCTCCGACCACTGACCCGAGCGTGGACGCGCAGAGCGCTGTGATGATCTCGGCAGCGTTCATGGCAGCAACTTCCGGACGCAGCACTGTTGCCGCTCACTTTCCTGCCTTACGGCGACGGTGGCCATCGCTCTTTCGACGTAGGTGTCGACGTCCCCTGCCACGACATCAGAGGGCGGCGTACCAACGCGCTGGAGAACCGCTTGACCGGCCAGTTCGCGACCACTCACCGCAATGGCCGGACACTCAGGCGCCGCAGGCGGCAGGATAAAGCTGACGTGAACGAACCGTCGAAGTCGTCGAGTTGAGGGCGCGGCGGAGCAGGGCACCCTGCACTACCGTGGTCGGGAGGGGCCTGGTGGGGACACGAAACAGAGCCTGGTTACGGGTGCTCGTGGGCGTGGTGCTCCTTGTCGGCACGTTGTTGATTCCGCAGGCGCACGCGGCCCCGAAGCCGGACGCCTACGGCTACGACCCCGACGCGCAGAGCGTCCGTGGGAGCTCCAGCCTGCTCAGCGCCCACGAGCTGGCCAAAGGGAAGCCGTATCGCAGCACGCTCCCGGGCAGCGAACCGGTCTACTTCCGCATCGCGCTCGACGCGACATCACACACGTACGTGTCGGTGGTGGGCATCCCCGGCCCGACAACCAAGCGCACAGCGACGAACTCGCTGCGGGTCACGCTCATCGACGCCGACGGCCACCGCTGTGATCGTCAGGGTGCGGGCTTCGCGATCGGATCCGCGCAGCCGCTCGCCGCCTCCACAAGCCGCATGATCGCACCGGCCAAAGATGCGGCGGAGGCGAAGTGCCAGCAGGCCGGCACCTATTACGTGGCTGTCTCCCGCTACCGTCAGCGCGCCGGGAGTGCCCCGTGGGGGCTGGATCTGCGTGTCGATGCCGAGCCTCCGCTGAAGAAGTCGCGAGCCGACAACCCCGCGGCGCGGCGCCCCCGTACCCCCGCGCCCGACGGCACCCCGGCTGCCGTGGAGGGCGGGGCAGGGTTCGCGGTCGCGGCACGGGTACGCGGTGACGCCGCGACCGGTGAGATCACCCCGGGCCAGTCGCGGTTCTACCGTGTCCCGGTCGACTGGGGGCAGCGGCTGTCGGTTGCCGCAGAGCTTGCCGGGCAGAAAGAGGGGCCGTATGTGGCGAACGGATTGTCGGTCACGGTCTACAACCCAGCGCGGATGAAGGTGGAAGGCACCTCGACGAGCTACCACGGCGAGCCGGCCACCGCCGACCTGAACGCGCTGCCGGCCGTGGCGTACGAGAACAGGACCGACCAGGGTCGCAAAACGGCAGCGATGCGGTTTCCCGGCTGGTACTTCGTGCAGGTGACCGCCTCCCCCGAGCTCGCCGCCACGTGGGGCAGGAAGCCGCTGCGGCTGACCGTACGCCTCGGCGTCGAGGGGTCGGCCCGCAAACGGCCTGTCTACGCCGGCGACCCAGGCGTCTTCCAGGTCCCCGGTGCGCAGCCTCCCGCGCAGAGGAGTCAACGCCCCGCGCCAGCCGAGACGGCCGACGGGGGTGGGAGGAAGATGCTGGCGATCGGCTCGTTCACCGCCGGTGTGCTGCTCCTCGTCGTCGCTGCCAGCCGTGTGCTGCGTGCGCGGCGCCCGACGGCGTAGCCATCTGCGCCCGCCGGGCTGCGCACTCGTTCGCGGACTTGGCGTGCACGTCCCTGAGCAGGGTGCGGCCGCCGCTTTCGGCTGGTCTGGCTCGGGCCGGACGGGCTCGGCGCGTAGGACCGATCCGCCCGTGCGTCCCGTGGCGCCGGGTGGCCCCTCAGGCCTGCTGCGCCGCAAGCCCAGTTCAAGCCAGCCAGGCCCAGATGCCCAGCCCGATCAAGAGCAGACCGAGCAGGGCGATCATGCCCGTTCCGGGTGGCACGGTGACGGGGCGGGGCGCTTCGCCCGCGTCGGGCGCGAGGGGTGGAGTGGTTGCGGCGGTCGGCGGATGGGCCGGGGCAGGGACGGGCTTGGGCAGCGAGGCGATCGGCGCGGGTGCGCGCCGGCGGAGTTGCATGGTGTGGGCAGTCGGCTGCGGCGTAAAGGCGGAGGCCGGCGCAGGCGCAGGCTCGGTCTCAGACGGCGGGGTGATCGCTTCGGGTGCGGGCCGGCGGAGTTGCACGGTGTGGGCGGTGGGCTTCGGCGTCGACACGGAAGGCCGTGCGGGCTCCGTGGCGATCGGGCCGGTTGGGCCGGTTGGGCCGGTTGGGCCGAAGCCGTCGGGCAGCGGCGGGAGTTGGTCGAATACCTCGATCGCGCTGTCGCTGTCCGGCTCGGGCAGCCACGGTGTGATCGCGGCCAGGGCCTCGCGCGCCTGGGCCGCGCTGTCGAACCGCTGCCGCGGATCCGGGTGGAGCAGCCGGGCAAGCACCTGCCACCACGGATCGGGAACCTCCTCGGGGGCGGCAGGCAGCACGCCGTCATCGTCGAAGGCCTGCATGAGAGCGGGGACGTCCAGGTCTTCTCCCCGGAGCAGGTGGAGGGCGACCACGCCCACCGCGAAGAGGTCGAACTGCGGGTCCGGCTCGGCACCGTCGTACTGTTCGGGGGCGATATAGCCTGGGGTGCCGATGATCTGGTCGACGTGCGTGATGCGGATGTGGCCGGCCTGGTGCGCGAGACCGAAGTCGCCGATGCGTACATGCGGTTGTTTCAGCCCGGTGGCCTCCAGCAAGAGGTTGCCCGGTTTGATGTCCCGGTGCACGATCCGCTGCGCGTGGACGGCTTCGAGTCCGGCGAGGACCTGGTCGACGAGCGTGAGCACATAGCGAGGCGGCAGCGGACCGTAGTCACCGACCAGACTCGCCAGCGTGCCGCCACCCACGAGGTCCATGGCGATCAATACCCTGTCGTCGGCTGCGGCCCAGCCGGACGGCGCCACGACATGCGGGTGTTCGATGCGCGTGGCGCCCTCACGGACGAACCGGAGCAGATTATGGGCCCGGGACTGCTGCAGCATCTTGGCCGCGACGTAGCGCTGCTCACGGATGTCCCAGGCGCGGTAGACGATCCCGAACGCGCCCCGTCCCAGCTCATCGACCAGCGCATACCGCCCCGCGAACAGCGTGCTCCCACTCATGCGCTCCCCCAACTCCCCTACGCCCGTTGCCCGGTCATGCGCGTGTCACCGGCCGGGACAGCCGGGATCCAACTCGGCCGAATCCTGCACCCCGTTCCCCACCCGACCACTTGAGTTTGCCAAAGTAAACGCATACTCTTTCGATCTGCCTCCAGGGTGCAGCCAATCAACCTACACCTACGACGATCCGGGGAGACGCATGTCCAGACGATGCAGCGATATTCCCATTCGCAATCCCTTGGTCGACACTGACGACACTGAGCAACCCGCCCGCGAGGGACGGTGGCCCGCCCGTACGCGCAGACTCATCCGCCGCGCAGGCCTCATCCGATTAGAGGGCCCCTTCGACGACGGCGACCTGCAACATGTACGCGCCACAGCACCGGCACGCCAGGTGACCCGTGACGGAGAAGTGATCCTGATCTGGCCGCCGGGAACTGCACGGGTAACGCTTCACCGCACCGGTGTGATCACAGCGACTGGATACTTCGAGGGCGACGAAATCGCGGCACTACAGGAATTCCTTCCGGGCCGGACCGTCACCCACACACGTGACCAACTCACCGTCTGGCCCACCGCAGTCCGCTCGGAGCACTAGTGATGCGGCGTCTCGTAGCCTTCTCCGGGGCGCGCAGCCCCGGCGCGGATCGGCCTGTGCGCCGCGGTCACCACGCCCGCGCCCGATGCGGTGCAATCGATCATTCCCCGGACCGAACAACACAGAAGTCCCGCGAGCGTCAACTCACATGCTTATACCACTTGTTAAGGCCGGGGCCACGGACTCGTCGAAGGCCAGGCCCGGCGGCAGCCCGGACTACCGAGAGCCCGCCACAGGCTGCCGCTTGTAGAAGGACTCCTCCAGGTAGGCGGCCTCGTGCGGCTGGTAGGGCTCCTCCAAGTAGGCGGCCTCCTCGTCGTCGAGTTCGACGTCCACCGCGGCAAGCGCGTCGGCCAGCTGGGCCGGCTTGGTGACCCCGACGATGGGCGAGGTCACCGCCGGGTTGCGCATGACCCAGGCCAGGGCGACCTGAGCCGGGGACAGACCCCGCTTGCCCGCGATCTCGTGGACGCGCTCGGCCACTGCCTGGTCCTCGTCGCGGTACAGGATCGTGCCGCCCGGGTCGGTCCCGGCACGCGCGGTGGCGGTGTCCCGGACCCGCGTCAGCCTGCCCCGCGCCAACGGGCTCCACGGGATCACGCCGATGCCCTGGTCGGCGCAGAGCGGAAGCATCTCCCGCTCCGCTTCCCGGTGGATGAGGTTGTAGTGGTCCTGCATCGACACGAACCGGGTCCAGCCGTTCAGGTCAGCCAAATACAGGGCCTTGGCGAACTGCCAGGCATACATGGAAGAGGCTCCGATGTAGCGGACCTTCCCTGATTTGACCGCGTCGTGCAGCGCCTCGAGGGTCTCCTCGATCGGGGTGTCGTAGTCCCAGCGGTGAATCTGGTATAGGTCGATGTAGTCGGTCCCCAGTCGCTTCAGGGAGGCGTCGAGCTCGGCGAAGATCGCCTTGCGGGACAGCCCGGCGCCGTTCGGGCCAGGGCGCATCCGCATCCAGACCTTGGTGGCAAGAACGACCTCCTCGCGCCGGGTGAAGTCCTTGACCGCCTGGCCGACGATCTCTTCGCTGCTTCCGGCGCTGTATCCGTTGGCCGTGTCGAGGAAGTTGACGCCGCTTTCGAGGGCCTGCTTGATGATGTCCCGGCTGGCGTCCGCCCCCAGCGACCAGGGCTCGCCGCCCCGGTCCGGCTCGCCGAAGCTCATGCAGCCGAGGGTGATGGCGGAGACTTCCAGTCCGGTCATTCCGAGTTTGACGTATCGCATGCGTCCGAACGTAGAAGGTGGAGTGCGCTCTAGCGCAATACGCTTCGAACTGCTCCGGGGACTCCCGCTGACGGGCACGTCCTGACGTCTACGACGCGCGATGCGGCGGGGAGTCCGCACCGGCAGACGGGGCCGCCGTCCCGCCTTTCTCGATCTCGGCCCGCTCCTGGGCGATCTCCCGTCCGAGGAAGTAGTTCAGCGCGGTGCGGACGGCGGCGATGGCTGCCATCTGGCCGATCTCGGCGAAACTCGGCGCGACCGCCGTGCGCAGCACGTCACCGGCGAGCTGGAACTCCAGGCCCAGAACGAGGAACTGCCCCAGCCCCAGCCTGATCCGGGTGAACTCCGCGACCTTCCCGCGACCGCGCGCCCCCGCCCGGACGAACTGCACGAACGCCCGCACGGTCCCGGCGAAGATGATCAGCGCGCCCGTGGCCTCGACCACCTTGACCAGCAGGCCGATCACATCGTGCAGGGCCGACTGGGACAGCACTTCCGCTAACGGGCTCATACAGGCGCCACTCCCCCGGACGCAGCCGACGACGCCCCTTCGTACCACGGCCATACCGGTGCGGCGGAGCATGGTTTCGGAAAGGCGTGAAGCCGCCTGCTCTGCTCGTACCGCCGTCCGCGACTGGACCATGTAGGGGGATGCCGGGCGACGAGTGCTGGGTGCCATGAGGTAGACCAGTCCCATGACTCCTGATGACCCGTCTAGCGACGAAGGGAAGCCGGTACCCCTGGCCCCCTATCGACTCGTCTGGCTGGCCCTGTGGGCCGAAGCCACCCCTCAGGAAGAGGCGGAACTTACTGAACACCTTCGCACCGCACTCGCGCCTCACGGCACGGTGGTCGTGCATGCTCGCGGGCCGTTCCACCGCACCCCGGAGATGTTGCACTTCGAGATCGACCTCACGCCAGACGGATCCGCGCCCGACTGCATGCACGCTCTCGGCTTCACCCGGAACAACGACGCGACCTGGAACGACGAGTGGGAACGGCCGGTCAATGGCGGGGTGTTCCTGCACCCCGCGGTCTACGGCGCCCTGGCCGGCGAGATGGAAGCGGCTGCCGCTCCCCGTTTCGAAACGGGGGACGTCGTACTCGTCCGTGACTCCGCCGAGACCCGTCGGCTCGGTCTGGCTGGCGCGGAGGTGACTGTCGGCCCCCCGGAGTACGAATACGACACTGATCCCGCCCGGCGAACGTGGCACTACTCCGTACTCGTCGAGGGCCAGGAGGAGTCAGAGAACGTCGACGAAGCGGACATGGAGCCGACCGGGCGGCATGTGCAGGTCTACGGTGAGCGCACAAGCGTCAGCACCGACGGTGTTGTGATGTCACCGTCCGGCGAGGCCGACGGGTAGCAGCCCCCGGGGCAGGGACCACGATCGAAGTGATGCGCAGGAGATTGGTGCCGGTGGTGTCCCGTGGGTCAGAGGGTGAGCAGGGTCCGCAGGTCGATGACTCGGTAGCCGCGGGCGGTGAGCGCCTTGAGGATCCGGGGCAGGGCCCGGGCATCGATCACCTCGGTGCGGCCCTGTGACGCCCCGAGGTGCATCTGCAGGATCGCTCCCGGACGCAGGGCAGCCAGTGCCCTGTCCACTGCGCGGTCCACCGTCATGCCGCCCTCGGTCCCCTTCCATCCGTTGGTGTCGGCGGTGAACTCGATGTCCGCATAGCCGAGGGCGTTGATCCGCCTGATATGAGCGGGACTAGTCTCGCTGTAGGGGAAGCGGAAGAACGGCGTCACCGCACGGCCTGCTGCCCCGGCCGCACGAAGGGCACGGTCCGCCGCCACCACTTCCTGCTGTCGTCCGGCCTCGGCCAGGGCCTTGAAGTGGGGGTGGCTGAAGGAGTGGTTGCCCAGTCCGTGTCCGGCTGCCGCAATCCTTTTCACCACGGAGGGGTTCCTGTGGGCGAATTCGCCCGTCAGGAAGAACGTAGCCGGTGCGCGACGGCGGGCGAGCTCGCCAAGGATGTCGTCCAGGCCGGCGTCGTTCCAGGCCGCGTTGAACGTCACGGCGACTACCCGTTCTTGCGTACGGATCACCCTGTTCTCCGAACCGAACAGCGCCCGCAGTCCCTGGCCGTCGGCGCTCGCCGCAGGATGCACCGCGACGGCCTCGGTCCGCTGGGCCATGGGCTCCTGCGCGAGAGCCCACAGCAGGACGGCGCACACGGGACCTGCCCAAAGCAGGCGCCGGGCGAGAGAGCGGCGGTACGTGATCACGGAGCGGGAGGGCATGCTTTGACCTTCGGCCGGTCGGGCTCCGCCCTTGAGCCTGTGCCGTTCCGCCCATGACGGCCCCGTGGCAAGTCGACCGCGGACGCCGTCCCGGACGGACGCTGCCGCACCGAGCGCCGCGTGCCGGTTTGGGGCGCGACAGCGGTTTCCCCGTGCGCCGTGGTGCGCCGTGATGTGTTCCCTGCAGGCGGCGGCGCGCGGCGAATTCAAGTCAGCCGTACACCAAAATTGGTCCAGACCTTGACAGGTCCAGACCATTTCGCTTGAGTCACCGACACCCCCATGGCAGCGGGGAGCCCGCCTCCGGCCCGCCCGATAGGAGATGCCGCGTGATCAAACGTCTCATCAGTTTCGCAGCAGCGATAGGTACGCTCTGCGCGATGATCGTCCTTGGCCCGGCCGCCGCCACGGCGTCCGCCGCCGCATGCGCGACCCCCTGGAACTCCTCCTCCGTCTACACGGGCGGCAACACCGCCTCGTACAACGGGCACAACTGGACCGCCAAGTGGTGGACCCAGAACGAAACGCCGGGCCGCGCCGACGTCTGGGCGGACGCGGGCACCTGCGGCGGTGGCACCGACCCGGGCAACCCCAACCCGTCGGGATTCGTGGTCAGCGAGGCGCAGTTCAACCAGATGTTCCCGGGCCGGAACTCGTTCTACACCTACAAGGGCCTGACCGACGCACTCAAGGCGTACCCGGCCTTCGCCAACACCGGCAGCGACACCATCAAGCGCCAGGAGGCAGCGGCGTTCCTCGCCAACGTCCACCACGAGACCGGCGGTCTGGTCCACATCGTCGAGCAGAACCAGGCCAACTACCCGCACTACTGCGACGCCAACCAGCCCTACGGCTGCCCCGCGGGACAGGCCGCGTACTATGGCCGCGGTCCCATCCAGCTCAGCTGGAACTTCAACTACAAGGCGGCGGGCGACGCACTCGGCATCGACCTCCTGCGCAACCCCTACCTGGTGGAGCGCGACCCGGCGGTCGCCTGGAAGACCGGTCTTTGGTACTGGAACACGCAGTCGGGTCCGGGCACCATGACGCCGCACAACGCCATGGTCAACAGTCGCGGTTTCGGTGAGACCATCCGCGCCATCAACGGCAGCCTGGAATGCAACGGCGGCAACCCCGGTCAGGTCCAGAGCCGGGTCGACCGCTACAAGCAGTTCACCCAGATCCTCGGCACCACGCCGGGCTCCAACCTGAGCTGTTGACCTTCTTCCCCGCGCGCGACGGCCGGGCGGCCCTGATCCCGTATCAGGTCCGCCCGGCCGTCGCGCGTCGCGCCCCGCCCCGCCCTGCCCCGGTGGCAGCAACCGGAACGGAGCACCGGATGCAGGATGAGCCACCCGTCACCTGAGTCGCTGGCCTTCCTCAGCACAATCGAAGGGTGCCCGAGTTCGGACCGGCCAGATCACGCCGTCACGCGCAGGCACTCGGAGAGCAGGTCGACGACGTCGTGCCACGCTCGCTGCGCATGGCGTGGGTGGTATCCGACGCCGGGGAGCACGGTGTGGCCGACCGTCGGGTGGTGGAAGGCGTGCAAGGCGCCGCCGTAGACCACAAGGCGCCAGTCGACGCCCGCGGCCTGCATCTCGGCCGTGAATGCCTCCCGTTGCGCGGGCGCCATGATCGGGTCTTCCGACCCGACCCCGGCCCACACCGGGCAGCGGATGCGCGCCGCCTCGTCCGGTCGGCCGGTGATCAGCCCGTTGACGGTCCCGATCGCGCGCAAGTCGACGCCGTCACGCCCGAGTTCCAGCGCGATCGCGCCGCCGGTGCCGTAGCCGACGGCGGCGATCCGGTCAGGGTCGGTGCGGGGTTCGGCGCGCAGCACATCGAGCGCCGCGTGGCCGATGCCCCGCATCCGGTCGGGGTCGTCGAGCAGCGGCAGGCAACGGGCCAGCATTTCCTCGGGGTCGCCCAGATAACGTCCGCCGTGGAGGTCGAAGGCCAGCGCGACGTAGCCCAGTTCGGCAAGGGCGTCGGCCCGGTGGCGCTCGACGTCGCTGAGCCCCGTGCCCTCTGGTCCAAGAAGCACCGCGGGCCGACGGCCGGTACCGGCCGGGAGTGCAAGGTGTCCGATCATCGTCAGTCCGTCGGCCGGGTACTCGACCGTGCGCGTGGTAATCGTCGTCATGGGACTGGACGGTAGTGATCGTCGGGCACGGTCGGGCCGGAGTCTGCCGTTGGCAGAACAGCACGGACGGACCTCGACCTCGACCGCTGACAGACGATCAAGACGGAAGACAGCCGCCCACGACCAGCACGAGCACCCACGAACCCCGCCACGCCACGCCACGCCAGTAGCCGTACCAGTAGCCGTACCAGCGGAGATCAAGGTGGTGGATCTTCGGTGACGGCCCGACCGGCCTTGGTCAGTCGAGGCCTTCGACGATACGGAAGTCGCGCTCGACGCCGTCGGAGAGGGCGGCCAGCGCCTCCTGGTAGGCCGCACTCTCGCGCGCCGCGACGGCCTGTTCGAAGCTGTCGAACTCGACCAGGACGGTGCGCTCGGCGATTCCGGCGTCATACGCGACGACCCGACCGCCACGGACGATGGTCCGGCCGCCCCCGGCCTTGACGGCAGGAGCGGCCAGCTTGTTGTAGACAGCCACCTTTTCGGGGTCGGAGATGGTGCGGTAGACGCTGACCCAGTAGCCCTTGGGCATGGAACCTCCAGTGTTGGGATGAGTGGATCGATTTAACGGTTGGTCTCGGACGGGCGTCGGCGGGCGAGCGCGAGGCTTGTCAGCGTCGTGATCGCCATGGCGCCGATGCCGACCAGCGCCGCGGTGGTGTAGGCACGGTCGTCGGGGAAGAGGCGGCCGGGGCCGGTGCCCGCGGCCAAGATCAGGCCGCCGATGGCGCTACCCAGGGAGTAACCGACGCTGCGGACAACGTAGTTGAAGCTCATGGCGCTCGACGTCTCGCTCTTGGGCGTGACGGCCAGGATGACGCCGGGCATCGCGGCCGAGAAGCCGCCGACGCCGAAGCCCAGCACGCCCATCGCCACGAACAGTTCGGCCAGATCCGACCGGGCAGCCGCGAACAGGGCAAACCCGCCGCCGACCACGACGGCGCTGCCGGCCAGGAGCAGGGGATCAGCGATCCGCGTCCGTACCCGCGGCGTGAGCTTGCCGGCGACGAACCCAAGCACCGAGAACGGGACGAGGACAAGCCCGGCGACGAAGGTCGTCAGACCGAAGCCGTAGCCGGCGCCGTGCGGCGTCTGCGCGTACCGGGTGACGAGTGTGAGCAGGAGGTACATGCCGATCCCGCCGACGAACATGGCGAGGTTCGCCCCGGCGACCGCCGGGTGCCGCATCGCCCGCACATCGACCAGGGGCGTCGCGCTGCGCAGTTCGATGACGGCCCAGACGCCGAGCAGCAGCACCGCGACGACGGCGAGGCCCGCCGCCACGGCGAGGTGCCGGCTCCACAGGTTCCGTTCGCCGGCGAGGAACAGCACCAGGAGCAGCGCAGCGGCCAGGACGACCGCGCCTGCCACGTCCACGCGGGCCAAGCGGCCTTCGGGGGCTTGGGGCATCAAGCGCCACGCGATCAGCAGGGCGGCGGCGGTGGCGACCAAACCGAGGGCGTAGGCGGCCCGTACCCCGCCGAGTTCGGCGAGCAGTGCGGCCAGCGGGTAGCCGACGCCGGCCCCGATGATCGAGACCACCGAGACCAGGGCGATCACGGCCGCGCTGCGCTCCTCGGGGAGGTGGTCCCGGGCCACGCCCATCATCAGCGCCGTCAGGCCGAGCCCGACGCCCTGGGCCGCCCGGCCGGCCAGCAGCCACGCGAACGGCAGCGGCAGCACGGTGAGCGCGCTGCCGGCGACGACGACCGCCAGCGTGACGAGGATCGTGGCACGGCGGTGCGGGCCTGCACCGAGCCGGCCCAGGACCGGCGTGGCGATGGCGCCGCTGAGCAGCGCGACGGTCAGTGTCCACTGCGCGCTGTCGAGCGAGACGTGGAACGTGGTCGCCACGCTGGTGATGAGTGGCGTCCCGAGGCTGGCGACCGCGGCCACGACCAGAGCGATGAACATCAGGGCGGGGACCAGCAGCCGCGGCTCGGAACGCGCCACCGGTAACTCGTTCACCTCGGCTCCGCCTACCGGCTGTCCGGTCACTGCTTCGGCCCTTCGCGGTCCTGGCTTTCGAGTTCTGCCAGATGCTTCAGCGCGGGGAGGGCAGCCGTCAGCGCCTCGACCTCGTCGCCGGTGAGCTCGCCGATCAACTGCTCGAACGCGTCGACGCCCGCCTGGTGCCGCGTCCGGACATAGGAGGCGCCGGCCTCGGTCAGGCACACCAGCGTGACCCGTTTGTCGGACGCATCGCCGCGCCGCTCGACCAGGCCGGACTCCTCCATCACCCGGACCAGGGTGGTCATCGCGGGCTGGGTGACGCCCTCGACCGCGGCCAGGTCGGTGATGCGCCGCGGGCCGGTCCGATCCAGGGTGGCCAGCGTGGCGGCGGACGTCAGGCTCATGTCCCTGGGCAGGCGTCGCGCGGCTCTGGTGGCCAGACCGTAGAGGGCTGCCCCGATGGCGGCGGACGCGTCGGGAGCGGTGTTTTGACGACTCATTCGAGAAGCATAGCCTTTTTATATTCACAGCTTATGTAAATGGCGGACTGGCGCGGGCGGCACCGCCTGCTGCGGACCCTCGGCCATCGCGAGGCCGACGACAACTTCAGCTCCACCCCGGACGCCGAAAACGACAGACGTGCGTGGGTCTCGGCTCCGGCGGCGGCATCGACGTACTGCTTTCCGCTCGCCGCGTCGGCCAGGCACCTGCCGGGTCAGAGCGCGGGGCTTCGTCGTTCGATCATGACGACGTCTCTCCAGGTTCCGTGATGCTGGCCGATGCGTTCGCGGGTGCCTGTCTCGCGGAAGCAGAGCTTGCGGTGGAGGGCGAGGCTGGCGGTGTTCTCGGGGAAAATGCCGGGTTGGATCGTCCAGATGCCCGCCGTCTCCGTCGAGGTGATGGGAGCCGCGAGCAGGGCGGCGGCGATGCCCCGGCCACGGGCGTTGGGGTGGACGTACACGGAGTGCTCGACCACCCCGGCATACGTACACCGGTCGGAGACCGCGGATGCGGCGGTCCAGCCGAGCACGGCGCCGTCGCACCCGGGACGTTCGCATCGAACCGCTGCGGCCCGATCATGCCGACGACGTCCTAACGGTCTATGCCGGTCATGCGCGGGCCGTCGGTGCGATGTCGTCGATCAGGGCGCGGATGCGTTGTTCGATCTCGTCGCGGATGGGGCGGACGGCGTCGACGCCTTGGCCTGCCGGGTCGGGCAGTTGCCAGTCGAGGTAGCGCTTGCCCGGGAAGACGGGGCAGGTGTCGCCGCAGCCCATGGTGATCACGACGTCGGAGGCCTGGACGGCTTCCACGGTGAGGACCTTGGGCACCTGGGCGGAGATGTCGATGCCGACCTCGCCGAGGGCCTCGACCACGGCCGGGTTGACCGTGTCGGCCGGGGCGGATCCGGCGGACCGGACCCGGACGCGATTCCCGGCGAGGTGGGTGAGGAAGGCGGCCGCCATCTGTGAGCGCCCGGCGTTGTGGACGCAGACGAACAGCACCGACGGTTGCTGAGGGGTGTCAGGCATGGGTGGGCTCTTCCTGCGGTGCGGCGGCGGTTGGGGCGGTGAAGTAGCGGCGCGCGTACAAGGCCACGTAGACCAGGCCGATCAGGACGGGCACTTCGATGAGCGGGCCGACGACGCCGGCCAGGGCCTGCCCCGAGGAGGCGCCGAAGGTGGCGATGGCCACGGCGATGGCCAGCTCGAAGTTGTTACCCGCGGCGGTGAAGGCGAGCGTGGTGGTACGCGGGTAGTCGAGGCCGACGGCCTTGCCCAGCGCCATGGATCCGGCCCACATGAGAGCGAAGTAGACCAGCAGCGGCAGCGCGATGCGGACCACGTCCAGCGGCTGACTGGTGATGGCGTCGCCCTGGAGGGCGAAGAGGATGACGATGGTGAACAGCAGCCCGTACAGGGCGAACGGGCCGATGCGCGGGAGCAGTTTCGCCTCGTACCAGGCGCGGCCCCTGGTCTTCTCGCCGATGCGGCGGGTCAGGTATCCGGCCGCGAGCGGGATGCCGAGGAAGATCAGGACGCTGCGGGCGATCTCCCAGACGGGTACGTCGAGTCCGGTCTGTTCCAGGCCGAGCCAGCCGGGCAGCACCTGGAGGTAGAACCAGCCGAGCGCGGAGAACGCGATCACCTGGAACACCGAGTTGAGCGCGACGAGGACGGCAGCCGCTTCCCGGTGTCCGCAGGCGAGGTCGTTCCAGATGATGACCATGGCGATGCAGCGGGCCAGGCCGACGATGATCAGGCCGGTGCGGTACTCGGGCAGGTCCGGCAGGAACAGCCAGGCCAGGGCGAACATCAGGGCCGGGCCGATGATCCAGTTCAGCAGCAGCGAAGGCAGCAGCAGACGCCGGTCCCGGGTCACGGTGTCGAGCCGGTCGTAACGGACCTTGGCGAGCACCGGATACATCATCACGAGCAGGCCCAGCGCGATCGGCAGGGACACCCCGCTTACCGTCACGGCGGCCAGCGCGTCTCCCAGCCCCGGGACCAGGCGGCCCAGGCCGAGGCCGGCGGCCATCGCGGCGAGGATCCACACGGCCAGATAGCGGTCCAGGAACGACAGCCGCCCTGCCACGCCCTGTTCAGGTGCGGCAGCGCTCACGAGGCAGTACCGGCCGTCTCGCCGCGGTCGGGCAGCGGCGTGCCGGCGGGGCGGGTCAGGATGCCCGCGAGGCGGTCGGTCATCTCCGGCAGCAGCCAGTAGTAGACCCATGTGCCGCGCCGCTCGCAGTCGATCAGACCGGCCTGCCGCAGCAGCTTGAGGTGATGCGAGATGGTCGGCTGCGACAGGTCGAAGGCCGGGGTCAGGTCGCACACGCAGACCTCTCCGCCCGCCTGCGAAGCGATCATCGACAGCAGCCGCAGGCGCACCGGATCGCCGAGCGCCTTGAAGACTTTCGCCAGGTCGGCCGCCTGTTCCTCGTCCAGCGGGGTGGTCAGCAGCCCCGGGCAGCACGCGTCGGCCCCACTGGTCTGCCCCAACACCACAAGCTCTTGATTCGACATTCTTCTATGTTGACACCCTTCGATCCAGGGCGCAATGTTGCATCGACAGACATCGATACAAGCGAATGGGAGTGCCGCCATGTCCCGTGCTCAGCTCGCCCTGCGCGTCAGCGACCTCGAAGCGTCGATCACCTTCTACGCGAAGCTGTTCGGCACCGAACCGGCCAAGCGGCGTGAGGGATACGCCAACTTCGCCCTCACCGAGCCCCCGCTCAAGCTCGTCCTCATCGAGGGCGAGCCGGGGCAGGACACCCGCCTTGACCACCTCGGCGTCGAGGTCGAGTCCACCGCCCAGGTCACCGCGGCCACCGACCGCCTCAAGGACGCGGGACTGGCGACCTTCGAGGAGAACGACACCTCCTGCTGCTACGCCCTCCAGGACAAGGTCTGGGTCCACGGCCCCGGCCAGGAGCCCTGGGAGGTCTACGTGGTCAAGGCCGACGCCGACACCCTCGGCAAGAGCGCCCGGGCCGGCGCGAGCGGTGACACATGCTGCGCCAGCGAGCTCTCCGGGCAAGTTCCGGCCGCGACCAACTGCGCCTGCGGCGGCTAGCCCAGCGCACCGACTCTGCGGTGTCTCGCGGGGCACCGCGCAGCCATTCACCCCGACCATCCGTCAACAGCCCTGCGTCGAAACGGACTTCGTCCGGCAGGACCTCGAACTCGCCCCTCGCGGCTCGCACGCGCCACGCGTTCACGATCATGCACTACGCATGTGGCCAGTGACCGTCTGCGCACACGGCAGCGCGTGGAAAGGCGGCGCGCACTGTCGCAGCCGCGGAGGGCTGGGCGCCCGGCGGAGATCGCGCGCCTGAACGCGGAGTCCGGGCCCGGGCGCGTCGGGACGTGAGGACCCGAGTGCGCCCCAAGTGCGCACTCCCGTCCCCCAGGGATGTACATTGCGTGGTGACCACCGCGGGAGCTCGGGAGTAGCCGGGCTGAGAGGGCGGACGGGACTTGCTCCCCTTGCCGCCGACCGCATGAACCTGGACCGGGTAATGCCGGCGTAGGAAGGGTGCTGACGATGGACGCTGCCTCCATACCTGCCCATAACGGCCCTGCTGTTTCCCGTGCTGCCGTGGCGGACGTGATCGCGTCTGTGCGGAGCTCCGCGCCCCTTGTGCACTGCCTGACCAACGTCGTGGTGTCGCAGTTCACCGCGAACGTGCTGCTCGCGGCGGGGGCCGCCCCCGCGATGGTGCACAGCGCGCAGGAGGCCGGAGCACTGGCCCGGGTGGCCGGGGGCGTCCTGGTCAACCTGGGTACGGTCACGTCCGTGACGGCCGAGGCGATGCGCGTCGCGGTCAAGGAAGCGGCCGGGGCCGGACGCCCGTGGGTGCTCGACCCGGTGGCGGTCGGTCCGCTGCCCTGCCGCACCGACCTCGCGCGCGAACTCCTGGAGAGCGCACCTCCGGCGGTCATTCGCGGCAATGCTTCCGAGATCCTGGCGCTGGACAGCGGCGGCACGGGCGGGCGCGGCGTGGACAGTACGGATGCCCCCGAGGCGGCGCTGGACGCGGCCATCGCGCTGGGCCGGCGCTACGGCTGCGCGGTCGCCGTGAGCGGCCCGGAGGACGTCCTGACCGACGGGACGCGCGTGGTGCGTGTGGCCAACGGGCACCCGCTGCTGCAACGGGTGACAGGAACCGGCTGCTCACTGGGCGCCCTGGTGGCTGCCTGCACGGCCGTCACCGGCGACGCGCTGCTGGCCGCCACTGCCGCGTCGGGTCTGCTCGCCGTGGCCGCGGAGATCGCCGCCACTGGCTCGGCGGGACCCGGCACGTTCGCGGTCGCGCTGATCGATGCGCTGTACGAGCTCAGCCCGGACCGGCTCGCCCGGGATCTCAACCTGCGCTGAGCGCAGGGGTGTTGAGCGGTTCTACGGTGAGCGGCCGGCCCGGACGCCACCTGCTGAACAGCCTCCGCCCGTCCTGGGGTCCGCCCCCCCCACCCGCCGTCTGATAGTTCCTGCGGACACACACCCGTATCCCTGCGGACAGCTCACGGTTCCTGCGCGTCAGGGCCCTGCCTTTCCCTGCACCTCCCGATGCGTTTCCCGCGCCCTTCCCCGGCCGGGTAACCCCAAGGAGCAACCCATGCGACCACCGCTTGACCTGTCCCTGTATCTCGTCACCGACACCCGGCTCTGCGGCGAGCGCGGTGTCGCGGCCACCGTGGCCGCCGCCGTCAAGGGCGGTGTGACCGCTGTCCAGTTGCGCGATCCGGACGCGGACGCCCGCACGCTGTGCGCGCTCGGGCGGACGATCCAGGCCGAACTCGCGGGCACCGGTGTCCCCTTGATCGTCAATGATCGTCTGGATGTGGCGGTCCGGTTGGGCGCGGACGGCGTCCACCTGGGGCAGCGGGACCTCTCCCCCATGAGCGCCCGGCGCCGGCTCGGACCCCGTGCCTACATCGGCCTGTCCGTCAGCCGTCCCGAACAGCTGGCGCACGTACCGGATGCCGTCGACCACCTCGGTGTCGGTCCGGTGTTCGAGCAGTCCACCAAGCCGGACGCGGACGCCCCGCTCGGTCTGGGCGGCCTGGCCGAGATCGTCCGGGCCAGCGCGCTGCCGTGCGTGGCCATCGGCGGGATCGGCGTGTCCCGGGCCGCCGCGGTCCGGGCAAGCGGTGCGGCCGGGATCGCTGTCGTCAGCGCGGTCTGCGGACAGCCCGACCCCGAGGCCGCAGCCCGTTCCCTCGTCCGCATCCCACGACAGGAGATCCCCGCGTGACCAGCCCGCCCATCGCCCTCACCATCGCCGCCAGCGACCCCTCCGGCGGCGCCGGCATCCAGGCCGACCTGAAGGCGTTCTCCGCCAACGGGGCCTACGGAACAGCAGTTCTGACCGCCCTGACCGCGCAGAACACCCGGGGCGTCACCGGAATCCATGCCGTGCCTCCGGCGTTCGTCACCGAGCAGCTCGACACGCTGTTCGCCGATGTCCGGGTGGACGCCGTCAAGATCGGCATGCTGGCCGACGCCGCGATCGCCGCAGCCGTCGCGGATGCCCTGGAGCGCCACCGTCCCCCGTACGTCGTCCTGGACCCCGTCATGGTCTCGACCAGCGGTCACCGCCTCCTGGAGGCCGATGCGGTGAGCGTGCTGCGCGAGCGTCTCGTGCCTCTCGCCGACCTCATCACCCCCAACCTCCCCGAGGCCGGCGACCTCCTCGGCACCGCCGCCGCCAAGAACCGCGCCGACGCCGTCGAGCAGGCCCGCGCACTCCTCCGCGCCGGCGCCCGGCGTGTCCTGCTCAAGGGCGGCCACCACACGCACGACGCACAATCCGTCGACATCCTCGCCGACGCGATTGACGCCGCTGACGCCACAGCAGCTACGGGCGCCTTGGGCGCGGGCGTCACCGAGCTGTCCGCGCCACGGGTGAACACACGCAACACCCATGGCACCGGCTGCACCCTCTCCTCCGCCATCGCCGCCCTGCGCCCGCAGCACGACGACTGGAACACCGCCGTCCGCGCCGCGAAGGACTACCTGACCGGGGCCCTGCGCGCTGCCGACACCCTGCACGTCGGCCACGGCCACGGCCCCGTCCACCACTTCCACCAGTACTGGAGCTGACCACCATGACCACGACCTTCTGCGACGAGCTGTGGACGGACACGGCCGACATACGTGCGGGCATCGACAAGCTGCCGTTCGTCACCGGCCTCGGCGACGGCACCCTGGACCGGGAGAAGTTCGTCTACTACCTGGCCCAGGACGCCCTATACCTGCGCGGTTACGCCCGCGCGCTGGCCAGCGCCGCCGCGAAGGCCGACCGGCCGCAGGACATCGCGTTCTTCGCGAAGTCCGCCCACGACGCCGTCGTCGTCGAAAGCTCGCTGCACCAGAGCAACGTCGTCGACGTCGATGCCTGGGCCCCCTCCCCCACCTGCACCGGATACACCTCCTACCTGCTCTCCGTGGCCCACACCCAGGGATACCCGGAACTGGCCGCCGCGGTCCTGCCCTGCTTCTGGATCTACGCCGAGGTGGGCCGGGGGCTCCTCGAGCAGGCCGGCGACCTCGCCGCCCATCGCTACGGCGACTGGATCGCCACATACGCCGACGAGGAGTTCGAAGCCGCCACCGAACACGCCCGCCAGATCGTCAACCGGCTCGCGGACCAGGCCGACCCGGCCACCCGCGCACGCATGCGTACGGCCTTCACCACTGCCTCCACCTGGGAGTGGATGTTCTGGGACGCCGCCTGGCGCGTGGAGTCCTGGCCGTTCGGCGCCGCTCCTGCCCGGGATGCGGAGCCCGCGAAGTGACGACCACCACCGATACCACCACCCCGACGCCGGCCCAGGCCCCGGCGAACGAAGCGCCGCTCACCCTCGACCAGCCCACCCCCAAGGTCCTGAGCGGCCTGGACCAGGGCACCTTCTGGGCCAATCTGGGGGTGAGCCTGCTCGGCTTCAGCGGCATGCTGGTCGTGCTCGACCCGCTGGGCACCGGCAGTCCGACCCTGTCGTTCGCCGCCGCCGTCACCGCGTCCGTCGTCGGCACCCTGATCGGCACCCTCGCTCTTGGCCTCGCCGCCATCACCGGGGCCCGCACCGGCGCACCCTCGATGGTGCTGCTGCGCGGCCTGTTCGGCGCGAAGGCCTCCTATCTGCCCACCGTCCTCAATGTGCTGCAGATGGTCGGCTGGGCCGTCTTCGAGCTGGTCGTCATCTCCACCGGCCTGAAGATCCTGGCCCGCCAGGCCTTCGGCGAACCGGGCCCCGGCTGGCTGTACGTGCTCCTCGCGGGCGCGGTCACCACCGCGCTCACGCTGCGCCCGCTCGGCGCCCTGCGCCTCATACGCCGCTACGTCACCGTCGCCGTCGTCCTGGCCATCTGCTACCTGGGCTGGGACCTGGCAGGGCGCGGCATCCCGATGGAGGGCGGCTCCTGGAAGGACTTCTGGTTCGCCGCCGACAGTGTGATCGCCGTGTCGATCTCCTGGCTGCCGTTGGTGGCCGACTACTCGCGCCACTCCCGCAGCGAGAAGGCGGCCTTCGGCGGCCTGGTCGTCGGCCAGACCCTCGCGGGCGTCGCGGGCTCGGTGCTCGGCGTGGCCGCCCTCGCGATGATCGCGTTCGACAGCACCGACCCGTACAAGGTCTTCGACCCCTTCACCGCCACAAGCGTCGGCGTGATCTGCTTCGGCGTCCTGGTGCTGCGCGAGGTCGACCAGTCATTCGCCAATGTCTACTCCACCGCCGTCTCCGCCCAGAACCTGCTCCCCCGGGCCGACCGCCGCATCCTGTGCCTGATCAGCGGCACCCTGGCCACCGCCCTGGCACTCCTGGTGAACATGGACAGCTACGCCAGCTTCCTCTACCTGATCGGCGCGGTCTTCATCCCGATGTTCGCCGTCCTCGTCGTGGACTTCTTCGTCCTCGGCGGCCACCGCACCTGGGACGTCTCCGAACAGGCCCCCACCCGCTGGGTCATGCTCGTGCCCTGGACCCTGGGCTTCGCCACCTACCAGCTGATCGCACCCACCAATATCGCCGGCTGGTCCGACATGTGGGCCTGGTTGCAGGACGCCGTGGGCCTCACCGTCCAGCCCTGGATGAGCGCCTCCCTGCTCTCCTTCGCGGTAGCGGCCCTCACCACGCTCGCGGTGGGCCGCGGGCGCCGAGACGTCGCAACGCCGTCCGAGGAGCCGCTCCCCGGATAGTGCCGGGCACCGCGGGTGTTGACCGGCCTGCCGACACGGGCGGGCCGTCCGGTCGCAGAGTGGATCCAATACCCGCCCTGCGGGGCCGAGTTGCCACGCAGCGGCACTGCATTGCGCCTCGTCGACGTCCGTCGGCTCCGCGGGCGCGTAGGACGCCGCCCAGCCCTCCGCATCGTCGGGCACTGGCCGGTAGCGGGGGGGCGGGGATCGCCGGAGCGGTCGAAGATACTGAAGCGCGCCGGTCCGTCGCCCGCCGTCTCCGGGCCCGTGCCCGGTGTCGGCGCATACTGCTCCGGCTATTCTGCGTCGCTCATGTGCACGTTCTCCCCTAGATGCCCGGCAATACCAGGTACTCCAAGAGCGCATTCGGCAGGTACGGCCCAACGTGCCCGACCAGTTGGTCGGCGGGGCAATGGGCAGGACTGCCGGAGAAGCGCTGCCGTGCCCGTCTCATCCGGACGAGGAAACGACCTTGAACGCCAGGCAGACAACCAGCGTGGCTTCGTCGACCGGGGAGTTCGAGGCTTCCCAAAAGGCGCGGTGACCGTTACGCCACTCCTCCAGCGAGGTGTCGCCCTCCCCCTCGGCGCGGGCGTGTTCCCATGTGACCTCGCCGAACGGCTTGATCTCGACCCCGGTGATTTCAACCGTGGCGACGGCCTGGCCATCGTTGCCGAGCAGCGCCAGCCGCTCACTGGCGTACTCCAGGCCCTCGGTCTCCGCACCGTATTCTGCCAACAGGCCGGTGGTGGCAACCTTGTGGCCCGCCAGCACCAGCGCGTTCAACTCCGCGCGCATCGGACCCGGCGTCCCCAGTTCCAGAGCACGCATACCGTTCAACCTCGGCCACACCGTCTCATCGCCTCACTCTGCTCAGCATTTCCATCTCACCGAAGGCTCAGCTGATCACAGCGGATGGCCGCCCCGCCACAAGGTATCCCAGCCGCCAGCCCACCTCCGGTCAACATGGTCTGTCTGCCGGACACCAACGGTGCTTCCGCAGCCCCGGCCATGAACGCAAGGGAGCCCGAAGGGCTCTCAGCTTGTCTTGGAACTTCATCAGGGAGTGATGTAGTCGCCCCACCAGAAGGTCGCGACGTAAGCGCGCCCCCATGCCTGTCTTCCTCGCCCGCCCCTGAAATAGACGACGACTAACGCCACGACGAACCAGGCCGTGAAACACCCCGCAACGAGCAAAGCCCGCCCAGGACCCGCGGCGACAGCGACGACGACCAGAGCAAGGACCGTCACTACCAGCCCGATGTGGCCGTCGCTGAAGACCCTGTCGCGCGCGCTGCCGCCTGCCATCAATGCCTAATCACCTTTGCCACTCAGAAGCGTGCTTCCGAACCCGAGATACCCGCCGCCATCACCGTGGAACAGCGTCAGCTTTCGCTTGACGCAGTTGTCTTCCGCTCCCACGTCGAGCTGGCAGTGAGGGTCTCGGAGCCACGGGCAAGCCGCCGCCCGCGCTTACGCGCCCGCCCGGGGCGCACCTGCGCTCGGGTCTTGTCGGTGATCGCCTGCCTGCGACCGCTTGCGCAGTCCAGAACGGTACTCGCCCGGGGGCACGCCCCGGGCGCGTCGGAAGGCACGGCTGAAAGCGTGCGGAGAGGCGTAGCCGACCGCGCCGGAGATCGATTCGACCGGCTCGTCGGTGTCACGGAGCCGGACGGACGCCAGGTCCATGCGCCACTGCGTCACGTACGCACCCGGCGTCTGTCCGAGGGCGGAGCGGAAGTGCCGGGACAGCGTCGTCCGGGAGACCGCCGTCGCGGCCGCCAGGGACTCGGTGGTCCAGGGGTGTTCGGGTCGGGCATGGACACAGGCCAGGGCGTCGCGCACGACCGGATCACGCATCGCTTCCAGCCATGAGCCGGGCTGCTTGTCCGGGTGGCGGGCCAGCCAGACGCGTACGAACTGGATGAGCAGAAGGTCGACGATGCTGTTGACGGCGGCCGTGGTGCCGATCTGCGGCTGCGCGAGCTCCTCCGTGAGAAGCTCGACGGTCTTCCTGAGCTGTGTGTTCTCCCGGCTCGTGACGTGCATCGGCCGGGTGAGGGAGGTGAGCACCGGCGTGCTCACCTCCGGGTCCTGCTCATAGCGCAGGACGAGCACTTCCGTCTGCGCCGGCGTCGAGCCCAGGTGCAGGGCGCTGCCGTCGGTGAGGGCCCGGTCCGTCGCCCTCCGATCACAGGGGCTCATCGTCGTACTGGACCCGCTGGCTATTCCGTGAGCGGTATCCGGCGACAGCAGAACGGCGTCTCCCGCCCGGGCCTCCAGGGGTTTCTCGCCCGGGAGGTGGAGCCACATCGTGCCGCGGGCCACTACGTGCAGTGCCGCTGCGGGAGAGGAGTCCAGCCACAGGCCCCAGGTTCCTCCGGCCTTCAGCACGACCCCGAGCGCCCCTCGCGCACCCGATACGCGCAAGGCCTCCGCGAGTACGTCCATGGTTCCATTCTCGTCGAGGGGCCTCAGCTCACGTCAAGAACGATCTTTCCGTGCACCTTCCGCGCGAACAGGGCCCGGACGGCGTCGTCCACGTCCCGCCAGTCGCCGCGCAGTCCGACCGGTGCCGTAAGCCTCCCGGCGGCCATGAGGCCCAGCAGGTCCGTCAGGTCCTCGCTGGTCGGCGTCATATCGCCGTAGGTGCTGATGCTGCGGGGTTCGCCGAAGCCGAACAAGGCCCCCGAGGGGAACGTGGTGTCCTGTCCCGAGGAGTATCCGACCAGGTGGATGCTGCCGCCCTCGGCGAGGGAATCCCACGCCCGGGCCAGCAGCGGCCCGCCGACCGTGTCCAGGACGAGGTCGAACCGGTCCTCGGTCTCGGCCAGGTCGGTCAGGACCTCGTCGGCCCCGAGCTCGCGGAGTCCGGCGGCCCGGTCCGGCGAACCCACCAGTGCCGTCACCCGGGCACCCGCCAGCGCCGCCAGCTGGACGGCGAAGTGCCCCACGCCCCCGCTGGCGCCGGTGACCAGGACGTTGCGCGCCAGCAGGGAACGCTTGCGCAGCACCCGCAGTGCGGTGACTCCCGCGATCCCCGGCGCGGCGCCGTCGGCCAGATCCACGCTCTCGGGGACGGTACCGAGCGAGGCGGGACTGACGGCCACCCGCTCCGCCCATGCGTGGGCAGACATGCCCAGCGCGACGCGCGTACCTTCGGGTGGCCCCGAACCGTCGGATGCGGCGCGCACTACGACGCCGGCCGCGTCGTGACCGTGCACAGCGCCGGCGGGCCACTGCTCCACGTAGTTCAGCTCCCCGAAGTTGAGACCGATGTGCCGTATCTCGACCAACGCCTCTCCGCTGGACGGCACGGGCTCATCGACATCGGCGAACCGGACCGGGCCGGCCTTGCCATGATCGACCACAAGGGCGCGCATGGGTGTGATTCCTTCGCTCGTGGATGCGCCTGAACACTCGGCGCGGCAGCGGACGGCAGGGCGCGAATGCCGCACTGCCGCCTCGTTGAAACCATTGCGCAGGGCCGGCACACCGACCAGCCCCGTAAGAACCGATCAGTTGACGATCTGTGTCAGTGCGGCTCGCGTGCGATGTCGAGCTCCGCACGCATTCGGCGAATGACGCCGTGACGGGCGAAGCCTCTGTCCGCTCTTCCCAGACGGTCGAGACGCTGCAACTCCATTGACCAGCGCGCTGTCGTCAAGGACGCGCTTGCCGTCGAACAGGCCGCCGGCGTAAGCGAACCTGTGGATTCCCGACCCAACTGCAGCAGCCCCGAGGTGAGGTGCGTCGCCATGAGGGGCACACCGTTACGGGAAGAGGCGCGATCATGCACGTATGGACCGCCCGGGTGACGCGAACCTCCGTACCTGGACGCTGCTCTGGATGGCCCTCCTCGCCGCCGACGCCCATGACCAACTTGCCTGGCTGGGCGAGCGGGAGCTGGAGTCGAGCGACGTCCTGGAAGAGGTGCAGCTCCGCTGCCGCGCCCCGTGCGGCCGGGTTCGCGCGACTACTGAGCATCCCAGGCCCCCCTACACGATCGTGATGTAGCCGGCGGTGAAGACCCGGCCCCGCGGGATACAGACCTCGCGGAACCGCCCGGCGTCAGGGCGGCGGCACCCGGCCCTTCCGGTCGGCTTCGTGCCGCGTCATCCGCCCGCGGGATTCTCCGCTTCCCAGCGCAGCAGGTCACCCGGCTGGCACTCCAGTACCTCACACAGCGCGGCGAGCGTCGCAAAGCGCACCGCCTTGGCGCGGCCGTTCTTGAGTACCGCCAGGTTGGCGGGTGTGATCCCTACGCGGTCCGCGAGGTCGCCCACGGACATCTTTCGCTTGGCCAGCATCACGTCGATGTCGACGACGATCGGCATCAGATCACCGTGTCCAACTCGGCCTGCATCTGGGCGGCTTCGACATCGCGCGCAACGGCCTGAGTGAGCAGCATCCGCAGCACGTACACGATGAGCGCGACCCCGAGGATGGCCAGGCCGATACCGCCCATGATGACGGTGACGCCCGGGTCGGCCCGCTGGCCCGGCGCGTTGAGGGCCGTGACAGCGAACCACAGGAGGGACGCCGCCACGATCGCGCCGATGACGGTGTCCACGTACCGGAAGGTGGCATGGGAGAACACGGTCCCGCGTCGCACCATCGTCACCAGCCGCCACACGCTGACCAGGGTGACCTGCCCCGTCACCATGCCCAGAATCACGATCACGCGCAGCGGGGTGAGCGGGAGCGATCCGTCCTCCGGGTCGCTCCCGCTGATCAACACCCATAGCATGCCTGCCTGTACGAAAACGGTGCCGACCAGCACCATCACGAGCACGGCGCGAAGCGCACGCACTGCCAGTTGTCCCATGACCCACCTTCCATCGAATTACGATGAGAATCTATCGATTCTCGATAGGTTAGGCAAGGTGCTGGACCGTTTCACTGCGGCAGGCAGCGGTGCCTCCTCGCCCCGGCGCGGCGACGATTACGGTTTGTGGGTGACCCAGAGCAGTTCCGCCGGCCAGCGGTGGGCCCAGTCGGTCGGATCGGTTGCGTTGTAGCCGTTGGGTGTCGCGGGTTCGGGCCGCGGCTCGATGAGGTCGTCGATGATGAGGCCGGCGCCGCGCAGGACCCTGACCCAGTCGCCGTAGGTGAGCTGATAGCTGCTCGCGCCGTCACCTTCGGCGATGGTGTGCAGCCCGAAGTAGTTCTGCTGCAGCACCGTGGTCACGCGGCTGGCGGCTTCGTCGTAGCACGCCTCGAACCATGGACTGGCAACGTTGAAGACCAGGCGCCCACCACGACGCAGGACGCGCGCGGCCTGCGGGACGGCCAGGTGCGGGGGCGCCCAGCTGAGCCCGCCGAAGTCGCAGAACACCAAGTCGAAGCTGCCGTCGGCGAAGGGGAGTTGTTCGGCGGCTCCTTGCACCAGCGGGTAGCGGGCTTCTCCCATTGCGTGGGCCGCTGCGGCAAGTTGGGCTTCGGACAGGTCTAGCCCGACGACGGCGGCGCCCTCTGCGGCCAGTGCCCGGGACCACTGGCCGGCGCCGCAGCCCAGTTCCAGGACGCGATTGCCGGTGACGTCGCCCAGGGCCTGCAGGTGCGCGTCGGGGATGGAGTACATGCCCCACAGCCGGGGTGCGGCGCCGATCTGCGGGTCGTGCTCGTGCTGATAGGCGTTGCTGATCTTGTTCCAGAGCCGCCGGTTGGCGGGGATGCTGTCCACGGGCCGACTCCAGCTTTGCCCGCCGGGGACGGTCAACACGGTCAGGGCACCGACCGGCCCTCGGCCCGGCCCCGGCCTATGACCCGCCGCCCCCGAAAGGGCAGCGCGAGGGCTGGCCTTTGCGGGTGCGGGAAGCAGTTCCCGCCATCGGGAATTCGAGTGATCATGGCGGGTCCCTCCCCGCGTGCGGGGAGGGCGGTCGTTGAAGATGCCCTCCCCATATCGGAGGGTGCCGGGTTTGCCGCCCCTTCGCGGCGGACCTTCTCCCACCCGCCCGTTCACCACGCGTCGAGTCCGCCCCCAGTCGAGGCGGTGTTCGTGAGGGACGCCGCCAGGGCCGTCAGGACCGAGCGGAATTCCCGCTCCGTCAGGGCGGCCTTGTGCACCGCGGTCGGGTGCCGGGCGGCGGTGCTGTACACGTCCGTGTGCGGGCGGCGTTCGGCTCCCGTCTCCAAGAACAGCGTCA
Source organism: Streptomyces sp. NPDC046925 (assembly GCF_040644915.1). Lineage (NCBI taxonomy): Bacteria > Bacillati > Actinomycetota > Actinomycetes > Kitasatosporales > Streptomycetaceae > Streptomyces > Streptomyces sp. NPDC046925. Next base: position 582,225 of record NZ_JBEYWZ010000004.1, on the reverse strand, counting down.
GGGCCTCGCTGCCCGGATCGCACCAGGCGCGGTGCAGCGCGAGGGGGCCCAACGCATACGACGCGCCCGCGACGTAGCCGACCGTGTGCACGAGCCGCAGGCGAGTCGGGCCCCGGTGCACGAGCAGCCAGTCGGCGCCGTCCGCGGACAGCTGTTCCCGGTACGCGGTGACCGTGACGCCCCCGTCGTCCGCGGAGCCCTCCCCCGGCCCCTCGGACACATACAGTTCGGAGCGCAGCTCACCGCGCACCACCGCGGAGGCCAGCGCGGAACGGTGGTTGTGGATGTCCAGTCTCTCGTCCGGCCCGGCCGCCCGCCACGCGTGCAGCCGCAGGGTGTAGGGGTATCCGCCGTCGACGAGCAGCAGTCGCCATTGGCAGCCCAGAGTGTCGCGGTACGAGCGGCGCGCGCAGGCGGCAGTGGTCTCCGTGCCGGTCGCGAGTTCGGTGAGCATGCCCAGCAGGGTTGTCTCGTCCGCCAGTTCGGCCACCGCGGCGCGCCCCACGTCGAGCCGCCGCGCTTCTGGGACATCGCCGCCCAGCGTCGCCTCCAGGTGTTCGCGTGCCCGCGCCAGATGTTCTCCCACCCTGTCCACCCGCCTCCCTCAGGGACCACCACCAGAGCCCGAATGCGCTTCCTCGTAGGGGAGTTGGAAGACGGCCACACAGGCCAGGTGATCCGAGTAGTTGTCGACGGTCACCGACTCGGTGAGGACCAGGTCGGGGGAATGCAGGACGTCGTCCACGCTGCGGCCCCGCTGGGTGGGCCGTCCCTCGAAGGTGCTGGCCAGTGGGACGTCCAAGGTGTCGAGCAGAAGGTCCGAGGCGTTCGCGTTGAAGTCGCCGCACACCAGGAGTCGCCGCGGCCCGCCGGGCCGGTCCAGCTCGTCGGCGAGCGCGCGCCAGATCTCCTTGAACTCCGGCTCCGCCGCGTCACGCCGGAACAGGTAGAAGGGGAACGAGTGCAGCGACACAACATCGATCTCGGCCTCGCCCAGATCGACGGTGACGCGTACGTGGCCCTTGTCGTGGCTGTGGATCTCCTGACCGTCCAGGACGACGCGCAGCCCGGGGTTGGGCAGCACGTGCCGTTCCGTATTCCGCAGCGGGAAGCGGCTGGCCACGGCGACGCCGCTGCGGCGGCCCGGTGTGAACGAGGAAGCGTGCAGCGGATGCGCCGCCAGGTGCCGCAGCGGGGTCCGCCGCGCCAGCTCCGCGAGCAGTTCCGCGTGTCCGTGCCGGTCGAAACCCACCTCCTGGAACGCGGCCACGTCCACGTTCCGTTCGCCGATCATGGCGAGCACCTCCTCGGTCGCACGCGGGTTCGCGGGGCCCGCCCCGTTCGCAAAGGCGCCGCTCGAACCGTCGACCCCCTCGTGCAGGTTCCAGCTGACGACCGTGAGGGTGCGGCGCCGCGTGTTCACAGGGCCCCTGTCCGCTGGGGGCGTGGCGTGGCCCGCAGTGCGTACTCCCGCATCGTCACCGTCCCTTGGTAGGCCAGCCAGATCGGTTGCCTGCCGTCGTGCCATCGCCAGGTGCCATCCTTGAAGCAGTCGAGGGTTGATCGCGCGGTCGTGGCCAGCAGTTCGGGTGCCTCGGGCGCGCCGGGCAGCAGCAGCGCTCTCGTCACCCATGCCGGGGTGAAGTGGCCGACCAGCAAGGCGTCCACGGTTCCGTCCGCCATGGGCCGGCGCACTTGTTCATCCGTGAGTCGCAGGTCGAGGTCTGTCCCGCACAGCCATCTGAGTCCGGCGCCGGCCGCGCGGGCGAAGGGCTCCCCGTCCGGCAGCGCTCCGGCCGCGCGGTGCAGGGCCAAGACGGCACGCGCCGTGTGCGCGGCGGACGGCTCGATCGCGTGCACGCTCTCTCCCCAGCAGGCCGTGGCGCCACCTATCGCCGCCGCGCCGGGTCGGGCTGCGTCGGCCAGCCGGTGGACGAGACGCAGGAGCCCGGCGGACTCCGGCGCGATCTCGGCCAGGGCAGCCACGACGATCGTGAGCACTGTGGTGCAGTCCATGCCGAGCGGGTCCTCGGCGGGATCGAGCATGTCCTCCAGCACGCCGGTCAGTTGCGCCCGTGTCGCGTCGTCGAGGCCGCTGCGCACCATCGCGGCCAGCACCCACGCGGTGACCTCGGGCCGGCCGCGGTCCCGCTGCGTACTGGCCGCCCAGCCGCCGCCGGCTTTCTGCAGTGCGAGCAGCGAGTCGAGCACCCGGCGCCTGCGCACGCGCGGCTCGCGCAGGTCGCATGCCGAGAGCATGCGCAGCCCGTATGAGGTACCGATCGCGGTGGGAGGTATGTGGTGATCGTCCAGGTACTGCGACCACCCGGCCAGGTCCTCGCCGCGGTGTGACAGCACGCGAAACTCGGCCAGCACGCTGTGCGCCGAGTCGTCGACCAGGCGTCGCACGGAGACCTCCGCCGGAGGCAGGAGCGGTGCGGGCGGTTCCTGTCCGGCGGAGCGGTCCGTCCGCCACTGCGCCGCAAGCCGCAGCGCGAACCCCAGGCACAGCGCGCAGAGTCCGGCGAACAGGTACCGGAGCACGGAGAGGCTGAACCAGTCCTCCGGCAGCGCGTAGTCGAGCAGCGCCTTGTAGGCGACGAGCGCCGCGGCGAACGGCCCCAGGGCGAGGAGCGCGTCGGTGAGCCGCTGGACAGCCCCGGGCGCGGCGTGGGGCGAGGGGTCGGGGGCGGTGGCGCCCGTGCGGGTGTGGTGCGTCATCACGTCGCCTCCCCCGACCGGCCGCGCGCGAGCCGGTAGGCGGCAGGATAGCCGGGATGCCCCGCTACGTTCATGGGTGCTGCGTGATCCCCGCCCCGATCCCGCCCTCCACCACTCCGTACCGCCTGCGCTGCTCCACCGATTCCCCCTCTCCCCCTGTGCGAGGAGAGGGGGAATCGGTGGAGCAGCTGCCCGCCCGTGAATAGATCGGACAGCGGTGCGCTCGCAGGGCTGAGGTGCCCCCGGAGTGTGGCGGCGCCGGGGCTGTGCCGCGCGAGGGGTGCCGTAGGCAGATCAGGGCGGTCTGCCTACGGCGGTCGTCAGGCGGCCGGGTCGGCCGCGAGGTCGAGGGCGATGTCGGTGATCATGTCTTCCTGGCCGCCGACCATCTTGCGCCGTCCGGCCTCGACCAGGATCGCGCGGGTGTCCAGGCCGTAGCGGGCAGCCGCGGCTTCCGCGTGGCGCAGGAAGCTGGAGTACACGCCGGCGTAGCCGAGGGTCAGGGTCTCGCGGTCCACCCGTACGTCGCGGTCCTGCAGCGGGCGGACCACGTCGTCGGCGGCGTCCATCAGCGGGAACAGGTCGCAGCCGTGCTGCCAGTCCATCAGGTCGGCGACCGCCACGAACGCTTCGAGCGGGCAGTTGCCGGCGCCCGCGCCCTGGCCGGCGAGGGAGGCGTCGACGCGGGTGACGCCGTTCTCCACGGCCACAACCGAGTTGGCGACACCCAGGCCCAGGTTGTGGTGTGCGTGGATGCCCAGCTCGGTGTTGGGTGACAGGGCATCGCGGTAGGCACGCAGGCGGTCGCGCACGCCGTCCATGGTGAGGCGCCCGCCGGAATCGGTGACGTAGACGGTCTGGGCGCCGTAGGACTCCATCAGCTTGGCCTGCCGGGCGAGTTCGGCGGGCTCGGCCATGTGGGACATCATCAGGAAGCCGGCTACGTCCATGCCCAGGCTGCGGGCGGCGTCGATGTGCTGGGCGGAGATGTCCGCCTCGGTGCAGTGGGTGGCGATGCGGACCGAGCGGATGCCGAGGGCCCGGGCCTGTTTGAGGTCGTGCAGGGTGCCGATGCCCGGCAGCAGGAGCGTGGTGGGCACGGCGTGCTCGACCGCGCCGACGACCGCTTCGATCCACTCCCAGTCCGTGTGGGCGCCGACCCCGTAGGTGACGCTGGAGCCGGAGAGGCCGTCGCCGTGGGCGATTTCTATCGCGGTGACTCCGGCGCTGTCGAGGGCGGTGGCGATGGTGCGGGCCTGGTCGAGGGTGTAGCGGTGGCGCACGGCGTGCATGCCGTCCCGCAAGGTCACGTCCTGGATGTACAGGGAAGTCATCGCGCTGCCACCTCCGGGGCGCGGTGGGCGGCCATGCGCTCGGCGGTGCGCAGGGCGGCCGAGGTCATGATGTCGAGGTTGCCCGCGTAGGCGGGCAGGTAGTGGGCGGCGCCCTCCACTTCCAGGAACACCGACACCTTCGCGGCGTCGCCGGTGCGCGAGGAGTCAGGCAGCAGCGAGCGGAGGGGGTCGTCGGCGGCGACGCGGTCGAACTGGACCTGCTGTTTGAGGCGGTAGCCGGGGACGTAGGTCTGCACGCGGGCGGCCATGTCCTCGACCGATGCGGCCACTGCGGTGTCGTCGCAGTCGCCGACCAGGCAGTGCACGGTGTCGCGCATGATCAGCGGGGGTTCGGCGGGGTTGAGGATGATGATGGCCTTGCCGCGGGAGGCTCCGCCCACCTTCTCGATGGCCGATGAGGTGGTCTCGGTGAACTCGTCGATGTTGGCCCGTGTGCCGGGGCCCGCGGAGCGCGAGGAGAGGGAGGCGACGATCTCGCCGTAGTGCACCGGAGTGACCGCGGCGATGGCGGCGACGACGGGGATGGTGGCCTGGCCGCCGCAGGTGACCATGTTGACGTTGGAAGCGTCGAGGTGGTCGTCCCCGTTGACCGGCGGGACGACGTAGGGGCCCAGGGCGGCCGGGGTGAGGTCGACGACGGTGCGGCCCAGGGCGCGCAGGATCTCGTCGTGGCGGCGGTGGGCCCCGGCGGAGGTGGCGTCGAAGACGATCTCGATGTCGGCGAACTCGTCCAGCTCCACCAGGCCGTCCACGCCGTCGTGGGTGGTGGCGACCTTCAGCCGGCGGGCCCTGGCCAGTCCGTCGGAGGCGGGGTCGATGCCCGCCATGGCGGCTATCTCCAGGGACTCGGAGAGCCGCAGAATCTTGATCATCAGGTCGGTGCCGATGTTGCCGGATCCGATGACGGCAGCCTTCGTGGTCATGCGCCGGCTCCTTGCGTACGGGCGGAAGCGAACGTGGTGGCCACCGTGCCGAGCCCCTCGATGCGGGCCGTGAACTCGTCGCCCGCGGCGGCGGGCACCATCGGGCCCAGCGCACCGGTCAGGACGATGTCGCCGGCCCGCAGCGGGTCGCCCAGGCCTGCGAGGGTGGAGGCGAGCCAGAGGGCGGCGGTGAGGGGGCTGCCCAGGCAGTCGGCGCCGGTGCCCTCGGAGACCGTCTCGCCGTTCTTGGTGAGGGTCATCTTCACGGTGTGCAGGTCGACCCGGTCCAGGGGGACGGGGGTGCCGCCGAGCACGTACAGGCCGCAGGAGGCGTTGTCGGCGACGGTGTCGACGATGGTGATGTCCCAGTCGGCGATGCGGCTGTCGACGATCTCCAGTGCGGGCAGGGCGAAGGCCGTGGCGCGCAGCAGATCGGCAACGGTCGGCGCGGTGTGCGGCAGATCGGCGTCGAGGACCAGGGCGACTTCGGCCTCGACCTTGGGCTGCAGCAGCCGCCCGGCCTCGATCGGCTGTCCCTGCGCGACCGCCATGTCGGCGAACAGGGCGCCGAAGTCGGGCTGGTCGACGCCCAGTTGCCGCTGGACGGCGGGCGAGGTCAGGCCGATCTTGCGGCCGACCAGACGCCGGCCGGTATCGACGGCGCGCTCGACGTGGAGTTGCTGCACGGCATAGGCGGCTTGAATGTCCGCCTCGGGCAGCAGGGCGCGCACCGGCGGGCAGGGCACCCCGGTGCGGGCGGCCTCCTGGAGGGCTGCTGCCGCCTTGGCCACGGCGCCGGAGGACTTCGACTGGCTCATGCCCGCCTCCCGGGCGCCGTGGGGCGGTGGTGCGAAAGGGGCATGGGGTTACCTCCGGGCGGCTGAGCGGTGCGATCCGGTTCCGGGGCGCTGTCGGCCCGCTTCCGGCAGAGGCAGGTATAGAGCGAGGGACCGCAGTGCGGCAAAGTATGTTCCATGACACGGAACAGCGAGCAGGGCAACATGCTGGACAAGGCGGTCCTTGTCCTGGACGTTTTCCGCCCGGACGGCGGATCGTTCCGTCTGACAGAAATCGCGTCCCGGGCAGGGCTGGCCAAGACGACCGCCTTCCGCCTCTGCGGGGATCTGGTGCGCCTGGGGCTGCTGGAGCGCCAGGGCGAGGTCTACCGCCTGGGCGGCAAGCTCTTCGAGCTGGGCTCGCTGGTGCCGCGCCGTCACGATCTGCGCGAGACGGCGCTCCCCTTCCTGCAGGACCTCTTCGAGGCGACCCACGAGACAGTGCATCTCGGCGTGCGCGAAGGGCACGAGGTGGTCTACGTGGAGCGGATCCACGGCCACGATGCGCTGGCGCTGCCGTCCCGCATCGGCGGCCGGCTGCCGCTGAGCTGCACGGGGGTCGGCAAGGCCCTGCTGGCCTTCTCCGGCGAGGAGTTGACCGAGGAGGTGCTGGCCGGGCCGCTGCCCCGGCTGACGCCCCATTCGGTGACCGACCCCGCGCGGCTGCGTACCGCGATCGAGCAGATCCAGGTGTCCGGCCTCGCCTACGAGGAGCACGAGGCGGCAGTCGGCGTCAGCTGCATCGCCTCACCGGTCTTCGACGGTCCCACCGCGGTGGCGGCGCTGTCCGTGGCGGTACCGCGGGCCCGGTTCCGGCCCGCCCAACTGGCCCCGGCCGTGCGGACGGCCGCGCTGGGGCTGTCCCGCGTGCTGCGTTCGGGCCGGGACACGGCTGAGGGCAACCGGCACTGACCAGGTCCTGCGGGCCGCAATCTCGCCGCGTCCGACTCATTGACCCCGGCACCCACCCCTCTTACTGTATCGACCGCTACAGAATTCCGTAGTGAACGCTACATGAACGGGTGTGTCCGCAGCGACGCAGACCCGCCGGTCCGGCATGTCCGCTCGGCACCGACGCCGGGCCCGCTGACGGTTCACGTCTGTGTCCCGCTGCCCACAGTGAGGTGTGCCCCATGACCGGTACCGAAACCGAAGACGACGCTCAAGGCCTGAGGCGACGGGGGCTCCTCAAAGCCGCCCTGCCGCTCGCCGTCACCACCGCGGCGCTCGAGGCGGCACCGGCCCGCGCCACATCGCCCAGCCCGACGGCGAAGGCGTCTTCGCGGCGGAGCCGGGACCGCATCGACGTGCACTGCCATCTGATCCCGGACTTCTACCGGCAGTCCCTTGCCGCACACGGCATCACCGAGATCGCCGGGGTGCCGGTGCCGGCGTGGAGCCCGGCCCTCGCGGTGGACTTCATGGACCGCTACGGCATCGAGACACAGGTGGTCTCCGTCTCCGAACCGGGGGTCACCTACCTGGACTCCCCCGCCGAGCAACTGGCCATGGCACAGCGCCTGAACACCTACATGAGCCGTGAGCTCGTGCACGGATCCGCCTACCGCAAGGGACGCTTCGGCGGCTTCGCCGTCCTGCCGCTGGGCCGCAAGGTGACCGCGAAGGACGTCCGCGCCGCGGCGGCGGAAGCACGACGGGCGGTGCGCGAGCTGGGGCTGGACGGCGTGGGCCTGTTCAGCAGCTACGGCGGAACCTACCTGGGCGATCCGGTCTTCGAGCCGTTGCTGCGCACGCTCGACGAGCTGCGGGCCATGGTGTTCATCCACCCGGTGACGCCCTCGGCCTACCCCGATCTGGGGCTGCCGCCGTTTCTCTACGAGTTCACGTTCGACACCACGCGGGCGCTGGTCAACATGCTCTACAAGGGCGTGTACACGCGGCATGCGCGCATCCGCTGGCTGGCGGCCCATGCCGGCGGCACGCTGCCCTACATCTCCTACCGCACCAGTCTGCTGACTCTGACTCCCGCAATCGCCCAGCAGTTCGGCTCCTCCAGCGCCGCGGAAAGCAGCCCGCACTTCCGCGGCCTGTTCTACGACACGGCGCTCTCGCCGGCGCCTCAGGCGATGAAGTCGGTGCAGGAGCTGGCGGGCACCGAGCACATTCTGTTCGCCACCGACTGGCCGTTCACCAGCGTGCTGTTCCCCGGGGCCGGGGATCCCGCGCCTCAGCTGGACGACACATTCGACTCCCGCGAGCGTCTGGCCGTCGAGCGGGGCAATGCGCTGGCCCAGTTCCCGGCGCTGGCCGCACGGATCGGGGCCGGCACGAGGTAGCCCTCTGCCGGGCATGCCCGGTTGATCCGGTGGGCCGCGACCGGCGTTGCACGGTCGCGGCCCACCGGTGTGACGTGGCGTCAGGCGTCCGGGATGCCGTTGCCGCTCAGCTTCGCCACGGTGTCCTCGGAGCGCGCCAGCGAGCGGGCGCCGGCGCGGAATTGGTCGAGCTTGTCGACGATGGTCTGGCCGACGGGAAGGTGGCCCCAGACGCTGATGCCCTGGTGCGTGGTGGGTTCCCAGGTGTTCTCGTCGATGACGATCGGGTTCCAGCCCACTTCCCATTCGAAGCCCGAGGGAGTGCGGGCGTAGTACGACAGTTCCTTGTCGTTGGTGTGCTGGCCGACGGACAGGGCCATGTCGAAGCCGAGTTCGTGCACCCGCTGGTAGCTCCGGGCGACGTCGTCGAGAGTGGCGGCCTGGATGTTGAGGTGCTGCACCCGGGTGCGGATGGGGTCGATGGGCAGGCCGCGGGTGGCGGCCACCGCGATGGAGTGGTGGCGTTCGTTGACGCGCAGGAAGCGGATCTTGAGTTTGATGCCGCTGATGGTCTCGTCGATGTAGTCGGTCAGGCGGGCGTCGAAGACGGTGTTGAAGTAGCCGCGGATCCGTGTCGGCTTGGTCGAGGTCAGCGCGACATGTCCCATGCCGGAGTCGCCCGTGACGAAGCCCGAGGCGAGCATGCGCAGCGGCTCGGCGGCTCTGACAGGGGTGGTGTAGATCTCCTGGGCGATGCCTTTGGGGCCGGGGAAGCGCAGCAGGCGCTCCACGCCGCGCAGGGCCGCTTCCTCGTCGGTGCCGCGCGTCAGGGGCACGCCGTGGGCGCGGATGCGGGCTTCGATCTGTTCGAAGGAGGTGTGGTCCGCGATGTGCCAGCCGATGGCGATCACGTCTTCGGCGGGGCCTTTCCGCAGCAGGAAGCGGCATTCCTGGTCATCGAGCCGGAAGCGCATCAGGTCGCGGGAGACGTCCTCGTGGTGCATGCCGATGGCGTCGGTGCCAAAGCGCCGCCAGTCGGCGAAGCGGTTGGTCTCGATGACGAGGTAGCCGAGGTGGACGGCGCCGAAGACGGACGGGGCGATGGTCTGGGTGCTCATCGGTGACCTGCCAGGAAGTCGGAGCAGAGACGGTTGAACAGTTCGGCGCGTTCGAACTGGACCCAGTGGCCGGTGTTGGCCACCACGTAGAGGTCGCAGTCGGGCATCTGCTCGGCGAGCATGCGGCCGCCGGAGGGCCGGTTGACCTTGTCCCGGGCGCCCCACAGCACGAGGGTGGGCACCGGCAGCCGGCGCAGGCGGCGATCCCGGGTGAAGTCCATCTTGACCAGCGTGCGCAGGGCGTTCGGGCCGGAGGGGCGGCGCAGCGGCGGTGCGGCGATCACGTCGGGGTCGATGCTGGCCTGGTAGCGCTCGTCGATGGCGGCGTCCGGCACGTCGGCCGCGTTGAAGACGAGGTAGTGGCGGATGAATTTCTCCAGCTTGAGCCGGGAGGGGCCGTTGCCGCTGTAGTAGTTGAGCAGGCTGTTCAGGCCGGGGGTGGGCAGGGCGCGGGTGGTGCCGATGCCGCCGGGACCCATCAGGACCATGCGGTCGACCCGCTCGGGTGTGTCCAGGGCCAGGCGCAGCGCGCAGGCCCCGCCGTAGGAGTTGCCGACCAGATGGGCCTTGTCGAGGCCGAGTTGGTCGAGCAGGCCGCGGATGCCGTCGGCGAGGTGTCCGAAGGGGTCGGCGCCGTCGATGCCCTTGGTGCTGCGGCCGTAGCCGGGCAGGTCGGGCACGATGACCCGGTGGGCCCGGGCCAGCGCCGCGATGTTGCGGGCGTAGTTGGAGACGCCGGAGGCGCCCGGGCCGCCGCCGTGCAGGAGCAGCACGGGCGGGCCTTCTCCGGTCTCCGCGGCGAAGATCTTCCTTCCGCCGATGTCGTAGGTCGTCTCGTGCATCGTGGGCAGGGCGGTGGTGCTCGTCATGGTGTCGGTGTCCTCACGGGGTGGTGGACGCGGCCGGGCGGGCAGCGGTGCGGGGTGCGAAGTCCCGGGGTGGTGGCGGAAGCAGGCCCGTCGTGGCGGCCGCGTAGACGTAGGCGTCGGGCCGCAGCGCGAGCGTGGCCGCGCGGTGTTCGCCCATCCACGCCAGCAGCACGTCATCGGTGTCGACGAGGGTGCCTTCGGCCGGTCGGCTGCCGGCCGGGGTGAGGGTGATCGACGGCACGCCGAGGCGGTCCCAGGCGGGTTGCGGGGTGGCCGTGCGGGCGTGCAGCAGCAGCCACCGGCCGGCCAGTGCGTCGTCCAGGCGCACGCGGTTGCCGCCGGGGTCCAGGACCCGGGGCTGGGGGATCTGGTGGCCGGTGGCCTTGGCGCGCGGTGTGGCCTGGAGGCCTGCGTCGTAGTGGGCCACGGGGATCCACCGGGAGTCCTGCATCCAGTTGGCGAAGCCGGGCACGCGGTCGAGTACGCGCAGGGTGCGGTCGCGCACCCGGGTGAGGGCCGGACGGCGCTCGGTGATCATGCGTCCGACGAATACGGCCCGTTTGGTGACTTCCATGACGTGCGGTTTGCGTTCGGTCTCGTAGCTGTCGAGCACGCTGCCGGGCAGCTCGCCGCGGAGTACGGCGTCCAGCTTCCAGCAGAGGTTGGCCACGTCCCGGACACCGGCGGCCATGCCCTGGCCGATCCAGGGCGGCATGGCGTGCGCGGCATCGCCGGCGAGGAAGACCCGGCCGACACGGAACCGTGCGGCGAATCGGACGTGGTGGCTGTAGACGGTGGCCCGCAGGACCTCGATGCTGTCGCGGCCGATCCCGTACCGGGAGATCAGCTGGTACACGGCGTCCTCGGTGACCAGGTGCTCCTCGTCGTCGCCGGGCAGCAGCGGGAACTCGTAGCGGTGGTGACCCAGAGGCGTGGGGCAGTCCACGGCCGGGCGGGCCGGGTCGCAGTGGAAGCGCAGTTTGTCGTGGTCGGGCCAGGGCTTGAGCATCTTGGTGTCGATGACGACCCAGCGGTCCTCGTACGTGCGCCCCTCGTATCCGATGTTCAGCTGGGCGCGGGTGAGGCTGGAGCCGCCGTCGGCGGCGATGACGTAGGACGCGCGCAGCCTCTGGACGGAGTCGTCGTGTGTGCCCGCCAGGGTCAGTTCGACTCCGGCCGAGTCCTGGCGGACCCGCAGGCACTCGTGCTCCAGGAGGATCTCGACGTTCGGGTACCGGTCGACGCCTTCGCGCAGCACCTGCTCGAGCGCCGGCTGGTAGATGAACATCTGGGGCGGGTGTCCGTGCCCGCGCGGGGTCGGCCGGGCGCTGAGGAAGGGGCGCCCGGACGCGTCCACGAAGTCGACGGGGCGCTCGGTCAGCATGTCCTGCTTCAGCCGTTCGGCCAGGCCGACGCGCTGCCATATACGCACCACCTCCTCGTCGGTGGAGATGGCCCGGGCGCGGGTGAAGATCTGCGCGTCGCGCTCGATCACCACGACCTTCAACCCCGCGGCGCCCAGCAGGTTGGCCGCTGTCACCCCGGTGGGCCCGTACCCGATCACTGCCACGTCATAGGCGTCGTCTGCGGGTCTGCTTTGCGGTCCGTCGTCGTCTTTCACCTGGGCACCTCGCTGGTGGTGTCGCCGCTTCCGCCACATCGCATTGCTGTAGCGTTCACTCCAATTGGAATGACTGCTACGGTAAGCAGAGCGACGGATACGGTCAAGGGCAGCCGTTCCAGGGAGGAAGCACCCATGACCAAGCCCCAGCCGACCCGCAGGAAGCGCGCGAACGGAGTCGAATCCCGCCAGCGCATCCTTGATGCCACTGTTGAGATCGCGGGCGAGCGCGGTTACGAGGGCACGTCGATCGCGGCGGTCAGCGCCAAGTGCGGGCTGCCCGCCAGTTCCATCTACTGGCACTTCAAGGACAAGGACGACCTCATCGCCGCAGTGATCGAGCGCAGTTTCGACACCTGGCTGACAGCCCTCGTCCTGCCGGGCGAGGACACGGGCACCCCGCTGCAGCGCGTCGTGGCCATGGCAGGAACCGTGGCCAAATCACTGGTGGACGCGCCCGACTTCCTGCGCCTGGGGCTCATGCTCGCCCTGGAACGACGGCCCACCGAGCCGCGGGGACGCACCGTCTTCCTGCAGGTCCGCGAGACGGCCCGCACAAAGATCGCCGAAACAGCCCGGACCCTCTTCCCCGATCTCGACGAGGCGGCCCTCGAGAACCTCGCGACCTACGCGATCGCGGGCGCCGACGGCTTGTTCGTACAACGAGAGATCAACAAGGACGCCGTCGACCTGGTGGCCCTGTTCGAACTGCACGCACGGCTGGTGTTCGAGGCGGCCGCTCGCCTCACGGAAAGCAGCGAGCCGTGACCTCAGCCTGCGCGCGGGCCCGCCAAGCAAGCGGCCTGCCGTACGAAGCGGACCACCGGCCCGGCCGCACCGCCCGCCGGCCACGGGACCGCCCCGCGACGGGCCGGGAAGGCGTGCGGGCGTATCCGCGGCGCCGTCACGACGGCCACCGCGGGATCAGCGCCCCGAGCATGCCCGGCGGGCCGGCCCGGGCGCCCGCGCCCACTACTGCCCCCGGCGCCCGGAGCTGCCCTGCCGGGCGAACGGCCATGTGCCGCCCGCCGCCGGGGCGCACCCGCAATGTGCTGCGCCGCCGCGGTCGCCAGCCCCGCTCTCAGACTGCGCTTTGAGCCGAGCCCGCACCGGGCCCGGCGTCCACACCCCGTGGCACCGTCACCGCCGCATCTTCTCCCGCAGGAAGGCCGCGTCATGAGCCGCTCTCCCCAACGTATCGACGTACACCAGCACATCGTGCCCGCGTTCTACCGCGAGGCGCTCGCCGCGGAAGGCATCGGCGAAGCCGGCGGCCGGGCCCTGCCCGCCTGGAGCCCTGACACGGCGCTGGACGTGATGGACCTGCTGGGGACGCGGACCGCGATCCTGTCCGTCTCCACGCCCGGGGTCGGCTTCCTGCGCGAGTCCGGTCAGGCAACCGCCCTGGCACGCCGCCTCAACGATCACGTAGCGGAGCTGTGCGCCGAGCACCCCGGACGGTTCGGCAGCTTTGCCACCCTGCCCATGCCCGATGTGCCGGCCGCCACCGGGGAGGCGGTGCGCGCCCTGGACGAATTGCAGGCCGACGGTGTCACGCTGCTCGCCAACAACGAGGGGTCCTACCTGGGGGCAGCGGGGCAGGAACCGCTGTGGCGCGCCCTGGACGAGCGAGGGGCCGTGGTGTTCGTCCATCCCGCCGAGCTGCCCGCCCCCGCGGTCGAGGGCATCCCACCGTTCGCAGCCGACTTCCTGCTGGACACCACGCGCGCCGCCTACCTGCTGGTGCGCAACGGCATCATCCGCCGGTTCCGCAACATACGGTTCATCCTCAGCCACGCGGGCGGCTTCGTGCCCTACTCCTCCCACCGCATGGCCGTGACCATCGCGAACGACACCAAGCGCAGCCCGCTGGACGTACTCGACGACTTCCGGGCCTTCTACTTCGACACGGCCCTGTCATCCAGCCCTGCCGCACTGCCCACCCTGCTCGCCTTCGCCCAGCCCGGCCACGTGCTGTTCGGAAGCGACTGGCCCTTCGCCCCAACTCCCGCGGGCCAGTACTTCGCCACCGGCCTCGACGCCTTCGCGCCCCCCGGGCCGCTCCGGTCCATCAACCGCGCCAATGCCGAGGCGCTCTTCCCGCGCCTGGCCACCGGTTCTCCATCTCCGGCCCCCGCCCGCCCGGTTACCCTCCGGGTGCGCAGGGCAGCCCAGCATGCCGCAGCGCGCTTCTTCTTCAAACTCGTCCAGCCGGGCACCGACTAGGGCGTTCGGCCCGTTCCCAGGCGGTGCGACGCGCATGCTTGCCCGACGGCCGCACTCGGAGCACGGCGAAACGCGAGGTCGTCGCGCCCTTGCTGCCCTGGCGCCGGACAACGTCTCGGAACGGCAGACCGCCCCGCTCTGCTTGTTCGCACTGCCCCACCCGTGTACATCGTCCATGCCTGTGCACATCGTCCATGGCTGCCGCCGGCCCAGGGCCCGCTGGTCTACGCGGCTTCGTAGCGGTGCGCGCGGCCGCCCCGCCACTCCACCCAAGCCCCGTCATCGAGCAGCCCCTCCGCGTCCGGCAGACCAGCTCGGCGCAAGAACTCGATGACGTCGGCATCCGAGTGCGCAAGGCCGAGGATCTGCCCGCGCGCCGTCACCCGCCGACCCCCTGTTCGCGACGGCGGATACACGACTATCGGTGCGGTGGGCATACCTTCAGCGTCCCTCGAACGCACAGGCGACGCATCTGCACTCGATACCGGGGCACCAGCACCTCAAAGCCCCCGTGCCCAGACCTTGCGCGGGGGCTCGCCGCACTGTCGAGAGCACCCATGTACCGAGCCGGCTTCAGACCGGCAACCACGGGTACCCGGCCGTCGGCAACGCGGCAGGAAGCGAGGCGCGGCCGCCGCCGAGTCGCTCCGAACAGCGGCGGCGGCCGGCCGGGCGCGAGAACCTGCCCCCATCGGTTGTTTCGCTGCAGAGCATGGCCCCGGCCGCTACAGGTCCTCATTCAGTGCGCACCCATGGTCGTCCGCCCTCTACCAGGTCCTGCTCCGCGCCTGCCGGCCCCGGCCTGGCGGCCGTCCACACCAGCGGACGGGACGACGTCACGCAGGGACGCCCAGCGGCGGGTGCTCCAGCACGCGGGGCTTGTACTCGACCAGCTGGATGCGGCCGTCGAACGTACGGTGCTCGGTCATCTCCAGGGCAACGTCCGGATAGCCGTCGTAGATGCGTTCTGCGCCTGTGGCCCCGGTGATCACCGGGAACATCACGACCCGGAAGCGATCGACGAGTCCGGCTCGCAGCAAAGACCGGCACAGGCTCAGGCTGCCGATCGTACTGAGAAGCCCCGAACCACTCGACTTCATGGCGCGGACCGCCTCGACGGCGTCATCGCGGACGAGCCTGGAATTCGCCCACTTCAGCGGCTCCTCGAGCGAGGAGGAGAACACCACCTTGGACGCCTGCGTGAGCTCGTCGACGGACGCCTCCTCCTCGGGCCTGAACTCCTCCTGGCCATCGGGAACCTCACCCGCGGCGAAGCCCGACATCAGGCGGTAGGTGTTCGCTCCCATCAGGTAGGTGACCTCGGGCTGCTCGCCGAGCCACGCGAGGTACTCCGGGCCCTCCAGGCCCCAGAACCCGGGCCACCCCTCCCCCGATGCGTAGCCGTCGAGAGAAGTGATGAAGTCAACGAGAAGCTCCGACATGGCGGTGTCCCTTCTTAGGCTGTCACGAGCTTGGACCGGCCGAGGGCCACAAACTCATCGGCCGGGCCGTGGAGCAGCGAAAATCCCCAGCGAGAATCCCCATCCACGCCCACCGAGCCGGCCCCGCGAGGTCGGGCAAATGAACTCAACTTCCCTGGCGGCATGCGAGATTGGGATCAAGGGCGCCAACGGCGCCTGGCCTCAACCGCACCGGCGAGAACAGCGCTACCTCCTCCGATGAGTTTCTGTCACAGGAGTGGTCCTTGTTCCGAAACGACTTTGAGGAGCGATCCGAGTGGACCTGTACAGCGTCATGTGTGTGAGTGACCGGACCAAAGCACTGGAGTGGTTCGCGGTGTTCTTCGGGCGCCCGGCAGACGAGATCATCGGCGAGGAGCACCTGTGGCGGGTCGGTGAGAACGCGTGGGTCGTCGTTGACGACCGGGACGTACGCGCCGAGCGAGTGGGCGGAGCCATGATCACGCTCGGCGTGCACGACCTCGACGACATCCTGGCCCGACTCGCCGCACACGGGATCGACCACGAACCGGTCGAGACCTACAGCAATGGCGTACGCCACGTCGTCGTGCTGGATCCCGACGGGAACAGTCTCTCGCTGGCCGAGGCGCCCACCCAGTGAGCCCCCTGGGGCGGCCACTGGGACGGCGAGCCGCGTTCGCCGATGACTTCGCGGATTGTGCCGACAACGGGACACGGCTGCCTATACGAATGAAGCCGTGGATCCACACCGCCGAAGTGACAGCCGACGGCCACTGACCGAGCGACTCCTGATCTACATCCTGCCGGGCCTGGGCGTATCGATCGGAGCGCTACTGGGCGTCCTCACCTCTGATCACGTCACTCCCCTCATGATCGTTCTCACGTCCTTGCTCGTCGTGTGCGGATTCGCGGTCCCGCCGGCCGTCGACCAACTACGAGACCGGGCAGCGAGTCGGGCACAGCATGAGCGATCGCGGGCCCGGGCGTCTGATTCCGCGGACGCACGGCGAGCGGAGCAGCTGCGCAGTCACTTCCATCCCAGAGGACGGGGCATTCTGCCGTCGATCGTGCGCGACGGCTCCTATTTCAGCGGACGCATTCAGGTGCTGGGCGAACTCGTGTGCTGGATCCGCGGCGAGGGCCCGGACGTTGCACGGTCTCGTGTCGTGACCGGCGCTCCGGGGTCCGGCAAGTCAGCGGTTCTCGGGAGGCTGGTGAGCCTGGCCGACGCCGAGCTGCGCGCCGCGCTGCTGGCCACCGCACCGGAAGACACCCTGCCGCCCGTCGGAGCCATCAGCTTCGCCGTACACGTGCGCGGCCGTACCGTGGACGAAGCGGCCGCCGCGATCTCTCAGGCGCTGGCCATCGACGAGGTGACGTCCGGCGGACTCCTCGCGCATCTGCGCGAAGCTTGCCCGCCTCGGTCCGCCGTGGTGGTCGTCGACGGGGTGGACGAGGCCGCCGACCCCTACCGGCTCGTCGTCGATCTGCTCGAACCGCTGGCGGCAGCGGCGGAACGGACGGGCATCCGTCTGCTGGTGGGCACACGCCGAGGCGGCGATGACGGCCTGCTGCGCCTGTTCGGGGCCGCGGCGCTCGTGCTCGACCTGGACGCCGAGCGCTACCGGGATCAGCACGACCTCGCCGAATACGTCCGTCGCACGTTGCTTGCCGAGCCGGACCCGCAGGTCCGCACGCCCTACCGGACTCACCCCGGACGTGCGGCGACGGTCGCTGCCGCCGTGGCCGCCCGTGCCGGATCCAGCTTCCTGGTGGCACAGCTCACGGCCCTGTCCCTGATGGCTTCGAGCGAGCCCGTCGACACCGGCAGCCCCGGGTGGACACAGACGTTTCCCACCACGGTCGGTGCCGCGATGGACCGCTACCTTCGCGACATGCAGCCGGGCGGCCCCTGGTTGCGCGACCTGCTGATGGCACTGGCCTGGTCCAGGGGCGACGGGTTCGACAACCCGCGCGTCTGGGCAGCCGCGGCCACCACGCTGGGGACCGCCGCATACTCGGAACAGGACGTCACCCGGCTACTCCTCGACACCAATGCCGTCGATCTGCTCCAGCGGTCGGAACAAGGAGATCTCGTCGCGTTCCGGCTCTTCCACGAGGCTCTTGGCGAACACCTGCGTCAGCTCAGCGCTCGCCAGCGTTCACCGATCGCGATCCAGCGCGGGCTGACGGCCGTCCTTCTCGCTCAACTGTCGTCCGCGTCCACCGACGCCCCGGACTGGGCGAACGCCGACAGCTATACACGCCTTCACCTCCCTCACCACGCGGGCGAAGGACAGGTATTGGACCGGCTCCTGGGCGATGCGGGCTTCCTGGCCCACACGGATCCGGCGCGCCTGCTCGCCGCCCTGCCCACGGCACGCACCGAGTCCGGCCGGCAAGCAGCACGGCTCATCCAGCGGGTGGGCCAGCAACTGCTCGTGGCACCGGAGGACGAGCGCATCTGCTACCTCGAAATGGCGGCCCGGATGGCCGGCGACGAGCAACTGGCAGGAGCGCTGGCGGCCACCGCTCCCGACCGTCCCTGGTCGGTGCTCTGGGCACACTGGGACGCCCTCTCCGAGAGCCGCACACTCGGCCACCACGAGGACTACGTCGTCGCCTTGGCCACCGTCGAAACCCCGCGCGGAGCCGTGGTGGTCTCGGCGAGCGCGTGGGGCGTCCGGGCCTGGTACCTCGCGAACGGCGAACCGATGGCGGCAGGCGTGCCCGAGCCGGAATCGCCCGTCATCGGCATGGCTGCCTACGGACAGGGCGACGGCATTGCCGTCGTGACCCTCCACGAGGACGGACGCCTGCTGCGCACGACACCGGACGCGACGCACCCACAACAGGTCCTCGCCCGCGATCGTGCGCCCTACGGCATCTGGTTGGTCCGTGCCGAGGACCGGACCGCCGTGGCCACGGTCAGCCACGGGCGCGCGATCGAGGTCCTGTCCGCGCAGGACGGGCACCGCTTCGCATGGCCGCGCGTCGTCATCGGCGAGGAAGACCGCATCCTCCAGGTGGACAACGCCGGCGGACACTGCCTTGCCGTGGTCAGCAGACCGGACGGCGAGACGGCCACATGGAGGCTCAACGATGCCACCCCGCTCAATGAGCCACTGCGTCCCGCCCTCCTGTTGCCGGGCTGGGGGCCGGGTGCGCGCGTCTGGGCCGCGTCGATCACGGAACGCGAGGGCGAGCCCCTGATTCTTCTCGGAGCCCAGACAGGCCATGTGCTCGCCTGGGACCCGGTCCGCGCAGAGATTGCGGGCGAACCGCATCGCGGGGACGCCGGTGTGTTCGTCACGCTCTTCACCGGCTCCCCCGGCCGGCGTCGTGATGCGTGGAGTTGGGGCGACTGGAACGGCAACCTCTTCACTCATGATGTTCGTGGAGAGATTCGGCAGCTGGCCGCTCACGACGGCGGAATCGAGTCGCTCGCACGGAGCGAACTGAACGGTGTCACCGTGCTCGTCACGGGGGGACGCGACGGTTGCGTACGCGTCTGGGACCACCGGACAGCCGACCCGGCAGGCCCCGCCCACAGCTACCGCAGCATCGCCACAGGGGTCGATGCCGCACATCGCGATTGTGTCGCATCCGTCAGAGCGGACGGCGCCACCGTCATCTTTGATGCGGACAACGGCAACGTGCTCGCCGAGCTGCCTGCGACCGAGGAGGAGTGGCGCAGGACCCTGGCGCTGCCGAGCGATCCGTCCTCCTTCATCACCCTGAACAGTCGGGGTCACTGCACACTGCGGCGGTTTCCCGATGCCCGGCCAGTACGCGAACTGCCCACCGCACTGACCGAGTTGCGCCAGGTGTCCGTATCGCATCACGCGCAGCCCATCCTGCTGGCCCCCACGTCAAGCGGCCGGCTGCACTTCGTCGACCTCACCACCGGTGAGCCGCTGCGGCCACCGCTCGACTGCCATGCCGACGCCTTCCGTGTAGCCGCCCTGCCCGAAGCACCGCAAGGCACCCTCAGATTCATCACCTGGACCTACCAGCCCCGCGAGGCACGGCTGTGGAACGTGACCACCGATGAGACGCACCACCTGGACCTGCCGCTCACCCCGCATCCGGATGCCGACCACCTCCTGCACATCACGGCTGTGGCGTTCGGGCGCTCGCAAGACCTCCCGGTCGCCGTCGCCGTCGGGTCCTACTCCCATGTGCTGATCTGGAACACCGAGGATGGAACGCTGGTGTCCGACGCTCAGCTCGAACACGGCCATCAGATGGAGCTGATCGACGTCCACATGACCCGGATCGCCGGGAAACCACTGGTCGCCACCGCAGGACACACCTGCTCAGTGGCCCTGTGGTCGCCACAGACCCATCAGGAGCACCACCTGCGGATCGGGTCGGTACTGTGGCACACCCGCTTCCTGCCCGGCCGTCGGGTCCTGGCCGCCGGACCACGCGGGATCATGGCCATCGCACTCAACTCCCGCCTCCTCGACCGGCTTGAACGCCTCGATCAACCCCTCCCCCGCTAGATCCTCCCTGCCGCTGTCCTACTACCGGCAGGACATCCCGGTCCCCATCGGCCGGTGTCACACGTCGTCCCGCACCGGAGGGTGCGGGACGGACGCGTGCGGCGGGTCAGGCGCAGAGAAGGGACCAACTCATGTCGGGGCTCCAGGTCTTCTCGCCGGAGGACCTGCCCTTCCAGCTGAACGTCGCCACGACGTCGAAACTCTGCTTCGACACGCACGGGTCGATGGCTTTCGTAGCGGCCACGTCCTCGGTGCCGTGCCAGCCGTCGGTGTCCGCCGCGGTGCGCACCGTCACCCACTTGTCGCCGTTGAAGCGGCGCAGCTTCACGTTGGTGACCTTGACCTGGTAGCTGCCGCCCCCGGCGACGTCGGTGATCTTCGCCCGCGCCCTGTAGGTGTCCTTGGCCTCGTCCCACCAGACGGTGGCGCAGCGCTTGACCTGGGTGCCGTAGCACTGCCATTCGCTTGCCGCGGATGCCGAGGACGGAGTGAAGACGATCGACGCACCGAGCGCCGAAGCGACCAACGCGCCGGTAGTGGCCAATCGGCCCACACGCTTGAGCCCCATGAAATCCCCCTCTTGATCTGCCAGTGATTCCGGGGAACCTTATCCGGCGATTCAGAGCAACTACGCGCACGTGCGGGGTGGTTGCGCTGCTGTGACAAAGTCCGAGTTCGGTTCCTTTTTGCGGGGCCGCCGGCTGCCTGCACAGACGACCGGAAACCGTCACGCCCGGTTCGACGGAAGGCCGTGCGGAGAGGGAATCGCCTTCGGCGGACATCCCGCGGCGGCCCACCCAGTGTCCTGGCTGTCCGGCTGTCGCCGCCGTCAACGCCGCTACGAGCGAAAGCCGGAACACACTTCCTTGTCCTCACCGCCATCGCGGCGACACCAACGCGTCGCCCTGCACGCTATCGCTCACCGCCACCTCGAGCGGATCGGCCCGCTCAGAGCCCCTCGGTCATCACCCCTGCCCACCCGGGAACGCACCTCCGCGGCCGTGCGGTCGCCGGCCAGCGGCAGTTGAGCTCCCGGTGGAGAATCCTCCGGCAGGATGTTGGCCCTTCCCGTGAGAGCGAGGTCGAGTGCCGGGCAGGCCAGGCGGCGGAGGGAATCCCCCACAGTTCTGACGCGGTGGGCCATCTCCACCGGCAGATAGGCGGCCACAGCTCCCCTGCGACCGGCGGCACCGACGGGCACTGCGACGGAAACCCAACCCACGGCGTACTCCTGCAGGTCCAGGAAAGTCGACCCCGGCGCGTAAAGCGTGCGCAGCTTGTCGAGAAGGACGCGCTCGCTGGTGAGGGTGCGCGAGGTCAGCCGCGCCATTCTGTGGCGCATCAGATGGTGGCGAAGGGTGTCCTGGTCAAGCTGGGCGAGCAGACACTTGCCAAACGAGTGGGCGTGGGCCGACTTGCCGAACTCCACCCACTCGACCACGCGCGGAGTGGTCGGCCCATCCGCCTCGGCGACCACCCGTACCTCGCCCTCTTCGTAGACCGCGAAGTACAACGAGGCCCCTACCTCCTCGCGCAGTCCCTCGAGCAGCCTGCGGATGGACGTGCTGACCTCATCTGGCAGTGGGCCGGGCTGCAGCGACGTGTGGAAGCGCCGGTACCGTTCTGCGGTTTCGTCCTCGCCTGACCACAGCTCGTCGACCGCCTCGACAGCGGCCCGAAGACGCCTTTCGACAGTCATCCACGGTCTCCTTCCCCGTCGGCGTCCCCCAGTATCGCCCTGAGGGTCTTTCTGCCCGCGTGGACATGAGAGCGGGCCGTCACAGGGGCCGCTTCCATCGCTTGTGCGATTTCCTCGTACTCCATGCCGAACTGCAGCCGCATGACAAGAGCTTCCTGCTGGCGTGCGGGGAGTTTGCGGACCGCGTGGATGATGTCAAGGCGCAGATCGCAGGCGGCGACCTCGTCCTGCGCGGCGATCCGGTCCCGTAACGTCGCGGCGTCCAGAAGCAGCCCCTGACGGCGGCGTGCCTGCCGGGCGTCCTCCAGGCGCTGCCCCGCAACCTTGAACAGCCAGCCCCGGGGATCTTTCATCCCGCCCACGCGCTCCCAGTAGCGGTAGGCGGCGAGCATCGTGAGCTGGGCAGCGTCTTCCAGAACGCTCTGCTCCGCCTCACGCCAGAGCAGGTATCGGCAGACCGTGGGGTGGTAGCACTTGAAGAACTCCTCGAATCCGGGCGGCCCTTGGGGCATGCGGTCTTCACTGTGCCGAACGGTTCAGGTGCGCCAAGGTCACGGACTTACCTCACTGCGGGGGGACACACGGAAAGTGCGCCGGTGTCCGCGGTCGTCGACCATGTCCAGGCTGCCGCCTGCCGCCAAGCGGTCGAGGACCTCGACGGCGGTGGCCCGGCATTCACGCTCCGCCGCGGCGGCTGAACGCCCGCGGGCCAGTTCCCGCAGCACCTCCCACGGTCCGATCCGTCCCCGCCCCCTCCCCAGCCGGATGAGCACCGAGAGCCCCATGATGGCGATGGGCCCAGCGACAGCAACAGTGTCACTCAACGCGTCCTCCCTCTTTCCTGCCTCCTGGCACGCTGCCGGCAGGCGGCTTGTCGATCCTCATGACATAAGGGACGCCGGGGCCGTTGTGTTGAGTGCGATGCGCAGATTTCCGAGAAGGGTCCGGCCCCGCGCCAATACGGTTGATCGATGAGGGCGTGCTCATCCTCTTCGCGCAGCCGGCACGGCGGACACCTTCGTCATGTCTGCCAGCCGGCGGCCGAGCTACGCGCCGTTGTGTTCGGTCAGACATGTGTACTGCACCTCGCCCTCCCAGCCCCCGGGCTCCGCGAACGTCACCACCGCCGGCCGGGCAGGTGCCACACAATCCGGCACGTCCACCGTGAACGCCGACGTCTCCCCGCTGGGATCGAAGGGCAGCAGCTCCGAACACTGGTAGGCCGGTGCCCCCATGAGGAGGATCGCCTCCCGTACCGGGCCGGAAAATGATCCGGTGTAGACGAGGCAGTAGTCCGACGAGGGATCACCGCCCGTCTGTGGCGTCTGGATGATCCGTACCTGCTCCACCCCAGCTGTCTGCACCGTGGGCGATGGTGCTGGGTCGCTCGGTGCAGAGTACGTGCTCGGCGGCGCGCTGGTCCTCGCGGGCGGCGCTGCTGCTTGCTCCTTCCCGGCTGGATCGTCGCCGCCGGCGAGGGAGACGATCCCCACTCCGGCCAGCGCACCTACTGCCGCGACGGCGAGCGCCAGCAGGACGAGCCACCCCTGCCGCGGAGGCTCCGGCGGGGACGGAGAGCGGACGAGCGGAATGTTGTCGAGGGTGTCGCCATTGTGGAAGCGCGCGAGTTCCTCATCCGGTCGATCCGGGCGCGGCGGGCGCTGCGGGCGCTGCGGGCTGTCGGTCATGGCCCCCCTGGGTCTCACAAGTGTGAGCGGCAGTCTCCTCCCGCAAGGAGCCTGACGGGACGATTTCGGCGGATCCCGTCCTCGCCCACCGCGATCGCCTCGGTGAACATGCGCGCCCTGAAAAGGTGGGCCCTGAAGGTCCGAATCCTGTCGACCGGGGCAAGCACGGCTGGAAGATCCACCCGGTCGCGAAACGGTCGGGTCTGGCCGTCTCCGTCAAGATTTCCGGGGCCAACCTGCACGACAGCCAGTCCCTCGTTCCCTGGTGAAGGGAGCAGCAGGGCTCAGGTGTTGGCGGCGCCATAGCGCAGGGCGTCGCCTTGTGGAAGCAGGTATCCGATATCACGCGTCCGCGGCAACTGCCCCGCCAACGTCGAAGCGTCGGTGCAACCAGAGACCTCGAATCCAACGACCCCCAGGCTGAAAGAGGCGCTCTTGAAGGTTTCGGTCCCGACGGCAGCCAGCCATTCGTCCATCACGTCAGACCTGAAGAACGGCTGACCGTCCCCGTAGGCAAGACCCGCCTTGTCCAGCGCACCGACGGGCACGTACAAGTCCAGCCAGTCGCTACTTTCGTCGCCGCCTCGGATCGCCACGCAACCACACACGACCAATTGACCTGTGGGCAGGCGGACCTGACCGTGGAGATGGCCGAACTCGGCCAGTGAGCCAACCGTGCACGGCACGGCATCCTGTTCGTCAGGTTCGCGGTCCGTCCGACCGAAGCACCCGTGGACGTCTGCAGCGGACCACAGGGCACTCAGAACAGCCTGAATCCGGGCGTCGTCGCACGACCCAACCTCTATGGCCAGCTCGTAGTAGCCATTGGACCAGTTGGTCTGGTCTCGGAAGGTGGCGGAACTCGTCATGGCATGATCATGCGGCAGAACCCTCCTTCAAGGCCACCCACACTCACGTGCGTGGCAAGCCAGTTGAGAGCTTCTGCCGCCTGCTCCGAGCGGCGCCATCCCCCCGGCCGGATACACGTTCCCAACAGAGTGGCACTGGCTGGCGTGATGTACGTGCTGCGCACCCGTGTTCAGCACTGGCCGATGCAGTCCTTCTTGAAGACCTGTTCGCCGTCGACGGTCCCAGTGACGGAAGCGCCCCGGATCCGGGGTTTGTCGCCGCTGACGACTTTGGAGTCCGTCCCCAAGTCAGCGGTCATCTTTGCGGGCTTGCCTTTCTCGGTGGTGCCCTTGCAGGTGATGACCATTTTGGAGTCGGACTGGTCGTCACTGGAGCAGGTCAGCTTGCCCTTGATGGGGTGCCCCGCCTCCCTGAAAGCAAGTTTTCCGGCCTGGGAGGCGCCGGTGCGGGCCACGCTGCCGCCGACCAGGTCTTCGGATCCGCATCCGACCAGCACGACGGCGGCGGTGATGGCGGTGATCGCGCAGGCCGCGGTGCCCCTCGAGGTGGTGCGTGCTGTAGCCATACCTTGCATCGTGGACGCGGTGCGCCGATGCCACGAGCGCAGGGTCCGCCGGGTGGGCCAATCCGATAGCTCGTGGGGATGACCGCGCAGGCAGGCCGGTGGCCTTGGTCCGAGCGTGAAGTGGTATCGCCGTCGACGTTGGGACCCGCCGCCATGCACTGCTCCCGCAGGACACGCCCCGTCCTCGCTCTGGCGCTGACTGCTGTGACGGTCTCGGCCTGTACGGCGACCGAGGCCGCCGTGCGCACCGACAGGGCCTCGGACACGCCGGCCTCATTCGACGACATGATGCAGAGCGTGCAGCACGACATGGCCGTGGCCTGGCCGCACACCCGATCTGTATGGCCAGGCGCCGACTTTTCCGGCCACAACCTGCTGCTCAGCGACGGCTCGACCACGTACGTGCTGGACCGCGCCGGCCGCAAGAAGGTACCGGCCGAGGACCTGGCGCAAGCCAAGATCGAGATTCCGGCCGAGGACGCCTTCGACGTGGTCACCTTCGACGGCAAACCGTCGCTGATCATCCACGTACCCAAGGACCGGGGCGCGAGCCAGAAGAAGGACCCCACCGGTCTGACAGCCCCACAGCCCGGCTACACATTCGCGCTGGCCAGCCATGAGCAGTTCCACCCCTACGTCCAGAACAAGCCACGGGAATGGAAGTCTCTCCAGACCCTCGACAAGCAGACGGACGCAGACCGCACGGAGCTGTATCCCTTGCAGGCCGGTCCGCGCATCGACCGCGCCATGGTCTACAACACGCTCCTCGAAGGACTGCAGCATCCCGACCAGGTCGCTCGCCACCTCTCCGAGGCCGCGTGGTGGGACGCGAAGTGGCGCACCGACCACGCCGACGACGCCAAGGGGCAGGAAGCCACCGATCTGCTGGAAGGCACGGCCAAATACTTCGAGCAGTACACGCTGGCCATGACACAGGTCGACAAGCCCACCGACGCCGGACAGGTCCGAGCCCGCCTCGCGCAGACGCTCAAGCCGATGACGATCGCGTCCAAGGGAGTCGAGCCCTACGCGATCGGCACTGTCGCCCTACTGAACGCGGACGCGCAGGGCAAGGACTTCAAGCAGAAGCTCACCACCGAAGCGACGACTCCCCTGGCCGAACTGCTCAAGGGCGTCAAACCCGCCGGCCCCCAGCGCACGCCGGACCAGGTGCGCGACGGCATCACCAAGAGCGTGGAGTCGACCAACCAGGAGCTGTCGAAGTCCATCGACCCGTTCGTCAAAAGCGTGCAAGACCCCGGACACAGCGTGCTGATGCTGCCCGTCGACTCCGTGTCCGGTTCCATGGGCGGCAAGGGCTTCTACACCACCAAGGAACTCCCCATCACCATCACCCCCGACGCCAAGGTCACGTTCAAGACGGACAGCGGCCGCGTACGGGCCGAAGGCGTCACCACCGGCGAGCTCGAGCAGGACGGCAAAGGCTACTTCGCCATCCCACTCATCATCGGCAAGGACGGCGCCCAGCTGGCCGGCACCACGCTGTCCCTGAACGGCGGCGGACTCACCGGGCGAGTAACCGTGCAACCGGCCACCCAGGGCGGCCAGCACTTCCTCTACGCCCAATAGCCGGGCGACCCTCTCGACCGGGTACGCCCCCGCAGATGGGGGGCTGCCGGCGTTTGGCTGGTTCGATGCTTCCGATGGCAAGCCACTAACCATTCGCGGAGAAAGAGGTTCCGGACCTGATTTCAATACGTACGTCGTCGCTGTCCTTGATGACATACGTCGAGCTCTCCCGCCCCCATCCGGTAGGCAGCAGGTAGTACCGGTGGTCGCGCTCGATCAGCAGGCGAAGATTGGTGTATCGATAGCGGAAGTGTGTGCCTTTTCCCAGGTCTGTGACACGAGGCCCTGGCGGGGCAAAGCTCAACTGTTCAGCACTCAGCAGAATCACGCTGACTCGCTGAACCAACTGTTGTGTGTCTCGGCGAGCGTCCTCGCGACCCAGGTCCCCGGCCACCAGGGCCGCTACCCAGACCAGGCAGAGGCCGGCGATCATGAGGGACGCTGCGAACCTCCAGACCGGTTCGCGCGGTTGTCCTGAAGGAACCGCCGAGGGAACGCGCCCCAGCACAACCCCGGTCGCCACGAGTAGCGGGGCGACCCACGCGAACGGCTGGATCCAAGGCCACAGCACCATCAACAGCGCTCCGGCGGCAACGAATGCATAATGACATTTCGCCGCTATGCGCCCCAACTCCGCCGCCTTGTCCACATATCGGCCGGGAACCCGCAGATAACGCAAGAGCCGCGGAAAGGCCGGCAGCAATAGCGCTACCGTCAGGATCTCGAAGACAGGCATTGTGGCGAGTCGGAGGCTGCGGATCACCAGTTCGTCGGGGCTGAATCCCATGGCGAAGTTGTCCAGATGAAAGTAACCGAAGTATGCGTTGGTGTAGATGTAGCCCGTGTACAACATCAGCACGCCGATGAACGCCACGGTCCCGACAGCGGAGTTGAAGAGTTCCAGGTTGGGGCCGCTGTCTTCTGCTGGAGCAGGCTCTGACGCAGAGCGAACGCGGGCAGATCGGATGCGAGCCTCGGTCGTCGTGGAGCGACCAGCCCGGCGGTGCCGCAGCAGCCGGTTCGGCTCATGCGACGAGGCAGGAGAGCCGGCGAGCCGCCGGCCGTTACGGAGGGCGCCCACTCTGCTAGCTATCGGGGCTGTTGCGGTGCCGGCCATCCGGCGGTGCCGAACATGTGACGCCGGGCGGCGGCTTCAGCCCGCAAGGGTCGGGGGGCGCAGACGACGGCGGATCTCCGACGAGACCAGGGCCGGTGGTATCGAAGGAGCCGGGGTCCTGCGGCTCCGGCTCCAGGGGCGGGATGCCGTGATCACCATTCTCGCCGTTGCCCTCATTGCCGTCGTTGTCAGCAGTTGGCCCGAGAGGCGTTTGGACATCATCGTCTTCCTGCCCGTCGGAGGGGTGGCCCCGCGGTCTGCCTGACGGGCTTCCCGCTTCACCTCTGCCGGCACCTGGCACGCCTGGCTCGCGCTGCCCGCCAGGAAAGCCATCCCGAGCGCCCTGGACGGGAGTTGCCTCTCCCGGTGCATCGCTCCCCTGTACTGTGGCGGCGCCTGTCGGGGCTCCGCCAGGCGGCTCCGCCGAGACGTGACACGCAGTAATGCCCAGACCCGTCATCGTCGTCAAGACGAGCGCAGCGCCGACCGCCGCCATCCGAGATCCCTGCATGTGTGCCCCTGGCGCCTGCTAGTCACGATGTGCAACCAGAGGTTCCCACCGTGCGCAGGGTGCCCGGACCTGTTGAGTCCGAACTACGAAGGTTGATACACGGGGTACTACGTTCCACTGCTTACCGGCTGCGGTGCCGGGCGCTAGCGCATTTCACCGCTCAGCGACATCAAAGGTGCCCAGGTGTAACGGAGATGCACGCCGTGGTCGTTGAGCCAGGCGATTTCGCGGTGCCGGAGTTCGTCCGCGGACTCCGGGGCGATGGCGCTGGGCCAGCGGACGAGTACCGCGGTGACGCCCCCTGTCTGTACCAGCTGCCTCACCCGCCGCCAGCCTCCGCGCCGGGCCGGGTCGGGTTCGCCGTACGTGTCGGTGACGACCTCGGTGATCGTCAGTCCGCGCTCCCGGGCGAAGGCGTGACCTTCGGTCTGCGCGCGCTGCGTGGCAGCCCGGGGCTCTGTCCGGGGTCGGTCGGCGCATACGTACAAGACCACGGAAGAAGCAGGTGGATCTTGGGGATTCATGGGCGCCTTCTGTCGGTCAAGCGAGAAGAAGAAAGTCGCGGGCCTGCGAAGGGCACGTAGCGGACTGGGCGGTACCGCCTGCGCCTTCCGCCGGTCGGACGAGAAACCGGGTCCGTACGCCACGGCAGCCGCAAACGGCCGAGAGAGAACCGCTGTTCCTTGCGGAGGGGGCCACCGTCGACGCCCGGCCGATGCCGCACCATCAGGGGCGGGCCGTCATCTCTGCCCAGACGACCTTGCCTGCGCCCCGCGTCGAGCGTGCCGAGCCCCACCGGTCCGCGAGTTGCTGGACGAGAAGCAGACCCCGCCCGCTCTCCTCGTCGGCCCCGGCGACCCGCACGGGCAGGCCGGCCGGGGCGCTGCCCTCGTCGTGGAGTTCGATGCGCAGACGCTGCCGGTTGTCGGTCAGCGTGATGCCGCACAGGACGTGGACGCTGTCGGTGTGGAGCACGGCGTTCGTGGTCATCTCGGACACCAGCAGCACCGCGTCGCAGCTGGTGTCCCCCGGCACCTGCCAGGTCAGGAGACGGTCGCGTACGGCGTCGCGGGCGGTTCGCGCGCTGGTGCGCAGGGCGGGCACGTTGAACCAGTACTCGCGGCGCGGCGCGGTCGCGGCTAAGGCGGCAGCCGTGGGTGGATCCGGGGTCGTGGGGAGAGTCACGGATGTCGCCTTCCAGCGCCCCTGCGTGGGGGTGGGCGCGGTGTCGGAATGCCGAGGGGCGTGAGGCGTATGCCGAGGCAGCAGCGCCGCGGTGGGATATCCGGGGCGGCATTCGCCCCACATGTCCCCTCTGGGCCGGATGCTGCGCCGGAGCTGTGCCCTTACCTCTCACGCATCAACTATGCGCAGGGTGGAGTGCACCCTGCAACCGACTCCCTGATAATTTCAGCGATACGTGTATCAGCATGGCGTCAACATCAACTCGCTGACAGAATGATGCTGTTGACGAGCCGTCGGGAGGTCGGGTGTGAGGGAGCAGCCCCGTTCCAGCACCAGCGCGCCGACAGTCCTGCGCATGATCCTCGGCCGTCGGCTGCAGGACATGCGGCTCGACGCCGGTGCCTCGCTGGAGGATGCGGCAAAAGCACTGCGCGTGAAGACTCTGACGATCCGCCGGCTGGAAAAGGCCGAGGTCGCGCTGAAGCCTCTCTACGTGGAGAAGCTCCTGGAGACCTACGGCGCGGACCGCGGCATGATCGATGAGTTCGTCGACCTGGCCGAGCAGGCCAACGAGCCCGGCTGGTGGCACTCCTACCGCGACGTCGTCCCCAGTTGGTTCACCGCCTACGTCAGCCTGGAGACCAGCGCCAAGACGCTGCGCACCTACGAACCGCAGTACGTCACCGGCCTGCTGCAGACTCCCCTCTACGCCCGCACCGTGCTGCGCGGCGGAATGCCGAACGGAAGCGAGGAAGAGCTCGAGCGTCGCGTGGAGTTGCGGCTGCGCCGCCAGAGCCTGCTGGAGAAAGACGATGCTCCCACCCTGTGGGTGGTCCTGGATGAAGCAGTCCTGCACCGCCAGGTGGGCAGCCCCGACGTGATGCGGGAGCAGATAGAAAGGCTCCTGGACGTGACCGAGCTGGCGCACGTCAGTCTCGACATCGTGCCCTTCGACGCGGGTGCGCATGCCGGAGCGT
Organism: Streptomyces sp. NPDC046925; assembly: GCF_040644915.1. Taxonomy (NCBI): domain Bacteria; kingdom Bacillati; phylum Actinomycetota; class Actinomycetes; order Kitasatosporales; family Streptomycetaceae; genus Streptomyces; species Streptomyces sp. NPDC046925. Next base: position 552,128 of record NZ_JBEYWZ010000004.1, on the reverse strand, counting down.
GCGCCCCGTTCACGTATTTCCGCTTCGAGGAACCCGAGCTGCCCGACATCGTCTACAGCGAACTGCTGTCCGCCTCCGTCTACCTGGACCAGCGTGCGGACGTCGTCGCCCATCTTGAGGCGCATTCCCGCATGGCGCTGTCGACGTCGTCCGAGGACAGCCGGGCGCTTTTGAACCGTATGCGCAAGGAGTACTCGTGACGATCACCGACCAGGGCGTCTACAACGGAATGCCGGCCCGCGACCTCGGGGAACAGGGCTGGGAGCGCCCTTGGAGCGGGCCGAACGGCGGCCAGTGCATCGAAATGAAACGGCTCGCCGACGGCCGTGTGGCCCTGCGGCAATCCACCGACCCGGCCGGGCCGGCGCTGATCTGCACGCCGCAGGAGGTCACCGCTTTCGTCCGCGGGGTGAAAGAGGGTCTGGCCGATCACCTGGCCGCCGGGTGAATCGACGGCGGCAAGGGACGCAGAGGCCGTCCCGTTCCTGGCCTGCGGGCCGACAGACACGGGTGAAGGGAAATTCATGACCACCAGGCAGCCTGGCCGGGATCTCGACACGAGCAGGCCGCACTCGGCCCGGATGTACGACTACTTCCTCGGCGGCAAGGACCATTTCGAGATCGACAAGGATGCGGCCCAGGTCGCAGCCCGGGCCCACCCCGGCCTGCCCGTGACCGCCCGCGAGAACCGGGCGTTCATGCACCGCGCGACCCGCGTCCTGGCGCAAGAACACGGCATCCGCCAGTGGCTCGACATCGGCACGGGAATCCCGACCGAGCCCAACCTGCACCAAGTCGCCCAGTCCGTCGTACCCGAGGCCCGTGTCGTGTACGCGGACAACGATCCTCTGGTCCTCAAATTCGCCGAACGCCTCATGCGGAGCACGACGCAGGGACGCACGGCCTACATCGAGGCCGATGTCACCGACCCCGACGCACTGATGAGCGCCGTGGAGGACTCGCAGGTCCTGGACTTCGACCAGCCGATTGCTCTCTCCCTCAACGCACTCATGCACTTCATCACCGAACCGCACGACCCCTTTGCCATCGTCCGCCGGCTCCTCGACCCGCTCCCGGCCGGCAGTGCCCTGGCCATAAACCACTGCACGCCCGACTTCGACCCCGTCACCTGGAACAAGGTCGCCGAGATCTACACCAAGTCGGGGACTCCGGTGCAGTTTCGTTCGCACGGCGACATCCGCCGCTTCTTCGACGGGCTTGACCTGATCGAGCCCGGCCTGTGCTGCTGCCACCGCTGGCGTCCTGCCGGACCTGCCGACGGGACGGAGCCGACGGACGCCCAGATCGGCCTGCTGGCGGGTGTGGGCATAAAGCGCTGACCTCTCTCCTGGCGGTTCGCGAGCCAGGGACCTGCGCGATGACCGGCTGCCGCCCACGGATCCGCGGTGATCGCCGTTTCCGGCTTGTGGCGCAGTGCCATTCGTTGGAACCATCTCCGCATGTTCGAGCTACTCCCCGAAGTCGGCATGCGGCTGCCTGACGGTGCCGGCATCCTCCGCTTCGGCATGGATGAGCGCGCCGCCCAGTGGGCCGTCGCCACCATCGCGGACGTTCGCGATGGTTGGGTCTGTGGCGCTCGCTGGGCTTTCAGCGCGCAGTACCAGAGCTTGACGCTCGATATATACGGCGACACCGCGGGCCGCGGCTCGCATCAGGACACCCCGGGCCTGGCCGGCATCGGTCTCACCCGCGACCCGTTCACGCTCACCGGGCCGTCTGCCTGCCCAGTTGCACTGAGCGGCATCGACCTCTTCGGCTACCCGACCGCCGAGGTCTCCGATGCCCTCAAGGAGGGCCTGCCCCCGACGCTCCGGCTCAGCGGCGAAGGCGCCTACCTCAGCGCCGTGTCGCTCCACGCGGAACCCGTACCTGTCGAGAGCTGATCACGACGGCGAACCGGATCGACGAGTGGGGCCTCCGTGAGATCCGACGACACTGCCCCCGGTGCCGAGGCGGGTGGCGATGAAGCGCCGCGTGCGCACCGCCGGGCCGATGGCGGGGGCGTTGCTGGCACTGCCCGTGTTGCCGTTGTCGCCCCTGCCTCGTCAGGTGTTCCGGCAGTCGTCCAGGGCCCGCAGCGCTTCGGCCGCCGCCTCGCGTACGTGAGCGGATGGGTCGGAGTCCAGGGCGGCAAGCCGCTCGCGCAGCCGCTCCTCGCCCGCAGGGAGCGTGCCCGTCTCCTCCACCCAGTGGGCGATCGCCTCCGCGGCGGCCTGGCGCACCCACAAATTGCCGTCGTCCAAGTGCCGCACGAGAAGGGGCAGATCGTGCGGGGTGCCGGCGTCCGTCGCATTGTGCGGGTCCAGCAGCGACAACGCGGCGGCCCGGACCATGGGGGAGGTGGTCCGGTCCACCAGTTCCCGCATACCGGGCAGGGCTTCCGCCAGTCCCGTGAGGACCCTTTCTGCCACCCCGACCAGGGTGGGGGCGACGCCGAGACGGGCCACCAGTCCCCGGGCGACCGCGGCGCGTTCCCACGGCCGGAACCCGGTGTCCGCCATGGCGTCAAGGCCGCGCAGCGCTCCTTCGTACACCTCGGCCGCGGCATGATCCAGCAGAGGGAGCAGTAGCCACACGGCGTCCCATCTGCCCATCTCGCCGTAGGCCTTTGCTGCTGCCGCGAGCGTGGGGGGCGTCGTTGCGGGGTCGGTGAGCAGAGTCCGCAGGAGCCTTGTGGCGGTCTTGCCGCCGACGGCTCCCAGGGCTGCGGCGGCCGAGGGCCCCGCCCTCTCCTCGCTCAGCCAGCGCGAGGCCGGACCCAGGAGCCGTTGGTCACCCGATCGACCGAGCAGGAACAGCAGTTGCCTCGCCACCGCCGGGTCCCGCTCGGCCGCCAGGGCGGCGAACAGCGCGTCCCGCGTCTCGGGGTGCTTCACGCGCGCCAGCCGGAAAGCCACGGCGCAGCGCACCTCGGCAGAAGGGCCGTCCGTCAGATCCTTCAGCAGCGATGGCAGCAGCCGGTCGGTGTGCTGGTCCGACAGCATCAACAGGGCATGCACGCGCGCGCCGTCCGCACCCCACAGGGCCGCACGGGCCACCTCTGCCTGGATGTCCGGGTCCTTCCCGAACTCAAAGATCATGGCCCGAGCCCGACCCCAGATGCCGTGGGCCGGATCGCCCAGCAGCCGCACGAGCGCGGGAACATCGCCGGGCACGCCCAGCTCCCGCAACGCCTCCAAGGCGTTGATCCGCAGGTGATAGTCGGGATCCCCGAGCAGTCGCGCGTAGCCGTCCACGACCTCGCGATCACGCAGCCCGAGCCGGACGGATGCCAGAGAAGCCTGTCTGCGCACCCACGGATCGACGTCGTCCATCAGCGCGCACAGGGCCTGCACTACGGCCGCTCCGGCCGGAGGGACCCCCAGCCTGCCCAAACCCACCGCCGCGCCTTCCCGCACCTCGGGTGCGGAGTCGGCGGCCGCGCGCAGGAGCACCGCGGCATGCTCGGTGCCGCCGAGTTTGCCAAGCCCCTTCGCCGCTGCCGCCCGCCGCCAGGTGTCGCCCGTCTCCAACTCCCGCAGGAAGAAGGCGATCTGGTGATCTGTCGTCATGTGCACCCCGCGAAGTAAGACTGCCGAACCGGCGGGAGGTTGCACCGACACGGACACCCATGTCATGCGCCGGGGGCGTTCAGATCTTCGGTCTTCAGCTCGCGGCTTCCTGCGCGTGGGTTTCCTGGCTTAGGAGGATTTGACCCTATCTGGCACGACGTTGACCCCCATTCCAAAAAATCTCAGGAACATCTTCCCGATCGCCAGAACCAGACACCTCAAAGATCACGTGTTACGGGCGACCACATCAAGCACGCTCAAGAGACAGGCAAATCGGGTGGCAGTCATATCGAGGGTGGGGGCGGCGGCGATGGCCGCCGCGGTGTCCGGCGCGCTGGTCGCGGGGGTGGCCGCGGCCGACTCCGGGCCAGGGCCAGTGCCGGGACCGGACCACAGCGCGGGCACACATACCGCTGGGAAAAACGAGAGCGGTCGAAGAGCCGAGGGCGGCAAGACACAGACCGTCACGTTGGTGACCGGCGACCGGGTGGTCGTCCGGTCAGGGGGCAAGCAGGTCGTCCGGCTGATGCGCGGGGAGGGCCGCGAGCAGATCGCGATCGCGGTGCGGCGCGAGGCCGGGCAGACGTACGTCGTGCCGCAGGACGCCCAGTCACTGATCAACGCGGGCAAGCTGGACCGACGGCTCTTCGACGTCACACGGCTCGTCAGGGACAAGTACGACGACGCCCACCGCACTTCGCTGCCGCTGATCGTCAAGTACCGGCCGGGACGCGCCAACAGCCGCCCGGACGACACCTTCCGCGGCATGGCCCGCGACCGCCATGAGCTGCCCGCCATCGGCGGCGAGGCGTTCGACGCGCCCAAGTCCGGCGCGGGGGACGTCTGGTCGCAGCTGACGGGCGGGACGGACGGCCGTACGAACGCGCGTACAACCGCCGCCCCGGCCATCGCGCACGTCTGGCTGGACGCCAAGGTCCGCCCCGCTCTGGACAAGAGCGTGCCGCAGATCGGCGCCCCCACCATGTGGAAGGCCGGATACACCGGCAAGGGCGTCAAGGTCGCCGTCCTGGACACCGGAGTCGACCAGACCCACCCGGACCTCAAGGGCGTGGAGGTCACCGAGAAGAACTTCACGGAGTCCGCTCCCGACGCCAAGGACCGCATGGGCCATGGCACGCACGTCGCCTCGACCCTGGCGGGTTCCGGGGCCAAGTCGGGCGGCAAGTACAAGGGCGTGGCGCCCGACGTGCAGCTCCTGGACGGCAAGGTCATCTCCGAGGTGGAGGGCACGGGCACCGAGTCCGGCATCGCCGCCGGCATGCAGTGGGCGGTCGACAGCAACGCGAAGATCGTCAACCTGAGTCTGGGCAGCCTCGACTCGCCGGGAACCGATCCGCTGGAGGAAGCCGTCGCGCGGCTCTCCGGCAAGGCCCTTTTCGTCATCGCGGCGGGCAACGACGGCCCCGAGCCCGGCACGTTGAACTCGCCCGGCAGCGCTCCCACCGCCCTGACCGTCGGCTCCGTCGACAAGCAGGACAACATCGCGGAGACCTCCAGCCGAGGCCCGCAGGCCGACGGGATCGCCAAGCCCGACCTGACCGCGCCCGGTGACGACATCACGGCCGCGCGCTCCACGCAGATTCCCGACGACTCCGACAGCGAGCCCTACGTCGCCATGTCGGGTACCTCGATGGCGACGCCGCACGTGGCCGGTTCCGCCGCCCTGCTCCTGCAGCAGCATCCGAAGTGGACCGGCCCGCAGCTCAAGGCCGCGCTGACCGGCTCCGCCAAGCCCAATCCCACGCTCAACGCCCATCAGCAGGGGGCGGGCCGCGTCGACCTGACGCGCGCCGTCACCGCGTCCGTCGTCCCCGAGCCCGGCACGCTCGCCTTCGGCACGCAGGCCTGGCCGCACAGCGACGACAAGCCGGTCACCAAGACGGTCACCTACCGCAACCTCGGCACCAAGCCGGTCACCCTCGCACTCTCCGCCGACGCCCTGGACCCCAAGGGCCGCCCGGGCCCGGCAGGCATGTTCACCGTCAAGGACGCCAAACTCACCGTCCCGGCAGGCGGCACCGCGAAGACCACCGTCACCGCCGACACCAGGATCGGCACCGCCGACGGCGTCTACGGCGGAACGCTGCTGGCCGCCGGCGACGGCCAGGAAGTGCGCACCGGCCTCGTCGTGGACCGTGAGGTCGAGTCCTACGACCTCACGCTGAAGCATCTCGACGTCAACGGCGGCAATTCGCTCAACTACGTCACCACGCTCACCGACAGCACCCAGCGGAAGATCGAGATCCCCTACCAGGAGGGGCCGGTCACCGTGCGGGTACCGAAGGGCACCTACGCGCTGGAGAGCTCCGTCTACGGCCCGACCAAAAGCTTCGCGGTCTTCGTCCAGCCGAAGCTGAAGGTCGCCGCGAAGGCGACGGTCACGCTGGATTCCCGCAAGGCCAAGCCGGTGGCCGTCACCACCCCGGACGCCGGAGCGCGTCTCACGGCGGCGCACATCAGCTACGACGACACGGCCCGTGGCATCGCGAGCAGCTGGAGCCTCGGCGAGGGCACCGTCATCCGCACCCTGGGCCTGGGCCCCGATTCGACCACGCTGAAAGCCCAGTACAACGGCATCTGGAAGGCCTCGGGCACGGCGGCGAAGAAGGTCGACTACCGGCTGGGGTTCAGCCGTAGCGGCAGCTGGTTCTCGGGCCTGAAGCACGCCGCGACCAAGGCCGAGCTGGCCGAGGTGACCTACGGCGTCGGCTCCTCCGCCGCCCGGCGCAAGGGCACACTGTCCGCCACGCCGATCGGCACGAACGACTACAACCCGCCCCTGCAGCCGGAGACGAAGCTGACGCTCCCGGCCTCCGGTACGAGCTACGTCAACACCAAGGACCTGCGCTGGAGTTGGTCCATGGCGCAGCTCGACGACGCGGGCTCTTCCACCATCGATTACGGCACCGACACGGTCGCGTACAAGGCGGGCAAGCGCTACACGCTCAACTTCAACACCGGCGTCGTGGGCCCCGACCTCAACGCCGACGACGGGCAGGGCGCGCGTCGCGCGGGCAACGCCATGGACGCCTACGTCCAGCTGTTCAGCGACGGCGCGGGGCACGCGGGCAGCTCCGTGACGTCCGGTGGCTTTACCCGGCTGGAGTCCGGCGGCCGCACCCTCGCCGAGGGCGAACCCGGCGCGGTGAACGCCGAACTCCCGGCCGCTTCCGCCTCCTACCGCCTGGTCATGGAGGCCAAGCGCCCGGCCGCGGTCGCCACGACCAGCACCAAGGTGGCCGCGACCTGGACGTTCAAGTCGGCGAAGACGCCCGACGACCCGCCCACCGAGCTGCCCCTGTCCACCGTCCGCCTCGCGCCGAAACTGGCACTGAACGGTACGGCCCCAGCAGGCGGCACGCTCACGGTGCCGCTGAAGGTAGCCGGCGCGGCAGCCGGCACCGGCAAGATCGCCACCCTGACCGTCAAGGTGTCCTACGACGGCGGCACCACATGGAAGTCGGCCCCCGTCACGACCGACGCCAAGGGGGCGCGCACGGCGAGCGTAAAGCACCCGGCGACGGCCAAGGCCGTGTCCTACCGCGTGTATCTGAAGGACACGACCGGCAACACCGTGACCGAGACGATCACGAACGCCTACCGGCTCGCTCCGTGACGCGGCTCGCTCCGTGACGCGACGTCCTGGACCCTGACGGTCCCAGCGGCCACATCATGAGGCCGGGCCACGGAACTTCCCCGTGGCCCGGCCTCTTTCGCAGATCCGCAGAGCCGCAGATCGGCAGATTCACCGAGAGGCGCGGGCCCTACGGCCGCCACTCCCGCCTGAGCAACCCGAACACCCACGTGTCGGATACCTCGCCGTTCACGATGCACTCTTCCCGCAGTGTCCCTTCGCGTACGAATCCGACCTTCTCCAGGACGCGGGCGGATGCCACATTGCGCGTATCGGTCTCGGCCTGGACTCGATTCAGGTCCAGCGTGTCGAATGCCCACCGCAGCAAGGCGTGCGCGGCCTCCGTCGCGTAGCCCTGGCCCCACGTCGCGTCGTCGAGGCAGTAGCCCAATGACGCGCTGCGGAAGTCCGGGTCCCATCGGGTCAGGGCGCACCAGCCGACGAAGGCGCCGTCAGAAGCACGGTCGATGGCCACCCGTGCCCCGGTGCCTTCGTCCGCAAGCTTCCGGCACCTCGCGATGAATTGTTCGGCGCGGGCCTGTTCGGTCCACGGCGGGGAGTCCCAGAAGCGCATCACCTGCGTGCTGCTGTGCAGCGGGTAGAGCGCGTTCGCGTCGGCGTCGGCGAAGGGCCGCAGTCGCAGGCGAGCGGTGTGCAGCGTGGGGGTGGGCAAAGTCATGCACGCCATCTTGTCGCCGCAGCCGCCCCGCCCGCCAAGGCTTTTCCCCCGGCCCGGGCCACGGATCCGGACAGGCGCCCGGATCCGCGGCTCTATTGCCCTCCTGCTGCCTTCGATTAGCTCGGCGGGCCAGGTTGAGGCCGATGTCTGTCCCCTGGCCACCTTCATGGCCACCAGGCCGGGCAGATGATCAGGTGGGTGACGGTCCGGTCCTGCGGACGTGGAGCACGCTGCCGTCCAGGGGCAGCGGTGCCACGTCGACCAGAGTGAGGCCCGCGTCGGCGAACAGCCGGGCGTAGTGGTCGGCCCGCCTTTCCCGGCCCCCGACGTTGCACATCATGTGCAGGTCCCAGGCCGTGGCCAACGAGGCCGAGCCGTCGGCGGGCAGGACACGTTCGACGACGAGCAGATCGGCGGTGGCGGGCATGGCGCGGGCGCAGTGGCGCAGGATCTCGATACAGCGCTCGTCGTCCCAGTCGTGCAGGACGCGGGACAGTACGTACACCTCGCCGCCCGCGGGCACGTCGGCGAAGTCGCCCGCCCGGAAGGTGCACCGCTGCGTGTGTCCGGCGGCGTCGAGGAGGCGGCGGGCCGCTTCGACCGTGTGCGGGCGTTCCAGCAAAAGGCCCTGCAGGCGGGGATGAGCGGAAAGGATTCGGCAGAGCAGTTCGCCGTTGCCGCCCGCGATGTCGACCACGGTGGCCCCGTCGGCCGCCGCGGCCAGGACCGGGTGGGCGGGCAGCGGGTCGAACATCCGTGAGCCGGCGGCCATGGACTGGTCGAAGAGTTCCGCGAGCCGTGGATCACGGGCGAAGTGGTCGAAGTGGTTGGCGTGGAAGCGCTGTTCGAAGGCGACCTGCCCGGTGCGCACGGTGTGGTCGAGCCCGGCGAAGGACTCGTAGAACACTCCCCCGTACATCAGCGCCAGAGCCCGCATCGACCCTTCGCTGTCCCTGCGCAGCAGTTCGCCGGTTTGCGTCAGCCGGTAGCCGTCACCGTTCTCGCTGACCACGCCGAGCATCGTGAGGTAGCGCAGCAGGGTGGCCAGGTTCGGCTCGCACGCATCGACGTCCCGCGCGAGCTCGGCGAGGGTCACGCTCCGCTGCGCGTCCATCGCGTCGGCCACCTCCAACCGTGCGAACGCGGCCAGGGCCTGCGTCGTCCACGCCCCGGTCAGCAGACGCAGCAGGCTCTCGGCGGGCTGACGCCTGCGGTGTTCGTCGAGGTGGGCGGCAAGGAGGTCACGGTGATCGCCGGGGGCATACAGCTCCACGCGCCGGTAGCCTGCCTTGGCCTCCGGGGGCGCGGTGAAGTAGAACACCGTGCCGTTCTCGTGCGGGTTGTAGCCGCCGCCGTCGGGCGTGGCGCCGTACCGTCCCAAGGCCGCGCACAGGCCGCGCAGCACCAACGGGTCCGCTGCCCTGACCTCGAAGGCGACATGCGCCTCGTGCTGCTGGTCCCGCTCGTGCGTGGCGAGCGTGTCGAGGGACGACCCCGGCGGCACGGCCAGCGTGAACACCTCGACCATGCGCCGCGTGCCGTCCGGGCAGTCCACCGCGGGGCGCAGGATTTCGACGGTGAGGTCCTCCGCACGCCGCTGGTGCCGTACGGCCAGACGTTCGCGCACGATGACGCTCGGCTGGGGCGGCGCCTCCACGACGAGACCACAGTCGGTGATCATGGTGTGCAGTGCCGCCTCGTCCGGCGGGAAGACGAGGAGCGCAGCGTGCGAGAAGTCGCAGCGTTCCACCAGCGCCCGCAGTTCCGGGCCGTCGAGCCCCGGCAGCAGGAGCGGAAGCAGTGTGGCGGTGTCCTGCTCCTTGACGAAGTCGACCGCCGCGCGCAGGCGAGACGTATCGCACGACAATGTCGTGATCATTGCGGGGGGTTCCTCATTCCGGGTTCAACGCATGCGCACGGACGTGCGCACGCGGACATACGCGCACGGATGTACGCGGGTGAAGGGGTTCGGGGCAGCGAGGGGCTAGACGCCCACGTAGTGCTCCGCGAACCAGTCCTGCTGGCTGCGCGAGGTGCGCAACGAGGCAAGGCGCGAGCGCCGCAGGGAGTTGTGGAACAGCGATTCGCCGTCCGTACCGGACGGGCCGTGCAGCAGGCCGATCATCCAGTGCGAGAACTCCTGTGCGCGCCAGATGTGTGTCAGGCATCGCGCCGAGTAGGCGTCGAGGCCGGCACTGTCCCCGGACGTGAGGGCGTCGGTCAGGGCACGGGCCAGGAGCGCCGCTTCGAGCACCGCGAGGTTGGCGCCCTTCGCCGCGGACGGACTGATCAGCCCGGCGGCGTCACCCGCGAGGAACAGTGCGCCGTGCCGCAGCGGTTCCAGTACGTCGGACTCCAGGTCGACGACTGATCGCTGCAGGATGGGTCCGCGGTGCAGCGGGCCGTACTCGCGTGCCCGCATGCGCAGTTCCAGTTCGTCCCAGATCCGCTCCCGGGACCAGGCCTCGGCCGGGGTGCCGCGCTCGCACTGCAGGTAGTAGCGGGTGACCTCGCTGGTGCGGGCCATGTGTCCGGCGAAGCCGCGCTCGTGCACCGCGTACCCGACGGCGTCCAGGCTGGGCGGCGCCTGGGCGAGCAGCCCCAGCCAGGTCACACCGTGATCGCGGTGGTGGCGGACCGTTCCGGCGGGCAGGGAGCGCCGGGCCGCGCCGTGGCGCCCGTCGCAGCCGGCCACGTACCGGGCGCGCCACAGACCGGGTTGCCCGTCCACCTCGCGTACGGCTACCGCAGGCTGGTCGGTGTCAGCATCGCGTACGGCCACGGCCTCAGTGGCGAATCGGATCTGTCCGCCGCGCGCCAGGAAGCGCGTCAACAGGTCGGACACCAGGTCCTGTTGAGGGTAGACGGTATGGCGCTCTCGCTGGCCGAGCCCGCTGTAGTCCAGCCGGAAGCGGCCGTCCGCGGTGCGGAACTCGCAGGTGCCGTGCGTCTGTCCGCGCCGGTGCAGGCCGTCGGAAAGACCATGCTCGTCGAGGATCCGCACGGTGTTGGCGGCCAGGAACCCCGCGCGTGACCGCGTCTCGACATGGGCGCGCTCGGCCCGCTCCAGGACGACGCAGTCGATCCCGTGGTCCATGAGGATGTTGCCGAGCACAAGCCCGGCCGGACCGGCCCCCAGAACAATCACACCGGTCGCATGGTCAGCCGGACGCGTCCGACTCTTACCGTCTGTCACGAGGCCAGATACTAAGGAGGTCAAACGCACTATTCGCGCCTGGATCACCCAGATGCCTGTATTGACTGGAAAAGCAGTCACGCTGGGGCATCCACCGGCGCGCGGACCTCCGCGCGCGCCCACCCGTGTCATGGCCATCCATTGGCGCGGCCGTGCCGGAAGGAGGGGCGGGCGGTCCGGGTTGGTGGCTCGGGGCTCACTCCCCGGATGACGCGGGCAGTTCCACGGTGATGCGCAGCCCGCCGGCGGGGCGCGGGGTAAGCGTGAGGATTCCTTCGTGTGCCTCGGTGATGGTCTTGACGATGGCCAGGCCAAGACCGACGCCTGCCTGGTCGGTGTGGATGCGCTCGGTGCCGCGCTGGAAGGGTTCGGTCAGGGTCGCGACCAGCTGGGGGGTGAGCTGCTCGCCGGTGTTCTCGACGGTGAGCACCACGCTCTTGGGGCGTACGCCGGTGTGGACCCAGACGGTGCCCTGTCCCGGCAGGTTGTGGACGATCGCGTTTTGTACGAGGTTCATGGTGAGCTGCAGCAAAAGCGCGGGCGAACCGGTCGTGGGGGCGATGTCGCCGCTGGTCTCGAGGGTGACACCGTGCTGTCCTGCGAGCGAGTGGAGCGTTTCGGTTGCCTCCTCCGCGAGAAGGGACAGGTCGACGTGCTCCCGGGCGAAGGACCGCTGGTTGGCGCGGCTGAGCAGGAGCAGGGCCTCGGTGAGGTCGATGGCCCGGGTGTTGACGGTATGGAGGCGGTCGACGAGTTCGCCGGTGTCGTGGTGTGGATCGGCGCGGGCGACATCGATGAGCGCCTTCGAGATCGCCAGCGGGGTACGCAGCTCGTGCGAGGCGTTGGCCGCGAACCTCTGCTGCTCCGCGATGTGCGCTTCGAGCCGCGCGAGCATCATGTCGAAGGCGTCGGCAAGTTCGCGGAACTCGTCCTTGCGCCCCGGCAGATGGATGCGGTGGGACAGTGAGCCGGCCGCGGCCGCCCGGGTGGCATGGGTGATGCGGTCCATGGGCGCGAGCATGCGCCCGGCCAGGAGCCATCCTCCCAGCAGGCCGAAGACCAGGAGGAACACCATGACCGCGGCTGCCGTCGGCGCGAAACCGCGCACGAGGTCGGTGCCCGGACTCTGTCTCCACGCCCCCGCTTCGTTGGTCTGCAACCATCCCCGGCGCAGCAGGAAATACCCCGCGGCACCCAGCAGCAGGAGCCCGGCAAGCATGAGGAATCCGGCGTAGCTGAGGGTGAGCTTGAGGCGGACGCTCAGGCCCGAACTCCTATTCACGCTCACCGCTCCCGGGCCCGGCGTCGGGGGCGGTGTCGATGCGGTAGCCGACGCCCGGCACGGTGGCGATGATCCAGGGTTCGCCGAGGCGTTTGCGCAGGGCGGAGACCGTGATGCGTACGGCATTGGTGAACGGGTCGGCGTTCTCGTCCCACGCGCGCTCCAGGAGCTCTTCGGCGCTGACGACACCGCCTTCTGCGGCGACGAGGACTTCAAGGACCGCGAACTGTTTGCGGGTGAGCGCGATGTAGCGGTCATCGCGGTAGACCTCGCGGCGGAACGGATCGAGGCGCAGCCCGGCGATCTGCCGCACCGGAGGCCGGTTGTGGGCGCGCCGGCGATCCAGGGCCCTGAGCCTGAGCACGAGCTCCCGCAGGTCGAAAGGCTTGGTGAGGTAGTCGTCGGCGCCGAGCCCGAACCCGGAGGCTTTGTCGTCGAGCCGGTCGGCCGCGGTGAGCATGAGGATCGGCATGCCGCTGCCCGAGGCGACGATGCGTTTGGCAACCTCGTCGCCGGAAGGGTCGGGGATGTCGCGGTCGAGGACGGCGATGTCGTAGGTGTTGATGCTCAGCAGTTCCAGCGCGGTGGCGCCGTCACCGGCGATGTCGGCCGCGATCGCTTCCAGCCGCAGGCCATCGCGGATGGCTTCTGCCATATAGGTCTCGTCCTCGACGATCAAGACACGCATGCGCTCCAGGCTACGAGTCAGCACGTATCGTCGGCGTATCGAAAACGGCATACGTGCCGGACCTGCACAGCCAGACGGCAGCGTCGAGCCGACGCCGCAGACAGGACACGGAAAAGCAGGTCACCACCTGGCGCGCAGCACGCCGTCACTGTCGGGGAGAGCAGCGTGGAACAGGGGGTGGCGTTCGTCGAGGGCCAGGGACAGGGAGCAGGCCGCCCTCGCGCCCGCCACCGAAGTGGCGAGCTGTTGATGGTGGGTCTCGTCGACGGTCACGTGGCTGATCGTTCCGTTCGGCGCTTCCCAGACGAAGTCCACGGTTTCGTCCTCCGGCAGCGCGGCAAGGACCGCGTCGACGTCAGGGTTGAGGTCGGGCCAGACGCTCAGGAGCGCGCGCGGGCCAAGCACGGCGCGGACGGTATCGAGGTTGTGCTCGGTGAGACGGTGCCAGCGGGTGGCGTTGTAGAGGTAGCTCTCCTCCAGGAGGAGCATCTGCGGTACGGCCAGTTCCGCGCGTACTCGTTCCCAGAACTCCTCGTCCGCGGCCTGCGTCACCTCTGGTTCCTCGAGGTCCGCGGCGTAGGGCGACATCGTGATCGGTTCCGCGAACAGGCCGAGCTCGCGGGTCCGGGCGACGGCTGCCGCACAGGGCTGGTCACTGCCGACGTACACATACTGATCCCACCCGACGTGCACGGTGAACCTGTCCTGCTGCTCCAGCCGGCACCAGGCGCCCTGGTCACGGAGCATGGCCCGGACCAGCTCCAGCGCGACCGGCACTGAGACCTCGGCACCGTCGTAGTAGCCGGCGAGGTCAGCTGGAAACAGCCCGGCGAGGCCGTGTCCGTCAACGGGCGCCTCCAGGCCGAAGGTGACGAAGCCGGTGACCGCGGGTTCACGGATCTCCAGCCGGTCGATGCCCGACTCCTGCGCGAAGGCGGCGATCGCCTCCAAGTAGGCCGCTTCGACCGGCCCATGGTCGCTCACCGTGACCTCAGCGCCGTGGTAGTGCCCACGTTCGTCGCGATCGGCGGGGTCGTACTTGGTTATCCGGTGGGCGAAGGGCGGCGGCACGATGCTCCCTGGACTGCTGGAATGGGATGCCAGCGTAGTTCGTGACCACGGCCTGCCGGGTTCCTGCCGAGACCTCCGCGGTCCGTACCGCCGGGGTTTACCCGCTGATGCGCTGGGTGGAGCGGGAGGTCATACGACCGCGGGATGCGAACCGGGTGTCGCTGTCAGTAGTTTTCCGTCTTGACCGCACCAACGCGCGGCAGGGGGACTCCTTGACTGAGGTTACGTCTTGGCAGCGCGTGCTCTGTGACGCAGCCACCGCAAGGGTTCTGCCGCACGACCGTCCGGACCGCTGGGTTCGGCGCCGTGGGCCCGTTTGAAGGACCGGCACGGCACCGCCCCGCAAGGGTCCGTACCTCGACGCGGCTGCCCGCGTCGTCTCACCGTCACTTCGCTAGCAGAAACAGGGGGAATTATGCTTACTGCCCGACGAGTTGCCGTCGGCACCGCCGGTCTGATCTTGGTGGGTGCTGCCGGAGCGATTCCGGCGAACGCAAGCGCATCAACTTCAACCGCCGCACCGGCCTCCACGGTAGCGGCCGCGGACATCGGCGCCCGCGCGGGCGGCACCGCGCCCGCGTGTATCGAGCGCACCGCCGTCAACATCCCCGACGGCGGCACCAAGGTCTACATTCGCAACCTGTGCGGCAAGACGATGCGGGTGAGGGTCATCGTCAAGCACTGGCCCGACAGCGGCTGCAAGACGATGGCCAACCGCACCGGCTGGCTCTACCGCTCCCTGGGCGGCCAGTACGACCGCACCGTGGTCTGCTGAGGCTGGAGCCACTTCGCGGGCCCCGTCGCGCGTCGAACACCGTAAGGGGCCACGCAATCTGCGGTACGACGGCCTGCGTAGCCTCCTTGGGGTTGCGCAGGCCAGTTCGGCCAAGAGGACACGCGGCGCTCATTTCCGCAGGTCGGGGAGGGCGCCGCGCCATGCCCACTGACTCTCGGCTCACCCGTCGAGTTCCTGACCGGCTCGAAGCGCCGCACCCTCCCTGATGGTCGTCACCGCGAATACCGGGTCGAGAGGCTCCACGAGTACCCCGGCAGCGACAGCCACCAGGCGCGCGGGTACATCACCGTCCAGCAGCGCGCTCACGTACTCGATGGCCTCCGCAGGCGAGAGCACAGGCAGCCTCCGGCGCAGTGTCCGCACAGCCGTCATTCGTCCTCGCACAGCGGCGACTTCGTGCAGCTCATCGTGCAGATCGTCCACCGCGGTGCGTACCGGCAGCCCCCGGATACGGGCTCGGTAGTCGTCCTCCCACGCCCCCTGCACCGCGGAGACGACGCCGATCTGATGCAGTCCCCCGTCGACGCGGTCAACCAGGTACGGCCCGCAGCCGATCAGCAGGAACGCCGGATTCCCGGTGCGCTCGAACTCCCGGGACGTCCAGTCGACGATCCACACCAGCTCGTGCTCCTCGACGTCCCCCACAACCATGCGCAGGGCCTGCGCATCCACCGCCCGCCACTCTTGGTAGTCGCGCTCCAGCTGTTCCTCGACAACAAGCACTGCGGCTTCTCGCTCGATCACGCCTGCAGCATCCCGCACGGGCCCGGCGGCCATCCACTCAATTCCCGCACGCCGCAAGGCAGCTGGCCCGTGTGGGGCGCCGTGACGGGCAGGGCCCGGCGGCAACACTTCTTGCTGCTTCTCACCACATGCCTGATGCGAACTCGTCCAGCATGACGCTCCACTCGGACTCCTCGCAGTCCAGAGGCAGCGCGTCGAAACCGTTCACGGTGTCCCTGAAGCGGGCGGCCACCTCAGCACCATCCTCGCCCCTCTCCCCCGCGTCCTGCAGCCGACGCAGTTCGGTGAGGCAGAACGCGAACGATTCGACATCGCGGTGCAGCACGATGCTGTCGTCATCCCCCTCGATGTAGCCGTGGACCGCTCCGGTGACGGGGTCCAGGACGACCAGGGTGGTGCGCAGATAGCCCAGCGTGTACCAGTGCCGGCGCTCCGCGGGATACTCCAGTCCGTCCAGGTCGAAGAGAGGACCCAGTTCGACGGGGTCAACGTCGTCCTCCTCCACGCCGACATCGGCACGGGCCGCGAACAGCCGGTTGCCGGGAAGGCCCACACTGCTCAGGAAGTTGGCCGTCGCGGTATCGAAGAGGCTTCGGGGCGGCTGCGGGTAGTAGACGACTCCGGCCAGCCCGTGCACACTCACGAGCTGGTCCGCAGTCAGGGTGCGGTACGCCAGGGGCTCCGGTCCGCTTCCCGTGTGCCCTCCCGAGCCGGTTGCACGAAACCCCACCGCCACGCCTCCACGTCTCTCCCGTCGCCCCGGACATCACCCGCAGCAGCCCTCCATGATGTCCCACCCCCCTGGGCGATGGGGCACCGCGGCCCTCCGCCATGATCAGACCGCAGGGGTGCTGCGTACCCGGGCCGGCAGCCCGGCCGGGGCTCAGTCGATCTTCTTGATCACCCGGGCGGGTACTCCCCCGACCACGGTGCCGGCCGGAACATCACGAGTGACCACCGCACCGGCAGCGACCACCGCACCGGCACCGATGGTCACCCCCTGCGTGATCACGGCAGCCGTCCCGATCCAGACGTCGTCCTCGATGACGATCGGGGCGAAGGAGAGATACTCACGGCGCTCGGCCAGGGGCAGTGGATGGCCTCCGGTGATGAGGCTGACCTTGGGGGCGATCATGACGCCGTTCCCGATACGGATGCCTCCCTTGTCCATGAAGGTGCATCCCTGGTTGACGAAGACGTTCTCCCCGAACGTCGTGTTCAGCCCGTGCTCGGTGAAAAACGGCGGGTAGATCGTCACCGATTCCGGCAACCGATCTCCGAACACAACCGAGAGTAGTTCCGCGCGTCCTTCAGTGTCACTGAACGGCAGCACGTTGAGTCGAGACGTCGCGTCGGTCACCTCCTCGATCCGCTCCGCGTGACGCGCGAAATCAGGGGTCTGGACGTACATAACCTGCTCTGTGCGGGTAGACATGCGCTGATCTCATCACCGTGCAGAACACCGATCAAACAACCCTGCACCGCACCAGACACAACCAAAGGTTGTGGAAGTAGAGTCGAAGCGTGGATGTAGAAGCGCTGCGGACGTTCGTGGCCGTCGCCGAGACCGGCCAGTTCCAGGCTGCGGCCGACGAGCTGGGGATCAGCCAGCAGGCGGTCTCCAAGCGGATCGCGGCGTTGGAAAGGCACATCGAGGTCGCGCTCCTGGTGCGGACCTCCCGGGGCTCCCGGCTGAGCCTGGACGGGCAGGTCTTCCTGCCCCACGCCAAGAAGATCCTGGCGGCCGTCGAACAGGCCGAGTTGGCCGTGCGCCCCGGAAGCCGTCCCTTGCGCGTCGATGTCCTCAATCGGCGCATCTCCCCGGCCCAGGCCGTCTACCAGTTCTACCGCTCGCACCCCGGTACGGATCTGGACGCAGTCACGCTGAGCAAGGAGAACGCCGCCCAGGCCGCCCAGGCGGTGCTCGAAGGGACCATCGACGCGTCCTTCCGGGCCCTGTCGCCGGACCAGGTCCCGGCCGGGATCAGCGCCGAACGGCTCCTGGACGCACCCCTGCAGCTCCTGGTCGGCCCCGGCCACCCGCTGGCCGACGCGCCCCGGGTCAGGCCTGCGGACCTGGCCGGCCACCGCATCTGGATCCCCGGGATCACGCCGGGTGCGGAGTGGGCGGCGTTCTACCAAGCGCTGTCCGAGGCCTTCGGCTTGAGCATCGACGCGCTCGGCCCCAACTTCGGTGACGAGGCCCTGATGGACGCGCTGGCCGACTCGGCCGCGCTGGCCACCCTCGTCGGCAGCGGGGACCGATACCTGTGGCCCCAGAGCCACGACCTGCGGCGCATCCCCTTGCACGACCCCACCCCGGTCTACCCGCACATGCTGCTGTTCCGCAGCGGAGACCAGCACCCTGTCCTGACCGCACTGCGCGACCACCTGCGCACCACAGGCCCGCGAACCCCGCACGACGTGTGGACACCGGACTGGGTAGATCGCTGACCAGACGACCGAGTTGACCGGCACGCCCTGTGTCGCCGAAGCACAGCCCCAACGCCACCCACGTCAAGGCAGTCGAGGCAGACGACGCCGTCACGGCCAGCCTCTCCAGCGCGCTGGCCCAGCCGGACCGGGGCCACCTGTCGGCCCAAGAAGTGGCCGGACCGTAGTCACCGGGCACATCCAGATGTAGACCAGTGGCTATGCGGTCCTCGCCCATTGGCCGAGGCGCACCCGCGGCCCCGCTCCCTAGCGTCGAGGACATGGGAAAAACTGCCGCACGACGACAGAGCCGCACACCGGTGCAGAACACGACCAGCCGCAGACAACTGCTGACCGCCGCTTCGGCGCTCGGGGCCGCCGCAGTCCTGGGCACCGCCGGCCACAGCACGGCAGCCGCCGCATCAAAACCCCAGACAGACGCCGGTCGTTGCGGCGTGCGCCACCGCGGGGTGTGCTACACCGTCCTGGCGGGCGAGACCCCGGCGACCGCCTTCCGCCCGGCCCGGATGCGCGCCGACATCCACGCCATCAAGCACGACCTCAACGCCAACTCCATCAAGGTCACCGGGGACGGCGTCGAGCGGCTCACGGCCACCGCGCAGGAGGCAGCCGAACACGGGCTCCAAGTACGCGCCGAACCCACCCTCGGCGACCGCCCGCAGCACGAGATCCTCGACCATCTCGCCGAAGTCGGCCGGCACGCAGAACAGCTGCGCCGCCATGGCGCCCAGGTCGAACTCAGCGTCGGCTGCGAGTTCTGGCTGTTCGTCCCCGGGATCATTCCGGGCGCCAACGCCGTGGAACGGATCGAGAACCTCACCAACGGCACCATCGATCACCCCGAGCGGGTGCAGGAGCGACTCGACCGTTTCACCGCGCGGGCGGCGAAGGTCGGCCGCGCGGTCTTCGACGGCCCGCTGAGCTACGCCGCCGCCCAGGACGACGAGGTCGACTGGGACCTGTTCGACATCGTCGGCATCGATTACTACTCCCACCATCCCCGCCGCCAGGACTACATCCGCGAGCTGCGCCGCTACCAGCGTTTCGGAAAGCCCCTGGCCATCGCCGAGTTCGGCACCTGCGCCTACAAGGGCGCCCCGGACGCCGGAGGCATGGCCTGGCAGGTCATCGACCACACCAAACAACCCCCGGAATTCACCAAGCCGCTGGTGCGCAGCGAGGCGACCCAAGCACGCTATGTCAGCGAGCTGTTCGACGTCTTCGACGCCATGGGCCTGTACGCGGCGCACGCCTTCGAGTTAGTCACCCCCGATTCCCCGCACTGGCCCGCAGACCCACGGCACGATCTCGACATGGCCAGCTACGCCATCGTCAAAACCATCCGGGACGCCCCGCAAGACCCCGACTCCGACTGGCACTGGGAACCCAAGCAGGCATTCCACGCCCTCGCCCAGCGCTACGCCCGCCGGCCGTACGGCGCTGCGCGCACATAGCGCCGAGCGACGGCCACCGCAGCACGTCGTGGGTTCCGCCCGCGCGCATTTGCCCCTTGTTGCCGTCTGTTGCTCTGGCCCACTCCCCCGGCGACTGCCGATGATCGTGTACCGCCCCACCCCGCCGTGAGACTCCCTGCCCCGCCCGCCTATCGTGGCCGCGTTCAGCCGGTTGGGGGGCGGGGATGCGGATGAGTACGTCATCGAGACGGTGGGCGGCTCTGGCTGCCGTGGCGGCCTGGGCCTGCACGGGCTGCGCCAGCCCCGGGGGTGAGGCAGCCCGCGTGCATCAGTCGGCTCTTGCCGGCGCATGGAGCAACCCGGCCGGCGCCCGCCTCGACTTGACGGACGGCCACGTCATGAGCGGGGAAAAGCTCCACAAAGCCCTGCTGGGAGGTACTGAGTGCCCCGCTACGGCTGCCGGGCACTGGAGCTTCTTCAGCACGCCCGACGCCAAGGGCACCTCGTTCGCCGACGACGACATCACCCGGGGCGACACCGTCGCACTGGACATTGACGCACACGATCCCTGCCTCCTGTTGGCCCTGATCCGGCGTGACGAGCAAGGACTCAACCTGTGCCTGACCGAGGACCTCGACTCCGACTGCTCCGCGGCTGAGCTCCTGCGTCCCCGACCGGCGACCCCCGCCCACCAGGTGGGCACGCCCACCCACTGACCCCGCCACCCCTGTCCGCCGCCCTCGGCCCGACGCGACTCTCCCACCCGTCCCGGCGACCGGGCCTCACCCCCGACGCCGTGACGCGAGCAGGGAGCTACTCCGTGACCGTCTGCTTCCCAGAGCAGCCGATCTTGTGGCCGTTGTCGTAGCCACACGCACGGAACTCGACCTTCTGGCCCTTCTTCACGTCACCGATGTCCAGCGTCTTGGTCGCGCCGCTGTAGGCGTGCTTCTTGTAGGTCTGGCCCTTCCAGTACACCCGCAACTGGAAGGATGTGAAGTTCGGATGCGAGTCCCTGACCCGGAAGTTGTCCCGGTCGTCGCTGCCCTTGTAGTCGTCCCAACAGCCCCTCGATGCGCCGCGAAATCCGGGCGACGTGGCTGCGGATGCTGTGAGAGTGCCGTTCGAACCGCCCGCGATCGGGACGCGAGTCCTCGCGGGGCGGTATTCCCGGATCGGACAGCGAGCCGCACAATGGGCAGATGGATGCGGTGACGCGGATGGCCCTGATCGGCTTCGCCGGCACGGCAGTTGCCGGGTGGACATCATGACTGGCAGCGACCCTGATTCGGATGGTGAGCGACCCTCTTACCGGGGGTTCGTTCTGCTGGACAACACCACAGTGTTCGGGGCGCGGAAAGCCTTCGAGTGGGACCCGGCACGCCCCCGCGAATTACCCTCGGGCGTCAACCTGCGGTCACTGATGGACGTGCTCGAAGCGATCGTCCTTTTCAACGACTTCGCCATCGACAATTCCAGCCGCGAGTACTACGCCTGGCCGTACCTTAATACGGTGTCAGCCGCCGGAGGCTCCTTCTTCCACGACACCGCAGTCATGGTCGACTCATATGTACTGCCCACCGCCATCACCGAGATCAGCACCGCGCAGCTTGCGCATCTACTCGACTCCGGACAACTCGTCGAGCAGTTGGGATTCATGCCATCGTCCCGCGAGCTTGACGTTCTGCCGCCCTTCTATCACGACACGGACGAATTCATGCGTCTGGTCCGTGACGGCCTCCACCGCCGGACACCGGAAGGCGCCGCCGCCGGTGAACGGCTGCGTGCGCTGGCCCAGTCGCTGGAACGTCAGCACCCCTCCGTCCGTAATTTCGCGTACTTCGCCTTCCGGGGCTTCTACTACCAGCAAATCGCGCACCTGATGAGCGCCTCCTATATGCCGCACTCCTGGCGCTCAGGCCTGATCCAAGCGCAAATCGACCGGCCGGCCGTGAAGTTCGGCGACCTCGTCCTGGATGAGACCGCATCCATCCGCGCGGCCCTCAGTGAGCGGATCAACAACGAGTTCGGTGCTGGTGCCCTCTCTGCGGAGTTCCCGCTCATCGCGTCGTATGTGATCAGCCAGTGCACCACGCGCCGTTCGCTCCTCACCACCGCCGTGGAGATACGGCGTACGGCGAAGGCGACCGCCTTCCGCAACTGGATCTACGACATCGAGGAGAAGCTCCGCAATCAGAGCGATCTCGTCGCCATCCGAACCGCGCAGGAGGAACTGCACACCGTCGTCCGCGAGCTCGAAGAGGAACTCGGCCTCACTCGCCGAGAGCGACAGGAGATGATCGTCAAGCTCGGCATCCCGCTGGCCTCGGCGGAGACGACCACCCATGTCCCCAGCGTCAAGCCATGGCTCTCCCGGCTCTTCCGCCGGCGCACCCACCTGGTCTTCCTGCGCCAACTGGCCCGTGAGTCCACCCGACTGACCCCGTTCGCCCTGGCCTTCCGACAACTGGCGCCATAAGCGTACGACTGCCTGTTGCGCGACGGGCACGCTGATGCGTGGGAGGGAGTGCTGCTAGGTGACATTGACACGGTGGTCGCCGCACGCGAGTGTGGTACGGGCCGCGCTGCGCGGCATACGCACCATGCGGCTTACGCGGGGAGCCGACGACAGTTGAGTGAGCGCAACAGCAGCCGCCGGCTACAGATTCGCCGTCCAGGGATGCCCCGGGTGTACACGCTCAAGTAGCTCGGCCAGGGTCTCGCGCTGCGCCGGGGACAGGTGCGGGACGGTCGCGTCGAAGTCTGTTTGGTCTTTTCGGCGGACGTGCTTGGCCTTGAACAGCAGGACCAGTTCGGGCACCAGATACGGGATGCCGTCCTTGGTGTGGTGGATGATGTCGCCGTAGGGAAGCCGGATCCTCTCGTCGCGCCGGCAGATCCAGGTGTCGCCGTCGTGCGGTTCGCGGAACACGTCGAGCAGGTAGTTGCCGGTGGCCGGATCGCGGAGCCAGGTCTGGTGCACGGCGGCCAGCACCTCCGGTGTGGCGTCCTCCCAGATCCGGCCGCTGCCTGCCGCGTCGAAGACGTATCCGGGGAAGCGGTGGCGGACCTGGGGAAAGCTCGCGGCCGGAATCGCGATCTCGATGTCCCCGTGAGCGCGCGTCTGCCTGCCGCGGAACAGGTCCAGCGCCCAGCCCGCGGCCACGTACCAGGGCGTGCCGATCCCGGCCAACTGCTGCGCCACCTCACTGGGGGTCCAGCAGGAAGACCATCTGGCGTTGAGGGCTTCGATCTCGCCGGGTGACAGTTCGATGCCGCCGCTGGGCAGTTGCTCGCTCACCGCAGGAACCTATCAGCGGTCTCGAAGGAGCCCCGGTCCACGATCGAGTACTAGGAGGAAGCTGTGGCACCCGGCGGTGTGCCGTCAGTGTCTTCCTGTTCCGGTGGCAGGTCGCTGAGTTGCTCGCGCAGGTAGTTCCAGATCACCGCGATCAGGGCCGCTACGGGCACCGCGAGCAGGCTGCCCACGACGCCGGCCAGGTTCGCGCCCAGGGTGACCGCCAGCAGGACCACCGCCGCGTGCAGGCCAAGTCCGCGGCTCTGGATGATCGGCTGGAACACGTTGCCCTCGAGTTGCTGGACCACCAGGATGATGGCCAGCACGATCAGTGCGTCTGTCAGACCGTTGGACACCAACGCGATGAGCACCGCTACCAGGCCGGCGAACACGGCGCCCACGATCGGTACGAACGCCGATACGAAGGTCAGCACCGCCAGCGGGAGCACGAGGGGCACCCCCACGATCCACAGACCCAGGCCGATGAAGATCGCGTCGAGCAGGCCGACGAAGGCCTGGGAACGTACGAAGGCTCCCAGGGTGTCCCAACTGCGCGCGGCGACGGTCGTCACGTCGGTGGAGAGCCGGCCGGGGAGCTGACGGGCGAGCCAGGGCAGGAACCGCGGGCCGTCCTTGAGGAAGAAGAACATCAGGAAGAGCGCCAGAACGGCGGTGACCAATCCGTTCAACACGGTGCTCACGCCTGTGAACAGCGTGGTCACCATGCTGCCGACGCTGTCCTTGATCCGTGCGGTCGCCGAGTCGATTCCGCCCGCGATCTCGGCGTCGTCGATGTTGAAGGGCGGCCCGGCGGCCCACTGGCGCAATTTCTCGATGCCCTCGGTCACGCCGTCGGTCAGTTCGCCGGACTCCGACGCCACCGGCACGGCGATCAGTGCCACGACGCCCGCGGCGACCAGGAGGAACAGCACGGTCACCACCGAGGCCGCCAGGGCGGGCGGCCAGCCGCGCCGGCGCAGGAAGCGAGCCGGAGGCCAGGTCAGCGTGGTGAGCAAGAGGCCCACCACGAGCGGCCACAGGACTGACCACATCTGACCCAGAACCCACAGGGCTGCCGCAGCAGCCACCAGAACCAGCAGCCCCTCGAGGGAGACCCGTGCCGATCTGCGGAGCGCGGCGGCGGTTTTTTCGGAACTCAGCGTCGCAGGCATGGGAGACACCCTATTGATACCTCTGTTGCCCGCGGGCACCGCCGTGGGCCGGGAGCAGTCTGAGAGGGGACTGCGGTGACGAGGTGCCTGCCGAGGAGGATGCGGACGCTGCGGTGGTTCGCCCGGCCCTCAGGGCGCGCGACGCCGGGTTCCCGGTATGGCGGAACCGGCTGCCCGACGACCTCGGCGGACAACTCCGTCTGACTGAACCCCGGTTCAGAAGGCTCGCCACCACCGCACCCGCCCGCGAGGGCATCGGTCAGCCGCGCGCCAGGGCTCTCAGGCGGTTCAGGCTTCCGTTGAACCGGTCGTGGTCGCCGACCGTCGCTCCCTTTGACGTGTACTGCCACACGGTCTGGTAGTTCCAGCCCCCGGGCAGCGCTCCGACGGACGAACCGTAGTGCGGCACCCACAGCGGATGGGTCTTGCTGAACCCGGAGTAGTTCCCGGTGCAGGTCTTCCACCAGCCGGTAGAGGTGTACAGGACGGCGTCCCGGCCGGTTTTCGCCTTGTAGGTCTTGAAGAAGTCGCTGACCCACTTGACCATGCTCCGCTTGCTCAGCCCGTAGCAGGTGGCTCCGTAAGGGTTGTACTCCATGTCCAGGGCGCCGGGCAGTGTCTTCCCGTCCTTGGACCAGCCGCCGCCGTGCGCGAGGAAGTAGCGGGCCTGGGTGGCACCGCTGGAGGTGTTGGGGGTGGCGAAGTGGTAGGCGCCCCGGATCATGCCGGCCTTGTAGGACCCGTTGTACTGCTGGGCGAAGTAGGGGTTCTTGTAACTCTTGGACTCCGTCGCCTTGACGTAGGCGAACCGTACTCCGGACTTCCGCAGGGTGGACCATGCGACGTTGCGCTGGTGGCTGCTGACGTCCACGCCCTCGGTGCCCCGGGCCGCGCTGAGTGCAACGCCGCTCCTGGCCGATCCCTCGTGTCTGAGAATCTGGGAACCGGCGAAGTCATCGTCGGGGTGTGAAGGCTCGGGTGCTCCAGGATCGGCATGTGCCGTACCGGACAGCACCAGAGCAAATGCGCAGATACTCCCGCCCAGAGCGGTGAGGACAGTGGACATCCGGCGGGATGTACAGGCGTGTACAGACATGAGACTCCTCCTGAAGGGGGCAAGTTCAGCCTGCGTGGACGCAGGGGCAATACGCCGACAGGCGCGCGGGGGGCGCGGCGCGTGTCACCTGATCCGATGAAATGCGCACTTACCTGAGCACGTAGCCACTCATGACCCACACCGCGGCTGCCTCGGCATCGACGATGCAAGCCCACTCATCGGCCACGTGGTCACACCGATCGCCGCAGGCTGGCGGCAACCGGGAACCCGGGGCCCGGGCCTGCGCACGGCCGGGAATCACCCGTTGGCTCCGTCCGGAGGGCCCAGCGGCCAGGTCGGCGGGCCAACGTCCGGTCAGGCGGGCAGGCTCGTGACTGTGAACGAAGCTACGAGTGACGAAGACCGCCCCGATCGCACGGCTGCACGTCCCGGAGGCGCGGACGATGCGACCGTAAAGGCCCTGGGGACGCTGTCGAAGGCGCTGGAAACAGTGGAGCAGGCTCGCGGCTGTCTCTACGCCTTCCACCAACTGACCGGAGGCGCGGACCTCACGCTGGGCGAGGCTGTCGAGGAGCTGCGCGCGGCGGGCCACGCGCAGCAGGCCGACCTGTTGGAGCGGGAGATCCTGGGCCGCAATGTCATTCCCGGCCACTGGACCTATCAAGTCATCGAGTCGTACAACGCCACGTATTACCAGCCCTTCACCAGCATCGAAAAGCAGGTGCGAGATGAGCTCGTCGACGGACACGCCCATCTGTACGAGGCGGAGATGAAGGAGGCCCGACGCACTCGGGGACACCCTGACCATACGGCCGGTCCCTGACTGCACCCGCCTGCGGCACCCTTCATGTCAGCAGGGCCGCCGTGAACAACTCGCGGTGGGCTGCCAGCCACTCCTGGATGCGGTCCCAGCGCTGCCAGCCGCCGCGCTCGGACAGCGCCGAGGTGTAGGCGGGGTCGCCGTCGGCCACCCGGTCAGCGGCGAAGGCACGGCAGGATGCGGTGGCCTGTTCGATGACGCCGGGCAGTTCGGCGCGCTCCTGCGGGGACAGGCCGTAGCTGTCGGCGAGGATGCGCAGTCGAGCCGGGGCATCCAGACCCGCGGGATGGACAACCGCAGCGGACGCGGGATCGAGTATGGGAATCCAGTAGCGGGCGGTCATGGCAACGTCCCACACAGCCCGGCCGGGGGCCGCCAGGTCGAAATCGATCAGGGCTACCGCACGGCCGTCGCGGAAGACGACGTTCTCCGGGCACACGTCGTTGTGGCACAGCATTGTTCCTCCCGCCGGGTCGGCCAGGGGCCGGGGCCACTGGGCGGATGCGTCCACCGCGATGGCCGCGCTGGCATCATGCAGGCGCCGCAGCAGTCCTCCCACCGATCTCAACGCGGTCTCGGTCATCACCCAGCGCGGAAACGGCGGCAGAGCGACGTCGCCCGGGATGAAGGCCAGCTGTTCGTGGCCGTCTGCGGTAAGACGGATCGGCCTCGGGGCCGCGTCGAAACCGTGCTCTTCGAGCGCAAGGAGATGTGCATGGAGGGCGCGCGGTGCGCGGCGCCGGGCGTTCCACCAGGGCGCCGCGGCGGACGACCGCGCCCACGTTCACCATGCCGCCCGCCAGGGCTTCGCCCTCCGCCGTACCGCCCTCAGCCGTCACGTCGATCACGCTACCGTCAGGGCGGCCGGGGGCCGGACGCTCTCCCGCGATGTGCTTCGAACCAGGTCGCCCACCCGGGCATCCGCCACGCGCCGAGGCGGCCGCGACACAGGCGGCCTTTGGCGGGCGCCGAGGATTACGTCCCCTTCTTGAAGACGAGCACTTCAGTGGAGGCGAAGCCCATGGGAGCCAGGAAGCTGGCCTCCAGTCGACAGTCCAGGGCCGCGAAGAGGTCCACGCAGGTCCGGCGAGGCCAGGCGGCCGGGTAGGAGTCATGGCCATCGCCGCCCTGCGAAGCCCAGGCACGGACGGTGGCCGGGTCCAGGCAGCTCTCCGTCATGACGTCGAAGACGATCCGGCCGCCGGGACGCGTCACACGGGCCATCTCGAAGAAGTAGCGGCAGGCGCTGAGGAAGGTCAGGGTGTTGAAGACCTTATGGGCCTGCACGAGGTCGATGCTGCCGTCGGGTGTCGGGGCGAGACTGGCCCCTGCTGTCGGTTGGGCGATCACGCCGTAGGTGTCCACCAGGTAGTTCGCCCACGGCGCTGCCGTCTCGTAGATCTCGTATCGGTCCGGCGAACACTCCTTCACCGTCTTCTCCAGATACCGCCCGGACCCGGGACCGACCTCCAGCACGGAGTCAGGTTTGGCTTCGAAGACGCCCAGAGCCCGTAGTTCATCGACGGTGGACTGGGTGGCGCCGGGCGTCCCGTTCATGACCTCGTCGATGTAGTCACCGACCGATAACCCCGCCGCCCGTGCGGCCCGCATCACCGCCTCGAACGGAATGAAATCGTCCACCCCACCGCGGTTGTTGGTGCTGCGCACGATGTCGAATCCAGCGCGCCCCAACAGCCGCTTGACCCCCGACTTCAGCACTGACGTTCCCCTCTCTGCTGCCCGCATCAGGCTCGCCCCCCTAACGACTCCGCTCCAAGCGCCCGGCACGCAGATGACTGCGGGCGCGGATGCACTGCGGGCCGGTGAAATCGCTGCACGGCTCTCGCCGACCGGCCCACGGCGCCGGACCCTTATACCAGGCGGCACCGCACCGAACCGGACACCCCGGTGACGGCCGGGTGCGCAAGCACCGTCGGGAGGCCCACGTCGTTGGAAATGACCGGCATCGACGGCGGGTTCAAGAAACTGACCTTCACGGCGGGCGGATGCCTTCTCGCGCAGCCGGTCAGCGATGTGCACGCGCTCGCCCTCGCGCGCCCAACCGCCGCCCGCAAGCAGAAGCAGGCGCCACCCGCATGACCGGTGGCGCCGCCTCCGTACGCCCGGACGCATGCCGTCCGTTGCGCTTGTGCCTGCCGGTCTTCGGCTTGATTCCGCCGATCCAGCATGCCTCGTTGTGGCTGTGCCTCTGCTTCACGAGCCGGAAGCACGCGGCCCGCTCAGCAGACAGCGGCCGGGCCCCTGAGGCGGTGCCCGGTTCTCTCGGATCACCGGGATCCTGCCGTCCCTCGCACTCTCGCTCTGGGGCGTTGCGATGACCACCGGAGAAGCCGCGTGCGGCGCCCGGTTGACGGTCGCAGGGCGGCCAGCGCGGCCGACGCGGCCAGCGTCAGGCACACTCCTGCCATCGCGGCCCACAGCGCCTGCACGCCCGCGCGCTCCAGGAGCTGGGTGCCCAGGACCGGCGCCGCTACGGTGGCGATGCCCCAACTGATGCCGTACACCGCGAGATAGCGGCCCGTCGCCCCGGCCGGGGCAATGCCGGCGACCACCGCGAGTACCCGTCCCATGATCAGCAAATCCCCGAGCCCGCACACCACCGTGGCCAGCACGTAGAGCGGCAGGCCCGACGCCGCCGCATAGCCGGCCAGGCCCGCGGCCAGCAGTAGGCAGCCCGTCGCCAGGGCCGCCGGCGCGGACAGTGCGGCCACCCGCCGCAGGCGCAGCAGAGGCTGGGCGGCCAGAGCCGTGACCGCGGCGGTGGTGAAGAGCAATCCCGCATCGGCGGGACGCAGCCCACGCCGCTCGAGAGACAACGGCAGCGACATGACGACCTGCATGTGCACCAGGGCGAACGCGGTGCCGAAGGCCAGCAGGACCAGCAGACGCCGGTCCCGCCAGGGGCTTGCGACCGAGGCGGTGCCCGCGGAGAGCGCCGGACGGTCCGTGGGCAACAGCGCCCGCACCGCGAGCGCACACACCGCACAAGTGAGCGCGTCGGCCGCGAAAAGCCACCGCAGGTCCCAGCGCCCCAACCCCGCCGCCAACAGTCCCGCGCCCATGCCGCCCACGGCCATCGCGGCATTGAGCAGACTGTAGGCCCTCACTTGCAGCCCCGGCGGCACGGCGTCCGCGATCATCGCCTGGCTGGGCGGCTCGTACAGCTCGTAGGCAAGGCCCAACAGGACCGCCCACACCGTCACCGCCACCAGGCTCCCGGACACGGCGATCCCCGTCTGGGTCAGCGCACAACCGCTCAGTCCGAGCACGATCGTGGTCCGTTGGCCGATCCGGTCCGCCAGGCGCCCGCCGATCAGCCGTGACGGGATCGTCGCCAGCCCGAACGCGGCCGCAACCATCCCCGCCGTCGCGGTGCTTGCACCGAACTCGCTGCTGACCAGCACCGTGAGGAACGGCATCGAGAAGGCCCCCAGGCGGTTGAACGCGCGCGCCGTGACCAGCAGCCAGACGCTGCGCGGCAAGCGGTCCGCGGACCCGTGCATCACCCCTCCCATCGTCACTGGCGTCATGGATAATGTCAGTGACGTTGACTCACGCTAGAAGCAGAGAGGTGACTGGTCAAGTGCTATTCGACAGTCACGTTACGGACCGGCTCGAAGACGCCGCCTCGCTCGTGAACGCGCTGACCGGCGGCGCAGCCCACGGCAGGCCCCACCCGGCCCCGACCGGCGAGCAGCTGCCCGAAGCGATCACCGCCGCCCTGCCCTACCTGCAAGAACACACGATCGACACCGACCAGGCCGCCTACCTGGTCCGCACCGCGCAACAACTGCGCCTCGCTTTCGAGGCGGTATCCGCAGGCCACACCGATGACGCGGCAGCCGTCGCCAACACCCTGCTGGTGGCCACCGGCGCCCGCCCCCGCCTGAGGCGGGATACGGACCAGCCCTGGAGACTGCACTTCCACGGCGCGGACGACTCCCCCGCCGTGAGTACCAGCGCCAGCTGCGCCACCGGACTGGCCCTCGCCCTGGACAGCGACATGACAGACCGACTCGGCGTCTGCCAGGCCACCCGCTGCGACCGCGTCTACATCGACACCACCCGCAACACCGCCCGCCAGTTCTGCTCCACCGCCTGCCAGAACCGCACCAAAGCCGCAGCGTTCCGGGCGCGGCGGAACACCGGCACGACCTGACACAGCTGCCGCAAGCCGGCCCGGCAAGCCCTCCGTGCGCACGGCGACAGCAGGGAACGCCCGGGAGGGGCTGCCGCTGTCGTCGGCGGCGTCCCGGTGAAAGGGCTCGCCCCCCCCTAGGCGACCGTGAGGACGATCTTGCCCTGGATGTGTCCCCGGGCGGCGCGTTCGTGTGCCGCCCGGGCGTCGGCGAGCGCGAACGTGCTGTCGATCGCGACGCGGACCGTGCCCGCGTCGAGGAGGCGTCCCAGTTCGGCGAGTTGCACGCCGCTCGAGCGGACCTGGGTGGCCGTGACCGTGACCCCCAGCTCGGCGGTCTCTTCCTCGTCGAAGTCGCCGAAGAACACGGGGAATTGCGAGCCGCCGCGCTTGAGCGTGCGGAGGAATCGCTTGCTGTCGGGGCCGCCGACGGTGTCGAGAACGAGGTCGACGTCGCGTACGAGCTCTTCGGGGCGGTTCTTGGTGTAGTCGATGAACTCGTCGGCGCCGAGCCCGCGCAAGAACGCTTCGTGCGCGCCCGATGCCACGGCGATGACATGGGCGCCCTTCCACTTCGCCAGCTGGAGCGCGAGGTGTCCCACCCCGCCCGCCGCGCCGTTGACGAGTACCCTCACGCCCGCATCGAGCGGCACCGGGCGGTGCGTCGCCGCCTGGAAGGGCGAGGGGTGATCGTGCCCGAGTTCGATGAGGAACTGCCATGCGGTGAGCCCGGCCATGGGGACCCCGGCGGCGTGCACGTGATCGATGCCGGCCGGCTTGAGCGCGAGGTCCGCGGCGGGCGCAGCCACGTACTCGGCGTAGGCGTGGCCGTCGAAGCTGGGGAAGCGGAGAAGACCGAAGACTTCGTCGCCGACGGAGAAGGCCTCCACGTCCTCGGCGACCGCCTCGACGACGCCTGAGACGTCCGTACCCGGAATCACGGGCAGCTCGAACTTCGGCCTCGTCTCGGGAGGCAGGTTGGACATCCCGTCGCGCAGGTACCAGTCGGGGGGATTGATACCGGCCGCATGCACGCGGACGAGCACCTCACCCGGCCCCGGCCGGGGAACTTCCACCTCTTCGTACCGCAGGACACCCGGGCCGCCGTGCTCGTGCAGCCGGATCGCCCGCATCGCGTGTGTCGACATCATTTTCTCCTGCCCGCATCGCGGGATACGCTGATTCGGATCAGCGATCCACATAAGTGGACCACTGATCCGAATATATGGACCACTGATCCGGATAGTCAAGAGGGACAGATCTACAGATGCGGGCCGACGCCAGGAAGAACCGCGACCACCTGCTCGCAGTAGCGGGCGCCGCCATCACCGAGCAGGGCATCGACGTGTCCATGCGCGACATCGCACGCCGGGCCGACGTCGGGCTCGCAACGCTGCTGCGGCACTTCCCCACGCGCGAGGCGCTGCTGGAGGCCCTGCTCCACACGAGCTTCGAGGAACTGACCGCCAAGGCAGCCGTCCTCGAGACGTCGAACCCGCCCGAAGACGCCCTCGTGACGTGGGTACGCGACTGCGTGGCGTGGACGACCGAGTACCGGGGCGTGACCGTGCTGATGGCAGCCGCCATCGAGGACACCGAATCCGCACTGCACGCCTCGTGCGTCACCCTGCGCGCAGCCGGTGCGCGACTCCTTCACCGTGCCCGGGACGCGGGCACGGCGCGGAGCGACATCGACGGCGACGACCTGTTCGCGCTGATCGCCATGCTTGCCTGGCTCGGCGACCAGCCCTCGCTCGCGCCGCGCGCCGATCACCTCTTCGACGTCGTCGCGAGCACGGTCCTGACGAGCGCGGGGAACAGCGCTGCCGGAGGAGACCGCCCCTGACTGAGTGCAGTGTCGGACCGCCAGCCCGGCGACGCGGCCAGGCGCCCGGGACCATCCGAGGGGGGCAGCACCGCGCGGAAAGCCCCGCGCCGCACGCAGCGGCCGGTGTGGTGGTGCTTCAGCTCGCCTCCCAGGCGCAGGAAACGGGCCCGGGGCTCTCACCCGAAACCGCCTAGTCGTGGAAGGCCGTGGTCGACTCGAGAGGAGCCCGCTCGGCCCGCACCCTGTTGACCGGCGCCGCCTCGTCGCCGTAGCCGAAGGAGATGCCGACGAGCAGCTTCCCTCCCGTGACGCCGAGTTCGGTGCGGACGGTATCGGCGTAGAAGCTCAACAGCCCCTGCGGGCAGCTGTCCACGCCGTACGCAGTCATCGCCAGAAGCAGCGTCTGCATGTAGGCGCCGACATCCGCGGCCAACCGGGCCCTTGCGTCACCGTGGACGAACAGGAAGGCGGCGTGGGGCGCGTCGTAGAAGCGCAGGCTTTGCGCGTCATAGGCCGCACGCGCCGCGTGATCGTCGGGGCCGATGTCCAGCGCCCCGTACAGTTCGCCGCCGAACGCCGCCCGGCGTGACTGGTGCACCGGCGCGTACATCCCCTCGGCATACGGGAAGTCCACCGAGGTGCGCCGCTCGGCGTGGGCCCTCTGCAAGGCATCGGCCAGGCGCTGACGTGCCGCGCCGCTCACCACCTCCACCTGCCACGGTTGCGCGTTGGAGTTGGACGGCGCGGCGCCGGCCAGCGAGAAGATCCTGCGCATCGTGTCGTCGGATACGGGCTCCGCACGGAACGCGCGGGTCGCGTGACGGCCGCGTATCAGCTTCTCCGCGCAGCTGCTCAGCTCGGCGGGGACGAACTTGCTCATGGGGCAGCTCCTCAAGAACGAAAGACTTCAAGTAAACGGGCTCGTTTACATCCAGCGGTCACCCTAGCCCGGCAGACCACCCCAAGTAAACGAATGCGTATACTTGCCCCATGGACACGACCGCGAGTACGACGGCCACGGCACCCCGGCGGCCAGGGCGCGGCGGACGGGAGCGCATCCTGGCCGCCGCCGCCCGGCTGTTCGCGACCCACGGCATCACCGCGACCGGCATGGAACAGATCGCCGAGGAAGCACCGGTGTCCAAGCGGACGCTCTACGCGCACTTTCGCACCAAGAACGATCTGGTCATCGCCCACTTGCAGGGCCTGGCGCTGTCGGGGGCCACCCTGGAAGGCGTGCTGACCCGCCAGGACATTCCTGCGCGTGACCGGATCCGCAGGCTGTTCGACCAGCCGGTGACGGACGCGGCTCCGGTGCGCGGGTGTCCCTTCATCGATGCCGCCGCAGAGTTCCCCGACCCGCAGAGCGCGGTGCACTCCTACGCCCGGGAACAGAAGCTGCGCATGGTGCAACTGATCGCCGCGGTGCTGACGGAGCTGGGCTGCCGCGAACCCCTTCCGCTCGCCGAGCAACTGGCCACCCTCGCCGACGGGGCGGCCAGCCGCGCCATGGTTCTGGACGAAGCGGACTACGGTCGGCACGCGCGGGCGGCGGCGGAAGTCCTCCTCGATCAGGCGTTGCAGGAAAAGGCGGGAAAGGACTGACGAAGAAGCGTCGGAGCCAGATCCGGCGCGAGACCGTCTCCCCTATTTCATGGGTTGGGCCGACCACCGGCCGGATCGGAGAGACGACCAAGGTCTGTCTATTCTTCCTTCTCCCGCTGAAGCTTGAACCGTCGTCCCCGAATTGACGACCGCAGCCTTCACCCGCCCACACCGCAATCCACTGGTGAGCGGGGCGCGCTCTGGAGTGAGAACTAGGCCAGCAGCAGAACCACAAAGAATCTTGCAGAACTCGCGTAAGGATCCGTTTCTCCGGCTCTCACCCCTTACGACGGGCCCCACGGAGGGGGCCCTCGTTCAGTGAGAGGGGATCGAGTCCATGAACAGTCGGCTGGACTCCGAGATGGTGCTGGTGCTGGCGGTCGGTGGCGGCATCACCTATGCCGCCTTTGAGCGGCCACCGCTCGGAACTGCGCTGCTGGTCGGCATCGCTGCGGTGACCTTGCTGTTGATCATGATGCGCAACCGTTGATGGGCCCCGGCTCTTGTGCCTGCCCCGGCACAAGAGCCGGGCCCGTCCTCGGTTGAAAGTTCACTGCCGGCCGATGCCGCTCGAGATCGACTCCTCCACGGCAACAAGGCACGACCCGGCCTCGACACCCTCGCGCGCGGCTACGGCGTCGACATCGCCGATTGAGCACCCGGCAGGGGACGACAAGATGCTGCCCCTGGCGCTTTCGAGGCAACTGGGTTCTGGCCGATCTCGGTGGCCACCAACTCCGCCCGTCGCATCGGGCGTACGCCTCAACACGTGATCGATCGACGTCATCACCAGACCTGCAACATGACCGACGCGCCAGCACAGCCACCTGCGGGCGTCCCGGTAGCCGTGGTGATGGCCCCAGACCCCACGCAGGTTCTGCATCGTCCGAGCACGACCTCACGGCTCGCGTAGGAGATCTTGAGTGGCGCGGGACTATTCCCTTCGCCCTGCCTCATCCAGCCGGTGTCCGCCGCCCTGTCCGGCGAGCCAGCCGGGGTCGCACAGGAGCAGGCCGTCGTCAGACCCGATGGGCAAGGAGCCAATGGCCACCGCGGCGTCCGCGATACGGTCTGCCAGTTCCTCGCAGGGCATATCAAAGAAGGAGTCCGCCGCCGCGGGCCGAGGCGGGCGGGAGGCAGGTTCCCGGCGCAGCGTCTGAACCGTCAGGAGTTCGGTCGCCTCCCGGAGTGCCTCGTCGGTCAGGATGCCGAAGATCCGCACCGGTTCGCCCAGATTCTCCCAGCCGACAAGGTCCAGCAGCCCGGACTGGACCTGCAAAGCGGGTACCTCGGCTGCGTGGAGGCGCAGGGCCACCAGCCGCCAGGGGCCGTATGGGAAGGCGACCAAAACCAGAGTCTGCTCGCACACCGATTCAAGCAGCCGCATGACGGATTCGGAACGTTCGCTGATCAATGAGCGGGCGGCCGTTGCGTCTGTGGCCGCACCACCGGCGATCAGGGCCTGCACTAGCAGCGGCTCCACCAGAGGCAGGGCCAGGTCGCGACCGAGAAGGACATGGTCAGGGGCGGTAGTGACATCGTTCCCGGTGGGGTCCGGAAGCTGACCCACCACGAGACGGGCCCGCGCGGTGTAGTCCACCGAGCGACGGAGGAAGTCGTGGCGCAGCGGGCCGGTGGAGTCCTGACGGGCCGTGAGCCAGCCCGCGAGGCTGACGAGCGTCCTGCCGTCGCGGCCCCGTGTCGGCTCGATTTGGCGAGCGTTGTCCAACAGGTTGTCGACATTCCGCTGGAGCAGACGGTGCGCCTCCATCCGTACACTTATTGGCCAGCCATTGTCCTTGCGCAGTACAGCAGCCTGGGAAATCACAGCACCGTAGAGCCGGTTGAGATCGCTTTCCACGATCCGTCCGTCCTCCAGACGGTCGTGAGGTCGCAGGTGCGGAGGCAGAACCGGCAAGCGTTGCATGACGACGGCGTCCGGGGACAGCCCAGCCGGGACGGCTTCACCGGCCCGGTGCAGAAGGACCTTGACGGCGTCTCCTCCCGCCACCGCCCGGGCTTGAGCCCGACCGGCGATGCCCTGCCACTCCTGGATACTCAGCAATTGCCCGGCGAGCAGTGGGGTGGGGCCGGGGTCAGTGATCAGGACCAGTTCGCAGTCGGCGACCTGCCGCAGTTCCCGCTCGGTCAGCCGCAGCGAGCGTGCGAGTCGCGCCCCGGCCGCGCCCTTGAGATACCAGGGGTGGACCACCGGGGCAGGTAGTTCGATGTGGCCGAATCGACGCCCGCGTTCGCGGGGCTCGACCAGCGTGTGTCCACAAGCGCTGCACTCCCCGACGTCCCAGGTGCGGTGTCGCCCCCCGCAGGCGCACTCGCCCACGCGGTCCGGACCAAAGATCCGCTGGCAGAAGAGGCCACCCGGCACCGGGCGTCCCCGGAGGTTGAGAACGGCCTCACTCACCACTTCGCCCTGCGAAAGGACCAGCACGTCTGCGTCGGTCATGAGGTGCAGGCCGATCCTGTGAGCTTCAAGATACGGCGCCACACGAGCCGCGCGCAGGGTGAGGTCGAGCCGGCGGGCGCCATAGGTCGGGGAGTCCTGCAGCGCGGTCGGCTGACCGTGGCTCGGGGCCAGCGTTCTGCTGCCTGTGTCCATGGAGCGAATGAGCTGCGTCCGCCAGCGCGCGCAGTCGCTTCGGGGCCCGTAGATCTCCATCGCCAGGTGGCGCGCACGGTGCTCGATGAGCCACTGCATCTCGGCAGGTTCGATCATCTGCGCACCGTTGCCGGACGTGCTCCACAGCGGCTGTTGGAGGACCTGCGAGTACCCGCCGGTGGACCGCGCTCCGGTTTCCGGTCCTGCCAGGCCGTGGGCGGCAAGGCGAACCCGCACCGTTCGGCGAGCCTGGCCCGGTGATGGTGCCCAGGGGTGATCCGGCGCCACGACCAAGTCCGGCTCCTCGGAACTGGCCGAGCGAGGGCCCGTGGACGAGACCGCACACTATCGCGGAAACACCGGATACATCATCCAGGATGTCCCCCTGCTGCAGTGACTGGTCGACGGCTACCGTGACGGTGATGCGGGTGCCGTACTCCCCCCGTCTCAGCAGGTGCCGGCCGGGGACAGCCGGAATCGCATCCGTTGCCAGGGCACCGCTGATGCGCTGTTCCAGAACATGTCCCGGTAAGTGGCCAGGCATACTCAGAGACCTGTTCACCACAGCCCGGTCACCGATGAGCGTTCCCAGCAAACGCTCCTCGGCGGTGCGCCGCGGCCCGTCGCCCAAGGGCGAGGCCGCCCCCATCAAGAGGTGCCCGGGTTGCACCAGTTGTCCCGGCGTGGTCAGGCCTGAATCCTCAAGCCCCTGAGTTCGTTCGGCGGATACGAAGCGGGGCCGCGCAGTCAGCACGGCGTCATGAGCCAGGGTCCTGCTCACCTGCAACACTGCCGGAACCGAGAGCGATTTCGGCTCTGCAAGGCGCTTGTTGACGAGCACCGCCCTGCCCCGGAGCCGCGGTGAGGAGACGACGGTGCACTGTGCGGACACCACCCCTTGGCTCACCAGATCGCCGATCTGCAGTCCTTGGACGGTCACCCGTCGCAGCCGGTCCCAGAACCCTCGTGTATACGAGTGACAGCTCCTGTCCCCGGCTCCGGACCAGGGCCGTCGTCTGGCAGAACGAGTCCGCCCGGCAGGTCTGCCGACCACGCCCTCCAGCAGAGCGTCGGTGAACTGCGTGTACCCACTGCGGTAGCCCAGTAGGGTGCGCCGCAGTAGAGCTTCCAGAATGGGGCCGAGCCGGGAGCGCCCGTCGTAGCGAAGGGTGTCCGTCAACCCGAGGAAGCGGTCGTCGGCGTAGTGCCTGTCCAGTTCGCTCTCCCAGAAGATGGTGGGCGCCTCGAAAAGGATCTCGTCGTTCCGTTCCCGTAGGCCGATGGGCAGCGGGAGGTACATCAGCAGGTGCCGCGCCGATACGGCGTTCCCTCCCTCCTCGACGGCGAGGTCCAGATAGAGCGGTATCAGGAAGTCGCGCGGACCGGTCCCGCCCCGTCGCATCCGCCAGAGATTGTCCAGCGCCACCCTGGTCCGGCAGGCGGGACAGACGGCGTAATCGACGCGGCCGGTGCACGCGGGGGACGGGCAGTCCAAGGTCTCTGCTGCGATCCTTCCATTCCCCGAGACGGCCGTGCAGACGCAGTTGTAGTCAAAGCGCCGGTCGCGACCGGTCAGCCGACCGCAGGAGCAGCTCCATTCGCCCAGCTCGTACCCGGCCAGTCGCAGACCGGTCTCAGCGGCACCAGTGAAACAGCGCCGCAGTACTCTGTGCAGGCCGACGTCGACCCGCTCGTGCGGGAGCCGGTCGAGTTGAAGGAACTCGGCGAACTCCTGGCAGTGCTCCTGCTGGGCGAGCGCGCTCTGCGGGGTACCGAAGGGACGTTGCTCCAAGAGGAGCACCTGCAAGTACCTGAGCAGGTCAGGCCGGCGTCTGAGGGAGTACATGCGCGCGATGTGCAGATCGGCTCGCAGGGCGTTGAGACCGAACATGCGTTGACGCAGGCGCCGGAACTCCTCGTCGTGGATCGTGTCGTCCAGATCCTCTCCGCACGCTTCTTCCGCGGCCAATTGGATGGCGTTGTCGATGGTGTAAGGCGTGGGGCATTGACGCCAGTTGCGCACATGGGCCCAAAGACCGGCGCGGGTGCGCCCGCTGGACAGCAGCGCGTTGACGTCGTCCCGTATTGATGACATACCGCTATCCGATTCCGGCTCGGACGCGGAAGTACTGCCGGAACCGGTCGTGGCAGAAGGTGTACTCCTCGCTTCCCCTGCCCGGTTCGAGGCCAGGCGAGGCGCGCCGGTCGACGAGCAGGAAGCGGTGGATCTCCCGCAGGATGGTGTCGAAGTTCAGCCAGTTCAGCCCTTCGACCAGGTTGTACAGATCCCGCGCGGAGAGGGTTCCGGCTTCCAGAAGAAACCCCAGGATCTCGACGTGCTCAGTGCGGTGGGCACTTCGGTTGAGCTGCTCCAGCTGCTGATCCAGATAGCCTTCAAGTCCGGTGGGGGTGCGCTCCATGTTGTCGCGCGTGAGCACTCCGGCGGCCGCATCCTCCACCAGGAACCGCACATAGAACGGGTCGCCAGCAGAGACATGGTGCACTTGCGCGACGAAGTCCGCGTCATTGGCGAGCTCTCCCGCCGCACGGCCGGCCATCCGGAGCAGTGCCGTGAGCGCCGCCTCGTCCAGGCCGCCCAGTCGCAACTTCAGACTCATGTCCGCCGGCGACAGCGCAATGTCACTGAGGCAGGACCTGTCGCCCTGGTCGCGGCCCGAGAGCACGAGCACCAGCCCGTGCGGCAGCTGTCGCGGCAGCAGGGTGCGGAGTTGGTCGGGTTGTTCGAGTTCGTCGATCGCATCCAGTACGACGACCGTGGGCTTCTTCGGCTCGCGGGTCATGAGGCCGCGGAACTGCCGCTCCAGAATCCTCAGCCCTCCCCCGCCTGTATGGGCGGGGTCCAGCTGTTCGCAGAGGCACTCCAGTACGTCCTCGGGGCTGGTGGGATTGAACCCCGCACCACTGCGCCGGTAGGCCTGGCTGATGAAGTGATAGCGGAACTCGGGGTTCTGCCTGACCAGATCCGCCAGGAGCGAGTCTTCCCGTATCCCGACGGCGCCTCGACGAAGACGTAGCCGGAGGGACGCTCCCGGATGAACTCCATGATTCGTGCGCGCTCGGCTTGCCGCCCGGCGAACAACCGTGTGTGGTTTTCGATGAGATCATCGAAAAAGTCCCGCGTCGAGGGCTCCTGCGGTGCCTCTCGGCGGCCGGCTTCCGCCGTCTGGTCCCAGAGCTGCAGCAGCGGAGCCGTATCCGTCTTCAGTGCTCTGGCCAAGGCGATCACGGTTGCCCGTGTCGGTATGCCCGGTCCGTTGAGCGCCTTGCTGACCGTCGTGTGCCCCAGCCCCGAAAGTCTCTCGAGGGCAACCATCTTGATGCCGCGTGCATCCCGCCGATCCCGCAGCCGCTGTTGCAGCTCCGCAAGCGCAGCAACGCCATCAGGGACGTCCTCCAGGGACCGCACCCGGACCTCCTCGACGATCAGACGTATCGCTGAGCAATCCCGTACAGGTTCGTTCGCCCGTACGCCGGCGTACGGAGAGTTCGGCACCGTCGTTGTCGGACAACAGCCATACAGGGAACGGAGAAAGACCTATGCCCGCGTCGCTGACCACGCTGCCGGTGTGTGCCCTCACTCTACTTGTCGTGATCCTCTCCGCGATCCTTCTCGCGCTCCTGGCAGCGATCTCCACCGGGTTCCTCGCCCGCTGGGACGGCGCTTCTCTGCCCGGTGCTCTCCTCCATGCAAGCGCGGCCTTCGGCGCCACCCTCACCCTGCTGTGCAGCCTCATCGCCCTGGGGATTGCCACGTTGACCTGACCTCGCCGCACCTCCGCAGTGCAACCGGATCGCGGTAAAGGCGTGCGAACGGTTCGGCATCGCCACGGACGATCAGGATTCACCGCCGCGCCAGCAGAATGTGCAGGACGGTCACGACAGCGACGCCTACCAGCAATGCGGCTCCGAAACCGGGGTGCTGGAAAGCCACGTAGGTCGAACCGGCCCCGGCGAGCAGCAGAAGGCCCGCGCGCGTGTCGAGGGGGCCGTCCGTCCTCGCCTGCGGCTCCGGGCGTTGCGGCTGGGACGGCACGAGGGGGCGTCGGTGCGGCTGAGTCGACATGGTGACGGTGTCCTTTGGGCTCGGATGCGTCCGCACACGGCGGTGAGCGCGGGCGGGGGGTACGAGGGAGTCCGGCGCCATCCCTTCGCCTCGGGTGGTCGGCCGACGAGTACAGCATGCGGCGGCGTGGGGCTAGCGGCGCAAGTCCTGTGTGGGAAAGCAGCTTTGAGGTCGGGAGCAGCCGATTCCAGAGATTGGGACCTGCTCCCGCTCCTGCTCTCTCCCCGCTGAGTGAATGAGAGCGCGTCGAATGCCTCTGTCCGTAACAAGGGGCGGAGCTTCCAAGGTTCCGGGCGAGGGCCGGGAGGAGGCATCAGGTTGTACTGCCGAGCCCTTCACGCTGCAGGAGTCGCCCATTCCGTCGGAGATCCTCGCGCCGATGAACTTGTCAGTGCCGCAGCCTACGTGCGCCAGCAGCAGCCTCCGCTGATCCAATTGACCGTTCATGGATGAGACTCCTCCCGCATGCGCCGCTACCGGTTCAGGCGCCTCTACTTCATCGAGTGCCCTGCAGCCGATGGAAACAACGACTGGAATCCGGACAGAAATCCCAGTAACTGACATCCCTCCGCATCTCTTCCCGTAAAATGCGCCACCACATATTTGGCTCGCCGCGCAGAGGGCGCATGTCCGCCTCCAGAGTGTCCCGGTCGGCATGCGGCGAACTGTGGTCTATGGCACCGGTGGTGGCCCTCCCGAAATCAGCCTCGTCGGCGCAGCACGGCGGCAACTCCAGACGCCAGTAGAACCCGCAGGGCGCGAGCGGATGGCGGCCTCTGCCAGGTAGGCGTTGATGTCCTGGTTGATCCGGGCCTATTCGGACGCCGTGCGGCGATGCTGGGCGCGTGCGCGATGCGTGCGGTGTCGATCGAGTGGGTGCCTACTGGAGGCTTGTAGCCGGACGCTCGCAGATGCACGTGTTCCGGCCCTGTGGTCGTGGTCCAGGTCAGCAACGTACCCAGCCGTCGCACCGTTTGATTCGGCGGCCTTCACGAGCCGGATGCCCGCTCCGCCCTTCCCGCCAGGCCTACTCCTTGAAGTCCCAACTCAGCTGAGACCATGCCGGCATGACCACGCCCTCCCCAGAGCCCGGCCCCCGGATCCAGATCGTGGAGCAGGACAGCGGCGGCCCTGATCTCATCGCACTCGTGGTGCGATGCCTGGCCATCACACGGCTGGGCGCCCGGTTCAACTGCACAGACCGGCAGGGCCGCACCCTCAACCTGACCCTCACCGAGATCGAACGCTACCCCCGGGTCACCGTCACGTACATGGACCCACCGCACGCTGCCCGCCTCACCCTCACCGGCATAGACGCACACAACATCGATCTGCGGACCGGGGACATCCTGCACGGCACCAACCCGGCCCCCTGACCACCGGCCCGGCAGACAGGAGACCCGGGGCACCGCGCGAACACGCGATCTCAAAACCCCCCGCCCAGCTCCAGGCCATCGAGCGTGTGGGCCCGTTCAGCGTCAACGCATGGCAGAGACTCCTTCGCCCGGCGCAGTCGCGGACGCGCAGCGCTCGTGACTGCCGACGATCCGGCTGCACGCCTCACCCACCGGCCGCCCTTGGTAGCAGAGGCCGCGCCGCCGTCCAGAAGACCGAGTCGGCCGCCACAGACGCCAGTACGCTTGCCGATCTCGTAGCCCTCGCCGGCTTCGGCGTTCGCGAGCTGCTGTTTGCCGTCGATCTCGCAAATCTTCCGCGTGCGATCCGACCCATGTCCCCCATTGGTACCGGTGGAACGAGATCAAGTGGTTCTCGGTCGCAGGCAGCACCTTGATCGAGATCGCGACCAGACCAAAGCTGAGCGCGCCGGCCAGACGGGGGCGGTCATTCCACACCTCCATGACAGCCCCGAGGAGAGTCGTGCGGGATATCAAGTTCGCCTGCACGATCTCACC
Source organism: Streptomyces sp. NPDC046925 (assembly GCF_040644915.1). NCBI lineage: Bacteria > Bacillati > Actinomycetota > Actinomycetes > Kitasatosporales > Streptomycetaceae > Streptomyces > Streptomyces sp. NPDC046925. The sequence continues at coordinate 510,023 of NZ_JBEYWZ010000004.1, read as the reverse complement.
GCCTGCTTCGAATCGACCGCACTCTCGGCCGCGCCGACGACCCCCGCCACAGCGCCTCCCAGCCCGTCTGCGCCGCCCGACCTGTCTCGCTGCCCCCCGGCGCACCATGCGTGAGCTAACCTGCCCGCATGCGCGGACAGTTCACCGGCTGGCCGGAGCGGGCCATGGACGTGTTGTGGCAGCTCCAGGGCGAACCGACCCAGGCGACCCGCGAGCGCTGCCGCGCGGATCGCGAACGCCTGGTCCGGCAGCCGATGATCGACTTGCTGAACGAGGTCGCGGACGCCGACCCCCGATACGAGGACTTCTCCGTCTGGCATTACCGCACCAACTCCTGGTGGTGGCAGCACCAGAGCGCGGTGATCCGGCTCGGCCGCAAAATCGAGATCAATCTCCGGTTCGACCTGGACGGCCTGCGGGTCCAGGGCGCCTGGTGGTACCCCGATCCCGGCCAGGTGGACATGTTCCGCAAGGCCGTCGCCGCCGAGGGGAGCGGCCGCGAACTGTCCGCCATCCTCGAGGACGTGCAGGAGAAGGGATACGACATCTCCGGGGACGTGATGAAACGCCCCCCGCGCGGCTACCCGACGAACCACTCCCGTACGAACCTGCTGCGCCACCGTTCGCTGATCGCTGCCCGCCCTCTCGGCTGCGAGGAGTGGCTGCACACTCCCGAGGCAGTCGACAGGGTCCTCTCGGCCGCCGCCGATCTGGACGCCCTGCTGATGTGGCTGGTCCGCCATGTGAAGCGCACCGCCTGACGTCACGGGGATGCCGCGCGGCACATGCAGCCGGTGCCACTGCGATCAGGGCGGGACAGCCCGGCACCGGCACACCGGCCGGCTGAGCGCTGCCGCCGATGACCACTTGGCCTGCCTCGTGCGCCCCTGGTGACAGGCTGCGCGGCTAGCGTGGGTGCACGGCGTAGGTCAGGTGTGTCACCCGCGGCGACGGCTCCGAACGGACCGGCTCCAGCGCGACCCTGGATGCATCCACGCCCTCGAACAGGCGGATTCCGGAGCCGAACAGCACCGGCGCCAGCGCGATCGAGAACTCGTCGACGAGGCCGGCGTTCACGTACTCCAGGATGGTCGCGCCGCCGCCCGCGATGCGGACGTCGCGGCCGCCGGCGGCGTAGCGGGCCCGCTCGAGCGCGGTCTCGATGCCGTCGTTGACGAAGTGGAACGTCGTCCCGCCCGGCCGCTCCCACGGGTCACGCTTGGTGTGCGTCACGACGAAGACCGGTGTGTGGAACGGTGGTTCCTGCGGCCACATCTGCTCGCCGGCGTCGAACATGCGCTTGCCCATGACGCTCGCACCGGTGCGCTCGAACGTCTCCCGCACGATGTCGTTGTCGCGCCCTTCCTCGCCGCCCTCGCCCAGCTTCAGGTTCTCGCGGAAGAACCGCTGCGGGAAGATCCACTGCTGCAGTTCCCTCCACTGCTGCCCCATCAGGTCATCGGGGGACTCGGGTGCGATGAACCCGTCCAGCGACATCGACACGCTGAAGAACACCTTCTGAGCCATCAGCCCTGCGCCCCCTTCCCGACGATCCCGGTGACGTAGGCCGCCAGGTTGCTCAGGGTCTGCCGGCCGCCCTCGATCGCGTGGTACTTCTCGACCGCCGCGTCGCGCAGTTCCCTGGTCGCGAACACCGTGCGCATCACGATCCGGGTCGCCGCACCGTCCGGTGCGAAGGCCAGGAACGTCTCGAAGGAGTTCGGGTCGTCGGGGTACTCACCGTGCAGCAGGTCGATCCGCTCCGGTGGGGCGATCCGCCGCCAGCGGATCCACTCGGGGTAGTCCGTCCCGTCCGGTCCGTGCAGCACGAAGACCCACTCCCCGCCCTCGCGGAACTCGAAAGACCGCGTGGTGGTGGTGAATTTCTCCGGACCCCACCATTGCGACAGGTGCCGGACCTCGGTGAACGCCTCGAACACCAGCTCCTGTGGGGCGTCGATGATCCTGGAGATCACGATCTCCCGGTCGGCCGTCGCCGTCTCCGTACGCGTTTCCTGCCCTGCTTCTGCCATCGGTCACTCCTCCTGCCGTGCCTGCTTGAGGTCCTGCACGTAGGCGTCCAGCCGGTCGAAGCTCTCGCTCCAGAACTGCTCGAACCCGCCGACCCACTCGTGGACCGGCCGCAGCCCGCCGGCGTCCAGGCCGTAGAGACGCTGCTTGCCCGCCCCGCGGACCCGCACCAGACCCACCTCCCGGAGCACCCGCAGGTGCTTGGACGCCCCCGGCTGGCTCATCCCCAGCTCCTCGGCCAGGTCGGTCACCGGCCGCTCCCCCGCCCGCAGCAACGCCAGGATGTCCCGGCGCTGCGGCTCGGCGATCGCGTTGAAGACATCCGACGTCGTCGCTGCTCGTGCCATGACCAACATCATATTCCCATATGGGTATACGTCAAGGTTGCCGGGGATCCGGCATGCGCTGCCGGGGATCCGGCATGCCCTGCCGGACGACGATCACACCCCCTCCCCCGCCGAGCTCCCCCCGCCTTCGCGCTTCGCCTCAGGTCCGCGCGCCGGAGACCAGACGCGGCACCGTCCGACACTTGTCGAACCGGCATCGTGCTCAGCGCGACAGCTGCCGCTCGCCCGTGGTCCCACGCGGTCCTAGCATTCGGCCGAGAGCCGCCTTTGCACCTCTGGGAGATTCATGAAGCAGGAGTACCTAACGACGCAGCCCGGCTTCGCTGCCGAGTACGCCCAAGCGCTGGTGTGGGAGCAGCATTGCTGCCTTCCGCTCGATCCGGACACCCGCATCGATGAATTGTGGCGTTACGCCGAGGCGGGAGCCTCATTCGTGTCGGTGAACGTCGGTTACGCGCCACACGACATCGCCGACACGATCAGGGTCCTGTCGGCGTTCCGCCGTCACGTGCTGATGAACCCGGACCGGTACGTCTTGGCCAACTCGGCGGACGACGTGCGCCGGGCCAAGGCCGGCGGGCGTCTCGCGGTCGCGTTCGACCTTGAGGACACGCGTCCGCTGGGGGGCCGCATCGACACCGTGCAGACGTACTACGACCTCGGCGTCCGGACCATGCTGCTCACCTACAACCAGCAGAACGCCGCCGGTTCGGGCTGCCACGACGCATCTGACGGTGGTCTGACCGAGTTCGGCAGGCAAGTGGTGGCGGAGATGAACCGCGTGGGCATGGTGGTCGACGCGACCCACTGTTCCTACCGCACGTCGATGGATGTCTTCGCCGCATCGAAGGCGCCTGTCGTGCTGTCCCATTCGGCGACCCGCGCGATCCACGACCACGAGCGCAATGTGTGGGACGACCAGATCCAGGCATGCGCCGCGACGGGCGGTGTCATCGGTATCAACGGCGTGGGAATCTTCCTGGGCGACAACGACACGAGCACCGAAGCGCTCGTCCGCCACATTGATCACGCCGTCGACCTGGTCGGCTGGGAGCACGTGGGGCTCGGCCTCGACTTCTGCTTCGCCACCGACGACGTCAACGGTGAGCTGGCCCAGAACCCCGACTTGTTTCCGCCCAGCTACGACACATGGGATCGCATCGATTTCATCGAGCCGGAGCGGCTGCCCGCGATCGCGGCGGCGTTGGCGGATCGCTCCTATTCTCCCGAAGCCATCCGCGGAATCCTCGGGGGGAATTTCTTCCGCGTGGCACAGAACGTGTGGCGCTGATCGCGTCCGGCCCTGGAGAGGTGAGGCTCGTGGTGGCGCCGACGAGCGACCGGCCCGCCCGGGCCTCACGGGCGGCATCGACAAGCGAAGGTCAATCCGACGTACTGCGCCTGGCAGAAGAGCGCAGTCGTCCCTGAAAGGGAGATCATGTCACTGCTGTTGACCGGTGCGACCGTCATCGACGGCGTCTCCGAAAAGGGAATCGAGGGTCGGTCGATCCTGGTGGACGACGGCCGCATCGTGGCGATCGGCCGGCGGGACGAGATGGCGATTCCGCCGGACACCGAAACCGTCGATTTCAGTGGAAAGTTCATCATCCCGGGGTTGATGAATGCCAACGTGCATCTCCTCGTCAACGTCCTCTTCGAGACGCTCGTCCGCTACGAAGGCAGATACGAGGATCTGATCGTCGAGGCCGCCCAGGTTGCGCTCAGGGGCGGAATGACGACGGTGTTCGACACATGGGGGCCGCGACGTGCGCTCATGACGGTCCGCGACAAGATCGACCGGGGCGAGGTCGTGGGCAGCCGCGTCCGCTGCGCCGGGAACATCATCGGATTCGAAGGCCCGTTCTCCCAGGATTTCGATACGAGGATCCCCGGGGTCGGCAGCTCTCACTTCGTCGACCGGGTCAACGCGACGTGGGTGGAGAACACCGGGCGGCATTTGATGTGGCTGACACCCGAGGCGGTGGGACAAGAGGTCCGCAAGTACATCGAGCACGGTATCGACTTCGTCAAGTACGCGGCGAACGAACACGGCGGGACCTCCGCGGGCGCCTTCATCCAGTTCTCCGAGAGAACGCAACGCGCCATCGTCGAGGAAGCTCATCGCGCGGGGCTGCCCGCCCAGTCACACAGCCAGTCGGTCGAGGGCCTGAGGATGTCGATCGAGGCGGGCTGCGACCTCGTCCAGCACTGCAACATGACGGGACCGGTGGAGATCCCGGACGAAACCCTCGAACTGCTCTCGCAGGGGACCTGCGGTGCCGTCGTCTTTCCGTTGACCGATGGCGGCATGGCGGCCCTGAGGGAAAGCATCTCGGATCACGAGTGGACGATGTGGAAGGCATCGGACGCCAACAGCCGCAATCTCATCAGCTCCGGCGCGATGATCCTCCTCGCGAATGACGGGGGCATCTTCGCACCGGAAGTCATGCAGGAACCGATGATCAAGGGAACCTGGAACGGGTTGCCCGAGGACGAGGCTCTGGGCCGGCTGGCGACGGGGCATTTCGTCTGGCTGAGAGCCATGGAAGAAAAAGGCATGTCTCCGATGGACTTGCTGCATGCGGCGACCCGGAACATCGCCAGGGCCTACAACGTCGACGACGATCTCGGAACGCTCGAAGTAGGCAAGATCGCGGATATGGTCGTCCTCGACGCGGATCCGTTGCAGGGCGCCAAGAACTACGAAAGCATTCACACGGTCGTCAAGAGTGGCGCACTGGTGGATATCGAGGCGCTCCCGGAGCGGCCGCTCTTGACCGCAGCGCTTCCTGGTCCGCTCGAGGAAGAGGCTCGCTACAAGAGGTTCCTCCATCACGGTGCTCGTCTGCCGGGTTGCCCGACCTGCCTGAACGGAACGCACTGACAGCCGGATTCTCGGCCGCCCCACGACCCCGCGGGCTGGGGCGCGGGCGTCATCTCCCGGGCGTCCAGGGCCCAGACGGCCTCCGTCACCGCATCGGCGCAGTCACGGTCGGCCAGGTCGGGGGCCGTCCCTCTGCCCGCCGCCGCAGCGGTTGAGGTGCTCGCAACTGACTGTCAGGGCACCTTCGGGGTCGCGCGCATGCCGTGGTGCACATAGCTCTCGCCGGTGGGCAACGAGTAGAACGTCACCGGGATCCAGGACGGACTGCCGGGGTACTGCACGAGAAAACGGCCGTCCGCGACGGGCACCAGCGCGGTCTCCAGGACCGGCATCGATACCAGGGGCGCGAGCGGCCCGGTCGTCGTGTCCCGCAGCCGCACTCCGTCCGTGCCCTGGAGGATGTCGATGCGCGTTCCGGCCCGCTCGAAGCGCCCCAGGTACCGACGGGCATCCACCGATACCGGGCCGGCCGGCGGTTGCGGAGGTTGCGGCATGGCCACCCCGGCCAGGTCGGCGAAGATCTCCGCGAACAGCTCCCGGTAGAGGTCCTTTGCCGCCCCACCGTTGGTGAGGAGCGTGATGGCCAGGTCCTGCTCGGGCAGCACCCGCAAAAACGCCGACTGCCCAAGCGTGCTCCCGTCGTGCCCGATCAGCCGTCGGTCGTCCCAGCCGAAGCGGATCCAGCCAAGTCCCCAGGAGTCCCCGAGCGAGTGCGTGTCCGGCAGCTTGATCTGCAGCTCTGCCATTTCCCGCACCGCACGCTCCGACAGCAGCCGGGTCCCGTCCGGGGCGGTGCCACCTGCCAGGTGCAGGCGGGCGAAGGCCAGGACGTCCCCGGCCGTGGCGCAGATCAGGCCGGCCGGTCCCGCGGAGCGCGGCAGCCCCCAGGCGGGGACCGGACGGGGCGGCTGGTCCTCCTCGGACTCATGGCCCATGGCGGTGCGGAAGCGCAGTGCCTCCTCCGGCAGTGTGACGGTGTGCGCGAGGCCCAGCGGCTCGCACAGCCGCTCGCGCAGCGCACGGTCCCAACTCATGCCGGTGAGCTTCTCGATGATCCGTCCGGCGAGCACGAACCCGGAGTTGCAGTACGAGAAGGTCGCCCCCAGTGGATGGTTCTGCGCGGCCTGGTCCAACCGGCCCACGAACCGTTCCAGGCAGTCGTCGCCGCGTCCGGTGTCGGTGAACACGTCGCCGTCGATGCCGCTGGTGTGGGTCAGCAGATGCCGCATCGTCACCTGCCGTGCCACCTGCGGGTCGGCGAGGCGCAGCTCCGGCAGGAGGTCGGCGACCGGGGCGTCCAGGTCGAGAGAGCCCTGGTCGACGAGCTGCATGGCCAGGGTCGCGGTCCACACCTTCGTGATGGACCCGATCTGGAACAGGGAGTCGGGCGTGGTGCTCACCCCGGTGGCCGTGTTGAGCACGCCGTGCGCGACCGCATCGCTGTGCGCACCGCGGGCGATGCCCAGGACCGCACCGGGGACCCGGTGCCGTTCGGCCAGTTCGGCCAGCCGCCGCTGCCAGTACGGCATGTCCAGGGGGCTCCCCAAGGACGGCCGCTGCGGCAGCGCGGAGGAACAGAGGTCTTCAATGCCCAGTGGTCGAGTCAAGGCGGGCTGTCTCCTCGTGGATGGCAGGTATACGGCGGACGGATGCACGGCCTGGGAAGTGCTCCCCGCTGCCGGCGCCGTGAGGTTCGCATCGGACGGGCGGGCCGACAGCGGTCATCGCCCGCTGTCGGCCGGATCGTGTCGTCAGCGCAGTGGGTCGACGGCGCGCAGTGCCTCGGGGCGGTGCCCCGTGACGATCTGTTCGGCCAGGAGCCTGCCGCTGACCGGCCCCAGGAAGATGCCCCACATGCCGTGACCGCCGGCCACATAGACACGGGAGTTGCTCCCGGCGCCGATCAGCGGCAGACCGTCCGCGGTGCAGGGGCGCGCACCCACCCATTCGTCCTGGCGGTCATCGAGGTGCGCGCCTTTCAGCAGAGCGCGCGCCTGTGCGACGAGGGACTGGATACGTCGCGGGTCCTTGGGAGCGCTGACGTCGCGGAACTCCATCGTCCCGGCGATCCGCGCCCGGTCGCCGAGGGGTGTGCACACGACCTTTTGCCGGGTGAAGTAGACGGGTCCTTCGGGCAGCTGATCCATCTTCACGGTGAAGGAGTAGCCCCGGCCGGCCTGCACGATCTGCCTGACGCCTGTCTGACGGGCCAGCCGGTTGATCCACGCGCCGTGGGCCAGGACGACGGAGTCGTAGTCCTCGCCGGCCACCGTGACGCCGGAGCCGGTCGGGTGGAGGGAATGTACTTCGGCTCCCTCGGCGATCAGGCCGTCCCGCGCCCGTATCGACTCGGCGATGGCCTGCACGTACGCGGCGGGGTCGATGTACCGCTCGCCGTGGAAGCGCACCACGCGGGTGATCTCGTCGGCCAGGACCGGTTCGGAGTTCCGTGCCTCGGCGCCGTCGAGGATCTCGAAGTCCACCGGCCGGCCGGTGGCCCGCAGGTGGGCGAACTCCTCCAGCAGTCCCTTGCTGTCCTGCGCGGTGCGGAACGCCGCGGTCAGCGGGTCGGCGGGCCGGGTGCGGGCGGTGACCCCGCCGTCTTCCAGTGCGTCGAATGCCGTCAAGGCGTCCTGGATGAGGGGGAGCATGCCTTGCATCGCCTTGTTGCGCCGGGCGGATGTGCAGTTGCGGGCGAACTGTGCCAGCCACTTGAGCATGCGCGGGTCGGCGGTCGGCGGTATGTAGAGCGGCGACGACGGGCTGAACATGGCGCGGATGCCGTACTTCAGCACCGCCGGCTCGGGCAGCGGGGCGGCCAGGCTCGATGTCAGCCATCCTGCGTTGCCCCAACTGGACCCCGCGGCCACGCCCGAGCGGTCGAGGACCGTCACCTCGACGCCGGCCTCCTGCAGGAACCATGCGGTCGACAGTCCGACCATCCCGGCGCCGATCACGGCAACGCGCTTCGGGGGCTTGCGCGTCGAGCGGGTCATGCCTGAACACCGCCTTCGGTGACCTGGCCGTGTGTGCGGGGCGGGCCGGGACGTGGTGCGAGAAGCATGCTGGTCTCCTGAAGAGAGGATTGCGTGGTGGTGGGGGCGACTGCCGGTGTGACAGACGTCGAATTCGGGGCCATCAACACCGGACAACTGCAGGGCGACTTCGGACGGCGAAAGACAGATAGTGAGCCGGAACGGGCCCCGACCGACTGTCATCTCCCCGAGTGAGGCGAACCGATGAACTCTCTTCCGCTTTTCCGCCCGAGTGTGGAGGCCGGCGACCTTGTCGCGGTCTCCGGACAGATCGGCCTCGTTGACGACCGCCTGGCGGGCGGCGGTGCCGCCGGGCAGACGGAACAGGCCCTGGCCAACCTGCTGGCGGTGCTGGACGCGGCCGGACTGGCGGCCTCCGACGTAGTCAAGGTCAACATCTTCCTGACCACGATGGATGACTACACCGCCTGCAACGAGCAGTACAACGCGGTCTTCGGATCCGAACCTCCGGCCCGTACCTGCGTGGCGGTGCACCAACTGCCGTTCGGCGCGCTGGTCGAGCTGGAAGCCTGGGCCCGCCGTCGCTGACGGCCCGCGGAGAGTGCGACCGCGTTCTCCGGCGGCTCGTCGGACCCGACGGCTGCGGGTTCACCGGGCCGGAGGGGCCCCGTGGCACTGATGTCGGCGGCGATTCGCGCACGGGAGCTCCCAGTCAGACCGTCGTGTGTCCGGCGACCCGCGTCCGGGATCGCGCCGAGTGGGCAAGGTGCCGGACTCCGGGCCCCTCAAGACTCGCGCAGACCGTACCGCCAGGCATGTGGCCCGCGTTGCATTCCGGACCCCAATGCTTCTACAGCTGTCGTGCGGACCGGCGACGCCGCCCGAGGACGGACATGGTCAGACGCTTGCCGCATGCCATGGCGTGGTACGACTGGGCCAGGCGCCGGCGGGAGTCGTGACCGGACGGGCGCAGGTCTGCGGCAGAACGGTGAGTGGTGTGCTCGAAGAGCTTCAGCGCGTGGTGGAGGCGCTCGCGCATCGCCTCGGGCGCGCGGTCGCCCTGGACGACCTTGACTTCAGGTTGCTGGCCTACAGCACGCACGCCGACGCGGGCGACGAGTGGCGCGCACGCGTCATCCTCAGCCGCGGGGCGCCGCCCGAGGCCGTCGCGTGGCTGCGGCGCCAGCGTCTTGGGCGCGCGACCGGACCGGTGCGCCTCCCGGCCGAGAATGATCTCGGGATCCTGCCGCGGCTGGTGGTGCCCGTCGTCTACCAAGACGTGCGCTTCGGCTATCTGTGGCTGTTTGACACGGAGGATTCACTGACCGGTGCGCAGCTCGAGCTGGCGTCGGCGGCGGCAGCCGAAGCAGGCGCCATCTGCTTCCGCGAGCGCGTGGTCTCGCACCTGCGCACAGCTCGGGAAGGCGAGCTGGTGCGCGACCTGCTCTCGGAGGACCCGCAGGTAAGGGGCATGGCCTCGGCCAGGCTGGTCGAGGAGGACCTGTTCGCGCTGCGCGGGGATGTCACGGCCGTGGTGGCACGCCCGCTGCCGGCCGGCGCGGACGGTGTCGACGAGGACGACCGGATAGCGCTCCAGGCCGCTGTGAACACGGCCTCGGCTCGCCTCGGTGATCGGGGCAGCCTGCGCCTGGTCCGGCCGGATCACGCCGTCCTGGTCATGCCGAGCGCAACGCTGCGACGCTCGCCGGAGCTGCCGGAAGCCCTGAGGACGACCTCCCTGGAACGGCTGGGCCGCAGCGCGAAGTGGCGTGATGTGCATGTCGCCGTGGGCAGCCCGGCCCGCCGGCTCGACGATGCCGTGACGTCCTACACGCAGGCGCTCGACGCGTTGCGCGTGGCGGAGGTCGTCCCCTCCTTCGCCCCGCTGGTCGCACACGAGTCTCTGGGCATCTATGCCCTGCTCGCCGGCCAACCCATCGACCAGCTCGGCACCTACGGAGTGCACCCCGCGGTGCGGCGGCTGCTCGAGGCCGACCGTCAGCTCTTCACCACTGCCGAGCTGTACCTGGACCGGGCAGGCGACGCCCGGGCGACCGCCACCGAGCTCGGACTGCACCGCGCGAGCGTGTACCACCGCGTCCGCCGCATCGAAGACGTCACCGAACTCGACCTCTCCGACGGACAGCACCGGCTCCTCCTCCACCTGGGCATCAAAGTCTCCCGGCTCCTGGGCCTCGCCTGACCCGACGCACCTCGACATCTGTCAAGTACCAGCAGCGGAAAACGCGACTGGTGTCGCGTGAGACTGATCGCCCGCTCACCTACCTTGGTGGGCATGATGACGTCGGAGGAGCTCACTCGTCGGCTTTCGGATCTGGCCGAGGAATTCAATGTGGCAGGCGCGTCAGCGGCCCTGTGGCACCAGGGCACGCTGGTCAGGGCCGCGACCGGGACAGTCAACACGGCAACCGGCGCACCCGTGCTGCCGAACACGCTGTTCGCCGCCGGGTCCGTCACCAAAGTGTTCACCGCATCCCTGGCGATGACTCTCGTGGACGAGGGGCTGCTCGAACTCGACGCGCCCGTGCGGGCCTACCTGCCCGGCTTCGAGCTCGCGCATTCCGAGCGGGCCGCGGCCATCACCGTGCGCATGCTGCTCAACCACTCATCCGGTTTGCCCGGCGACTACATGCCCGACCTGGCTCCGGGCGACGACGTGCTCGAACGGTTGATGCGAGAGCTCACCACCCAGCCGGTCACGGGCATCCCCGGCAAGCGATGGTCCTACAGCAACATGGGCATGGGCACCCTCGGACGGCTGAGCGAAGTGATCACCGGCGAGAGCTACGACTCCGCACTCAGCACGCGCATCCTGCAGCCGCTGGACCTCAACGCCACCGCCGACAGCGAAGAGCTCCTTCTGCGATCGACCGCCGTGGGACACACCGTCGACCCCGCCACCGGGAACACGTCACCGGTCTCCCGGCTGCGCGCCTGGCCCGAGAACGGCCCCGCCGGGTCCCGCTTGTGGCTCGACGTCGACGCCCTGATCAATTTCGGGCGGATCCACATCGACGGCACGGCGCCCGACGGACGCCGGTTCCTGTCCCCCTGGTCACTGCACGAGATGCGCCAGCCCCAGTTCGACGACTTCTGGGGCTGCTTCCCCATGTACGTGAACTACGGTCTCGGCTGGGCCCTCGTCCGGGAGGGCGAGGACCCGGTCCTGACGCACGGCGGCGCCAACCTCGGCATGCACTCGACCCTGTACGTACTGCCGAAGCAGAAGGCTGTCCTGGCCGTACTCACCAACAGCACCACCGGGTTCAAGCTGTACTCCGCGCTGTGCGAGAGCCTGCTCAAGGAGTGTTTCGACGTCCCCAGTCCGGCCCCCTCCTACCCGCCGGAGCCTGCCGTCGAGGTCGACAACGAGCGGTTCACCGGGGACTACCGCTCCCCCAACGGCCAGGTCTCCGTCGACGTGCGCGACGGGCAGCTCCGCCTCCGGCTGACACCAGCACCCGCGCTGACCACGTGGGACCGGCTCAATGGCCGCACGCCCGGCGACAATCGGGCCCTGCCCCTCGTCTGCATCGACAGCGAGCGGCGCCGGTTCTCTCTGGACCTCGGCAGCCCGGGCGAATTCGGGGCCGTACAGTTCTACGACCCCGACGCTGACGGACGCCCCACGCTGGTCCGCGTAGGGACGCTCTACGAGCGGACATCCTGAGCTCACAGCCGACGACGGTGCACTCGGAGGCAGGCGACGGACGACCAGGCCGGCACTTCGACCGGCTCGCATGTACGCCCTGACCAGGTAATTCAATGGTCTTACAAGGTTTGCCCCAGGTCAGAACCCGATCGTATTCCGCAGGGCGCACAGCCGGGTGGGCAGGTCTCGTGCAGGAGGGGGCCAGGGTCATCCGCGAGTGCCCGGAAAACAGGTGACCACAGCGCTTTCAAGGAGAGCCACCATGCAGAAACACCGCATCTACGCCGCCGTCGGAGCATTGATGCTGGGCGGTATGGCACTGACCCCTCAAGTGGCGAGTGCCTCATCGAGTCGTTCCGAACAGACCGCCGTCGCTGAGGTCTCGCATGGCAGTGCGTCCGGCGTCGGCGTGAAGGACTGGAACGGCAACTGCGACGCGATCAGTTTCACCACAACAGGGTTCACCGGCTGGTGCGACGGAACCGGACCGGAGAAGTACGGCACCTGGGTCAAGTGTTCCACCGGGAGCACCAAGTACAGTACGTACACTCGCGCTTACGGGGACCGCAGGGGCGTGTACGCCGGGTGCACCTCCGGCAAGCGGGTGGCTTCCGGCTTCTGGGACGCCGGCTGACCTGAAGACCGCTGAGGCGTTCTGCTCCAGCACGGTGGGGGCTTCAGCCAGGCCGCGGTTGATCCTGATCGAAGGCAGTGGGGGCGGCCGGTGTCAGAAGGGGGACTGGCCCGGCTGCAACGCTCCGGGCCGAAGTCGGCACCGACCGGGGGACGCGGGGATGCCAGACGGATGCCAGACGGGGGGACAGCAACCGGCCTGGCATCCCCGCGGAACATCTCCGCCTAAAGCGTCTCCAATGAGGCCAGGCGGTCGCACACGCCGTCGGCCTCGGCGGTTCGGTTCTGGGTTCGGTATAGCTCTATGGCCCGCTCCCAGACCCGGCGGGTCTCCTGGTACTGGTGCAGGGCCAGATGGGTCTCGCCGGCGTTGGCCAAGGTGTCGGCCTCGTTGGCGAGATCACCCACCTCACGGAAGAGAGCAAGAGCCTGCTCGTAGTGTTCAAGGGCATCGCCGTAGCGGCCAGTGTGATGGGCTATGTAGCCCAGGCTGTCCAGAGTCGACGCCCCGTGCTCCGGCAGGCTCTGTGCGCGGAAAAGGGCGAGCGCCTGCTCGCAGCGGGCCCGGGCCCGGGCGTACATGCCGAGCCGGGCATGCATCCAGCCGACCGCATTGAGCTGGTTCGCCTCCCAGAGCGGGTGGTTCACCTCCTGGTACAGCCGCAGCGCGTGCTCCGCGTGATCCAGGGCGCGTGTGTTGTCGCCCTGCTCCTCCCAGGCCCGCGCCAGGGTGCGGTAGATGTGCGCCTGGCCCGCCAGGTCGTTCGAACGCTCGGCCAGGTCGAGGGCGTGATGCAGGTGGTCGAGGGCCTGTGCGTGGTCACCGACGCGGGAGCTGGCGAAGCCCAGGCGCCAATGCGCCAGGATCCGGGCGGCTGGGTTGTCGTCGTGCTCGGCCGCGGTGAGGGCGGTCTGCCACACGCTGACGTACTCCTCCAGCCGGTGTCGGCTTAGTTGATAGGAGATCAGCGTCCAGGCCAGCTGCCCTACGAAGCGGTGCCTGCCGAGGATCGCCGCTTGCGCCTGGGCGTTGAGCAGACACTCGTGCTCTTCGTCAAACCACTGGAGCGCGGCCGCGGTGTCATCGGGCGAGATGGGATTGCTGCCGGGGACCGCAGGCTCTGGCTGGGGCCGGAAGGGCGTGTATGGGCCGTCCAGCAGCCGGTTGGAGGCGAACGCCGTGTGCAGATAGTGGTCCAGGAGCCGGTTCTGGCCATGCACTGTCTCCTGGTCGGGCAGGACGGCGGCCAGCTCGACGGCGTACAGGCGCACCAGGTCGTGCATCCGGTACCGCCCGGGACGGTGCTGGCGCACCAGGTGCGCGCTCTCCAGCTCCGCCAGCAGCACCCGGGCCTCTGTCGGGGCAAGTCCGGCCAGGCTGGCGGTGGCGGTGGCGGTGATGTCCGCACTCCGTACCAACCCCAGGAAGGCGAACAGCCGAGCGGCAGCCGGGGTCAGCGCCGCGCAGGAAGAGGCGAAGACGGCGCGCATGCTCACCGTCAGGTCACCGAGGTCGAGTGCGGTGAGGCGGTCAGTGGTCCGGCCGAGTTCCTCGGCGAGGACGGCGAGTTGGAAGTCGGGGTGCATAGCGGCGCGGGCGGCCACGATGGCCAGGGCCAGCGGCAGTCCGGCGCAGTGCTCCGCCAGGGCCGCAAGGGCTTCTGGCTCGGTGCTGGTGCGATCGGCACCCAGGCGGCGTTCCAGGAGCGCCCGGGCCTCGTTCGGACGCAGCACGTCCAGCGGCAGCAGGCTGGCGCCGTGCGTGGCCGTCAGCGGGGTCAGCCGGTTGCGGCTGGTGATGAGCGCGGCGCAGGACGGGCCGCCGGGCAGCAGCGGGCGGATTTGGTCGGCGTCGCGGGCGTCGTCCAGGACGATCAGCATCCGCCGGTCGGCCAGGAGACTCCTGTACAGGGCGGACTGGGCATCGATGTCTGCGGGGATACGGTCGCGGGTGATGCCCAGCGCGTCCAGGAATCCGCTCAGCGCTGCGCGGGCAGGTAACGGCGGCGTACGGGGGTCGAAGCCGTGCAGGTCCACGTACAACTGCCCATCGGGGAACCGCTGAGTGTTTTGGCTGACCCACTGGGAGGCCAGCCAGCTCTTGCCAACACCGCCCGGCCCGCAGATCACCGGGATCGCCACGGTGCCTTCCGGCGTGTCCCAGAACGCCTTGGTGAGCTGTTCCAGCTCGTCCTCCCGCCCCGCGAACAAGGCAGGCGGGGTCGGCATCTGGCATGGCACGGGGAGTGAGGTAGCGGCAGGCGCAGGCGCAGGCGCCTGGACGATGAGGGACGCGTCAGCAGCAAGAATCCGCCGGTGCAGCCGGCGCAGTTGAGGGCCCGGATCGATACCCAGTTCCTCGGAGAGCGTGCGGCGCGTACGGTCGAAATGCGCGAGTGCCTCCGCCGAGCGGCCGCAGCGGTGCAGAGCGAGCATCAACTGCCCGGCCAGCCGCTCGTCCACCGAGTGCGCCGCCGCCTGCGCGGTCAGATCAGCGAGCACATCACCGTGCCGCCCGCGCCTGAGGGCGACGTCATTGCGGTCCAGCCTCATGGTGAACCGCTCGTGGGCGAGGGCCTCGCGCTGCGCGCTGAACCACGGCGTGTCCAGGGTGCCGAACCCGGGCCCGTGCCACAGGTCCATCGCCTGCTCGAAGAGGGCTGCGGCCTGATCGTCCTGCTCGCTGCCGCGTGCCCGGGTGACCAGGTCGCGGAACCGGTGCAGGTCCACCGCCGAGGCATCGACCATGAGCCGGTAGCCACCGGGTCCACGGCTGATGCCCACGGCTCCGTTGGCGGCCGGCTCCACCGTGTGCCGCAGCCGGGAGAGATAGCTGTACAGCGTCGGTCGCCACCGCTGTGGAGGCCGGTGGCCCCAGACCCGGTCGGCCAGTTGGTCCACCGAGACGCTCCGGTTGGCGTCGACCAGCAGCGCGGCCAGCACGGATCGCTGCCGCAAGTGCCCGAGGTCCACCGGGCGGCCGTCCACGTACGCCTCGATCTCCCCGAGCACCCTGAAGCGCATTCTCACTGCACCCCTCCCCGAAGCAGCCCGTCGGCGATCTCTGCGTCACTGTGCCGTGACGGTCCGGCAGCTGACCATGATTCGCGAGCGCTTGTCCGAAAAGCGCCTGGCTCTGTCGGGCCGTACCCGGTGGGAGCAACCGCAGCGCGGACGCGCAGCGGCCTTTGTCCGGCGTCAGTGCTCGCCCTGCGCGTACCGCCCCTTCCGTATGAGGCGCGACATGCTGCACGACCGGCCCCACCATGGACGAGCGCGTGGCCAAGGACACCCTCGCCGCCGTCGAACGCGGCCGGGAAATCGCGGCGGCCGACGCCCGCGGCGAAGAGCCCCCTCCCCCCGGCTAGTGGATCGACGTCACCGACCGCGTCCTGGCCCAAGCAGCCCGAATCCGCCGGGACAGGCCGGCCCTTGGGAAAGTACTGCCGTGGCAGGCCGTTGGTGTCCTGAGCGCGGGATCGTCCGCAGGTGCCTACGAGCCAGGTACCGGATCCGGCACCCTGCCCGCCGTGGGGCGGCTGGGTGCCGGGGCGCGGCCGGGCATGAACGCGACGATCGCCAGAGGCAGAAGGGCCAGGATCGCGGCGAGCAGGAATCCGAACCGGAAGCTGTTCTCGGTGGGCAGCTGCGTGAGGGGGTTCGTGCCGGTGGACAGCACGGCCGCGGAGATCTGGACGCCGATCGCCGCACCGATCCCGCGCGCGACCATGTTGACGGAAGTGGCGACACCGGTGTCGGACGGATCAACCGACGCGATGGTGCCGACGTACAGCGCGGTGCCGGCGGCGCCGACGCCGATACCGACCGCCACGATCAGGCTGAGGACGACGTGCCAGGGGGCGCTGTGCCACAGGGCGGCGAAGAGCAGCCCGGCGGCCGTGACGACCAGCGCGCCGGCGACGACCAGGCGGGATCCGAACCAGCGGACCAGCTGCCCGGACAACGGTCCGACGAACATGGCGCAGAGGTATGCCGGGAACAGGTAGAGACTGACCTGGCTGGTCGAGGCGGTGAAGCCGAACCCGGCCGCCTCGGACGGCATCGCGAGCAACTGCGGGAACAAGTAAGCCGGGACGGCGGACCCCGCACCGACGACGCCGGCGACGACGACCGAACTCCACACTCCGCGGCGCCCGAGGAGACGGAGGTCGATCAGAGGTGTGGCGGCCCGTCGCTCCACGGCCACCCAGCAGGCGCCGCTGACGAGGGTGACGGCGAACAGCGTCAAGGACTCAGTGGACAGCCATCCGGTGCGCGGGATCCGGGAGAGATTGAACGTGAGGGCGCCGAGCGCGAGAGCCAACAGGAGGGCGCCGGGCCAGTCCAGTGTTTCCCGTCCTTGTCGTCGAAGGCCGGGCGCACTGCGCCGAGGCAGGGCGAATTGGGCCGCGACAGCTAGTGCGGCCACCACCAGGGTGGGAAGCAGGAAGACCCATCGGCGGGACATCGCGTCCGCGATCGGCCCCGCGGCCACGATCCCAAGGCCGGTGCCGGCGATGAAGGGCCCGGTGACCAGTCCGACGGCGAGCGACATGCGCTCCTGCACGTACTCCCGTACCAGCGTGAACGCGACCGGCAGAATGCCGACGCCGATGCCCTGGAGCGTCTGGCCCACCAGCATCACCGGCAGGGAGTCGGCGAACGCCGAGACGCCGGCGCCCGCGACGATGATCCATGTCATCACGAGCAGCATGCGACGCCCGCCGAAGAGGTCTGCGAGCTTCGCCGTGATCGGACCGGTGACCGAGCCGCTGAGGACCAGCGTCGTGGTGAGCAGAGCCGCCTGCGCCGCGGTGAGGGAGAGCTCGCGCTGCAGGAGCGGAAGCACGGGGATGGGTACGTTTTCCAGGGCGCCGACGGCGACGGCGAGCACGGCCAGCACGGCCATGCCCGCTCGGGGAAGGCTCTGTTGCTCTGAGCGGGGGACGGATTCGGACACGGTGGCCTCCAGGAACGAGCAGGGATCAGTAACGAGCGGGGACACGAGGCAGGCCCGTGGATCCGGCGCTTCTCGGCGACGCCCGGGCGCTGGAGGCGACTAGCCTCCGCCGGCCGGTTGGGGCCGCCTTTCGTCCGCGTTCGAGGGCGTCAGCAGGAGGTCGGTCGGCTCCGCGCCGTCGCGGCGGGCCGTGCGGCAGGAGCGAGGAAGGCGTGCGTGGTCGCCCGGCACCCGGGTGGCAGATTCGTCATGCCTGGAAGAGTGGCGTCGGGACTCCCGCCCAACAATCGACAGGTGTCGGAAGTCGCGTCACGAGAGCCTGCCAACTGTCGCGCCGTGTGGTGCGACCAGCCTCTCGCAGGCCGCACACCTCGCCGTCGAGGGTGCCGGTCGGAGTCGAGCTGGTGATCTGCCGGTGGCGGCAGACCTGTCCAAAGGGTGGGCTGCCGGGTCCGTGTCCGGCCTATCTCCCCCGGGCGCACCCCCCCTCGTTCAGCGGCTGGGAATTGCCTCAGAGACGGCGCTCCTGCCGCCGTGAACGCGGAGTGCGGCGCGTTCTCCACGCCCAGTTCCGTGACCGATGTCGCAGGTCTTTGGCGGCCGTTGGGTGTGACCGTGCCGCTCGATCCCGGACATGTCGCGGGGCCACGCCTCCAAGCTGTTGCTCACCCAGCGTGTGCCGCCGGCCTCAACAACCCTATTTTCAGAGCGAATTAGACAGTGAGCCTTTTCCAACCTCAGTTTGTGCATGTCAGGTGCAGGGTGAGGACGGCCTGGACGATGCTGGTGATACGGCTGGCAGAGCATCGCAGTTTGCGCATCAGCCGCCAGGTTTTGAGGGCGGCCATGGCCTGTTCGACGAGTGCACGGATCTTCGCGTGTGAGCAGTTGACGGCCCGCTGGCCAGGGGAGAGAGTCTCCCAGCGCCCCCAGTAGGGAACTCGCACGGTGCCGCCGGCGCCCCGGTAGCCCTTGTCGGCCCAGCAATCCACCCCAGCACCCGCCAGGGCACCGATGATGCCGTGGGTTCGCGCGGCCTTGATGTCGTGGACGGATCCCGGCAGCGCGGGCGACGCCCACAGTAACCGTCCTGCCGGGCGGCGATCACCTGCACGTTCATGCCGTGCTTCTTATGTTTCCCGGAGTAGAAGGGTCGGTCGGCGGCGATCCGGTCGATTGGCAGCAGCGTGCCGTCCGGCGGCCAGCCGGCGCCATCGTGTTCCTTGCGCAAGACGACGTGCGGTCAACTCACGGGCGAGGAAGCGCAGAACGGAGGTGGACAGATCGACCCCGGCTGGGCAGGCAAGCATGCGGAAAGCTCCTGGCAGGATGGCTTGGACTCGACACGCACCCGTCTACCAGGAGCTTCTCTACGCCCGGACCCCGCCCTTACCCCAGTGGCTCTGCTCCGCACGCAGGTTGAGGACACCTCGGTGGGTGGTGGCGTGAGGGAGCGCGCGCGGAAGTGCTCGGCGCCGATCACGAGCGCGGGACGGTGGTCGAAGCGACACCGATCCCCTTCGTGCCCGCGTCGCGCTCGGCTGCCTGCGAGCCGGGCGCGAGCTGGATCCGGTCGAGCTTGCGGCTCAGGGACGACTCGGACTCCCCTCCGGGGTGCTCAGCTGCGCTCAGCGAGGAGCGGTACCGCCCGGGGACTCTGCGCCCAGGAGCGTGAGCAGCCCGGGGAATCTCTTCTCGATGTCCGCGCGTCGTAGTCGGATGCCCTTGCGGTTACCGTAGTCGATCTCGTCAATGAGACCTGCCTGGCGCAGGACCCGGAAGTGGTGGGTCTGGGTCTGCTTCGAGATCGGAAGATCGAACGAGTTGCAGCCCCGCTCGCTGTCGCTGCGGTCGGCGGCCAACTCCGTCATCACCGAACGACGGTGCTCGTCGGCGAGGGCGCGAAACACCGCACCCAGATCGAGCGCATCGGCCTCCGGGCCGACCAGGTTCCTCCCGGCCACGCCGCACCTCCTTCAAGTACGACTTGCATCGTACCTGAAGGGCGTGCTCCACTGAGGTACGAAATCTTTCGTACCTTTCCCCGGGTTGTGCTGCCCCGTGCCGCCGCGCCCTGAGCCCCGGCACCGGCACTCACCGGGGACCTGGTCATCGACACTCCGAGAGGTCATCGTCATGAAGAAACCCGAGGTGCTGATAGTCGGTGCCGGAATCGCAGGGCCCGCACTCGCCTACTGGCTCTCCCGGAACGGCTACCGGCCAACGGTCGTCGAACACGCCCGGCAGCTGCGCTCCGGTGGTAGCGCGATCGTCGTGAAGGGGCCCGCGATCCCGGTCGCCGACCACATGGGCATCCTCCCGCAGCTCCATGAGCTCGCCACTCGCAATCGGTCGCTGTCCCTGCTCGACCCCGGCGGCAGGCGAATCCTGCAACTCCCGCTCACCTCGGACAAGGCGCCGACGGTCGAGGTGACCCGAGCCGACCTGTCCGAGGTGCTCCACCGGTCGGCGCAGACCGAGGCCGAGTTCTTGTTCGACGACACGGTCACCGCTCTCGACCAGGACGAAGGCGGGGTGGACGTCACCTTCCGGCGGTCCGCGCCACGGCGCTTCGACTTGGTAGTCGGTGCCGACGGGATGCACTCCACCGTACGGCGCCTGGTATTCGGCCCCGAGCGGCAGTTCGCGAGCGACCTGGGCCTGTACGGCGCGACCGTCCCGCTGGAACCGGACGCCATCGAGGACCCGACCGAGATGACGATGCTGACCGTGCCGAACCGGATGCTGGTCCTCCACCCCTCGCGGACCACCCCGCTCGCGATCTTCACCTTCCGGGCCGCACCGCCGGCGCCCCACGACCGCAAGAACATCGCCCTTCACAAGCAGACCGTGGCCGACGCCTACGCCGACGTGCGGTGGCGGGCACCGGAACTCGTGGCGGCGTTCCTCGACCACCCGGCTCCGTTCTTCGACCCCCTGACCACCGTCCGGGTGCCTTCGTGGTCCCGCGGACGGGTCGTACTGCTCGGGGACGCGGCGGCGGCGACAGCCCTGCTGGGCGACGGGTCCAGCATGGCGATGGCGGGCGCGTACGCCCTCGCAGAAGAGCTCGCCACCCATCCCGGTGACCACGCCCGCGCCTTCACCGCCTACGAGTCGCGGCTCCGCCGTGAGGTAGGCCCGCGGCAACGACGCGTCGGTCTGCTCTCCAGGCTCATGGTGCCCCGCACCCGGCCGGGCCTCGCGGTGCGCAACGCCGTGGGCCGCGCGGTCGTTCGCACAAACCGGACCGCCTCTCGCGAAGCCGCGAACCGGTAGACCGGGCCCGCACCGACCGCTCACCGGTCGGTGCGCAGCTCCGCGGCAGCTCCCAACCGGGTCAGCGCCGCCATGCCGACGAGCCCGGCGTGGCAGGCCATCGCCGATGCGGCAGGTCGACTGCTGGCGACCTCACCCACCGCTCCGGGCGCTCGCCACGACACGGGTGCTGCCGGTGACTACACCCCCGCGACGCGGAGGTGAAGTGCTGGACGGACAAGGCGTATCAAGGCGCCGGCGGCACCACCCGGGCGCCCTTCCGCGGCCTGCGTATCAAGCTGCGGCAACGTCGGCACAACAGCACCCAGGCCGGAATCCGGTGCCTCGGCGACCAAGCCATGGCCGCCCTGAAGGGCTGGCGCCTCCCGCGGAAACTCCGCTGTAGCACCAACCGAGTCACCGCCATCGTGAAGACCATCCCCGCCCTTCATCACACCTCAACCTGAGGTTGGAAAAGGCTCAGTGTCATCTCCGCGTGTGCGGGAAGCGGCAGATGGGCTTGGGTATGGTCTCGCCTCGCGGCCGTGGAGTTGAGCGTGTCGTGCAGCCGCATCTGTGGCCTCTGCGGTGTGACGTCCTCTCCCGGCCGCACGTGATGGCGCACCAACACTGGCCCCGCCGAACGCTGTCGGCCGGCCGCGTAGCGCGGCCGGCCGACAGCATCCGTACACCACACCGGACTCTCCGGCGGGCCAATCCGCACCCGAGTGGGGGCGTGTCTTGCTACGACGGTGCCGGGGTGCCCCGCAGCGCGCCGGGGATCCGCAGCAGCTTGCCCTGCCGGTTGCTGACGTAGATCAGGCCGTTGTCATGGTCCAGCGCGATACCGCTGACGTTGCCCAGGCCCTCGGCCACCACGCGCTGACGGCCCTTGGCCTCGCCGTCGGCCACGACGACCTCGTGCACCTTGCCGCCGGCCGAGTCACAGACGTACGCGTGGCCCGCGCCGTCCAGCGCCACGCGGACGCTGCACCCCAGACGGGTGGCCACGGTGCGCGGGGGGACGCCGTCCGCCGTGAGGTCGACCTCGTACAGCCCGCCGAGGTCGTACTGACCGACGTACGCCCTGCCCTCGGCCAGCGCCACCCCTGCGGCCCTCGGCACGTTCCAGGTGCGCTGCCGCTGTGCCGGGCGGCCGTCCAGCCTGAACTCGATCAACTCGCCTTTCTCCACGTCGGTGACGTAGGCCCGGCCGCCCGGCAGTTCCAGGGCGACGCCGTACGCGTTCATGCCTTCGGCGATCTCGACCGGAGGGGCCGAGCGGTCGGCCAGGTCCACCGTGAAAAGGCGCTTGCCGCTGTAGTCGGTGATGTAGGCCTGGTTGCCCGGCAGATCGAGCGCCACGTCGTTGACCTGACCCGGCGTCGCCAGGACCCATTCGGTGCTGTCGCTGACGCCTTCGCCGTCGTCGGCGAGGTCCACCTGCAGCAGCCTGCCGCCGTTGTACCGGTCGGTGACGTACGCCTTCTGGTTCGCCCGGTCCAGCGCCAGACCGTCGGCGGTGCCCAGCCCTTCGGCGAGCGTGACGGGAGGCTTCCGGGAACTCGCCTGCCGTGCGCCACCGCCCTTGTGCAGAGGGTGCATCTTGCTGTCGAACTCGAGTTTCTCCAGCTCGAAGACCTCATGGACTCCGGCGAGCGTGGAGACGACCTCGGCCTCCCCCCGCTGCAAGAACGGCCTGCCCTCGTCGGTCAGGTCGAAGGTGTCCTGGGGCGCGCCGGTCTCGCCGAGCTTCCACGCGATGACCTTGGCATAGGCCGGCTCCTTGGTCTGGGGGCCG
Organism: Streptomyces sp. NPDC046925; assembly: GCF_040644915.1. NCBI lineage: Bacteria > Bacillati > Actinomycetota > Actinomycetes > Kitasatosporales > Streptomycetaceae > Streptomyces > Streptomyces sp. NPDC046925. Next base: position 487,440 of record NZ_JBEYWZ010000004.1, on the reverse strand, counting down.
TCCGGGTGCGTCTCTTTGACCTCCACCGGCTCGGGGTAATACAGCGCGACCCACCCGCCGAAGGAGATGGGGAACTCGTAGTCGAACCTCCGCACCTGGCGCCGCTGCGTGGCCAGGACGTCAACCCGGCTGCCGACCTCACCGCTCAGCGTGGACGACGTCTTGAACGCGGTGGTCAGCGAGCCGCTGACCGACGCGGTGATCCCCAGCATGAGCTGTGCCGACAGCTCGCCGGTGCCGGTGGCGGTGCTCGTGGCCGTGGTCGTACTGGTCGACTGCGACTGGGACTCCGAGTCGACGCCCTGGTTGTCCCTGCTGTTCTTCAGGGTGGTCTTCTGCGACTGGTTCGCCGCCATGCTCTTCTGGAGTTGCTGCTGGAGCGAGGCGGTGACCTTCGCGCCGAAGGTGAGCTGCACCTGCCCCTGGAGCGACCAGCTGATCGTGTTCGAGATCGAGAACTCGACCGTGTGCGACCACTTCGTGGGGACGGGGTCGGTCCGGTTCACATACGTCTGCTTGGAGATCACATCTGGAGGAGGCTGTGCGATGTCGGCCCGCTCTTCGACGAGCGGCACACCCACCGTCATGTAGGCCGTCCATCCGCGCTCGTGCGCCGCGGCTTCTCCTTCGGGGAATTCCTGGAACCGTCCCTTGTTCAGGGAAAATCCAGTGGGGTGGACGTACCGGTCCTCACCGTCCGGCGTCTTCTTTTCGGCCTTCCTCTTGAATTTCTCCCTGCCCTGGTCCAGGATCGCGGGCGCCTTTGTGGCGACGTCGAGCTCTTTCAGGTTCCGGCCGGTCAGCGGGTGGCGCATGTAGCGTTCGCCGAGATGAGCCGTACTCACATTGTTCTTTTTTGCATCGCCCATTCCCTTGGGCCCTCCCTTTCCCGCGGAACTCAACGATGTGGCAGTCACTCACCCTCGGCCGGCGTGCCGTCGGTCCTTTCGACTTTCGCGGCCGCTTCGGCGTTCTTCCTTCTCATTTCTTCCATCTCTGCCTCGCTCATCTTCGGCAGGTCCTCAGCCTTGACCCCCGGCCGGTCCTCGTCCCTGATCTCGACGTTCACCTTCTTGAACGTCTCGCCCTCGGACGCGGACGCCATGCCGGTCGTCGATGCGGGGTCCTCGCAGGTGGCTTGCTGTTCGGCGGCCGCCGACCCGGTCCGCTGGAACAGCGGCGACAGAAACCCGTTCATGATGCGGAGCGCCTCGGGTGACGTCTCACGCACAATCTTCGGGTCACGCTCGACATCCGGAATTCCGTCGTACAGTTCCGGGTCGATCCCTTGCCGTTCGGGCCGGGCGCCCGGGATCTTTTCGTATACCTTTTGCGCGGACTCTTCGGCGGACTTGGCTTCGCTTCCGCCGCCCTCGAAGATGTTTTTGAAAGACATGGCCTCTCCTCCGATCTTGTTCACTGCCTACCCCTGCGGCAATGCGTCCATCCGGTTGGGCCCCACTCATCGTGCCCATCACCCGGCCCAGGGTCGGACGTAACGTTTATTCGGGCCGCAATGTCGGCCGAAATCGATCCCAGACCGGGGTTTTACGTCGCGCGACGTAGTGAAATGGCCCGTTTCCGCGGCCTGGAGAGCGCCGGGGACGGGCCGTTGTGCGGGCAACGCCGGGGCGGCGTCGAACTGCAGAGCGGGGCGAGTCCTCGCCAATCCGGGCGCCTGCCGCAACCGCCGCGCTCCAGCGCGGGAGGCTGTGCGGTTCCGCCAGGGCTGCGTCGGCGGAGCCGGGGCGAGCGGGTCAGACCCCTGCCTCTGCTCGTACGTCACCTTCCGGTCCACGCCCGGATGTCATGCCCCTGATGCCCTCGGATAGGGTCCGCGTGCACCGCGACCGACTGCCGGTCCGCGCGGCGCGCGCATCGGTCCTTCTTTCGTGTACGGGGGTACATACCGCATGGATTTCGTCTTCCACATACTCTTCCCGCTGTTCATCGTGCTGATGTTCTGGGCCGCCCACGCGATCGTGCGCCGCACGCGGCAACGGCGCGCGGCGTGGGAGAGCGGACTGACCGCGCAGGCGCGGGTGGTGCGCGCCTGGGCCACTGTCCAGATGGTCAACAACGTGGCGCGGCGCATCCAGTGGCACGAATACGACTTCACGACGCCGGACGGCCGGGCCGTCCGGTTCAAGGAATCCGGCGGCCCGGCAAGCCGGGAACCAGGCGATGCCACGCTCGTGTACTACGCAGGCGACGAGCCGGACAAGGCCACCGCCTCCGAGCCGCAGCCGGCCAAGGACATGTTCGGGACGGTCTTTGGCCTCGGTTTCCTCGGGGTGGGCGTCGTCATCATCGCCAAAGTGATGATCCAGTACTGGTGACGGCGTCTCCACTCGCCTCCCGGCGCCGGGAACTTCTCTGCATGCGCAGCGATAAGGGCATCCGCTGGGGCAGAAACGCCGCGCTCAGAGGGGGGTTCCGGCCCATGCCGTCAGCGCGGCGCGGCGTTCGCCGGACCGGGCGGCCGTGTCGGTGGCGCGTGTCGCCCAGGCGACATGTCCGTCCGGGCGTACCAGGACTTCGGTGATTCCCCGCAGGTCCGCGTGCTCGTCGTGGGCGTTCACGGCCACCGCGGAGATCCGTGGGCCCCAGCCCCGGGTGACGGCTGCTGAGGATTCCGGATCGCCCGTGAGGTCGAGGTGGACGAACCGGGCCGGGGGAAGCAGGTCGTACAGGCGTGTCGCGTGTCCGCCGGCCTTGATGCCGATGTCGGGCATGCGCCGGCCCACCAGTGGGTCGGCTCCGGGTTCGGTGGGCCGGTAGACGGTGGAGAGGGCGGAAATGCGGGAGGCGAGGGTGCGGTTGACCTCGTCCATGCGCAGGAGGTCGTCGAGGAGGCGGCGCAGGGCGGCCGCGGGGCGTCGGTATTCCCGGACAAGTGTGAGTTCCGCGAGCAGCGTCTGTATCTCGGTGTTCTCGGTGACCGCCTGGCCCACCGGGCGCCGTTCGGTGTCGTAGCTGTCCAGCAGGCCGGGCGGCGCCCAGCCGTGGACGGTGGCGGCCAGCTTCCAGCCGAGGTTCATCGCGTCCTGCAGACCGGTGTTGAGACCCTGTCCCGCGGCGGGGAAGTGGATGTGGGCGGCGTCACCGGCCAGCAGGAGCCGGCCGGAGCGGTAGTGGTCGGCGAGGCGGGTGGCGTTGCCGAAGCGGGAGAGCCAGCGGGGTTCGCCGACGCCGAAGTCGGAGCCGCACAGGCGCCGCAGGGCTTCGCGGAACTCCTCCAGGGTCACCGGCTCCGCGCTCGGTACGCGGATCCGGTCCGGATCCAGCAGGACCAGCCGCGTCACACCGTCTTCCAGGGGCGCCACCAGCACGCCCCCGGCGCGGGCGGCGTCCAGGACGGCGGGGTCGGAGTCCATGACCGCGAAGTCGCCGAGCATCCCCGTGAGCGTCTCGTCGGTGCCCGGGAAGGCGATGCCGGCGGCCTGCCGCACCACGCTGCGGCCGCCGTCGCAGCCCACCGCGTAGCGGGCGCGGACGGTTTCGGCGCCTCCGGGGCCCCGCACCTGCGCCTGGACTCCGTCGTCGTCCTGGCTCAGCCGGACGACCTCGTGTCCCCGTACGATCTCCGCGCCCAGTTCGTGCGCCCGCCGGGCCAGCAGTGCCTCGGTACGGGCCTGGGCGATGAACAGCGTGTAGCCGTGCCGGGTGTCCAGCCGGGAGAAGTCCAGGCGGGTGGGGAGTTGTGCGAAGTGCCAGCCGGGCACGGGACGGCCCTGCGGCAGGAACCGGTCGAGCAGCCCGCGCTGGTCCATCAGCTCGACACTGCGCGGATGCAGGCTCAGCGCTCGGGAGTCCCGCTGCGGTGCGGCGCGGCGTTCCACGATCCGCGTGCGCACTCCCGCAAGGGCCAGCTCGCAGCCGAGCATCAGCCCGGTCGGCCCTGCTCCCACGATGATCACGTCGACGTCCATCGGCGTCGTCCTCCCGCTCTTCTCGCACCCAGAATTAGTGAACAACGTTCACGTGAACGTTGTTCACTATAATGGGCTCCATGAGCTCTCCGTCCACCCCACCGCGCGGCCGCCCCTCCCGGATCGACCGCGCGCACACCGTGCAAACCGCCCTCGACCTGCTGGATCAGTCGGGCCTGGACGCCCTGACCATGAGGCGGCTGGCCGGCGCGATGGGCGTGCAGGCCGGAGCGCTGTACCGCTACTACGCGACCAAGCAGGAACTGCTCACGGCGATGTCGGAGCAGATGATGGAGGGCGTCGTGGTGACGGCCGCGGGCGGCGACATCTCGTGGAGCGAGCGGCTCGCCGCGCTCGCGCACGCCCTGCGCAACGCCCTGCTCGCCCACCGGGACGGGGCGCGCGTGTTCGCCGGCACCCACTCCACGGGCGCCGGGGTCCTCGGCTTCGCGGACACACTCGTCGGCGTCCTGCGCGAGGCGGGCTTCTCCGGCGACGACGCGGCACGGACGCTCTACACCGTGGCCAACTTCACCGTCGGCCACACCCTGGAGGAACAGGCCGCCACCGCCACGGAGGAGGGCGATCAGACCGGCGCGGAAAGACTGCGCAGCGCCGTGACGTCAGGCAGCGACTACCCCCACCTGAAGAGCACCCTGGCCACCCTCGCCAGCACCGACTTCGACCGCAACTTCGAGTTCGGGCTCGGCCTGCTCGTGGAGGGGCTCAAAGCACGCCGCTGACCACGCCGCTGATCGGGATTGTTCGCCGGGCCGGCGGTCGTGGCGGTCGGATGTGCGGTGACTTCCACACGACGGCCACCATCCGCCCAACCAGGCGCGGTCAGTCCTCCATCCGCTGGGGCGGACGCACCCTCGACACCGCGGCCTCAACCAGTCCGGCGGACCAATACGGCCACGGCTCTAGGCTGGCGATATGAGCCTCGACATTCCTGACCGGGTACGCAAGACGGTCATGGCCGACGGGAACGAATCCTGGCTGGACGAGCTGCCGGGCCTGGTCGACTCACTGGTCCGGGAGTGGTCGCTGATGATCGGCGCCAGCTTCGCAGGCGGTCACGCCGCCCTGGTCGTCGAGGCGACACTCGTCGACGGGACTCCGGCGGTCCTCAAGATCGGTGTGCCAGGTAGGGACATCCGGCAGGAGGCCACGGTGTTGCGCCTGGCAAACGGAGAGGGATGCCCCAAGCTGTTGCGCGAAGACATGGGTCGACAAGCCCTGCTGCTGGAGCGTCTGCGGGCTCCGATGCACGACATCGTCGTCGACCCTGCAAGCCGCCACGCCTTGCTGTGCGACATGGCGGTTCGCCTGTGGCGCCCGATCGGTCCCGACATCGGCCTGCCGACCGGCGCCAAGTTGGCCGAGCAGTACGCCGATCGGCTGCCGGGACTCTGGGAGCAGGCCGGGCGGCCGTGTTCGCCGGCCACCGTGACGGACGCGCTGAATTGCATGAATCGTCGTCGCCTCGCCCACGACGATCGGTCCGCGGTTCTTGTCCACGGTGATATCCACGAGATGAACGCCCTGCAGGCGAGTGACGGTAGCTACAAGCTCATCGATCCAGCCGGTCTGCGGGCCGAACCGGCGTGCGATCTCGGCACGATCGTGCGTTGCAATCCAGACCTTGGCGATGACCTCTGGGCGCGGACTGCGCAATTGGCTTCCCGCACCGGCGTGGATGCCACCGCCATCTGGGAATGGGGAACCATCCACAGAGTCTTCAGCGGCGTCTATGCCTGCGGTATTGGCTTTCAGCCCTTCGGCGATCTGCTGCTGGCCGAAGCGGACCGCCTCACACCGTAGCCACCTGCCAAAGAGCAAACCCGCCCGTCCCGCAGGCCTCTGGACCTCGAACGGGAGCCGCGTACGACCGACATGGAAGCAGGCGTCGTAGGCCAAGCGGCCAGCAACTCGGCGAGCTTATGAGGTCAGCGCACCAGCCGGGTATCCGAGAGGGAAGGTCAAGCTGGTCCGAGTCTGCTGAAAGTCCTGCGCAAAACAGTCTCCGTTCGGCACCGACGGGCGCCACGCAGGTCAGCACGTACTGCTGGAATCAGCCGGTAGCCCCGCCAACTGCGCCGCGAGGCGGGCAAATCCGGGTCAGCCCGCCGCCTGCCGGCCCGCACCGCCTCCGGCACGCCGCTGCCTCCCGTGCTCCACCCGCGCCGCCTCCAGCAGACGCCGCCACGACGTCACCGTGGGACGCCGCCGCAGCAGCGCGCGCCGCTCCCGCTCCGTCAAACCGCCCCACACTCCGTGCTCGACACGTGAATCAAGGGCATACACAAGGCACTCCGTGCGCACCGGACAGCCCGAACAAACCGCCTTGGCCCTGTGCTGCGCCGCGCCCTGGACGAACAGGTCGTCCGGATCCGCAGTCCGGCACATCGCCCGCGCCATCCAAGATCCCTCAGCTTCCCAGCTCACACGCCGCCCTTTCCCCGATCCGCCCCACCGCTCTGTGACCTCGGCAGGCTGCATTCCCCGAAACGGTATGCCGCCAGCACAGACCCAGGGACATCGAGCCCGGCAGCAACCCCTACGAGTGACGGGCCCCTTGACGTACCGGGCGGTACACGACCATGGGCACATAACGGTGGTTCGGGTTCCGGGGCGCCGACGTCGCCCGGGCGCGGGCCCGCTACCGATCGAACCGGCCTTCCTCAAGGAAGCGGTCCGGAACATGCCTTCCGCATGGGCGCGCGCCGCAATAGGTTGCACACAGTCCGTGGTCGACCGGTTGCCGTTAGCGCGGTAACCGGCTTACCGGCGTTCCAACCGGGCCCAGGCTGGGGCCCTTTCGCCAGCGGCTGACTCCAGCGGGAGCCTGTGCCCGCCACATAGCACCGCGTCCGGGGCGCCAACGGCCTTGCAACTCCCGCCGTCGCTATCCCTGCCGGTGCGTTTCCCCAAGACCCCGGGAATCGTGATGCGCTGCTACTTCGCCGATGATCTCCTGCTGATGCTGCCCCTGTCGGCCGGCCCCGGTGTGCGTCTGCGGGGCGAGGTCCTCGGCTCCCATCGCGGGCCCCTGGCGCTGGCGCTCACCGACGAGGCCGCACGGACCGACGAGATCGTCCTGGATCTCACCGACGTCAGTTTCGTGTCGAGGAGCATCCTTCAGGCCCTCGCTCTCATCGCCAGCCGCCTCGCCCCGTCCCAGTGCCTGATCATCAGGGCCAGCGCCGAACTCGGGCTGCGCGAGAGGACCGCCGCCTACGGCTGGGACCGGATCGCGACCCTGTGCCTGTTAGAAACCTGAGCCGACCCGGCACGGAGGGCGGCGCCAGCGTTGCCGCGGAAGGCAGCAGGAATCCGGGCCGCATCATCCTTCTCCCGAACGCTCGGCATGCCCGCCCACGGCAGCCCTGGCGACCGACGGGCCCGCCACTTCCTCGGGCTCACCCTCAAAACGGTGCCCCGCCGCAGGGGCGAGACCGCTTCGCCGTATCCGGTCGGCCGAAGGGCGTCCTGCCGGATGATCCCGGCGGGACGCCTCCTGGTCACGGCCGGTGCCGCCGTCAGCGGATGTTCGCGGCCTCCTTGTGCGAGGGGGTGACCGTACCCGGGTCGGTGGCGCGCTGCGGCGGCGCGGAGGCTTCCGCGGGCTTGGACGTGGCCAGCCACAGGCCGGTGCACACGGCGGTGGCCAACGTGACGGCGCCCGCGGCGAGGAAGGCGCTGTTGAGGCCGGTTTCGAAGGAGGCGCCCCCGGATTGCCGGGTGCGGACGATGGCTCCGAGCAGCGCCACGCCGAGCACCGCGCCGATCTGCCGGGTGGTGCTGCTGATGCCCGAGGCGAGGCCGCCTTCCTGCGGGCTGACCGCCTGGATGGCGGCTCCCGTCAGCGGGGACAGGGTCAGGGCGAAGCCGGTGCCGATGATTGCCAGCCGCCACCACACGTTCCCGTAGCCGGTATCGGCGTGCACCGTGCCGAGCGCGAGGAGGCCCAGGCCGGCCAGGGCCAGGCCGGTGGTGACGACGATGCGGTAGCCGTACCGGGCGGCTAGCCGGCCTGCGTACGGGCTGACGATGACCATGGCGAGGGATACCGGCAGGGTCTGCAGGCCGGCGCGCATGATCGAGCTGCCCTGGACGTACACGAAGAACTGGGAGAAGAAGAACGACGACCCCATGAGCGCGAACCCCACCACGACCATGGCGGTGTTGGACACGGTGAACAGCCGCTGCCGGAACAGCCGCAGCGGCAGCATCGGAGCCGACCGGCGCGCTTCGACGGCGACGAAGGCGGCCAGGAGGAGTACCGCGGAGGCGAAGCTGCCCAGGATCACCGGCGCCGTCCAGCCGCGGGCACCGCCCTCGATCAGGGCGTAGGTCAGCACCCCCACCCCCAGCACGGACAGCACCGTGCCGGGGACATCGATCGCGGGGGCGCTCGGGTTGCGGGTTTCCGCCAGGCTGCGCAGACCCACCAACAGCAGGGCCACGCCGATGGGCAGATTGACCAGGAAGATGGCGGGCCAGCCGAAGGCATCGGTCAGCACGCCGCCGGCCACGGGGCCTGCGGCCAGGCCGATGCCGCTGAACCCGGCCCACAGGCCGATCGCTTTGATGCGTTCCTGCGGCACGGGATAGGCGGCGACGAGCAGGGCGAGCGAGGCAGGGCTCAGCGCCGCGGCCCCGATGCCCTGCAGGACCCGCCCCGCGACCAGCCAGCCGACCGAGGGCGCCAGGCTGCACACGACGGACGCGACGGTGAAGACCGCGACGCCGGTCAGGTACACGCGCTTGCGGCCGAACCGGTCGGCGAAGACGCCGCCGGACAGCAGCAGCATGGCGACCAGCAGTACGTACGCGTCGACGATCCACTGCAGTCCGGTCAGCTGCGTGTGCAGCCGGTGCTGCATGTCGGGCAGCGCTGCTCCGACGATCGTGTTGTCGAGCAGGACCATGAACTGGCCCAGGCAGGTCACCGCGAGCAGCACGGCCCTGTTCGGCCCGCTGCCTACGGTCGCAGGCGATGCAGCCATGCAGATTCCTCTCCATTGTCGGTCGCGCCCTCTCGGGGCCGATGTGGTCGACCCGGACGCTAACGCAGCCAGCGGCTGCGTTAGGAGACTATAAGGAGAGTCGCCTCACTAATGCAAGTGGCGACTGCGTTAAGGTGGGTGCATGAACGAACCAGAGCGAGCCCGGCGGCCCGGCGGGCGCAGCGCCCGCGTCGGCGCGCAGGTGCACCAGGCCGTCACCGACCTGATCAATGAGCGCGGCTACGGCAACTTCACCGTCGGCGAGGTCGCAGCCCGCGCGGGCGTGGCCGACAGCAGCATCTACCGCCGGTGGGGCAGCCTGGAAACCCTGCTCACCGACGTGGCGCTCACCCGGCTCAACGAACTGTCGCCGATGCCCGACACCGGGAGCCTGGCCGGCGACCTGCGCACCTACGCGGCCCAGGTGGCCCGCGAGATCACCGGACCCGACGGCCTGGCGCTGCTGCGCCTGGCCTTCGCCCTGGCCGGCACCGGCGACCAGGGCCTGCAGGCGCGCGACGCCCTGCGCGCCGAACGCACCCGGCAACTGCAGTCCATGCTCGATCGCGCCCGCGACCGCGGCGAAGCCGCACCCGACGCCTTCGGCGTGCTGGACCACGTCCTGGCCCCGATGTACATCCGCGTCCTGTTCGGCATGGAACTCACCCCCGACTACGTCGACGGGCTGGTCGACCGGATGCTGTGACCCCGGCCCGGCCCCCCGGACCAGCCCCGGACGCGGTGCCGGGGCTCCCGAAGGCGCTCCACCAGGTGCCACCCAGCCTCAGACATCCGCTTTCCCGGCCGGCATGAAGCAGGCGCCCGGGCACCGGCCGCAGGCGTCGAATGTCGCGCCGCCCTGCATATCCCTGCCGCGGGTGGTCGGGGGTCGCGCTGCCCCGATCGCGGTCATGCGTCAGGTAAGGCTCTCGGTCGCGCGATCGGCCTGATGCCCCGTCACTGTCCCTCCTGCGAGGCGACCAGTTCCACGCCTTTGGCGTCGGCACACTTGGCGAGAACTGCACGCATCTTCTCGCGCCTTGAGTCCGGGCCATCCGAAGCAGGGTCGTGGGCCAGGCGGTACAGGACGTAGCCGTCCTGGCCGGGAAGACGCTTGATGTGACGCCGCTGATTCGCCTTGGCCGCGGGACGGCGGCCCGGCCGGAACCATACGACGACCACGGTGGCACGGCCCTGGCCCGTCAGGCCCACCCGCTCAAGTGAGCTCCAGGGGACGGCGATCGGCTCCCAGGTCCGGAAGGGGCCTCCGGGCGACACGACAAGCTCTCGTGCGGAGATGCTCAAGCGGTCCTTCTCACGGTCGATCCACGTGAGGTACACGCAGAGCGCCAGGACAAAGCCGAACACGACCACATCCACGTCCTCCACCGCCCACGACTCTTCGGGCTTGGCGATATGGGCGATGACCGCACACGCACACAAGATCACAGCAGCGATCACCACGCGGCGGACGAACCCCAGCAGGCGCCCCTCCGCAGACCGGGGGTTGGAGAAGACCTCCGGGCTCGCAGACGCCTTACCGGCCGTCGCCGGCGCCTCGGCCGGCTTGCGCTCCTCCTGGGATCCGGGGCTCTCCGAATGGTGACTCCCGGTGCCATGGCGGCGGTGGTCCGCGATCACGGAGGGGGCACCCTCCGGCCGCGTCTGCCGGGGGCCTGTCCCGAGCCGCCGCAGTGCAGTGGCGACATCGGCGGCGGACGCATAGCGCCGGTCGGGCGTCTTGTGGAGCAGGGTCAGGACGAGTTCGTCCCAGTCGTGCGGGATGTCCGCGGCAACCGAGCTGGGAGCCGGCGGATCCCGGGTGAGGTGGGCCGTGAGGTAGCCCACCGCGTCGGGAGCCTGGAACGGCAGCCGGCCGGTGATCAGTTCGAACAGCAGGCAGCCGACCGCGTACAGGTCACTGCGCGCCTCGGGGTGCCCGCGCGCCTGCTCGGGGGCCATATACGGGGGCGTGCCGACGATGAACCCGGTCTGGGTGAGGCGGTTCGCCGTCGCGTAGGGGTCCGCGGCCCGCGCGATGCCGAAATCGAGAACCTTCACGGCGCCGCTCTCCGTGATCAGTACGTTCGAGGGCTTGATGTCGCGGTGCAGGACCCCGGCTTCGTGGGCGTCGGCCAGGGCGTCACAGATCTGCGCGCCCCACCGTGCCGCGTCCGACAACGGGACAGGTCCGCGGCGCGCCACCGCATCCAGTGCCTCCCCGCGCAGTAGCTCCATCACCAAAAACGGCGCCCCGCCGCCCTCGGCGTCGGCCTGCCCGAGGTCATGGACGGTCACCACGTTCGGGTGCTGCAGCGCTGCGGTGATCCGCGCCTCGCGCAGGAACCTGGCGCGCGCCTCGTCGCCCCGGCTCCCGCCCCCGGCCAGCAAGGCGATCACCTTGACCGCGACCAGCCGGCCCAGCCTCTCGTCCCGGGCCTGCCAGACCTCGCCCATGCCGCCCTCGCCGAGCTGCCGCAACAACCGGTAGCGGCCCCCGAGAAGCTGATCTCCCATAGCCGCGCCCCTTCCGCCCCGAACGTGACGCCCCGCCGGCACACACCGACAGGCCCGCTACCGGGGTGCTGCACAGTCACGCCACACCCGACACCCACGCCCCGCAACATGCCAAACACCAAAGACCCACGCCAAGAGGGCCACCATGATCCGCACCAAGCCGTTACGTCCGTGCGGCCCCCACCCACTTGACCAAGCGTCACCTATCCCAAATGAGCGCCCCTGCAGGCCGTCTGGTGCAGGGTTCTTCGAGCGGTGTCCACATACCGGCTCCACAGCAGGCGCGTTGGCGCTGCGCCCGAGCGCACCAATCCATCCGGCGGCCGACCAAGGAGTTGCCTCCGCTTCCTGCCCGCTAAGGGCGATGTGCGCCACGAAGCGCAGGCCGTGGGCGGTGGCGTCAATCCGCAGACAGGCCGCCAAGAACCGGCAGCATCAATGCGAATGTGCGCAGCCGATGGCTCGGGCAGGCTCGCCCATGAAGGCGAACTGAGTCTTTCCCTCAGGGGCAAGTGCTTCGGTCAGGCCGCCAGGCGGGTGCCGCGGCGCCAGATGGCGCGGGTGTTGAGGGTGTCGCTGATGTTGCTGACCGGGTCGCCGTCGACCAGTAGAAGGTCGGCGCGGAGTCCTTCGGCGATACGCCCCCGGTCGCCGAGGCCGAAGCGGCGGGCGGTGGTCGCCGTGGCCGCGCGCAGGGCCCGTTCGGGCGTGAGGCCGGCAGCCACCAGGTACTGCAGTTCGTGGTGCAGGCTCGCTCCGTGCGCCAGGCCGCCGAAGAACGTCTCGGACATGGAGACGTCGGTACCGGCCAGCACGTCCACGCCGGCGGCATCCAGCGCGCGCACGGTGTCGTACACGTCGTCGAGCTTGCCCTGCGGGTAGCGGTTGTAGCTGGAGCGCAGGGTCTGGTCCCACTTGCTGTCGAGGCGTGCGGCGACCCGGGGGTCGTCGGCGAGTTCGCCGCCCGTGATCCCCATCATCGAGGCATTGAGAGTGATGCAGGGGATGACGAACATGCCCGCGTCCCTGATGAGGGCAATGATCTCGTCGGTGTGCGGCTGGTCCATGAATACGTGGGTGAGGCCGTCGATGCCGGCCTCGGCGGCCATTCTGGTGGCGTCGACGGTCAGCGCGTGGGCCACGGTGAGGGCGCCGTACTTCTTTGCTTCGGCGACACCGGCGTTGACGGTGGCCTGGTCGAGCGAGGGCAGCCCGGGGTGTCCCTCCACGCTGCCGTCGTCGATCATGAACTTGATGAAGTCGGAGCCCCGGGCGAGGAGTTGGGGCACGAAGGCGGCCGCTTCCTCGGGAGTGGTGGAGAACGGCATCAGGGGCATCACCGGCGGGAGATCCCACTTGGGCCGGAAGCCTTCGGGCATCAGCTCGCTCGGGTGACCGCCGGGCGGCGTGATGGCGAAGCCGGAGGAGCGCACGTCGGCCACGGTGTCGTCGTCGGTGATGGACCCCCGGTTCTCCCGGGTGTTCATCCCCTGCATCTCCAGCTCGGTCGTCACCCCGAATTGCAGCGCGAGCGCCAGGGTTCCCGGGGCGGAGTGGACGTGGGCGTCGATGAGTCCCGGCAGCAGGGTGGCGCCGCTGCCGTCGACGATCTCGCTGCCCCGGGGAGCGTCGCCACCGATACGGGCGACCCTCCCGCCGTCGATGACCACGGTCTGCACGCCGACCGTCTTCTCTCCGTCGAAGATCTGCGCGCCTGTGATCGCGGTGAGCGCCATAGCGGTCCGCCTCGTTCCTCGCTCGTCCAAGATTTACATACCTAATGCTATGCACTTGCCTGGCGGTATGCAAATGTGCGAGCCGGGCCTAGAATCGGTCGCATGAGCAGCGCGTCTTCCTCCGAGCAGCCGTCCGACGACCTGGCGCTGGACCAGATCGGCCCGGCACTGTCACGTCTGCGACGACGCGCACCGGCATCGAGCAAGGACCTCTCCCGCAACCTGGTACTCAATGTGATCGCCGACGCGCCGGGCGAGACGACCGTCGGTGGCCTCGCCGCCGAGATGGGCGTCGCCCAGCCGGTGGCCAGCCGGACCGTCGCTGCCTGCATCGAGGACGGGCTGCTGCGCCGTGCGGCGTCCCAGGCCGACGGACGCCGCACCGTCCTCGAACTCACCGAGCACGGCGAGGCCGAACGCAACCGCTTCGCCGCCGAACAGCGCAAGGCGTTCCAGGAGATCACCGTCGCCTGGTCGCCGGAGGAGCGCATCCAGTTCGCACGTCTGCTTACTCGCTACGGAGCTGACGCCACCGCTTGGTCCAGGAAACAGAACACAAGCCGCGACTGAGCGAGCAGCGCCCTGCACCGCATCACGGCCAGGAGCCCGGGCCAGCACCGGCAAGTCCTTCTAGCCCAGCGGCATACCCAACATCATCTCGGGCCAATGCGACCTGAACACGGACTCGACCACTAGCGGCGGAGGCACGTGGACCGCCGACGGAAAGATCATCTACAACATCAACAGCGACGGTGACGGCGACAAGACCCGGGCGCTGAGCGGGTCGCCCGGCTACATCGACTGACGCCGACCGCGCGTGGGCAGGGTGCACCGCCGCGCTTCTTCGGACAGTCGGTGGTACGGCCCTGACCACCCAGACCCGTGCATCGTGAAGCGTGCCGGTGAAGTGGGCTGGCGGGCGGGCGAGTTGCCGTGCCCATGCGGCTGTCGGCGGGTGTCCATGGGTGTCCACGGTGAAGATCGCCCGCCCCCGTCGGCCGAGGCGATTCCCAGGTTCTGCCGCCATGCATACCTTCACATCCAAGACGTCACCCCGCACCGGCACCTTCGAATCCCCGCCGCACGACACGGGCACAGCCGGTGTCGTGGACCATGTCATCGGCGGGCGGAGGCGGGTGCTCGACGCGTCCTCGCGGCTTGCGGGCACAGACGCACCGGGGCTGGCTCGGCGGGGGCTTCAGCCGGCCTGCGGCCCACCCGCGCGGCGGGGCCCGTTCACGCACCGGAAGGGGTCCGCGTCATGGGCTGCGTGCGCGGCGGCAGAGCTACATTGCGGGTCCTCCTTGAGGGCCTGCCCCAGCGCGGCCCCCGCGAGACACCGAGCAGGTCGTCGGCGCACAGGCGGCGGGGCCCCGGCACGGTCAGTGCACCGGCCGCCAGTAGGTGGACGCCTCGTCCAGAGTCCGGTGCGCCGGTTCCCGTGTCGGGTCGTCCCAGATCAGGCAGCCCCACACCAGGCCGGGCACATCAGATCCCATCCGGTCGGCCGGCCCCTCGGTGAGGGTGCGGAACACTTCGTCGAAGTAGTCGGCCATCGACGGAAACTGGGGGCCGTCCGGCGGCTCGCTCAGATACCAGTGGCCCATCCCGTCATCGGACACCCAGTGACCGGATTCGGGCCCGGCCTCGTCAGCGGTCAGCCACGGCACCCCGGCCAGACCGTCCCAGGGATCCTTTTGCCCCATGCCGGGGAGGCGGGGCCCCAGCGCCTGGTCCGGGGACAGGATGATCCCGCCGGGCAAGACCGCCCCGGAGCCGACCTCGCCTTGTTCGTCTTCCTCGATGACCTGGTGCTCCACTCCCCCGCACAGCCGCCACAGGGCAGCCAGCTCCACCGGAAGCCCGAAGCCCAGCTGCCGGCGCAGCTCCGCATCCGCCGCACCGATCTCCTCCTCGGACGCCGGCGGCAGCAGACTTTGGTGCGACCGTGGCGCGTGCCCGGCCAACCACCGCTCGAGCCGGGCCCACGCCGCCTCCACCCGCCGTACGTCTTCGCTCATGCAGGGCACCGTACCGACAACTGGCTGCCGATGAGGCTCTCTTGGGGCCGCTACCGGACCGACCCGTGGCCGGATGAACAGCGAGACAAATTCGCCCGGTGTGAGTCGCCGTCTGTCGAAAGCCGCCTGCGACAGGCGCAGACACCGGCGAGGACAGCGCCGATCAGCGTGAGGACGGTGACGGCGCCCATTCAGGAGTAGCTCGCACCAGCCGCCTCAACAGAGCAGGCACGCCAAGGCCGGGCTGAAAGCAGGCTGTCGAGCCGAGTTCGGTGGCAAGTGGGGGTTTCTACTCGCCGGGGCGCGGAACTCAGGTAGCACTCGGAGCCTTCCAGCAGAGGGGCGAGGTGAGGTCGTGTCAGTGCGTGAAGCTGTACCGAGTGAACCCGCTTGGTGGGATCAGCGGGCCCTGTCGCGCATGGAGCAGTCCATCAGGGCCGCCGCCCTGCACCAGTGGGCGGTGCGCAAGGGAACGGTGGCCGTCGAGATGCGGCTGCAGGCCATCTCGATGCGGGTCTCCGCCCGGGCCATGCGGGCGGGCACGCCCTTGATCGCACCGCGCGTTCCCAACGATGCCGACACGGCGGTGGAACCTTCGGTGCAGTCGGCTGCGCTGATCGAGGAGGCCAAGGACATCCTTGCTGCCCGCTTCCGTTGCACCCCCGAGCAAGCACTGTTCCTCCTGCACGAACACTGCCGCCGGACGCACCTGCTCCTGGCGAACCTTGCTCACCAGGTCGTGCACCACCACAACCTCGACTCGTGAGGTCCCCAGCTGGGCACAGGCCTCGCCCAGTGCACCGCTACTCCCCCGCGGGCGTACCAAGGGGCGCACTGGGCCGTGCAGTTGCCGTACGTAACGGATGTCAGGACAGGACGGCGCCGACGATCGCGACCACGACGATGAGCACGAACATCGTCCTGACGAACCAGGGGCGGTCGCCGATGCCCTTCAAGTCGGCGGCGAAGGTCAGGCCGGCCACTGCCACGACGGGCCATACCAACCAGTGCAGGCTGATCGGATGGTCGATGAAGTAGGCCAGAGGCATGTAGAAGACGGCGTAGCCGAAGGCGAGCATCGCCGCCCCGCGCCAGGGGACGGTACGCCGGCCTGCGGCGTCGGTGTTCTGGGTGTTCACAGCAATCCCTCGGGGGAGAAATGGGGGGAAGAGATGATGTCTACTTCAGGCCGTCATAGCAGGCCTTCTTGACGGACTTGATCCCGAACAGCGTGGATCCGCCGGATCCGAGTGCGGCCATGGCGCCCTTCTTGGTGTCCACGCTGGCGAGGGTGGCCAGGACCTTCTTGACGCCACCGGCGTTCTTGATCACCTTGAAGGCGGCCTTGCCCGGGGCGAAGGCCGCGGCGAGCGCGGCGCCGCACTTCATAGAGTTCCAGGTGTCGCTGACCATGCCGCCGGCGATCTCCTTGGTCTTGTCCCACCACTTGGGGTCGGCGACGACAGGGTAGGCGGTCGATGCGTCCGTCCGGATGGTCTGGATGAGGGTGTCGCCCTCAAGCCGGTAGCCGGTGGGCACCGGCTTGCCGTTGGCGTCCCTGGCCCAGGGGGTGTCGAAGAGGCCGACCATCTCGCCGGCGCTGTCGCCGACCACGACGCCCCCTTCGTCCAGAAGCGCGGCGTGGGCACCACTGGGCAGGTCCAGCGGGAAGCGGTACTCGGTGGGCGCCGACGCGTTCTTCAAAGTGATCAGAGTGCTCGCGCTGCCGTCCCGGCCGACCTGAGCGGCCAAGTCGACGGGCCCCTCGGGCCGGGTGTACATCACGGTGCCGTTGGGCGTGACGCTTGCCGACGCGGCACCCGAACCCGGCAGGCCGATACCCACACGAGTCCCCTCGGGGTCGGTCACGGAGATCGCGCCGGAGCCGGTGGCAGGCATCTCCACGCGGGTTCCCGCCGCGTCCGCGACCAGGCCGCCCTCACCCGTCCGCGGGCTGGTCAGGCCGGCGGTTCCGGTGGCGCTCTCCACAACGGACGCCGCGGCGTCCGCGTCGGGCCCGGGTCGGCTCGAACCGGCGAACGCCGGAACCGCGGTGACGAGCACTGCGGAGGCGGCCACCGCCGCTATGCCGGTCAGCGCCGATGCCCTGTCAACGGAAAGCTTCATCGTGTCCCCCATGAATGTTCAGCCGTCACTGCGATCGAAAGGTGACGGCAGGTCGCAAATGATCATTCCATGGACACATGACGCATCAGGAACGCTATCGACGGGACAAAGGTCACTGGAACCAAGCAATCGAAAGTCACATCCGCGCTCGGCCGCGCACGCCCTGCACCAGCCGTAACGCCGTCGCGGCCTCGCCCAGTGCCGTACGGGCCCTGGCCGCTCGCCCGCCACGAGCGCCTACTCGTCCTTCAGCAGCGTCCGGTGCTCAACCACCTCGTCAAGATCCATCAGCGCCCGTGCCACGGTCGCCGACCGTTCCCAGGCCAAGAGAGTGCGCTTGAGCACGTCGCGCGCCGACAGACCCCAGCATCGGGGCACATGTCCTTGGTCATCCAATTGAGGCGATTGGCAACGAACTCAGCCGTGTCGACTTCTGCGACAGTTTCTGTGACAGTCAACCCAGTCGTGCGGGATCAGCATGCTGGAGGTGTTGGCACCGCAGCCGTGGTCCAGGGCGTCAGCCGGGCCGGCGCGGATGGGTCAGAGCGCAGACAGGCGCGTCGCTTGGTTCCCTGCCGCTCTCACGTGACCTTCGGTGATCTCTACGGACCGTCCAGGCGCCTGTTCACGGAGTCGAGTGTCGGCCAAGGAGGCCCCGCGCGTAGCAAGCGCAGGAATTCCTCTCCGAAAAGCCTTCCGTTCGGAAACTGGTCGCCAAGCTCCCAACGCCATGCTGCGACCATCGCGATGACGAGCTGTCGGCACTCGTCCAGCAGCTCTTGGTCGACGTTCGGGTAGTGCTCGCAGACCGCCTCGGGTACGTGGGCGAGATCGAACTCGACGGGGCCGCGGCAGCACGTCTCGAGGTCGATGAACAACAGGCCGCTCTTCGTGCTGAGCACATTGCCGGGATGCGGCTCGCCGTGGAGCAGCTGTTCCACGGCGCCGCGGTCCTCGATCGCTCGTCTCAGGCCTGCCAGCCGCCCGCTGAGGAAATCGCGGTCCGCGTCGGCGAGTTCCGGCGAGCGATCCGGGTCGGCGACAACTTCTTCCGCCTCCGTGATCCGCTCCGTGAACCTCGGGCTCGGCACATCGACCTTGCGCATGCCGGCGTGCAGCTGCTCCAGCGCCTTGGCGTAGTCGACTGGCGCGGTGTGAGGTGTCGCGGGCTCGTGGAAGGTCCACAGCGTTACCGCGAAGCCATCGCGCCTATACACACGAGCGTCCGCCCGAGGCTCCAAGGGACACACCGGGCACCCGACCTCGGCGAGCCGCTGAGCCAGCTCGACTTCGAACTGTGCCACCTCTTGTCCCATGGGAGCGACCCGGGCAAAGACGTCGCACGGCGTCAGCCGCAGTGCGAGCTTGTTCGAGTTGTGCAGAACGATTGCGTCGTCGGCTGGCAGGTCGAGCGACGCGGCGATCGACGTCGCAGCCGCGATCGCGCGTATGACGTCGGTCATCTCCACCCCCGAATCTTGGCACAGGCGAGCGAGGAGGATGCCGACCAGCCAACTGTCGCGGCTCGGCACAGTGGACATCCAATCCAGCCGACCCGGGTCCGGAAGCACGCCGGTAAGCCGGGTGCCGCGCACACAGCATCCGATCAACTACCAAACGATTTCAGCCAAATGTGGCAAGCGCTCATCCACTAGGCATATTCCAAAGCGCTTTTACACCCTCTGACCTGCCCGAGCACGCGGTGCGCGGACCGGATCCGCAGAGGGTATCGGACCGCATCCGGCCTGCAGGCGGCATCCCCGGCCCCGGCCAGAAGCGCCCAGGAGCGTCCGGATCCGCTATCGCGCAGCCCACACACCGGTAGGGTTGAAGTCCGCGTACGACTCGGTCGACAGGGCTTTGGTGATGGTGTGCTGGCAGAAGCGGAACTCACCGCGGCCCTGGTCCAGTTGGCCCAGCTCGCCAGCGCACGCCCCCTGGACGGGGAGCGCGTCCTGATCGCTTGTGCCGACTCGGGACGGCGCGCCCTTTCAGCGCACGCAGCCGTCGTACGCTACGCCCCGCCCAACCGCTCGGAAGTACAGGTTCTGGGGACCAGCGAGGCCCTGCGTGCCCTGGCTCTGAACGCCTGCACCTGGGGCGAGGGGCCCGGGCACGACACGCAGGTATCGGGCTGCGCGCTGCTCGACATGAAGGTGACCACAGCCGCGGCCCGCCGAAGATGGCCGCGCTGGGCGCCGCAGGCCGCGCAGCTCGGCTACAGCCGGGTCACCGCCCTGCCCCTGGACGGCCCTGACGGCCCGGTCGGCGCGCTGCTGCTGCTCGACGGCGCACGCGGCGACGGAGGCGAACAGGCACTCTCCGGTGCCCGCGCCCTGGCCGACATGACCGCGCACCTGCTGTCCTTGCAGGACGAAGCCGTACGCGAACACACCCGGGCGGGTCAGCTGACCACCGCACTGGCCACGCGCGTGGTCATCGAGCAGGCCAAAGGCATCCTGGCCGCCCGGCACCACCTCACCGTCGACGAAGCATTCACCCACCTGCGCAGCTACGCCCGCTCCCACCGGCGCACCGCTGACGCCGTCGCGCGGGCCATCATCGAGGACCGGCTCGACCCGCTGGACCAGGCCCCGGCACAAACAGCCCGGGCCACCCGCCCCAGCGGAAACGCACCAGGCCAAAAACCACCGCGCCGGACCAGACGCCAGGCCGGGGACAACACACAGCCTTGAACAAGGCCGCGGCGCCCCGCAGCCAGACCCCGACCCCGCACCCCGGCGCTCCAGCGCCGAAGAACGCGCCGCCCTGCAAGACACAGCGGCAGCCCGCCAGTCGGCACCGACCCGATCATCCATCCCGCCGTACACAGTCCCGGAAACGCCAAGCACGCACGGGCACGCGCCGTGCGGCACCCGCCCGGCCGCTTCAGCCGGGGGGCTTCAACCAGGCTTGATCGCACGGCTGTTGCAATTGGCGCCCGCTGTCCGAGTCGGCCTGCTGGACAGCCGCGATGCGGGCGCCGTCTGACGGCGTTCGTGGTGAGCTGTGGCTACTGCTTCCGCGGCTTGCTGTCCGTCTCAGCGAGTTCGATGCCGCGAACCCCGCGCAGCCAGCCGGCGAACAGCCGCAGCGCGATTCCGCAGCCGGCGCACCAGCCCCAGCCCTCGGTGACAAGGGCGTGCAATCCGTCCTCGTGCTGGATGTACAGGAGCTGTGCACCGACGGCCATCGCGATGAACCCGTGTGTACGTGACTCCACCGACAGCAGCCAGTCCACCGGCATCCACAAGGGAGCGACAAGGTCGCTGAGCCTCATCCGAAGCGCTGCCCAGAGGAAGCCCGTGGCGTAGCGCATCCTGCGGCGCCGGGAGAGGACGAGGCCGTTCTCGGGGTCGCCGGCGAGGACTGCGGCCCATTCATCGCGGAGGTGTGCTCGGCGGCCGCCGGCGACAACGGAAGCGAAGTTGAGAGTCCGCCGGCCTGCCCTGCTGCCCGGAGCGTCGTTGCGCGTCGCAGGGGCTTCGGGCTGTTCCTCCGCCGCCTGCGCGCCGTTGCGCAGGGCGGTCACCAGCAGGCCGACCGCGCCGACCAGGATCGCGGCCGCCGTGACAGCGCCGAAAAGCCAGCCCCCGGTGAGCAGGATCTGGGTAGTCCCCGATTCCGGGACGAGCATTCTGAGGATGTAGCCGACGAGCAGCATTCCGGCTGCCAGTGCGCCGGCCAGCACCGGTGCCAGCACAGCAACCACGGCCGCCATACCGGCACCGGCTTCCTCCGGGGGTCGCTCGTCGGCGCTCACGCCGTGCCCCCTTCGGTCGCTGAGTGCAGTCCGAAGAGCCGGGGCTTGCGCTCCCTGGCCTGCTGGGCCGCACGCTGGCCGGCGGCAGTGAGTTCGTAGTAGAACCGCTTCGGCCGCCCGGGGTGCTCGGCCGTCTCCTCGTACCGGGTGATCCATCCCGCGTCGACCAGACGCTCGAGGATGGGATAGACCGTCCCGGACCCGAGGTCGGCCTCCTCACAGATCTTCAGTCCCCATGCCGGATCGTCGGGCGTGGACGCCATCAACACCTTGATCACCTCAAGTGTCGTACGCGTCAGACGAATTGATGCCATGTCACGAGTGAAGCACCACCCCGACCATATGTCGAGTACGACACTCGACCGCGCCGGTCGGCGCCCGCGTATCATCCACCCCGGTGCGCACACGCAGTCGGGAAAAGCTGTCGCCCGGGCTGCGGGCCGAGGCACCGCCCGACCGGATTGCCCCGTGCCGGGTTCGGAGCATGCACCCTCCCCCGTCAGGTGCCGGGCTGCCCGCTCGGCTGCTCTGCGGCGCAGGCCAGGTCACGGGCCGGACGCTTCCCGGTGGCCAGGTACGTGGTCACCGCGTCGTTCGCGCAGGTGTTGAGGGTGTTCGGGTAGAGGCCGTGGCCGCCCTGGTCGGCGGTGACCATCACGGCCCGCTTGCCGAACGCCTTCCGCAGCTTCTGCGCGCCGGCCAGCGGTGTGCCAGGGTCGCGCTCGTTCTGCACCATGAGCACGTTCGACGGGCCCCGGTCACCGATCATGCCCCTGCGCCGGGGGCCAGCCGACCCGATCCAGGCCGAGCCTGTTCGATCCCCCGCGCGCAGGGGTATGCCCTGCCTTGCCGACCGCACCTCAGGGCTCGGACCGGATCTGGCTGATGGGGGAATCGTGCGCACTCGCGTGTCCGGACTGGGCCTCGGTCCGATCCGAGGGGACTACCACCTCATGACCCCGTTCGCGGGCACCCTGCTGCAGATACTCCGGGGATTCCTGCTGATCACCTGGGTCGTCATGGCCGGTTTCACCGTGTTCACCCCCGACCAGGTCGACGGGAACCTCGCCTGGACGACGGCGGTGGTGATCGCGGTCTACACCGTGACGTTCGGATGGCGTCTGCTGACCGCCCGGCTCGGCATGAACCGGTGCTACCTCCTGGCGGAGGGGGTAGCCGTGACCAACCGCTTCGGCCGGGTGAGCGATTCCGTGGCCTGGAGCAACGTGACCGGTATCCAGCAGACAACGGTCGTGGACCTCTACATGGGAGCGCACCGCATGGAGATCCACCGGAACCAGACCGCCAAACCCCTCACGTTCCTGGCACCGGGCGTGAAATCGCAACTGGTGGAAGCGCTGCTCACCGAGGGCCGCCGCGCAGGAGCCCTGCAGTGAGTGACCGCCCGTGAACCGTGAACACGGACGTGACTCTGGTCCGCAGAGTCAGCAGCGCCGCGAAGAAGTCGTGGCTGTTGCCGGAGAAGATGTTGCCCGCCGACCTATGATGCGATCCCGGCCCTCCACCTGCTTGGAGAAGACGCATGACGGATGCGAGCACCGGCAACGTGGTCGTGAACAGGGTAATGTCCCTGGACGGGTTCATCGCCGGTCCCGGCCACACGATGGACTGGATCTTCGAGCACATGACGTCGGCGACGTTCCCGGAGGTCATGGCCGCCACGGGCGCCATGCTCATCGGCCGGGGCACGTACGAGGTCGGCAAGCGCATGTCCGACGAGAACGACGAGAACCCCGACTACGACGGCGGCGCGCGGTTCGTCCTCACCCACCGCCCGCCCGACGAGCCGGACCCCAACGTCACCTTCCTCACCTGCGACATCGAGGAGGCCGTGGCCACGGCACGCCGCGCCGCCGGCGACAAGAACCTGGAGATCCTCGGCGCCGACACAGCCGCCCAGTGCCTGCGACGCGGCCTCGTCGACGAGATCCTGGTGTACGTGCTGCCGGTGCTGCTGGGCGACGGCGTCCGATTCGCACCGCCGGGCCTGGACCGGATCGACCTGGAGCCGTTCGACAACATCCAGTCGGGCGGGGTCACCATGCTGCGCTTCCACGTGCGCAAGTAGCGGCCGCCCGACCGGTGGGTCAGAGGAAGCGGCGGAAGGGCACGACAGCTGCTTCCCTGGCGCGCTGAAGGGGCGAGCGGCGCTTCCAGCGTCCGCGGCTGATGAGCTCGCTGCGCTCGAGATCCTCGGTGAAATGGCTGTCGAGCGTCGCGGTGAACGTGTGGTCCAGGACGGCGAGCATGACCTCTTCGTCGTGGTCGAGCGAGCGGCGGTTGAAGTTCGTCGACCCGGTCAGCGCCATGATTCTGTCGACGGTGATGACCTTGGTGTGGAGCATCGTCGGCTGGTACTCGAAGACCTTCACGCCGCAAGCGGTGAGGTCTTCGTAGTAGCGCTGGCCGGCCAGCTGGCAGACCCGCTTGTCGGTGTGCGCGCCCGGCAGCAGGATCTCGACCTCGACGCCGCGGCGCGCGGCGGCGCACAGCAGCCCGATGAAATAGTCATCGGGCGCGAAGTAGGCGGTGGCGAGCCGGATCCGCTCCTCCGCCGACTCGATCGCCACCCGGAGCAGGGTCTGCATGTCCTGCCAGCCGAAACTGGCCGAGCCCCGTACGACCTGCACGACGGCCTCGCCGTGCGGGGTGTGGTCGATGAACCGGTCGCGTTCGTCGAAGAGTTCGTCGTGGCACTCGGCCCAGTTCTGGGCGAACGCCGCGGCCAGTCCGTCCACGGCGGGCCCGCGCACCTCCACGTGCGTGTCGCGCCACTCGTCGGGATTACGGGCATCGCCGCACCACTCCTCGGCGATGCCGACCCCGCCGGTGAACGCGGTCACTTCGTCGACGACCAGGACCTTGCGGTGGCAGCGGTGGTTTTGCTTCAGCGGTGACAGGTAGAGCGGTTTGCGGAACCAGGCCACCTGCACACCGGCCCGCTCCATCACCTCCAGCTGCTCCTTCTCGATGAGCCGGCTGCCGAAGCCGTCCAGCATGAGGCGCACCCGCACCCCCTGGCGTGCCCGTTCGGCCAGGGCGTCGGCGAAGTGCTGCGCGATCTCGCCCTTCCAGTACACGAACGTCATCATGTCCACGGTGTGCTGCGCGGAGCGGATGCCGTCCAGCATCGCTGCGAAGATCTCGTCGCCGTTGCGCAGCGGGATCAGCGCGTTGCCTTCGGTCGCGGCTACCCCTATGAGTCTTTCCAGCCGACGTCTGGCGCGCCGGGACCGCTCGTCAAGGACGCCTCTTTCCTTCTCGTCCCAAGCCTCGTCCCTGGCCTCGGCCGAGGGTGCCGGCCGGGCGGCTGCGGGCGTATGGGCGGTGTCTGCGAGGGCGTCTTGCGTGCGGGTCATGGATGCACCTTCCTGGAGGACGGACGGAAAGACAAAAAAATTGAGAGGACTCGATCCAGACATCGCATACCCCCCAGGGGGCAAAAGACGAGCATGGCAACTGGATCAGCAACAAAACGAGGGCGCAGACAGGCCCGGCGCGCGGCGAACAGCACGGCAATCGAGGGCGCGGCCCGTGCGGGGTTCGTGGCCCGCGGGGTCATCTACCTGCTCATCGGTGCGCTCTCGCTCAGGATCGCTTTCGCTGACGGAGGCGGTCAGCAGGCAGACCGGGGCGGCGCCGTCGCGGAGATAGCCGAGAAGCCCTTCGGCACCGTTTTGCTGTGGCTGCTGGGCGCGGCGCTGGTGGGGATGGCCCTGTGGCGGCTGACCGAGGCGGCCTTCGGGCAAGCGGGGCCCGACGGCAAGAAGGCGAGCAAACGGGCGATGGGCGCAGGCCGCTGCGTCTTCTACGGGTTCGTCGCCTACTCCGTGCTGTCGTATGCGGCCGGGGAGAAGGGCAGCGGCAGCGGGAGCTCCGACAAGGATTCCCGGGACATCACGGCGAGGGTCCTGGACTGGCCGGGCGGGCAGTGGATCGTCGGGATCGCCGGTGCCGGGGTGGCCGGTGCCGGTCTGTGGATCGCCGGCCGGGCGATCATGCGCAAGTTCAAGAAGCACCTGAAGATGTCCCAGATGTCGGCGAACGTCCGCAAAGCGGTCACGTTCCTCGGAGTGTTCGGCGGTGCCTGCAGAGGCGCGGTCTTCGCCGTCGCCGGAGGTTTCGCCATCGCCGCGGCCTTGAAGCACAAGCCCGGCAAGGCCAAGGGGATGGACGACACTCTGCGTTCCTTCACCGACACCCCCGCCGGCCCCTGGCTTCTTGTCCTGATCGCGGTCGGCCTTGCGGCGTTCGGCCTCTTCTCCTGGGCCAATGCCCGCTGGCGCAAGGTCTGAGGGCGTCTGGTGGCGGCTGGCCACCCCCGGCGCCTCCGGTCGCAGGAGCGGGCGGCAAAATACGGGGCATGGGGAACGACGATCTGACGGTGGACGTGGAGACCACGGCCGCCAACGTGGTGCTGATCACTGTCGGGGGCAGCCTGGACGACTGGTCGGACTCCGGCGGCCTGACCAAGGCACTGGCCGGGGCTGCCCGGGGCGAGGGCATTCGGACGGTCGTGGATCTGTCCGGCGTGACCTTCGCCGACTCCACGGCCCTGCACGTCTTGCTGGAAGGTCAGCGCAAGCTCGCCGCCGCCGGGAGCACCCTCGTTCTGGCGGGGCCACTCAGCACCTCGGTGTCCCGGCTGTTCGAGGTCACCGGACTGCGTGAGACGTTCACGTTCGCCGACAGCGTCGCGGAAGCGCACACATGCTGATCACTCTCCGCGCACGGGGGCCGGAAGGACGCATGCGGAGTGTGAGCCTGATTCCCCAGGGCAAGTGGACGAAGCAATGAGCATCGACCACGAAGTACCGGACCAAGGCCCCCATCCGGAAGACGCGCCGGCTGAGACACATACGGCTGCCACCGGTGAGACGGCGGCGACCGTGTCCCCGGAGTCTTCGGTGCCCCCCACCCCTGCCGCCGCGCGTGCGGAAGTCACCAAGCTGCTGTCGTCTCATTTCTGCTACCTGGAGGGTGAAGGCGCGGACGATGTCGTGGTGGCCGACGCACTGCTGGTGACCACGGAGCTGGTGACCAACGCCTATCGCCATGGCGGTGGCCTGACCCGCTTCTCGGCGGAACTCACCGATGAGGGATTGTCCATCGCGGTCGGTGACGCCAGCACCCGCACGCCCGTGGTCCCCGATGACGATGTGGGGGGCGCGTCCCGGGCGGGGGGATATGGCTGGCTGCTGGTGCGCCGCCTGGCCGCTCGCGTCTCCGTCACCTGCCACCAGACCGGCAAGGACATCACCGCCCTGGTGGAGCTGACCTGATCCGGCAGCGGCTGATGCCCGGTCTCAGGCCTCACGCCACCACGCAGGACGGATCGTCTCGTTCTCGTCGCCGGCGCAGTTGATGCCGTTGACGACCTCGGAGGCGGCCACGTCCCAGCCGACGATGCCGTCGCCCTGTCGCTCCAGTTCGATCAGACGGGCGCGGTGGATGCCCTGGCCGGTGTTGACGTTGCAGTTCTCCACGCTGGTCCAGGCGCGTCCGTCCAGCGCGGCCAGGAGCGCGATCACGGGCAAGACGACACCGGCCAGCAGCAGTCCGGCGATCCAGATGACGTCGGCGGCGCGCTGAAGGGGCGTCTCGGCACGGCGGCCGCTGCGCCGGCCCGTCGCGTGGACACGGCGGCCGGTGGTGTAGTCGATCACCACTGCCACCCGCAGCAGATAGGCGATCACGCCGGTGAACAGGCCCCAGGCCAAGCCGTTGAAGGCGCCGATCACCACTGCCAGGCCGACGGGGACGACGGCGGCCGCGGCCGCTGTAACAGGCAGGGGCACGCCCTGGTGGCGCAGAGCGCCGCCCTTGGCCGCGAAGTAGGCGTAGGTGGCGCGCGAGACGACCACCGCAAGCACGGTGGCCAGCAGGGGCTCGTTGAGGAACATGCCGATCAGGACATCGGGCCAGTTGCCCGGTCCCATGGCGATCAGGGCGTCCCGGGCGGCGTTCCCGCCGCCGAGCGTCCAGGCCAGCTTGAGCACCGGGACCGTCAGTACCACCGCCAGCAACATCACGTGCCCGGAGCTGTCCTGGCTGTACTTCGGCGCCTTCTCCGCACTCATGCCCCGAGTGTCGTGGACCGACCTGCAGCGACCAGATCCGACACGCGCTCCAGCCTCAGCCTCAGACGCCGAAGTCAGTAGCGCCGGGTCTCCCACAGGTCGCGCAAGGCGGCGTTGACGGTGGCGGATTGCTGGGTGTGCGGGTAGTAGCCGGGGACGCGCAGCAGTCGGGCGTCGAGGGCGTCGGCCACGGATTCGGCACAGGCGATCAGCGGTTCGCCCGCGTACTTCCGGTACGTCTCCGGCGCGTCCTGCCAGGTCCCGCAGATCACAAGCGTCGGCCACGGCGCGGCCTTCAGCGGTTCCAGGGGCACGGCCGCGTCCCACACGGGACGTTCGCGCATCGATGTGGCCACCGCACGAAGACGCCGCGGCGTGGGATCGGGCATCGGCATGCCCAGGCCCTCCGTCGAGGCGCGCAGATACTGCTCCGGCGTCACCGAATCCGGCACACCCGCACTGTCCCGCACCCGCTCCAGCATGGCCTCGACCACCGGGTGCCCGGCGGCCGCGCAGAACGCGGAGGGCTGGATCAGCGTCAGGGACCGTACGAGGCCGGGGCGGCGCCCGGCGGCGAGCATGGCCGCAAGGCCGCCGTTGCCGTGCCCGACCAAGTGCGCCCCTGCGCCCTGCCGCTCCAGCAAGTCCACCAGGTCGTCGGCGTCGGTGTCGAAGTCGCTGCGGTCGGTGTCGGGGCTGGCGCCGTAGCCCCGACGGTCCGCCAGCAACAGGCGGTAGCGGTCGGCCAGCGGGCTCTGGGCCGCGAAGCCGTACGCCTCGTCGCTGCCCCAGGTGAAAATATTGTGGGAGAAAACCACGGGGACGCCCTCGCCCCCGGTCTCATCCCACTCCGTCACGTGAATCGGTTCCATCAGCTCCCCGTCTCATCCCGGCGTGCAGTTCACCGACACGGACATCCGGCGGACCACCTCCACTCCCCCACCGGCCTCGGGACGCCCGTGTGTCCCACGAGCGCAGCCTACGGCTGCGCGCCGAAATCTGCGCAACCGCCCCTCGTATGGCCGCTCTTGGCAACCTGAAGGGCGCGGTGCGAGCCCTTTGGCGCCGCTGGACGCTTCGGCGGGCATCAGCCCCGGGCACAGCACAGCACTCGGTCGGGTGGTTTCCCCATCAGTAGCGGTGTGTGTCCCCCGGTCCGGTTCGCGGCGCGGCGAAGATCCGTAGGTGATCTTCCACTTCCTTGCCGGAGCACGTATGCGCCGGGGCCCTCTGCCGCTCGGCGCCGCGGCCCTGGCCGCCTTGTCCTCCCTGTCTCTGCTCTCGCCGGCCGCCCATGCCACGGACCCCGGCCCGGCCGGGGCCGGCTCCGCCGGTCCCGGCGATGCGCGGTCTGCTGCGGCGCCGCGGCTGCCCAGCGCGGGTGAGCTGCGTACCGACGCGTACCTGCGGACCCTGCGTCACGACACCACCGCCGCCCGGGAATTCTTCCGCGCCCTGCCCAAGGGTGCGGACCTCCACAACCACCTCTCCGGTGCCGTCTCGACGGAGTACCTGATCGAGCTCGCCGGGCGGGACGGACTGTGCATCGAGAAGAAGTCGATGACTGCCGTCGAGGGACCGTGCGGCAAGGGACAGCGGCCGGCCTCCGACGCGCGCTCCGACGCCGACTTCCGCCGCTCCCTGGTGCGGGCCTGGTCGATGCAGGACTTCCCGGCCGACGAGCCCGGACACGACCACTTCTTCGCCACCTTCGAAAAGTTCGGCGAGGTGCCCTGGCGCCACACGGGCGAGCTCCTGGCCGAGGTCGCCGACACCGCGGCGGAACAGAATCAGTTCTACCTGGAAACCATGAACACCCCCGCCTCCGGATCCGCGAAACGCCTGGCCGACAAGGTCGGTTGGGACGCCGACCTGCAACGGCTCCACAACAAGCTGCAAGCCGACGGCGGGTTGGACCGCCTGGTCGCCGAGGCGCGGCGCGAGGCCGACGAGGCCGACACCGAACGCAGGGCCGCAGGCCGCTGTGCCACCGCCGACCCCTCCCCCGGCTGCAAACTGCCGATGCGCTGGATCTCCCAGGTCTCCCGCGGGAGTTCACCCGAACGCGTCTTCACCCAGATGGCGCTCGGCCTCAGGCTGGCCGAGAAGGATCCCCGCTTCGTGGCCGTCAACTTGGTCCAGCCCGAGGACGGGGACAGTGCACTGCGCCACTACCGGCTGCAGATGCGCATGCTGGACTACCTCCACCAGCAGTACCCCAAAGCCCACATCACCCTGCACGCGGGCGAGTTGTGGCCCGGCCTGGTCAAACCGGAGGACCTGACCTTCCACATCAACGAGGCCGTACACACCGCCCACGCCGAGCGCATCGGCCACGGTGTCGACCTCGTCCACGAGGACGACTGGCAGAACCTGGCCCGCACCATGGCGAAACGACACGTGGCGGTCGAGGTGCCGTTCACCAGCAACGCCCAGATCCTCGGCGTCGCCGGGGAGGAGCACCCCTTCAACGCCTACCGGGCCCACGGCGTACCCATCGTCCTGGCCACGGACGACCCCGGCATCTCACGGACCGATATCAGCCACGAGTACCGGTACGCGGCCCACACCTACGACCTCTCGTATCCGGAACTGAAGGATCTGGCGCGCGCCTCGCTGGAGTACGCCTTCCTGCCCGGGCGCAGCCTGTGGCGTGATCGCGCCACGACAGAGAACTACCGGCGCGCCACGCGGTGCCACCACGATGTGCCCGGCGAATCCAAACCCTCGACGGCGTGCGCCAGGCTCCTCGACTCCAGCCCGAAGGCAGCCGCGCAGTGGCGCCAGGAAGCGGCCTTCGACCGCTTCGAGACCCGCCACAGCCACGCAGGATAACGACACGCAGCCGCCTCGCCCCGCTCCATGCCGACACCTGGCCCCGTCCGGTGCGACACCATCGCGGTCGACACGGCGGGACCTCGCCATCGGAGCAGGGGTGAGCCCGGCATTTTCCAGGGGGTGAGCGCGGATGTTCAAGCGGCGGTAGAGATACCGGCGTTGTCAGTACGTGACGTGTTTCGGGTGCGGGGCAAAATCAGGTAGGTCAGGGCCAGGCCGGTCACGCTCAGCACGGCCCCGGCCAGACCGGTCCAGCGCAGTGCGCCCGCGGTCACGAGGAGCCCGCCGAGGACGGAGCCGACCGCGGCGCCGAGGTTGAACGCGCCGACGTTGGCGGAGGTCGCCAGGGTCGGGGCCGCCCCGGCGTGGTGCAGGATCAGGCTCTGCAGGGGAGCGATGGTGGCGGTGGCGAGCAGGCCAAGGACGAGGACGGCGAGGACCGCGGTGGGCTGCCAGACGGCGGCGAACGGCATGGCCACCAGCACACCGGTCAGGCCGCCGAACACGCCGCGTACGGTCGCGGACATGTACTTGTCGGTCAGCTTTCCGGCAGCCAGATTGCCCAGGAAGCTGCCGGCGCCGTAGGCGAGCAGCAGGGCGGAGACGGCGACCGGGGAGAAGCCGGCGACGCGCGTGAGCAGCGGCGCGATGTAGGTGAACACGACGGTGACACCGGAGAAGCCGACCGCCGTGGTGGCAATGGCCAGCAGCACCGGCTTGCGGGTCACCACCCGCAACTCGTCACGCAGGCTCGTAGCCGGCGCCTGCTGCCGGGGCAGCACCAGCGCCAGCAACGCGACGGCGACCAGGGTGAGCGCGGTGAGCACCGCGAACGGAGCGCGCCATCCGGCGGCATGCCCCAGCAGCGAGCCCAAGGGCACCCCGAGCAAAGTGGCCACGGTGAACCCGGAGGCCACGGTGGCAATCGCCGAGCCGGTCTTGTGCTCGGGCACCACGCTCGTGGCCATCACCAGCGCCAGCGCCAAGAACGCGGCGTGGCTGAGCGAGGAGATCACCCGCCCGGCCAGCAGCATCCCGAACGACGGGGCCAGCGCGCTGAGGACGCTGCCTGCGGCGAACAGCAGCATCAGGCCGAGCGCCAGACCCTTGCGAGGCAGTCGCGCGGTCGCCATGGTCACCACGGGACCGCCGATCACCACCCCGAGCGCGTAGGCGGTCACCGCCTGCCCGGCGATGCCCTGCGACACCTCAAGATCTGCGCCGACCTCGGGCAGCAGGCCCGCGACCAGGTATTCCGACGTACCGACAACGAAGACGCTCGCGCACAAAGCAGCGAGCGAGGCGAAGTTCTTACTCATGCCCGGGAGGCTAGAGTTTCACATCGATGTGAGAGTCAAGCGGCGTTGCCGCTGCCGAGGCATCGGTCAGGAGGATCACGTGCGGATCGGTGAGCTGTCCCGCAGGACCGGCGTACACGAACGACTGCTGCGCTACTACGAGGAGCAGCACCTGCTTCAGCCCGAGCGCCGCCCCAGCGGCTACCGCGAGTACAACGAGGCGGACGTGGACACCGTGCGCCGCATCCGCAGCCTGCTCGCCGCCGGCCTCGGTACCGCCACCATCGCCACGATCCTGCCGTGCCTGCGCGACGAGGACGAGCGCCTGGTGCCGACCTGTTCCGACCTTCTCGCCGACCTGTTCAAGGAACGCGAGCGGATCACCAAGGCCATCACCGACCTGGAAATCTCCCGGTCCGCGCTCGAGAACGTCATCGCCGCCGCCCCCGCCGACGTCGCCGAACGCGCGGCCGGCGGAACGACGGCTCCCGCATCCACGCGGTGACATCAGCGTTATGGCCGGCAACACCTAGGGTTTGGTCCATGACGAGTGACGGCGTAGTTGCGGATGAGGCGATCCGTGCAGCGTGGGCCTCCTACCGGGTCCTGGACGAACGGACCTCCGCCGGGGACCGCCAGGAGGCCCAGCAGCAGGTCGAGGCCGCAGTGGAGGCGTACGGGCGTGAGGAGGTGTCCCGCGGCACGGTCTTCCTCGTGGGCGTGCTGACCGGATACCTGATCGCCGAACAATCCGGCAGCGAGAACCGGCTTGATCCGCTCAGCGATCTGATCCCCGCTGTGATCCGCCGACTCCCCACCTTCGAGAAGGCAGATCCGACCCAGGTGCCGATGGCCACCGGCGTCCTCATGGCCGCTGCGATGGGCATGGACACCGTAGCCTGGCGCGACCGATTCGGGCAGATTCCGCCGGCGGAGGCTCTGGTGCACGGCTTCGTGTTGTGGCTGCTCGCCGACCTTTTCGACACCATGGCCGGACGGCCCGGAGTCATCGATCAGCTGATGCGGGAGACCTTCGACTCCATGGCCGCCGAACAAAGCTGACGTACGGCCTTCGGCACTTACGATGCCGGGGCATCCGGGGCTCCCGGTATATCGGGGGCGTATGGAAAAACGCATACGTCCCCGCAACAGCCCTGCGGCTTCAGTGAACGTCACTCACCACACCGTGCGCGGCAGCGTCTTCGGGCCTCTGCCGGCGCAGCGGGTGGCGGCAGGACGATCACAAGGAGCAGACGTGGCCAAGTACCGGGCGTGGGAACGGCGTTCACTGTTGCGGGGCGCCGCCGTATTGACGGGTGCTGCCGCGGCCGGGCCACTGCTGGGCGGCCCGGCAGCGGCGCTGGGCGGCAGCCGGAACGCGGATGCACTGTTTGAGGCCGGGGAATTCGAAGAGGCCGCCCGCGCGTACGAGCGGGTCCTGGAGAAGGACCCCGCGAATCTGCACGCAGCGCGCCGCCGCGGCTATATCGGGCTGCTGGCCAACAAGTTTCCCGACGCCGAGAAATATCTGACCAGAGCCCTCAAGACTGCGCCCGGCGACAAGGAGACCCACTTACTGCTGGGCGACTGCTATCTGCGGCAGGACAAGCTCGGCCTCTCCGCGCCGCACTGGCGCGCGGGAGGCGAGAAGACCTATGCCCAGTGGTTCGCGGCAGTCGACGGCGAGCCGTACAAGCTCCACGGCGACGCCGCCCGGCTTCCCATCCAGCAGATGGACCCGATGCCGCTGGTAGAGGCTTCGGTCAACGGCGGACCGACCAAGCGCTTCACCTTCTACACCGGTGCCCCCAACCTGAGCCTGAGCGCGGCAGCGGCCAAGGAGGCCGGTCTGCGCCCCGTCGCCCGTCAGCAGGTCGATTACGAGGGCGGCACCATCTGGGCGAACTACGGGATCCTGGACTCCCTCCGGCTGGGCGAGATCGAACTGTGCAACGTTCCGGTGGGCTGGTCATCTACGGAGTCGGACCAGGAGACAGGCAGCGGCACCGGCAGTGACGGCATGATCGGCACGTGGGTCTTCCAGCATCTGCTGACCACCTTCGACTACGCGGGCCGCCAACTGATCCTGCGCCGCCGCACCCCCGAAACGGCCGGCAAGGCGCGCGCCGCCGCGCTACGGGCGGGGGCCGAGCCCCTGCCGCTGTGGCTGACCGACCAGTACCTGCACACCAGGGGCAGCGTCGCCGGCTCCCGCACCGGAGTGGTGGGCGTGAACTTCGGCGGTAGCGGCGGCGAAAGCGCCGCGGTGATATTCGGTCCGACCGCCGAACAGCTCAACATCCGTACCGACCACGACCGTCCGATCGGGACCTTCGCCCACAGCCACCCGGCCACCACTTTCCCCTGCTATCCCCGCGAGATCCGCCTGGGCAACGCCGCCGCCCGCAACATCTACTGCGAGACACACCCGCAGGCCGATCTCGCCCCCTACGGGTTCGAGGTGCGAGCGGCGTTCTTCCACACCTTCCACAAGCCCTACAACATCACCCTCGACTTCACCGACATGAACCTCTACATCGCCCGCGGCAAAGCCGTCTGAACACCCGCGACGGGAGGGGCCCGGCGCGTCCCTGTCCCCGTCGGCCTCCTAGCGAGGACATCGACAGTCAATCAGCCCCAGTCAGACGACTGTTGCGACACGAGCTTCAAATTGGAGTCGAAAGGTTCGCCGTCGGCAGGCACCGCATGCCACGGTGTGGCCGTCGAGGGTCACACAAGGGAGATGAGATGAAGCGGACAACTCGTTGGACCACAGGCCTGCTTGCCGCGAGCGGCTTCGCCGTGACACTGCTGATCGGACCGGTCGCAAGCGCCCAGGCGAGCGAACTCACCGTGCAATGCAGCGGCGGCTGCATCCAGTACGCCCCGGACGGCTTCCAGGTGTCCACCGTCACGCAGGACTTGACCACCAACGGCAACTATGACCCGCACTAGGCACGCACGGCCACCAGCAACTCACCAGCCCCGGGAATCCTCCCTTGATCGTGCGGCCTGCGGTAGCAATCAGTGCCGGTTCCAGCAGCAGAGGCGGGCCCCCAGCGTCCGGTGCTTCGTTTTCTGTAGGGGGTCCATGCGCTGACCTGCCGGAGCGTCGTGCGTTTCTGGGAAGGTGGCCGACGCGCGGGTGCGCAATGCTCAATGCGCTCCCCCGGAGCGGTGTGAGGGCCGGATCCGCCGGAGGACGGCGACGGCGGATCCGGCCGGCGGTGGCACGCACGCGGGAGGCGTGCCGTTCGCCTCTTTACGAAGAGCCCGTCCCCGTCGTCCCGGTCGCTCAACGAGCCGACGGGGCGGGCTCGACCGGCGTCTACGTCGACATGAGGCTGCAGACTCCGGCCGTTCTGTAGGGACAGCTGCCTGCATCAGCTCGCTCATTCCAACTCGTACCACCCGGCGCCGCCGCTGGGCAACGGCCCGCATGGGCTGTCAGCTTGCGTGCAAACGCACATGAGTGGCGGGGTGTCAGTTCAAGGCCTGCCCGCTGAGCGGGATCAGGCGGCGCTCTCCCCGTAAGGTCTGAGCGGGCGGAAAGCCGAACGTCTGCCGGTAGAGGGTGGAGAACCGCGAGGGTGTCGAGAATCCCCATCGCGCGGCCACACTCGTCACGGTGACCCCCTGCCCCGGCACCGCGTCGCGCAGTTCCCCGTGCGCGTGCTGCAGCCGCACCTCCCGCAGGTAGCGCATGGGGGTCGTGTCGAGGTGGCGGCGGAATGCCAGCTGCAGGGCGCGGACACTGACCCGGGCCGCGCGGGCGATCTCGATGACCGTCAGATCCTCGCGGGGATGCTCCTCGATGTAGGCCAAGGCACGGCTCATCGTGGCCGGGTGCGCGTCGCGCCGGTCCTGGATCGTCGGGTCGGTCAGAGTGGTGTTGGGAAACGCCGCCAGTGTGGCCGCGGCGAGCAGCCGCTCCGCCTGTGCCGTGATCAGCGGGCTCTTCAGCGTCAGAGGGCTGGTGACCAGTTCGCGGACCAGCCCCACGGTGTGGGACCACTGCGCGCCGGCCAGGGGCGAGAAGGGCCGGCGGCCCAGGAGCCGCACCGGCCCCCGCACGCCGGGCGCATTCTGCGCGATGTCGCCCAACAGGCTCGGTTCGACGACCGCGAAGTCAATGACGGCACTGTCCACACGTCCTTGAAGCGAGGCGTCGGGCTGGCTCAGGAGGAAGACATCGCCCTGCTGAACGTGCACTTCGTCCCGGCTCGACCGGAACCAGGACCGCCCTCTGAGCAGATGGCCGACGAACACAAGTCCCAACGGGTCGCCGGTGAAGTCGTAGTGCATGCGAAACGTCACCCGGTCCAGGCGGGCCTGGCCAAGAGGATCCTGCCGAATGCGCAGCAGGGGGCGCTCGGTGTGCAACTTCAGTTGCACTGAGGAGTATTGCTCGCGGATGAGCGCGAGGGCGGCATCCAGATCCGTAACCTCAAAGACGTGTGACATGACGTGTGCACCGCTCCCGCTGCCAGGCCGCCTGTGCTGCTGACCACCCCACGCCGTGCCTCCAGCATGCTCCCAATGCCCCAGCGCGGCAGGCCTTTACGGGAATCGGGCCGTCAAGCAGCAAGAAGCAAGCCAACGCCCGGCGCACGGTGCAGTCCGGTACCTCCGCAGCCCCGGCTGCCTCACGGTGCGACAGGTCCAGGTGTCTCGTCCGGTGAGGAAGGGGCGGGGGAAGGCGACGGGCTGTTGCTCGGGCTGGCGGGTGGCGGGGTGTCGGCGGGGGCTGATGGGGCGTCCTGTGAAAGGAGCCGCGGCAGCATGAGGAGGACAACTGTCACCGCTGCGGCCAGAAGGACTATCGCAGCCGTGCGCAGCCGGGGGTGGATGACCGTCCGTGCGCGGTTCGGTGGCGGGAAGTCCGTTCGGAGGGAGGTGACTTGGTCGGTCCGGGCATGCAGTGCGGCGCGCAGGCGGTCCTCGATGGCTGTCACGGCGTCTCCTTCAGTCTGCCGGCCAGAGCCGTGAGTGCCCGGCTCGCTGTGGACTTCACCGCACCCCGAGACAGGCCCAAGGTTGCTGCGATGTCCGCTTCGGACATGTTCGACCAGTACCTGAGAACGAGGACCTCCCGCTGCCGCACGGTGAGCAGTCTCAGTGCGCGCAGCACTTCCTGGTGTTCTTCCCTGAGGAGGACCTCTTCTTCCGGAGGGGGTACGGGGAGGATGCGCGGGGGGATGTAGGCGCGCACGGTGCGCCTCCTGCGCAGCACGTCCCTGGAGGTATTGATCACGCTGCGCCGTATGTAGGCCTCGGGGTCGGCGATGGTGTCGAGCGAGGTGCCGTGCCGCCGGTAGAGGGCCGCGAAGGCTTCCTGGACGACGTCCTCGGCTGTGGGGATGTCGTCGACCAGGAGAACGGCCAGGCGCACGAGGTCGAGCCTGCGGTGGCGGTACAGCCGGTCGACTTCTTCCGACGTCGTGCCCGACAGCCGGCCTTCGCGGTCCGATCTGTTGCGGTCCGGGGAGAGGCGGGCCAGTAGCCAGCGCCACCGGCTGCGCGGGAAGGCACCTTCACCGGCGTAAACGGCAGCCATCAGCGCCCTATCCCCACGGGCGGGGTAAGGGAGGCGTACTGACGCTGTGTGCGTCGGCCGTCATCCGGTCCGGGGCGCCGTGGGGACGTCGGGATGCTGCCGCGGGTGGTTTCCCGGCGGGTCATTTCTGGCATATGCGTCAACCTGTTGCGTGAATCGAGCGGTTCAGGGCTTTCAAGGGGTGTCCTCTACAGGGAAGGACGTGTGGGGCGCCGACAGGTTGCAGTTCACCGCGAGGTGCGGGCGTCTGGCTGTGGCGCGGCCCGTCCGCCTCCCCCGCTTCCGGAACATGATCGACACGGCCTGCAACCTCGGGCAGGGCCGTACGTCTGTCAAGGCGTAAGGGATGTTCCGCCCTGGTGCGGACGTGCGTGTCCGGCAAGCGCGGGACACGTCGCCGTCGGACGTGAGACCTGAGGAAGATCGTGCTGAAAGTCAGAGCTGCTGCTGCCGCCACGCTGGCGTGTCTGGGCCTGGTGTCGGGCTGTGCGAGCCCGGCCGGCGGGTCCGGGCACGATCCGGAAGCGCGAGCCGCGACGTCCACCGCGCCGGTGCCCTCCGGGACACGGAGCAGCGCTCCCGCGCCGCCGCCGGATCATGAGCCGGTCGCGTACAAGCCGAGCTGGCCCGACACCACGGTGCGCACGGCACGGGGGCATCGCGTCAACACGTGCGTGCCCAAGGACCTGAGGAACAAAGCCACCACGCTGACGACCAGCGACGGCGTGCATCTGTCGGCGCTGGTCCTGGGGGACGGGCCCGACGGCGTTCTGCTGGATCACGAACAGGGCTACAGCATCTGCTCGTTCGTCGACATCGGGCGGCAACTGGCCGAGCGCGGCTACCACGTGGTGATCCCCGAGTACCGCAATCACGGCGCTTCCGAGAAACTGGCCGAGAACGTGCACATCGACCGCGATGCCCGCGCCGGACTTGCGGAACTGCGGCGTGTCGGCGCGAAGAGGGTGTTTCTGGCGGGGGCGTCGTGCGGAGGAACGACCGCAGCGGCCGCCGGGGCCGATACGTCCCTGCGGGTGGTGGGCCTGTTGATGATGTCCTCGCCGGCCCGGTGCGGCCCCGGGGCGGACAGCGTGGTGGCGGTGAAGAAGCTGAGCGTTCCGACGCTTCTCGTGGCCTCGCCCGGTGACATGCAAGGCAACGTGGAGAAGGAAGTTCGCGAGGTCTACGCGGCCTCCGTTGCCCGCAAGAAGGAACTGGTCATCCGGAAGGGCGAACGGCACGGCACAGACATGATCAAGAAGGAAGGCAAGTCAGGGGCCGCGTTGCAGGACCAGGTCATCAAGTTCGTGGTGGATTCCTACTCCGCCGCCCGCTGAGCACGCCCCTTCACCTCCACCCCCGGCAACGGCCACGAGCGCGACCGGACGCTCGGCCGGCCCCGTACTTACCGAACTCACCGCGAAAGAAATGATGATGAAGCGACGCAAGCACAAGAGGGCTTCGGCTCGTCTGCTGGGCCTGTCGGTGGCGGTGCTGTCCGCCGCCGCGGCAGCCTTCACGTATACGGCCGCAACCGGTGCCGCGGCGCCTGGCGAGGCGACGGGACAGAGCGCGGCGCCTTCGTCCGGGGCCACCAGAACGGTCCGCTACGACCTGGGCGACAAGGCCTGGCACCTGCCGCAGACGGGTGAACCGGGCGAGCTGTCCGGGGTGGTGCACTACCCCGCCGACCTGGGCACGGGGCGGCATCCACTGATCGTGATGCTGCACGGCCTGCACGACACCTGCGCCGACCGGAAGGCCGCCGCGGCGCGCACCGCCGCCGAAGCCAGCGGGGACGACGCCGCGTACGAGGCTGCCAACGCCAAGCTGTCCGCCTGGCCGTGTGCGCCGGGAACGCCCGCCCTTCCCAGCGAGCGCGGATACGACTACCTGGGCCGCAAGCTGGCCGCACAGGGGTTCGTCGTGGTCTCGGCAGGCGCCAACGGCATCAACGCCTCCTCCGTGATGGGGGACGACAATGCTGCCGCGCGGGCGGATCTCATCAACCGGCATCTGCGCATGTGGCAGCAGCTCAGCTCCAAGGGCAAGGGTGAGCTCGCCGGGAAGTTCACCGACCCGGCGACCGGAGCGGCGCGACGCGTCGGCTTCGCCCACCACGTGGACATGGGCAACGTGGGGATCATGGGGCATTCCCGGGCGGGGGCCGGGGCCACCTGGCAGGCGGCCGACACCCATCGGAAGCAGTGGCCCCAGGGGCGTCGACGTCAAGGCGGTGGCAGCGCTGGCGCCCGCCTACAACGTGATGACGGAGGACATGTCCAACTACAGGATCACCAAGACCCCCTTCGCCGCCTTCCGGGGAACGTGCGACGGACAGGTCGGCGGTGAGGCACTGTCGTTCGCGGCCGACGCGGCCAAGGGGAACCGGCGCGGCTTCTACCGGTTTGCGATACACGGGGCGAACCACAACTACTTCAACACGCAGTGGTCGCCCCAGAGCGGTCAGGTCGCGGCCTTCGACGACGCCACGCCGGTGAAGGGACACCCCGGGCAGTGCACCGACCGTGAGGATGCGGCGCCGGACAGGCAGCTGACCGAGCCGCAGCAGCGCCATGTCGCCGGCACGTACCTCGGTGCCTTCTTCCGCCGCTACCTCCTCGGCGACACCAAGCAGGACGAGGTACTGACGGGGGCGCGGCATCCCGATGCGGCCCTCACGGATGTGGACGTCACCACCGGCGAGAGGCGGCCCGGCCTGAGGTAGTCGATGAGCGTGGCGGGTGCCGGGGGGCCGGGGTGACGTCGCCTGGGCAGGCTGCCGCGTCGCGACCATGGCCCTCGGTCGAGGCGGATCCACGCTCGCAGCCTGATCTTTCAGCATCTGGCCAGCCACTCGGCACTCACCCGGCCGGGACCGGGTCCAGCCGCTCCGCAGGATAGAAGATGTCGATGTCGACCTCTTCGCCGCCGACGATCTGTGTGTCCCATGCGCCACTGCGGACCAAGGTGTACAGGCTGTGGCTGTTCAGCGTGTCCAGGTGCTTCAGGAGCGTCGCGTCGTCCGGCATCCCGGGGAGCCTGGGCGCCAGGCGGTCGCGGATCGCGCGGAGTTGCCTCATGAGCGCTTCGAGGTCGGACCGCCGGTCCAGGCCCGGGTCCGGGTCCCGCTCGGCGGACTCCGAGATGCTCTGCTGGATCTTGTCCTTGATGGCCCGTGTCACCCCGTGCTCATCCGTGGTGATCATGGAGTTCCAGGCGCGGCTCTTGTGCCGGTACTGCAGCATCGACATGGCCGCCTCGTGGCGGACGAAGTCCGCGTCGCGCAACGGCCGTCCCCGCCAGCAGCCGCTGAGCGACCGGGCGAGCGAGATGACCGATCCCCAGCCGCTGTTGAGGCCACGCCCCGGCCAGAAGTGGATGGCGTTGGCGGCGTCCCCCAGCAGGAACCCGTATGTGCCGGGGTCGGTGGCCGTCCTGGGGTGCAGCCGGGCGGTGAACCGCGGCCGCTGCACCATGTCGAGGCGGAAGGCGGTGACGGCACTCAGCTCGGACTCGGGCACGCCGAAAAGCGCCAGGCCCTCCTTGACCCGCTTCCACAGCGCCGACCCCCTGATCAGGGCGGGCAGGAACAGGGTGCTGTGGGTGTCGCAGCGGAAATCGCCGTCCTCGCTCCGGTTCATCACGCACGGGCGGGCGGCAATGCACTCCTCGAACACCTGCCGTACGGGGTCGATCCCCACGACCTCCTTCGCCTCCTCATCGGTGAGCCGCATGTTGAGGAAGCCCTCGCCGCGCAGGGAGTTGAGGAGAAAGCGGTTCTGCGCCACCGTCAGCAGCACGGACATCGGATCCGGGAGCGCGGACTTCACCTTGAGGCCGAGCACCACGTCCTGGAGATGCGCGCCTTCCAGGGAGTAGATGGACTTGTCGGCCTGGCCGAACTTCTCGGCGAAGTGCTCACGCGTGCGGGAGCGGCCTCCCTCGCAGATGGCGAGCACGTGGTCCGCCGCAGCGGTCTTGCGGTGCTCGACCGCGTCGAACCGCTCCGGGACCAGGCGGATGCGGTCCGGCTTCTCGTTGGCCAGCTCGAGCAGCGTGTCCTCGACGTAGGCGATGCGGATGTTCCGCGGGTTGTGACCGTTGATCGAGTCCGGGCCCGCCGGCCACATCTCGCTGTACGTGCCGTCCCTGAACAGCCTGTCCTGGACCTCTTGGGGAAGGCCCAGGTACTGGCGACTCTGGATGGTGACGACCTGCTGCCGCCGGACGTTGCCCTGCTTCTCGTCCTTCCATACGACCTTGTCCCCGTCCCGGGTCCATCGGCCGTCATAGACCGTGATGGCGACCCGGGAGCCGAGAAGGGACTCGAGCAGCAGGGCGAAAGCCAGCCCCGCGGGCCCGCCGCCCGACACCGTGGCCTTGAGCACCGGCACCGGCTGCTCGGCCGGAGGCGGCGTGAGCGCTTCGAGCACGGACAGGTCCATGATGGTTTCCATCGGACTGGCCGCCTGAAAGCGGAACGTTTCCTCTCCGATCGTGATCAGGTCGCCGGGTTGGAGGACACGGGAGGTCATGCGCTCCCCGTTGACGAACGTGCCGTTGCTGCTCCCCAGGTCGTACAGCATGAAGCCATGGCCCTCGCGGCGTACCTCGGCATGGAAGCGCGAGATGCTCGCGTCGCGGATCACCACGTCGTTCGCCGGCTTGCGGCCGAACGTGAGAGGTTTTGCTCCGATGCCGAACCGCTCGCCGGCCAGGGCGCCTTGCTGACTGACAATCTCGGGAGGCATGGTTCCTCGGATTCCCTTCATTCAATGAGCCAGGACCAATGAGCCGGGACCGCGCAGCGAAGACGACCGAACTGCGGCCGCCCTGTCACTGAGCCCATACGGCGGGGCGTGGAGGTGCGTTCAGCGGGCCATGTCGAATGACGGAAAACCGGTGCTGTCTGTTCGGGGCCTGCGGGAGGAGTCGCCCCCGGTGTCGCCCCCGTGCACCACGGCCCCCACCGGACCCCACCGATGCCGCCGCCCCAGAGCCGGCCAGGGCTCAACCGTCCAAGTGTCCACCGTCCGCCCGTCCTTGTGTATAGGGAAACGCGACGGCTTGTCCGAATACGACGCCCGCCGGGCCGGCGACCCGGCGCGGGCCGGTGCGCGCCCACCGGCCGTTCGGGCTTGCGGCCGTGCGAGGTCTTCCACTGCCGCCGACGTCCGCGAATCGGCCGGCGAACTCCGCGGCCGGGCGAACGTCCCGGGCGCGGAGGGCGCGCCCGGGGACATCGCCTACGCGGCCCTCCACCTGTCCAGTGAGAAGTACCGCTGGGTATCGGGGCGGGTGCTCATTGTCGGGGCAGGCGGGACGACCCCGCCTGCCCCGCTGACGTCAGCCGTGCGCCTGCGCCGCCGACTGCGCGACCTCCGCCGCCAGCCGTACGGCCAGAGAGCGGGCCAGCAGTACCGGCACGCGGGCGGCGTCAGCGGCCGCGCGGCGCATCTCCTCGGTGTAGCCGATGCAGTCGAGGACCACCCACCGCGCCCCGCCCGCGGCCAACTCCCCTGCCGCCGCGGCGCAGTGCTCCGGCGCGCCTGCGGCGTACGGGTCCGCCGGGGCTGCGGTGACCTGGCCGGGCAGGAGCCGGGCCCAGCGCGCCGCGACGTCCTCGCGCTGGGCGGGCAGCGGGCAGATGACACCGACCGGGTCGGCGCCGACCAGGGCCCGTACCCCGTGCTGGACGAGAGGCTCGGCGTACAGCAGCGGCCTCCCGGCCGGAACCGGCGGGAAGTGGCCGGTGCACAGCAGCAGCGTGGCGTCGGCGCCATCGGCCTCGCAGCGGGCGACGGCGCCGGCCATCCGGGGGGCGAGCGCGTCGTGGCCAAGAACGGCGGAACCGCCGTCGCGCAGCCGGGAGATCAGCGGCGCCTCGCCGGGGGCGGGGCCGACGGCGGCGCGTACCGCGTCGGCGTCCGGGCCGTCAAACCGGTCGTGGTCGAGGGCGCCGTGCTCGGCCAGCCGGAGCCCGGCCGTCAGCGGGAGGATGTCGGGGGTCAGGTCGGTGCGCGGGGCCTGGCCGATGGTGACCAGACCAAGCACGCCCCGGGCGTCCGATGCCGTGGACACGTTCGCACCGCTTTTCAGAGACACGGTCACACCGCCTTGTAGATCTGGCCGACGTCGTGGACGGAACTGCCCGCGATCAGCCCGGCGCCGACCAGGGCGAGGTCGTTGTCGGCGGTCTCGGCCGCCGCATCCGCCTCCTCCTTCGTGGCGGCCTGCGAACGGCGCCGGCGCGTGTAGCCGAAGCGGACGGCGAGCGCGGCAAGCACCAGCCAGCCGGCCTGCGGGGTGGCCACCAGCAGACCGGTGGCAAGGAGCACACCCATCTGCCGCTTGGAGCCGCCGAGGAGTTGGATCAGTACACCGGGGATCGCCCACAGCAGCATCATCGTGATGGCGTGTGTGTCGGTGAGGCCGGCCTTGATGGTGTCGACGTACACCTGGGCGACCGGCGGGACCCGGCCGTCGGAGAAGAACGGCTTCCAGGCGATGGCGACGATGACGATCGCCACGGCGAAGCCCACCAGCTGCGAGAGGTACTGCTGGCGGCGGCCCGCCATCTCGTACGGCTTCCACGGCACGGCGTCCTTGCGCAGCAGCCAGCCCGCCTTGAAGTCGAAGCCGACGTCGGCGAAGGCCGGTCCGGTGCACGCGCAGTACCCGACCAGGAGAGCGAGCGGCATCATCGGGATGCTCAGCACCAGGCCGAGGATCAGGAAGATCAGCGTCACGGCGAAGGCGGGGAACCACCCGGAGTGCATCGCCGCGAGCCCCACGATCAGCTGGTGCACCAGCGCGGCCACCCCGGCAAGCAGCACCCAGCCGACGAGGGCGAACCCGCCCATGTCCGCCGCGAGCCCGCCGCCGACGGCGACGACGATCGCGCCGACGACGAACAGCGCCATGCCCTCGATCAGCCCGCGGCGCAGCCGGCGGGCGTCGACGGTGCGGAAGTCCGCGTCGAACCGCCCGTCCTGCCGCTCGGCCGCGGCCTGCTTCTTCGCCGAGCGGTCCCGCATCATCAGTCCGGCCTGGACCAGCGCCACCAGACCCGCGCCGATCATCACGCCGTGCGGGACGTAGTTGGCGCCGAGGTCGTAGTCGAAGGCGGCCGGCACGTACTGGGCGACGAGCAGGCCGACGCCGAACATCAGCAGCGCCCAGATGTTGCCGAGGAATGCCACTCCCGCAGCCGAGGTGGGCAGCTTGAACATCGCTCCGACGAAGCCGACGACCGCTCCGACGCCGAGCACCGCGGCCTTCTTCCCGCCCTCGTCGCCTGCCTTGATCGTCTCGGCGGCGGCGATTCCGGCCGGCCAGGCGGACGTGGCCGGGAAGAGCCGCGAGTCGTAGACGCGGAACAGCACCCAACTGTCCACGGCCAGACCGATCACCGCACCGAGCAGCATCGTCCACACCAGGTCGGGGCGGCCGATGAGGAACGGCACCGCGATGGGGGTGATCAGCGAGTTGGCGGCGGCGAACGTCGAGCCGGACACGGCCGACTGCACGAGGTTCTGCCGGTGCTGGTCGCGCATCTTGCGCAGGCCGGCGACGGAGATCCGGCCGATCAGCATCGC
This sequence comes from Streptomyces sp. NPDC046925, assembly GCF_040644915.1. Lineage (NCBI taxonomy): Bacteria > Bacillati > Actinomycetota > Actinomycetes > Kitasatosporales > Streptomycetaceae > Streptomyces > Streptomyces sp. NPDC046925. The sequence goes on along the minus strand of NZ_JBEYWZ010000004.1, from coordinate 442,937 downwards.
CAGCAGCGCACCGATCACGGAGGTGTTGGGGGCGATGCCCAGGGTCGTGATCAGCACCAGGCCGATGACGGAACCGAGGACGGCGAGGAGGGCGCTGACGACCAGGGTCACCGGTTCGAAGGCGCGCGGGTGCGTGGGCGGCGCACCCGTGGGGGGTGCGCTCTGCGAAGTGGTCACGAGGACTCCAACGGGGCGAAGGGGAGGGACGAACCGCGGTCAGGCGGCGGACGCCTGCAGGCGGGTCATCGGCCCGTAGAGCTCGATCAGCCGCTCGAACTCCTCCTGGTCGTGGAAGCGTGCGACACCGCGTCCGAAGTCCTTGGCCGCCTCCAGCGAGAACCGGGCCGCCGCGGCGATGTCCGTCTCGTGGCTGGCGCCCGTCGCGCAGCCCGCCACCGCGGTCTCGGTGACCAGCGCGAGGCCGACCACCGGCGCGTCCGTCGCCACGCACGGCTGCATGATCGAGTTGATGTGGTGCACGCCGTTGCCGTACGGGGTGATGTCCTGCGTGGTGATCGGCAGGACGTGCGCGCGCTCGCCGGTGACGGTCTCAAGGACCCCGAGGAGGTCGTCGCTCGGGCGCAGGATCCAGCCCTGCTTGACGGTCGGGGAGATTGCGACGCCCCGGTGGTTGAGGAGCCGGTTGCCCTTGGTGGTGTCGATGGAGACCACCGCGTCCATCTGCGGGGAGATCTCCGCGCGGTTGCAGTCCAGGACCGAGATCGGCGAGTCCATGAACGGCACCGGATCGTGCGGCCGGGTCGGCGCGTCGGGGCAGACGTGCGTGGAGAGGATGACGTCGCCCTCCAGGCGGTCGCCGCGCCCGTACATGTCGAGCAGCTTGGCAGCGGTGGCCAGCGCGGCGACCGCGCCGTCCGCGTCGGACACCAGGCCGATCCGCTCCGGGCGGGCGCCCACGCCGCCGAGGCGGCCGAGGATGCCGAGCGTGGGCGCCTCTCCCCCGGCCGTCTTGCCGCGGGTGCCGGGAACGGTGACCTTCACGAAGTCGGTGCCGCCCTGCTCGCCCTCGATCCGGGTGACGGTGATTTCCGGCTTGGGGCCTTCGGCCGGCGATCCGGCCGCGTCCAGGACGGACCGCAGATGGCCGGCGAGCAGCTCACCGCTCGCCTGCGGGCGGTCCAGGAGGTCGAGGACGTCGAGTACGTGCTTGAGCACAGCGGCTCCCTTGGTGCGTTTACGTGATCTTGCCGCCAGGGCCACTGTGACCTGGCTTTCAGCAGACTGCGACGTCAATCCCGGATGAGACAACCTTTTCTCTATTTCAGAGAAGCATGTCCGCCATCCGGTACGCTGCCGCCATGACCCCACCCCCTTTGCAGACCGCCGACCGCGTCCTCAGCGTGCTCCTGGCCTTCTCGCAGGAGCGCGAGGAGTGGGGGGTGACGGATCTGGCGGCCGAGTTCGGCTGGGACAAGTCGGTGGCACAGCGCCTGCTCGCCGCGCTGGCGCACCGCGGATTCCTGGTCTCCGACCCGGTCACCCGCCGCTACCGCCTCGGCCCCGCGGTGTGGCACATGTCGACCGCCTGGGAACGGCACGGCGGCATGTCCGCCCTGGTACGGCCCACCGTGCGCGCGCTTGCGATGAAGACGGGCGCCACGGCGCTCTTCGCCGTCCCGGACGGGGTGCACCTGCGCTGCGTGGAGTCGGCCGACGGCGGCAGCGGGCCGCTGCGCGCGTACCGGCTGACCGACGAGCTCTACCCGGCGCATGCCGGCGCCACCTCCCGGGCGTACTTCGGCATGCTCACCCCCGGCACCCGCGCCCGGCTGCTGTACGGCAGACCGATGCCGCGCTTCTCCCCGCTGACCGTGACGGACCCCGAGGAGCTGGAGGAGCTGATGGTCCGCGCGGGCCAGGACGGACACTCCCACTCCAAGGGCGAATACGATCCGGCCACTTCGGGGCTCGCGGTGCCGCTGCTCGTCCGGTCGCAGCCCGTCGGCACGCTCTCGCTCGTCGGACCGCACGACCTGGTCACCGGACCGGACGAACACCTCCTCGGCCCGCTGCAGGCCGCCGCGGACCAGCTGGGCGAGCTCCTCTCCCCGCGCCGATCCCGCCCGCAGACGCCCCACCGGGCCCCCTGACCCCCGGGCCCGACGCCGCCCCTCCCTCCCCTCCCCTCCCGGAAAGGCATCTCCACATGAAGCTGCTCCTACTGTCCAACTCCGCGGCCCCCGGCCACGGTTACCTCGAACACGCGACAGAGGTGATCGCGGACCATCTGACGGGGGTACGCGAACTCGTCTTCGTGCCCTACGCGCTGGCCGATCACGACGCCTACACCGACAAGGTCGCCCAAGCGATGAAGCCGCTGGGCATCTCCGTGCGCGGAGCGCACAGCGACGGCGACCCGGCCGGGACGGTGGCCGACGCGCAGGCCGTCTTCGTCGGCGGCGGCAACAGCTTCCGGCTGCTCGCGGCGCTGCACGCGCTCGACCTGATCGCGGCGGTACGGGCACGCACCGCCGCGGGGATGCCGTACATGGGCTCATCGGCCGGCACCAACATGGCCTGCCCGACGCTGCGCACCACCAACGACATGCCCATCGTGCAGCCGCCGGACTTCGCCTCCTTCGGGCTGATCCCCTTCCAGATCAACCCGCACTACCTCGACCCCGACCCTGCGAGCAGTCACATGGGCGAGACGCGTGCGGAGCGTCTCGGGCAGTTCCTCGAGGAGAACGACGTGCCGGTCCTTGGGCTGCGCGAGGGCACCTGGCTGCGGCGCCGGGGAGACAGCCTCGACCTCGGCGGCACCGCCGCAGGCGCCCGCCTGTTCCTGCGAGGCGAGGACCCGCAGGAATACGCCCCCGGCGCGGACCTCAGCACCCTGCTGACCCTGCCCGCCCGATTCGACGCGCCGCCTGCCTAAGCACGTCATTCATGCAGCTCACGAGTCTGGCGGCCGGCGCTGGAGACTCCGCCGGCCGCGGACTGCCACCGCACACGGCTGCTACGACTTTCCAGAGACCTTCAGTCCACGGATCCTGCCGGCGTTGTCGAACGAACCGAACCCGATCCGCCCGTCGCCGGGCCGCGCGCTGACCGCTGTCATCAAGGGGTGCGACGAGCCGTCCAGGTACACGGCCGTCTCCCCGGTGTCCCCGCAGCGCACCACCCTGACCTTGTGCCAGGCCGCGTCGCTGATCGCGGGCGGGGCGCCGGTGGCGCCGTCCCACTGGTCCTCCACCCGCAGCCGGTCTGCGTCGTCGACCGTGAAGACGCCGTTGTGCGGATAGATGGAGTTGTCCTGCGAGAGATGCGCGTAGCCGAACCGGGTGTCCGACTCATGACCGAAGATGACGATCACATCCCGGTTGCCGATGTCGGTCGGCGTATCGATGCGGACTTCGGCGTCGATACGGACATTGCGGTACGTGGGGCCGGTGGTGAGCACCGCGTACTCGTAGGGGCGGCGCGGTCCGGGCCGCTCGACGCCCGGCTCCGTCATCACCGCCTGGCCGCCCTTGAACTGCCACTTGGACGGGGTGACGGGCGCCCAGTTCTTCGCGCCCATCACGTGGGTGAGGGTGGTCCCGCGGGTGTCGCAGCTCGCGAACGTGCGCGTCCCCGTCACCTTCCAGATCTTGCCGTTGGCCTTGGAGAGGATGTACAGCTCGCCCTTGGCGTCTTGCCCGAACCGCAGGTCGACACGCTTGTCACCGGCGAGTTCCTGCATGGAGACGCGCTTGCCGGACGTCGCGTCGTAGACCATGAGGCTGTACGTCTGCGCCAGGCGCTGTTCGGCGCCCGGCTTCGCGCGGCGCATGTCGGCGGCATCCGTGTAGAGGAGACGGCCGTCGACGATGTCACCGAAGACGTACTTGCCCTGCAGTCCGTGCAGGTCGTGGCCGCGGTAGACGTAGCCGCCGGAGATGCCGCGGCCCACGTCGGACTTGCAGTTCCAGTTGGCCGGCGGATCGTGGTCGTAGGCGGCGACCGGATAGGTGTAGCCGTACTTCGCGTCGTCGGCGGGCAGCGGCAGGATCTTGGCGCACGGGTCGGTGGCCTTCTTGTCGAAGACGAAGGCTCCCTCGCGTTCGCTCCAGCCGTAGTTGTCGCCGGCCCGTACTTCGTAGACGGCCTCGATGGCGTGCTCGCCGACGTGGGAGAGGAACATGCGGTGGCTGCCGCGTGTGTCCCAGCTGAAGCGGTGCGGGTCGCGCATGCCGATCGCGTAGATGTCGCCGAGGGTCCCGGGCTCGTCGACGAACGGGTTGGCGGGCGGGATGCCGTACTTGCCGTTCGCGCTGTTGTGGCCGCGCGGGTCGATGCGCAGGAGCTTGCCGTGCGGGAGGGCCCGGTTCTGCGGGTCGCCGGTGGTGGATCCCTTGCCGCCGTCACCGACGGCGATGTAGAGCAGTCCGTAGTCCGCGTCGCCGCGCTTGGCGGTCGGGTTGAAGTCGAGCTGCTGGATGCCGTGGACCTGGCCGTTGAAGCCGATGCGGAGCAGCTCCCGGTGAGTGCCGGAGAAGGTGGAGGCGCTCGGGTCGTCGGCCGTCCACTCGGTGATGATGCCGTGGAACCCGTTTCCGCTGGGCTGGTTGAAGTCCGGCTTGGCGTCGGTCAGTTCGGGCTTCTCGGTGTGGACCGTGTAGAAGCGGCCGTTGCGCCGGAAGTCCGGGTCGAAGGTGACGTAGCCGAAGCCGGTGCCCAGGCCCCGGCTGGCGTAGTAGGCGGCGGAGAACTCCTTGTACAGGTCCAGGTAGGGGTGCTGCTCGGAGCCGTCCTTGTTGAGGGAGTACAGGGTGCCGTTCTGGTCCGCGACGGCCAGGCGGCCGGAACCGCCGGGGAACGGGGTCAGGTAGTTGATCCGGTTGTGCCGGATGAGGCGGCTGTCCTCGACCGGGCCCGGGCGCGGCTCGGACTTCGGGAGCTGGGCGAACTCCTGGACCTCGAGGCCGAGACCGGAGGTGACCGGTTTGCCGGGGATGGGGTCGGTGACAGCGGCCGCCGCGGCATCGGCGGCGGGCGCTTCGACCGCGCCCGCCGGTGCCGCGGTGAGCACTGCGGCGAGCAGGGCGCCGGTGAGGACTTGGACCAGGAGGGATCTCATACGGGGCCGGACGTGCGGGGCCGACGAGGACAAGGGGGCTCCCTTCGTGTGGCGTGCCCGGGAGGTGCGTTCGGGCGGCGTGCACAGGACACGTGTTCAGGAGGTGTGCTCTGGAGACTCTGGGCGTGCGCGACGGACGTGCGCTCTGGGCGTGTGCTCTGGACATGGGTCCCGCGGACAAGTCGGTCCGGGAAGCACGTCCAGCACACGAGTGAACTCAGGACGCGGGTCGGCCACCGGTGCGGCGATACTCGGCCCTCACCTGGCCCGGGGTGGCGGCCCGGTCCAGGAACAGCAGATCGTCCATGCGGCAGTTGCAGGGGTTGGCTTCGCGGGTGTTCTGCGGGAAGCTCCCGCCGATTTTGATGCCTCGCGGGTCGGTCGGTGAGGCGAGGTCGGGCTCCGGCTCTCCGGCGAGCGCCCACGGATCGTCGTCGCGTACGTAACTGCCGGGCAAGGCGCGGCCGTTGCGGTAGAGCGCCATCTCGCCCGTGTCGAAGTCGAAGGTCGCGGCCAGGTGGACCCACTTGCCGTCCGGCAGATGGGTACGCCAGTCCCCGTCCGCGGCGAAGGTCTGGGACGCGGCGCCGTCCAGGCGGCGACCGAGTGCGACGAGGCGCAACTCGCCCTTCACGTCGATCAGTTCGAGGAGGGCCCGCACGTCGTGCCCGTTCGAGTCCCCGGTCAGGACGCCCGCGAGGCCGATGGCGTTGTAGCGGTCGGCGGGGTCGGCCGAACCTGAATTCGGGCTCGGGTTCTGCCCGGTGGTACGGAACCAGCCCATCACAGTGGCCTGGCGGGCTCCGTTGAACGCGTGCAGCGAGGCCGCGCCGTCCGGGTCGTAGACGCCCGCCTTCCAGTCGTCGTTCCCCGCCGCGTCCGGACTCACCTGCCGGGTCTGCAGGACGTGCCCGCGCCGCGGATCGGCTTTGTCGCGCACGCGCATCGCGGCGCCGCCGTTGACGAGGGACAGGCTGGTGCCGGACGGCCCCAGGTCACGTTCGCGCCCGGCGTCCCGGGGGTCCGGGTGCTCGAAGTCGTAGCCCGCGACCAGGCTTTTGCGGATGCCTGCCCCGGCGGCTGCCGACCGGTCGTCCGGCGCGGAGGAGCCGCCGGGCGGAGTAACGAACGCGGCGGTGAGGAGAGCGGCCCCGGCCGCCATCACGCCAGGCCATAACCTCGACCGTGCAGATCTGCGCCGGTACGACGGCACGGCAATGCCAGGCGTCATGTCCCCTCCCGAGGGCAAACAAAAGAAAGCGCTTCCTGTCGTGTCTGCTGCAACGTACAAACATCGGGCGGGGGCGACAAGAGGTTGTACAACGTTTACCGTGCCGATGTCCCGGGGAGCGAGGGAGAACGCGACTGGGAGGCGGAGATCGTCGCCCTGCGCCGCGCCTGTGGTGACTCCGGCGCTCAGGATGCCGACGGAACCGGTTCCTGCTTCTCCCGGGCCTCCGCCGCCAGTCGGCGGCGGCGCGTGGCCGGGGCGAAGACGGCCAGCACGAGGGCTCCGAGAACCCAGGTTCCGGCGATGAACATGAAGACCGCCTCGTAGCCGACGCCGTTGTAGATACCGGCGATCATCAGTGGTCCTGCCGCGTTCGACAGCCGTCCCAGGCCGTAGGCGATGCTGGTGCCAAGGGAGCGGCCGCGGGTGTCGAAGAGTTCCGGCGAGTACGCGTAGGCCAGGGCGGTGTAGCCGCGCTCGAAGAGGTTGACCAGGAATCCGAAGACGACGATCAGGACCGGGGTGAACGTCAGTCCGTACAGCAGACCGGACGCGGCGATGATCAGCCCGAAGACCACCAGGCACCATTTGCGCTCGAACCGGTCGGTGACCATCGCCGCGAGGAAGGAGCCGAGCGGCGCCCCGACTGTCGTCAGGGCTACGTAGAAGATCGAGTCCTCCACGCTGACGCCCTCGGCGGCCAGCAGTGTCGGCGCCCAGCTGGAGTAGCCGAAGAAGCCGATGGTCTGGGTGATCCACAGGACCGACAGCAGGATCGTGGGGAACAGGAACTTTCTGTCCTTGAGCAGGCCCGGGCCGGACCGGCGGACCGGGCTCTGCGGCTGCGGCTGCGGCTTCTGTGCGGCGGGCAGCGGGCCGTGCTCGGCTGCCGCGCCCGCCTCGATGCGCGTCAGGACGACGTCGGCCTCCTCGTGGCGGCCGCGGGACTCGAGCCACTGCGGAGACTCCTCGAGTCTGCGCACGAAGAACACGAACAGCACGCCGATCGAGCCCCACAGGTAGACCAGGCGCCAGGACCAGTCGGACATCGGCACCACCGCGGAGGCGATGAGGTTGGTGACAGGGGTGCCGCAGATGCCGATGACGATGGCGTAGGCCTGGAACTTGCCGCGCTTGGCTCGCGGGTAGAGCTCGCTGATGTAGACGACGGCGACGACGGTCATCGCGGACAGGCCCGCCGAGGTCAGCACGCGAAAGACGCCCAGGGACCAGATGTCCCAGGCGAAGACGCATGCGAAGGACCACGCGGTGTACCAGAACGTGGTCGCGATGAGCGTGCGCCTGCGTCCCAGTCGGTCGGCGAGGCCTCCGGCGACCACGGCCCCCAGGAACATGCCGACGAAGGACAACGACGTCACGTAGGCGACGTGGTTGACGTCGGCACCCCACTGTTCGCGGATCACGGGGGCCGTGATGGCGAAGGTGTTGATGTCCGCGAACTCGAAGAAGTAGGCGAACGCCACCGCGTAGAGGGTGGTCTTGTGGAATTTCGAGATGGGCAACCGGTCGAGCCGGTTGGCGGCGTTGGTGGCGGGGATGTGCTGCACTGCACGCTCCTGGGATGGGGACGCGGCACCGTTGCGGGGCCGGTGGCTTGCGGTCAGCCGGCCTCTTCGGGCCAGTACAGACGCCGCGGGTTGTCGACCAAGAGGGCCTGCTGTCGGGCAGGGGTCGTGGCGACGTGCGGGATGTGGTCGACGAGCAGGCCGTCGTCGGGCATGTGGTGCTTGAGGTTGGGGTGGGGCCAGTCGGTGCCCCACAGAGCCCGGTCGGTGAACTCGTCGACGACCTTGCGGGCGAACGGCACGACGTCACGGTAGGCGTGGCGCTCGCCGTCCAGGGCGGGCGGTCCGGTGACGGTCAGGCGCTCGGGGCAGGAGACCTTGACCCAGACGTCGTTGGTCTCGACGAAGCGCAGGAAGCGGGCGAACTCGGGTCCGTCCGGGCTCCGGGTGACGTCGGGGCGGCCCATGTGGTCGATGACGAGCGGCACGGGCAGGGAGGCGAAGAACGTTTCCAGGTCCGGCAGGTCCGGAGCCTCGAAGTAGAGGACGACGTGCCATCCCAGGGGTGCGATCCTGCGGGCGACGGCAGCCAGGGCCTCGGTGGGCGCGGCGTCCACCAGGCGTCGTACGAAGTTGAAGCGCACCCCGCGCACTCCGGCGTCGTGCAGGCGCCGCAGTTCTTCGTCGCTGGCATCGGGACGTACGGTCGCCACCCCGCGGGCCCGGCCGCCCGCGGTGTACAAGGCGTCCACCAGGGCGCTGTTGTCGGAGCCGTGGCAGGTGGCCTGCACGATGACGTTGCGTGCGACGCCGAGGTGGTCGCGGAGGGCGAACAGGTCGTGTTTGGAGGCGTCGACGGGGGTGTACTTGCGTTCGGCCGCGAAGGGGAACTCGGCGGCGGGGCCGAACACGTGGCAGTGGGCGTCCACGGTCCCCGCGGGCAGGACGAAGGCGGGCTCGGTCGGGCCGCGGTACCAGTCGAGCCAGCCGGGGGTGACGGCGAAAGCCTGGTCGGGGTCAGTCATCGGGAGTGCTCCTCGTGCCGTGCCGTTCAGTCGACGTAGGTCAGGCCGTGTTCGGCCAGGCGTCCGCGCATGTCATACATGTCCAGGCCCAGCTCGCCCGCCTTGAACCGTTCCCGCTTAGCCTCCTCGGCGGCCTCGCGCCGCAGGGCCGCTTCGGCCACCGCTGCGGCCCGGGCGGCGGGGACAACGACGACGCCGTCGGCGTCAGCGACGATCACGTCACCCGGGTTGACCAGTGCGTTGGCGACGACGACAGGCACGTTGACCGAACCGAGCGTGGCCTTGACGGTGCCCTTGGCGTTGATCGCGCGGGAGAAGACGGGGAAGTCCATCTGCCGCAGTTCGTCGACGTCGCGGCAGCCGCCGTCGATGACCAGGCCCTTGGCACCGCGGGCGCGCAGCGAGGTGGCGAGCAGCTCGCCGAAGAAGCCGTCCTCGCTCTCGGTGGTGCATCCCGCGACGACGACGTCGCCCTCTTGCACCTGCTCGGCGGCCACATGCAGCATCCAGTTGTCGCCGGGCTGCAGCAGCACGGTGACGGCGGTGCCGCAGAGCTTCGCGCCCTCGTAGACGGGCCGGATGTAGGGACGCATCAGGCCTAGTCGGCCCATGGCCTCGTGGACCGTGGCGACCCCGAAGCGGGACAGGGCATCGACCGCGGTGCGGTCGGCGCGTTCTGTGGTGCGGTGGACGACTCCGAGTTCGTGCATGGAATGGCTCCTTGCGCTGTGTGTGAGGGGGGATCGGCTCGCGGACTCTTACGCCGGTGCGGGCGGGAGCACGGGGGTGGCTCAGCGGCCTTGGAGGGTCAGGCGGGCGTCCAGACGGGGATAGACACGCCGGGCGTTCCGTTCCTCGATCGCGGTCAGTTGTTCGCCGGAAAGGCGCGCGTTCTCGACGTAGCGGCGGGTGTCGTCGAAGTGGTGGCCGGTGTGCGGGTCGATGCCGCGGACGGCCCCGATCATCTCGGAGGCGAAGAGGATGTTGGCGTGCGGGACCACTTCAAGCAGCAGGTCGATGCCGGGCTGGTGGTAGACGCAGGTGTCGAAGAAGACGTTGCGCAGCAGTGACTCCACCGCCTCGGGCTTGCCCAGCGCCTGCGCCAGGCCCCGGAAGCGGCCCCAGTGGTACGGCACGGCGCCGCCGCCGTGCGGGACGATCAGGCGCAGCTCGGGGAAATCGGCGAACAGATCTCCCGACAGCAGCTGCATGAAGGCGGTGGTGTCGGCGTTGAGGTAGTGCGCCCCGGTGGTGTGGAAGGCCGGGTTGCAGCTGGTGGAGACGTGCACCATGGCCGGCACATCCAGCTCGGTGAGCTTCTCCCACACCGGGTACCAGGACCGGTCGGTCAGCGGTGGTGCGGTCCAGTGGCCGCCGGAGGGGTCCGGGTTGATGTTGACGGTGACGGCGCCCAGTTCGAGGACGGCGCGTTCGAGTTCGGGGATGACGGTGGCCGGGTCGGTTCCCGGTGACTGCGGCAGCATCGCGCCGGGGGCGAAGCGTCCGGGGTACAGCTCGGCGACGCGGTGGCACAGGTCGTTGCAGATGCGGGCCCACGCGGAGGAGGTGGCGAAGTCACCGATGTGGTGGGCCATGAACGAGGCGCGGGGGGAGAAGACGGTGACGTCGATGCCTCGCTCGTCCATGAGGCGCAGTTGGTTGGTCTCGATGGACTCACGGATCTGGTCGTCGCTGATGGCGGGCCCTGTGGGGTCGGGTGCCTGTGCCGGGTCGGTGAGTGCGGCGATCTGGGCCTCACGCCACTCCCCCAGCGGGTTCGGCGCCGTCGTGTAGTGGCCGTGGACGTCGATGATCACGCGGTGTTCTCCTGGTTCTCCGGAGTGGCGGGGGCGGGGTCCCAGAGGGAACGGGGTACCAGCAGGTCGCCGGCCATGATGAGGCGGGCGGTGCGCAGCAGCGCGGAGCGCGTGACCCGCTGGGGCGCGTCAGGGGCGAGGCCCAGGGTGACGCTGAACTCTCCGGACGGGTGCTCGACGGAGACGGTGGGCTCCGTGCCGGGCACGTCGGCGGCGACGTCGCGGGCGACGCTGCCTTCGAGCACGCAGGCGGTCGCGGCCGTGACGGCGGCGAGCACGCCGATGGACTGGTGGCACAGCCGCGGGATGAGGCTGCGCGTGGAAAGGGTGCCGCCGTGCCGTGGTGGCGCCACCAGCGTCATCTTCGGGTAGTTCTTCTCCGTGACGTCGCCCAGGCCCATGGCTTCGCCGCAGATCAGGCGCAGCGCCTCGACACGGGCCTTGAGCCGGTCGTCGGCGTCGATCTGGGCCGGCGTCTCGTAGCCGGTGGCGCCCAGGCTCTCGGCCGCCACGATCACCAGGGGCTGGCCGTTGTCGATCAGGGTGACGTCGACGGCGCCGCTTCCGGGAACCTCGACGGTGTCGCGCGTACGCCCGGTGGGGAGCAGGGAGCCGGCGACGGACCCGGCCGTGTCCAGGAAGCCGATCTCGACCGGGGCGGCGGTGCCGGGGACACCGTCGATACGGGCCTGCCCTTGGTAGTCGACGTACCGTGCCCCGTCCGTGCCCAGCGGGGTGGCGACGGTGATCTCGGCGACCATGCCGGTGTTGCGGGTCCGTACGCGGGCGGTGGTGCGGTCGGCGCCGGGGACGACCAGGCCGGTCTCGACGGCGAACGGCAGGACGGCGGCCAGCATGTTGCCGCAGTTGGAGGAGGTGTCGGCGGTGTCGCCGCCGGGCTGCACCTGGACGAAGGTCCACTCCAGATCGATGCCGGGTTCCGTGCCCGGCTCCACGATGCCGATCTTGCTGGTCAGCGGGTGCCCGCCGCCGATCCCGTCGATCTGGCGCGGGTCGGGAGATCCCAGCGCGGCCAGCAGTACGGCGTCGCGGAGCCCGGTGTCCTCGGGCAGTGCTCGCACGTCGAAGAACGGCCCCCGCGACGTACCGCCGCGCATGAACAGGCACGGAATCGCGGTCTGGGAGCCGCGGCGGTGCGCACCGCGGGTCCGGGCGACTGCTTCGGCAGACATCGGTGCTCCTTCGCGAACTGGGGTTACGCAGAGGAAGCTAGATCATTGACCAGATTGTTGACAAGATGTTTGAAGAAATTACAAAAGAAGTCCCCCACGGCCCGGCCGGAGCCACCGCGGCTCTAGGCTTCACCTGCACGGACCTGCCGACGAAAGAGGTCGAACGAGTTGACGGACAAGCTGACGGGCGCCGCCGGACGCCAGCACGTGACCGACGCCATCAGGCATGCCCTGCGCTCCGGGGACCTGGTGCCCGGCCAGCGGCTCGTGGAAAACGACCTCGCCGAGTCCTACGGGACGACCCGCAGCGCCGTCCGCGAAGCCCTGCAGGACCTCGCCGCCGAGGAGATCGTCGAGATCATCCCGCGCCGCGGCGCACGCATCCGGGCCGTCTCCGTCGACGAGGCCATCCAGATCACGGAGTGCCGCTCCGCGCTGGAGCAACTGTGCGCCAAGAGGGCCGCGACGCAGGCGAACGAGGCGCAGCGTGCGGAGCTGCGCGGGATCGGCACGGACATGCGGCAGGCCGTCGCGGACGGAGCGGTGCACACCTACTCCGCCCTCAACCAGCGCCTGCACGAACTGGTGGTCGAGGCCAGCGGTCAGGAGGTGGCCAGGCGCCAGCTCGAACGACTCAACGGACCGATGGTGCGTTTCCAGTTCCGGCTGGCCCTGCGCCCCGGCCGTCCCGCCCAGTCCCTGCAGCAGCACCTGGACATCATCGACGGCATCGTCAGCGGTGACGCCCCGGCAGCGGCGCGGGCCGTGGCCGCGCACCTGGACGACGTGATCGAACAATTGCGGTCGTCGGCCGCCGCACCGTCCACACCGGTACCGACCCGCACCTGACCGCACAAAGCCGGCGCAGCGCGGCATCACCGTTGCCGCGCTGCACGTGGGATCCACGGATATGGCCGTCGAGGGCCCCGCCGACCCCGACCAGAGGCTCTTTGACCCCGACGTCGCGGCGCGGGCCCTCGACGGCAGCGAGGCGGGCCAGGAACCCGGCGCGGACACCGCCCTCGACTACCGCCCCCACAACTCCACCGAACCCGGCGGTGCCACCGCGGCCGGAAGATCTGAGCCCGTACCGAAGATCAGGCCGCGACGAGCTCCTGCTCGCGGTCCGACGTCTTGACGAGGGGCTTCTTGGACTTCTTGTTCGGCAGCGAGAGGCGGAAGACCTTGTGCCACGCGGAGAACACCTGCTTGGGCAGGGGCCCGGTGACGTAGTCCAGCTCGTACTTCTCGAACAGCGCGCGCACCTTCACCGCGACCTCGGCGTACCGATTGCTCGGCAGGTCCGGGAACAGGTGGTGCTCGATCTGGTGCGACAGGTTGCCGGTCATGAAGTGCATGGCCTTGCTGCCGCTGATGTTCGCCGAGCCCATCATCTGGCGCAGGTACCACTGGCCGCGCGTCTCGCCCTTGATCGACCGGCGCTCGAAGACCTGCACGCCCTCGGGGAAGTGCCCGCACATGATCACCGAGTGGGACCAGATGTTGCGGACCAGGTTCGCGGTGAACGTGGCGGCGAGCGTGGGGAGGAACGAGGGGCCCGAGAGCGCCGGGTGGATCACGTAGTCCTTGAGCACCTGCTTGCGGATCTTGCGGCCCACGGCCTTGGCCCGGGCGCGGAACTCCGGGTTCTTGCGGCGGCGCTTGTGCAGGTTCTTGCCGAGCTCCAGGTCGTACGCCGCGATGCCGTACTCGAAGAAGCAGGCGTTGAGGAAGTTCCACAGCGGCTGGCCCAGGTGGAAGGGGTGCCACTTCTGGTCCTCGTCGACGCGCATGATGCCGTAGCCGAGGTCGTTGTCCTTGCCGATCACGTTGGTGTACGTGTGGTGCAGCTCGTTGTGCGAGTGCTTCCACTGATCGGACGGCGAGACGTGGTCCCACTCCCAGGTGGTGGAGTGGATCTTCGGGTCCCGCATCCAGTCCCACTGGCCGTGCAGGATGTTGTGTCCGATCTCCATGTTGTCCATGATCTTCGCCACGGAAAGACCTGCGGTGCCGATCAGCCACGCGGGCGGGAAGATCGAGAACAGCAGTACGCCCCGGCTGACCAGCTCGAGCTTGCGCTGCGCCGAGATGACCTTCCGGATGTAGGCGGCGTCCTTCTCGCCGCGGCCGGCGATCACCTCGTCGCGGATCGCGTCCAGCTCGCGGCCGAGCTCCTCGATCTGCTCCGCGGTCAGGTGGGCGGTGGGGTCGATGGCGGTCAAGGTGCTCCTACCGTTCGATGTCGCACGGGCCCGCCGCGGCGGACACGCAGGTCTGGATGAGGACGCCCGGATCGGCCTCGGTGATCTCGCCGGTGCGCAGGTCGCGGACGGCGCCCGCCTTGAGCGGCGAGACGCAGCCGAAGCAGATGCCCATACGGCACCCGGAGGGCATGAGTACGCCGGCCTCCTCGCCGATGTCCAGCAGCGGCGTGGCGCCGTCCGCGTCGACGGTCTTGCCGGTGGCGCTGAAGGTGACCTCGCCGCCGTCACCGGCGACGACGACGCCGGCGCGGAAGCGTTCGGTGTGCAGGCGCTCTGGGACGCCGTGCTCGCTCCAGTGCTTTTCGGCGGCGTCGAGCAGGCCCGCGGGCCCGCAAGCCCAGGTCTCGCGCTCGGTCCAGTCGGGCACGAGTTCGTCGAGACGGGCGATGTCGAGCATGCCGTCCGTGTCGGTGTGCACCTCGGTGAGCCGCAGCTTCTTGTCCGCGACCAGGCCGTGCAGTTCGTTGCGGAAGATCACGTCTTGCGGCTTTGGCGCGCAGTGGACCATGACGACGTCGTCGAACTCGGTGTCGCGCAGCATGCCCATCACCGGCGTGATGCCGCTGCCGGCCGTCAGGTAGAGCACCTTGGCGGGCTTGGCCTCCGGCAGTACGAAGTCGCCGGTCGGCTGGTCGAGGTGGATCAGCGTGCCGGGTTGCGCCCTGCGGACCAGGTGGTTGCTGACCTTGCCGTCCGGGATCGCCTTCACGGTGATCGTGACGCGGCCGTCCTGGCGGTGTGTCGGCGAGGTGAGGGAGTAGGCACGCCACAGCCGCACCCCGTCGACGTCGACCCCGATCCGCACGTACTGACCGGCCGTGTGGCCGCGCCAGCCCCGTCCCGGCCTGATCACGATGGTCGCGGCGTCACCCGTCTCGGGGTGCACGGCCTCGATGCGCCCACGCAGGTCAGCGCCCGCACGCAGCGGGCTGACCAGGTCGAGGTAGTCCGACGGCAGCAGCGGCGTCGTGACCATCTCCAGCAGTTTCCACGCCCTGCTGCGGAGGGCTGTACTCGTCATGGCTCCAGCCTGCTGTGCCTCAAGGCGTAAAGTCCTGACCGCAGGACGTAAATCTGGTCGACTGAGTTGTTCGCAGGGAATAAAAACGTGAGCCATGCAATCCGGAGGGCCAGCGAACTGGCCCTGGACGAGACGACGGTCACCGCACTTCGGGCCACACTGAAGACCACCGCCGACGAGGTCGTCCAGGCGATCATCGACGAGGTCCCTCCCTACGCCAACGCCCTTTCGGGCCGCATGGGCGGCACCATCCGCCGGGCCGTCCGTACCGCCCTGGGGCACTACCTGGACCTCGCGAGCGGGAAAGCCACCGGAGGCGACGCCGGTGACGCGGCCTACGAGCTGGGCCGCGGCGAGGTGCGCGACGGCCGTTCGATGGACGCCCTGCTCGGCGCCTACCGCGTCGGCGCCCGCGTGGCCTGGCGATGCCTGGCAGCCGGTGCCGTACCCGCAGGTCTGCCCGCCGCCGAGGTCGCCAAATTCGCCGAGCTGACCTTCGCCTACATCGACGAGCTCTCCGCCGCGAGCGCCGCGGGCCACGCCGACGAACTGGCCGCCCGGGGCAGGGCCCACGAGCTCCACCTGGAACACCTGGCCCGCGACCTCCTCGCCGGCGCGAGCCCGGACGTGCTCCTTGCCTCTGTCCAACGGGCCGGTTGGCAGCCCCCGGTATCGCTGACCGCGGTCCTGCTCCCCGCCGCCCAGGCCCGGCCTGCCTATCGCGCGCTCGACCCGAGCACCCTCGTCCTCGACGATCTGCCGGACGCCACCGGCGTGCTGCTCGTCCCCGATGCCGACCGATCACGTCTCCTGCGGCAGCTGACCGACCGCACCGCCGTGGTCGGCCCGGCCCGGCCGTGGACTCGTGCGTCCGCCTCGTACGCGCGAGCCGTACGCGCACGCTCCCTCTCCTCCGATATCCGCGACACCGAGGACCACCTGCCCGAGCTGGTGCTGAGCGCCGACACGGACGCGTTCGCGGACCTGCGTGCCCGCGCCCTCGCCCCGTTGCGGGCCTTGCCCGCCGCGACCGCACGGCGGCTTGAGGAGACGCTGCGGGCGTGGCTGCTGCACCAGGGCCGGCGGGACGAGGTGGCGGCGGCGCTGTTCGTCCACCCCCAGACAGTCCGCTACCGGATGTCGCAGCTGCGGGAGCTGTTCCCGGACCTCGCATCGCCCCACCGCGTCCTTGCACTGACGCTGGCGGTCGGTCTTCCGGGCAGCTGACGCGTACGTGGACCGTCCACGAACGCGTCACGTCCGCGAGCGGTCCGGGAACGTGCCTCGTTCGCGGTGCGTTCGGCTGGCTCGGGCGGTGCGGACTCCCCTCCGTCAGCGGGCGGGGGGTGCGCCGGGAGACGGCACTCCTGTGGCGCCGCTCGATCCCGACCAGGCCACGAGCCGGGTTGCTCCGGGGAAAAGCGCGGCAATCCCACCGTCCTCGAACACACCGTCGGCCGCCGCCCCGGCAAGCCCCTTTTGCCGAGCCTCCACCCACCCCACGGCGCATGTCGGCGCGGGCCTTTGCCTCCGCGCGGTCATCGGCCGTGGCCGCCCAGACCCACACCCCGATGAAGCACACCAGCAGCACGGCCACGACCAGACAACCGTTGACCAAACACCCCCGGCCGGAGTCAGCTACGGGACCTGTCCGATACCGCCGTCTGATCAACTTCAGGCGGCTCGGCTGACGTCCAGGCGTTCGGGCGACGGCTCGTATCCAGCCGCCCTGTAGGTGGCGACGGCGGCAGCGTTCGAGCTCGGGGTGCAGACCAGTGCGCTCGATGCACCCAGTTCACGCAGCGCCGCCGCAGCGGCGACGCTGATCGCCGTCCCGTAGCCGCGACCGCGGTGGTCGGCGTGCACGCCCACCGGCTCCAGCAGGCCAGGCCTGCCGGGCCCGGCCGACCAGACCGTCGCCGCAGCCACCGCGTCGCCCTGGCCGTCGTAGCCGATCAGGCAGCGGGCGTCGGCGTAGACCGGCCCGGCGGCGAGGACGTGCCACACCTCTTCGGTGAACGCCGGGCTGTTGAACGCCGAGCGGTGCACCGCGGTCCGCACCCCCGCCGTCGCCGGACCGGCCACCTCGATCCGCAGGCCGGAGTCCTCCACCGGCTCGGAGAGGTCGCGGCGCAGCGGCGTCCACGGCTCGTCCAGATGCCAGCCCGCCTCCACGAGGACCTCGCGGAGCAAGGCACCGTCGGGGATTTCGAGGCCGACCTTCCCGGGCGGCAGGACCCCGCGCTCCGGATCATTGAGGTCCGCCAGCAACCGGCGCGCCAAATTAGCGTCCTGCCGCAGGTCCGGCGCGGTCGTCAGGCGCAGCACATCAGGGCCGTCCAGGTATCCGACGGCAATGATCCGTCCGTCCGCGTTCCAGGTACGGACGGCCGCGGCCAGCCTCTCCGCGCCCAGTGCCCAGGCCCAGCCCAGGTCTCCCGGATGGAGTTGCAGCGGCGTGCGGTCGTCCTGCCATACGCGCAGGGCATCCACGGCCCCGGCCAACTCGTCGACACCGGGCTCATGCAGAACGATCGTCATGCCCCGCATCTCACACCATCGCGGCAACGGTCCGCACCTGGTTTTCCCCAGCGAGTCATACGAACGCCCTGATGAGGGCTGGGAGTTGTCCAGCTCTGCCGAACAGCGGCGTTCAGGCACCCGGAAGAAAGAGGCAGAACGGGTGACCGTGCGGGTCGCTCAGGACCCGCACGTCCTGCTGGGGCTGATGCTCCTGCAATGTCGCACCCAGAGCGCAAGCCCGTTCGGTCTCCGCCTGCAAGTCGTCGACCTGCAGGTCCAAGTGCGCCTGCATCTGCTGAGAGCCAGGGCGCTGCGGCCACATCGGAGCAAGGTGATCGCTCTCCAGCTGAAAGCTGAGACCGGGACGTTCTCGGTCCGGCGGCTTGAGCCGAACCCACTCCGGGCTTCGTTCGACTTCCTGCCAGCCGAGCAGGGCCCGGTAGAAGTCGGCAAGCGCGCAAGGATCGGGAGTACCGAGAACGAAGGCACCGAGCGTGGCAGTCATGGTTCCCAGCATTGCCCCAACACCCTCCCCCATGCCTCCCGGGCCCCCGCCCACGCCAGGCACACACGACCGGGGAACTTTTTCAGACACCCCGTGGCGTAATCCGTCACGCCGCAGCCACCCGGCACACGCGCATCCGAGCTGCGTCGTTTCTCGCTCCGTAACACCCCCGTCGCGGGATTACAGCGCCCTGAGCAGCAGCGATGCAGGATTCCATCATTGACCGCGGTCAGGGCACTCGATACCTTCGCCACCATGACGCACAGAGCCCCCACGGGCACCATCGACGAGCTGGACCAGCGCATCATCGCCGCGCTCCAGCTCAACGGTCGTGCCCCGTGGAGCGCTCTGGCTCGCTGGGTGGGTGCCAGCGAGACAACCGCCCAGCGGCGCTACCGCTCGCTGCTCGAGCGGGGCCTGCTGCGGGTCGTCGGCACCCTGGAGCTGGACCGGACGCGGGAGGGATCCTCCATGCTCGTCCGGGTACAGGCCAGGCCGGGCCAGGGTCTTGCCGTCGCCGACCGGCTCACCGAGAGTCCGGACGTCCGCTTCGTGGCCGTGGTCACCGGCGCCGCCGACCTGATCGTCGACTTCGTCGCCCGCGACAACGAGGAGATGATGCGGATCCTCTACACCGACCTGCCCGCGGCCGACCTCATCGCGGGCACCGAGGCCGTACCGGTCATCCGCGCCTTCACCTCGGCGTCCATGTGGGACCCCGGACTGCTGTCCGCCGAGGCGGCGGCCGATCTGCGGCCCGCGTCCCTGGCCCTGTCGTGCGACCGGGACGACTGGGACATGACGCCGCAACCGCTCACGCCCCTGGAGCAGGACCTCGTCGCGGTGCTCAAACAGGACGGCCGTACGCAGGTCAGCGCGCTGGCCCGGCAACTCGGCCACACCGAGTCCGGGATCGCGCGGGCCATGGAACGGCTCATCGCCCGCGGGGTCCTGCAGTTCCGCACCCTGGTCGACCCCTCGTTGCTGGGGTACGACGCGGAGTTCATGGTCTGGCTCTCGATCGAGCCCGACCGGCTCGAAGCGGCGGGACGGCAGCTCGCACGACATCCGGGGACCAAGTTTCTCGGCGCGGCGACCGGCCGCTTCAACCTCGTCGGGCACATGGTGCTGCCCCGCCGCGCCGACCTGCTGCGCTACACCAGCGACGTCATCGGCAGGCTGCCCGGCCTGATCGCCTCCGACGTGACCCTGCATCTGGTCACCATGAAGTACTCCTGGCACCGGATGGTCCGCCCCGTCTGAGCGGGCTCCATCGGGCTCCCCCTGTACCGCGTCGGCGCACACCAGCCCGCGCGCGGTTCCTGCTTCCCTCCCCCACGTCCCCCGTACCTCCCCCGACCCTCGTGGAGTCACCATGCCCCCAGACGACACCGGCCTGCCCGCGGAGAGCTGGCGCTGGACCGAACAGACCTGGCGCGGCCATGTGGACGCGGTGCGCGCCGGACGGCAGCTGGTCCCTGATCGCTGGCCCGGCGAGGCCCGGGTCGCGGTCGCCCTGTCCTTCGACTCCGACCACGAGACGATCCCGCTGCGCGACGGCGAGACCAGTCCCGGCCGGCTCGCCCAGGGCGAGTACGGGGCACGCGTCGGCGCGGCGCGGATCCTGGACCTGCTCGCCCGCCACCGCGTCCCCGCGACGTTCTTCATGCCCGCCGTCTCCGCCCTGCTGCACCCCGAGGAGGCACGCGCGTATACCCGCGACGGGCACGAACTGGCCGTCCACGGCTGGATCCACGAACGCAACATGCTCCTGGGCCGGGACGACGAGCGGGAGTTGACCGCCCGCGCCCTGGACACCCTGGAGACCCTGACCGGGCAGCGGCCGGTGGGAATCCGCACGCCCTCCTGGGACTTCTCGGACTCCACCCTCGACATCATGCTCGAACTCGGCTTCGCCTACGACTCCTCGCTGATGGCCGACGACGAGCCGTACGAGATCCTCGCCGGGGGCAGCCCGACCGGTCTGGTCGAGATTCCCGTGGACTGGATCCGGGATGACGCCCCCTACTTCACGATGGACCGCTACGGCTCCGTGCGCCCGCACAGCCGTCCGCGCGACGTCCTGGAGATCTGGACCGACGAGTTCGACGCCGCCTACCGCGACGGCGGCGTCTTCCAGCTCACCCTGCACCCGCACGTCATCGGCCACCGTTCACGCCTGGTGGCGCTGCGCGAACTCCTCGACCACATCAGCGCCCACGCCGACGTCTGGTTCGCCACGCACGCCCAGCTCGCCGACGCGGCCCGCACCGTGCTGAGCGGCCCGACCGCCTCCCGTTCCGTCCCCGACGCCCCGGAGCACACACCATGAACCAAGGATCCGCCGCACCCGCCGGTCCGCTGTCCCGGGACGGCAACTCCCCCTCCCCCGGCAGACTCAGCGGCGCCCAGCGCAAGGCCATCGTCGCCGGCACCATCGGCAACACCGTCGAGTGGGTCGACTGGGCCCTGTACTCCATCTTCGCCAAGGTCATCGCCGACGAGTTCTTCCCCAAGGGCAACGGAGCGGTGGCCCTGCTGTCCACGCTCGCCGTGTTCGCCGTCGGCTTCGTGATGCGCCCGGTGGGCGCCGCCGTGCTCGGCGCCTACGCCGACCGCCACGGCCGCAAGAAGGGCATGACCCTCACCGTCGCGCTGATGGCGGGCGCCGGGTTCGCCATCGCCATCACCCCCAACTACGACACCATCGGCGTCTTCTCCCCGCTCATCCTGCTCGTCGCACGCCTCGTACAGGGCTTCTCGGCGGGCGGCGAGTTCGGTTCCTCCTCCGCCTTCCTCGTGGAGTCCGCCGCGCGGGGCAGGCGCGCGTTCGCCGGCTCCTGGCAGCAGGTCTCGGTGGCCGGCGGCGTCCTGATCGCCTCGCTTCTGGGCACCCTCACCACCTCGCTGCTGAGCGATGATGCCGTGCATTCGTGGGGCTGGCGGGCCGCGTTCGTCTTCGGCGGGCTCCTGGGCCTGGTCGGTCTGTGGCTGCGGGTCTCGGTCTCCGACACCGAGTCCTTCACTCAGGCCCGGGGGTCGGGCCGCACCCGTACCAACCCCGTCAAGGCCATGTTCGTCGAACATCCCGCGGCGACACTGCGCGTCGCGGGCATCACCATCGCGGGCACCCTGACCTACTACATCTGGGTCAACTACCTTCCCACGTACGCGAATCTGACCACCGGCATCCCACTGAAGACCGCCCTGCTCTCGCAGACGCTGTGTCTGATCGTCTTCGTCGTCGCGCTGCCGTTCGCGGGGCTGCTCTCGGACCGGATCGGCCGCAAACCGACCATGGCGGGCTTCGCCGCCGGGTTCGTCGTCCTGGCCTGGCCGCTGCTGCACCTGCTCAACGGCAGCTTCCTCAGCCTGTTCGTGGTCCAGCTCACCGGCATGCTGCTGATCCTGGGCTACTCCGCCAACTGCGCGGTCATCATGGCCGAACAGTTCCCGCCGGAGGTGCGCGCCACCGGCATCGCGCTGCCCTACGCCCTGGCCGTCGCCGTCTTCGGCGGCACGGCGCCCTACCTGACCACCTGGCTGCACGAGAGCGGCCACAGCGACCTGCTGTGGATCTACGTCTCCGCCGCGGCGCTGGTCTCCCTCGTCGTCTACCTCACGATGCCGGAGACCAAGGACAAGGAGTTCGACTGATGACGCCGCACGTGCTGGTCACCGGCGCCGCGGGCGGCATCGGCGGGGCGATCGCCGCGCAGTTCGCCGCGCAAGGCTCCCTGCTCACCCTCGCCGACCGCGACCCCGCGGCCCTTGAGCGGACCGCGGCACGCCTCGGCGGTGACCCGGCGGTGCACGCCGCGGACCTGACCGACCCGGATGCCCCCGCCGCCCTGGTCGAGCAGGCCTGGGCGGGGCACGGTCCCGTGGACGTCCTGGTCAACGCGGCCGGTGTCTACCCGTCCCTGGACATGGCAGACGTCGACGCCCGCGCCTGGGACCGGCTGTTCGCCGTCAACCTGCGCGCCCCGGTCCTGGCCACCGCCGCGTTCGCCCGCCTCGCCATGGCGGCCGGCCGGCCCGGCGCGGTCGTCAACATCTCCTCCGGATCCGCCCTGCGGGCCCGCCCCGGCGGCGGCCCCTACGCCAGTTCCAAGGCCGCCCTGGAGATGGCCACGCGCGCCGCCGCCCTGGAACTGGGCCCGTACGGCATCCGCGTCAACGCCGTCAGCCCCGGCTTCGTCCAGGTCGCCAGCGACTGCAACCCCGTATCCGCCCGGTACGCGGCGGCCATCGGCGCCAACCCCCTCGGCCGCCCCGGCAGCCCCGACGACATCGCCCGCGCCGTGTGCTGGATCGCGGGCCCGGACGCCTCCTGGATCACCGGCGAGGTACTGCGCGTTGACGGCGGATCCAGTACGGGCGCCCTGCACCTGCCCCGCATCTGGCAGCCCGGCGACACCCCGGCCCTCGCTGCCACCGCCACCGCTTCCCCCACCGAACCGCCCGCGACACCGGCCGCCCCGACGGAAGGACCCACCCCATGACCGCCCCCTCCCCGCAGCGGGCCGCCTACACCGTCGTCGGCGGGGGCGCGATCGGCGGCACGCTCGCCTTCGCCCTCGCCCGGGCCGGCCACCCCGTCACCGTCGTCGACACCGACCCGGCCCACGTGGCGGCGATCCGCGCCGAGGGACTTGTCGTCGCGCACGGCACCACCCGTACCGCCGTCCCGGTCACCGCGACCACGCCCGACGCGTTCGAAGGAACGCTCGGACGGGTGCTGCTGGCCGTCAAGGCCCAGGCCACCGCGACCGCCGCAGCCTGGATCGCGCCGCGCCTGGCCCCGGACGGCTATGTGGTCTCCCTCCAGAACGGCTTCAACGAAGACCTCATCGCCCGGCACGTGGGCGCCGAGCGCACCGTGGCCGCGTTCGTCAACATCTTCGCCGACGTCATCGCGCCGGGCGTCATCCAGGACGGCGGCGCCGGCGCCCTCGTCATCGGCGAGCCCGGCGGCGCCCCGGTCAGCGATCGCGTCCGCTCCCTCGTGTCCGACCTGCACAGCTGGGGTCCCGCGGTGGCCAGCGACAACGTCGAGGGCTATCTGTGGGCCAAGGCCGGCTTCGGCGCGATGCTGGCCGCCACCGCCCTCGCCGATGCCCCCATGGCCGACCTCATCGACCGGCACCGGGCCGCCATGACCGGACTGACCGGGGAGATCTTCGCCGTATCCGACCGCCTGGGCGTCAGTCTGGAAGCGTTCGACGCCTTCGATCCGCACCCGCTGCGGCCCGGGCAGGACCCGGCCGCACGCGAGGCCGCCTTCGACCGCCTGACCGCCTGGCTGCGCACCCAGTCGAAGGACCGCAGCGGCATCTGGCGCGACCTGGCCGTACGCCACCGGCCCGTGGAAGTCACCACCCACTACACCGACATCTTCGACCACGCGGCGCGCGAGGGGCTGCCCACCACGCTCCTGCGCACGGTCGTGGACGGCCTGCTCGAACTGGAGGGCGCGCCGGAGCAGATGTCGGAGTCGCGCCTGGCGGACCTCGACCGCCTCGCCGAGCGCCCGATACGTGCGCGCCTGCCGCAGGCGGAGCAGGCCGATGCGGTACGGCGCTGGCTCGACGAACACCGCGAGGACATGATCGCCGACCTCGCCGCGTACACCTCCCGGGGGAGCGCCAGCGACGACCGCGGCGAACTCGACGCCTGCCTGGGCTGGTTGCGCGCCTGGCTCGACCAGCGCCTGGGCGCACCGGACGCCGAGGAGATCCTGCCCCGCGCGAGCACCGGGGACATCCTCGTACGCCGCTACCCCGCCCGTGACGCGGACTGCCAGGACACCCGGCCGGTCCTGCTCCTGGGCCACTACGACACCGTCTGGCCGACCGGCACCCTCGAAGAGTGGCCCTTCCTGCGGGACGGCGACCACATCAGCGGGCCTGGTGTTTTCGACATGAAGGCCGGTCTGGTGCAGGCCGTATGGGCGCTGCGGGCGCTCGACGCGCTGGGCCTGCCCCGCCCTGCCTGCACCCTGATGCTCAACGGCGACGAGGAGACCGGCAGCCTCAGCTCCCACGAGGCCATCGTCGCGGAGTCCCGCGCCAGCAGGCTCGCCATGGTCTTCGAGGCGGCCGCCGACGGCGCGATCAAAACGGCCCGCAAGGGAGTGGGCCTCTTCACGCTCACGGTCACCGGCAAGGAAGCCCACGCCGGGCTCGATCCGACCGCCGGAGCGAGCGCGATCGACGAACTGGCCCACCAGGTCCTGCACTTGACCGGCCTGCGCGACACTGACGCCGGTACGTCGCTCAACGTGGGCGTAGTGGAGGGCGGCACCCGCAGCAACGTCACCGCGGGACGCGCCGTCGCCCATATCGACGTACGGGTCGCCTCCACGTCCGAGCAGCAGCGCATCACCAAGGCCCTTGATGCACTGCGCCCGGTGGACCCGCGCACCCGCGTGGAGGTCGGCGGGGACTGGAACCGCCCCGTCTTCGAGCGCACCGCACACGTCGCCGCCTACGCGGAGCTGGCCCAGCGGTGCGCGTCGCTGCTCGGGGAGGACCTGCGCGAGACGTCCGTCGGCGGAGCCAGCGACGGCAACTTCGTGGTGGCCGCGGGGACGCCGGTCCTGGACGGCATCGGCGCGGTCGGCTCGGGCGCCCACGCTCGCTCGGAAAACACCTCGGCATCAGGCATGACCGCACGCGCCGCACTGGCAGCTGTGGTGCTGGCGTCACTCGCCGCCGGTGATGAAGTCGGCTAGGGCGGCGGCGACGGCTTCGGGCTGCTCGTCGGGGATGAAGTGTCCGGTGTCGGGCACGACGACGCCGGTGGTGTTGGCGGCCCATGGGCGGAGGGAGGCTGCCATGTCCGGGATGGAGCCGTGGCTGCCGGAGATGCCGAGGACGGGCACGGTCAGGTGCTGTCGGTCGAGCGCCTGGTGGTTCTTGCGCGCCGACTCGGCGGCGTCCCGGTAGTAGGCGAGGGAGGCGCGGAGGCCGCCGTCTGCGGCGAGGGCCGCCGCGTAGTGGTCGAGGTCGGTCTCGTCGAACGCGTCGGGAGAGAGGGCCTTCGTTTTCAGGAACCAGCTGACATAGTCCCGTTCGCGGCCGGTGAGCAGGATCTCGGGCAGGTCGGGCACGAGGTGGAACGCGAAATGCCAGGTCTTGTACGCCCGGGCCGGGTCGATGGGAATCGTTTCCGGGAGGGTGATGCCGGGGATTCCGGCGTCGAGCAGGGCGACCCCGCGCAGCTGGCTCTCGTGGTTGAGGGCCAGGGAGAAGGCGACCCAGGCGCCTATGTCGTGGGCGGCCAGCCAGTACTGCGGCACTCCGAGTGCCTGGGCGGCGGCGTGGACGTGGGCGGCGACCGTGTGGGTGTCGTAGCCGCGCTCCGGGCGCTCGGAGTGGCCCTGTCCCGGCAGGTCGATGGCTATGACGCGGAACCGGTCGGCGAGACGTGGCATGACCTTGCGCCAGGCCTGCCAGGACTGCGGGAACCCGGCGAGCAGGACGACAGCCGGGCCCGACGGCTGGCCGCCTTCGACGGCATGAAGGCGGATGCCGTCCGCGTCGACCCAGCGGTGGGCGAACCCGTCCAGGTCGTGCAGGGGCAGGTCATGCAGGGGCAGGTCGGGGACGGGGTTGGCTTCGGAGACGTGCTGCGTGGTGGTCGCGGAGTCAGTCACGGGAGTCCTTCGTCGGTGTGGGGTCTGGTGGTTCGGTGCTACGCCCCAGGGGGCCGGGCCCGCGATCGTGATCACGTCTGCAACCTAACATATCTTGAACTGATCAGTTCAAGATAGAATGGCGTGCAGCACAGCCCAGGACATCAACGCACCGGCAAGGAAGTGCCACGTGGCAGGCAAGAAGCAGTTCGACATGGATACGGCACTCGACGCCGCGATGATCCAGTTCTGGCGCGCCGGCTACGCCGACACCTCATTGGACGACCTGTCACGGGCAACCGGCCTGAACCGCAGTTCCATCTACTCCTCGCTCGGCGGCAAGGACACCCTCTTCCTGCGCTGCCTGGATCGCTACGCCGCGCGCTACGGCGACCAGTACGACGCCGCCCTGTTGAGCGCGGCCTCGGAACCCCTGGCAGCTGTTCGTGCATTCTTCGACGTCACCCTCAAGCGCATCGCCGATCCCGAACTGCCCGACGGATGCCTGATTGCCCAGTCGGCCATGGCCATTCCGGTACTGAGCCCGGCCGTCGCGGAGCACGCCAAGAAGGCGCTCGGCTTCCAGCGTCTGCGCCTGCGCACCGCGTTGAAGGCCGGACGACTGACCGACCAGGACGCCGACGCCTTCGCCGAGCACGCGGCGGCCGTGAACCAGTCCCTCGCCGTCATGAGCAGAGCCGGGGCGAGCCCGGCGCAGCTCCGGGCCGTAGTGGGAGTCGCCGTTGACGCGCTCTCGCACGCGCTGAGCGCAACCCGGCGCGCTTAGGAAACCAGGGGCCGTGCGCCCAGGAGCACGGACAGGGCCGGTAGCGTGATCGTCTGCCGCATGGAAGGTCCATGTGTCCGGCCGGCCCGTGTGAGGGATTCCGGCGGCGAGCGATGGGACCGTGATGAGCGAACTGACGAAGCCCACCGTCGAGGTTCCGGAGGGTGACGCGCCCACCGAGCTGACGACCCGGGACCTCGTGGTGGGGGACGGCCCCGAGGCGCAGCCGGGCAGGGTCATCCGACTCCACTACGTAGGAGTCACCTTCGCCTCAGGAAAGGAGTTCGACTCCTCCTGGGAGGAGGACCGGCCGTTCAAGTTCGCCGTGGGCGGCGGCAGGGCCATCAAGGGATGGGACCGGGGCGTGCGGGGAATGAAGGTCGGCGGCCGGCGCGAGATCATCGTTCCCCCGCGTCTTGGTTACGGCAAGCAGTCGCCCTCCACGTTGATCCCGCCCAACTCGACGCTGATCTTCGTCGTGGACCTGCTCTCGGTCGCCTCGGCGGGCTCAGCCGGGAGCGGTGCGCCAGCGGTCGGCAGTGAGCGGTGAGCGGCACTCCCTGCCCGCCGACGGACACCTCAGTGCGCGCCAGGGTCGGCAGCGACGCGTTCCAGAACGGCGGCGAGGTCGGCGCCGGACCACCAGTGACCGTCCCGCATCACGCCCGCGATCTTGCGCAGGGCGGTGTGGTCGCCCAGCGGGTCCTCGTCCAGGAGCACCAGGTCGGCGGGCATGCCGGGGGCGACCTGCCCGAAGGCGCCTTTCTCGCCCAGGAACCGGGCCGGTTCCGTCGTCGTCATGCGCAGGATGGTCAGCGGGTCGAGACCGGCTTCGGCGAGCAGGTCGAACTCGTCGTGGAGGGCGAAGCCGGGGATGATTCCCGCGGCTCCGCACGCATCGGTGCCGGCGACCATGGGGACTCCGGCATCGGCGAACGTCTTGGTCATGCGCAGCTGCGCGGCCCAGTGGTGGCGCAGGGCATCGCGGGTCGCCGGAGGCAGTTTCGCGAACTTCCTCGCCGACTTGTCCCAGGTGCGCAGTTCCCCGGCGGCCATGAAGCGGCGCCGGGGGTCTTGGGTGTATTCGGGCGCGTCGCCGAACTGCTGGGTGCGGACGCGGATCAGGGTCGGGCACTGCCAGGTGGAGTGTTCGACGAACAGGGCGGCCAACTCCTCCGCCTTCTGCTGGTCGTAGGAGCCGTCCGCAAGATCGTAGGCGTGCGCTTCCCGCTCGGACGTGCTCGTGGCGGGGTTCGTGACCATGCCCTTGATCAGCTTCATGGCCAGCTTCTCCGCACCGGGAATCCTGACCTTGGGGATCGGAGGGAGCTTGCGGGCGGCGTTCGTGGCGCGGACCTCGCCCTCCTTGGAGGACGCCGCGGCGAACACGGTGACGCCGGGGCCGAGGTGCTCGATCGACCACACTCCGGCGCGTGCGGCCTCCCGTGGATCGAGGTCCGCGGGCAGGTGGCCGCCCAGTCGGATACCGAGCCGGTTCGCCTCTTCGAGGGCGGCAAGGAAGGTGGCCCGGGTCGTCATCGCCGCCTTGACGAAGTCGGCGCCGTCCCGGTGCTGCTCCCGCACGGCCTTGACCGCGCCGTCGACGGTGCTCGCGTTCAGCGGGGTGAGCAGGTCACCGGCGGTCGCCTTGAGCGCCGGTGCGCCGGTCGGCCGGGGCAGCGTGTCCTCGCGCCGCGACTTCAGCAGTGCCCGGTTCCCGGACATCTGACGGAAGCCGACCACGCCGTTGGCGAGCATCAGCGCATACGTGCCGTCCACGTCGTCCGGGGTGTTGAGGGCGTGCAGGTGCATGTCCGAGTACGCCGGTACGGCGAACCGGCCCCGCCCCTCCACGACATGCGCGCCCCCGACCGCGGCGCCGGTCGCCGTCACCGACGTGATCCGGTTGCCTTCGATCACCACGTCCTGGCCGGAGCTGCCGCGCCCGTCCAGCGGATCGATCACGGTGACGTCCCTGACCACCACGTGTCCGTGGATCGCGGACGGCTCGACGTACCTGCTCATGGTTCTCCTTGTGTGTGCTTGCGATCAGCGCGCCGGTGCAAGGCCATCACCCGGCGAACAGCCGGCCCGCGTTGCGCGTGGTGAGGTCTCGCCAGGTGTCGGTGGCGGACGGCTGTGCCGCCGAGTCGACGGACACGACCTGGGCGAGCGCCGCCTCCGCGGGTGTCCAGCAGTAGTCGCTGCCGTACACGAGGCGGTCGGTGCCGAACGCGGCCCCGAGCGCCGGGATCTGTCGCGGGAAGGGCGTCCCGGCCATGTCGTACCAGAGGCGCCCGAGCTGCTCCACGGCGCTGGGCGTGTCCGGGGAGCGGCCGCCCACCATGACGCCGAACAGGTCCATGCGGTCGGCGAGCAGGGGCAGCGCTCCCCCGCCGTGGGTCAGCACCCAGCGAATCCGGGGGTGACGGGTCAGGACGCCGCCCAGGAGCAGGTCGCTCGCGGTGCGGGCGGTGTCGAAGAGGAACTCCAGCATCGGCCGCGGCCGGCCGAGGGAGACGTCCTCGGCGTGGGGCGGGGACGTGGGGTGGACGAAGACGACGGCCCCGCGGCGATCGAGGTCCTCCCACAGCGGCGCGAACACGGGGTCCCCGAGATAGCGGCCGTGGTGGTTGGTCTCCACGGCCACACCGTCCGCACCGAGCACATCCAGGGCGTGGGCGGCCTCCGCGAGCGAGCCCGCGACGTCGGGCAGCGGCAGGGAGGCGAAGTGGCCGAACCGCCCCGGATGTTCACCACGGACCCGGGCGCCGAACGTGTTGACCTCGCGCGCCAGGGCCCGTGCGGCTGCGTCGTCCCCGAAGTGCACGCCCGGCGAGGAGATCGACAGGTAGGACTTCTCGATCCCCGCGCGTTCCATGAGGCCGAGGTGGTGTTCGATGCTCCACGCGGGCCAGCCGGGCATTCCGTCGGGGTGCTCGATCCCCGCGGACCGGGCCGCGGCGACATAGGCGTCGGTGACGAAGTGGGCGTGGATGTCGATGAGGCCGGTCGGGGTCATGCGGGGGCTCCCTGCTGTGCGGCTCCGTACATCAACGAGCGTAGGAAGCGCGCCGTAAGGTGGCACGCGTGATGCCGATGAATGAAACGCCGAGTTCCGACGGTGGTCCCCGGCCAAGACGCGGCGGCAAGCCCGACACCGGGCAGCCGGTGATCGACCGGGCGTTCGCCCTGCTCGGCACGTTCGACAGCGATCATCGTGCGCAGACCCTCGGGGAACTCGCGCAGCGAAGCGGTACGCCCCGCAGCACCGCTCTGCGGCTCGCCCGGTCCCTCGTCCACGTCGGCGCCCTGGAACGTCTCCAGGACGGCCGCTACGTCGTGGGGCTGCGCCTGCTGGAAACCGCGTCCCTGGCGCCTCGGGGCCACGGGCTGCGGTCGGTGGCCATGCCGTACATGGAGGATCTCTTCCACGTCACGCGACAGCACGTCCTGCTCGCCGTGCGCGAGCAGCAGGAGGCGCTGCTCGTCGAACGGCTTTCGGCACTCGACGCCAGTCCCGTGCGCTACCGCGTGGGAGGCCGCCTTCCGCTCGCGTCCACCGGTGCCGGACTGGTGCTGCTCGCCTTCGCCCCGACGGCCGTCCAGGACCACGCCATCGCCTGCTACGAGCCCGGACAGGGCCATGACGACATCGCCACCCCCGCCGACCTGCGCCGCGTGCTCGCGGAGGTGAGGCGCGGCGACCACGCCTACGGCAGCCAGAGCCGTCCCTACCCGGTGACCACCGTGGCCGCGCCGGTGCGGGACGGCAACGAGGTGGTGGCAGCGTTGTCGGTCGTGGCGCCCAGCACCGGCTTCGCCGAAGCGGGCTACGGGCCGGCCGTGCGGGCCACAGCCCGTGCGATCTCCCGTCGGCTGGAGGAGGAGGGCCGGCGGACGACGCGTCCCGGCGACGCCCGCACCGCTCACTGAGTCCGCGACACACGTTGCCTGCCGTTGAGGTGACCGGGCAGGCGCCGACGGAGCCGCCGAGGCCCCGCCGACGCCGGTGCGTGCTACGAACTGCCCATGCGCACAGCCAAGACCCCGCTCGCACTGGCCTGTAGTGCGGCCCTCTTCTTCTGCCTCGCCGCGGCACCCGCCTCGGCCGCCGGTACCGTGCAGATCAGCGACACCCGCTACGGCGGATGCCTGGCCGTGGCCGGAGGCAGCGACATCGACCGGCTCCCGGTGGTCATCGACATCTGCACACCGGACATGCCCGACGACAAATGGCGCCGGCCGAACTCGACGATCACCACCTACCGCAACAGGTTCAACGACGCCTGCCTGGTCACCAACGGACACCACACCCAGCCCAACACCTCGCCCTGCGACGGCGGCACGGCACAGAAGTGGATCAGGAGGAACGCCACCACAGGAGTGCGCCTGGAAAGCGCTCGCCATCGCGGCTGGTGCATCGGCCGCATCTCCGGCGGAGCCGGCGTCAAAGGCGACGCCGGCCTGGTTCCGTGCGCCCGCGCCACCATCTGGCGGTAGCACGGCGGGTGATGAGTTCCGCACCGGGCAAGTCGCCCTGAGCGGAGGCACGTTCGGCGATGTTCGCCTTCTGTAGTGCGCGTTGTCGAATCCGGTGGGCCTGCGCCGTATGTGTCTCGCTCGAGCCGGCACACGGACAGGTGCCCGCTGTTGCATACGGCTGCTGACGCTCGGCTCGACTGGCTACGCTTTGCAAGCGGCCGTCTTCAGTCGATTCCGGGAGGTGTGTGCCGGTGCATGACGCGCTGCGGGCCACGTCCGACAGTCTCTTGTTCAAGGTAACCACGGCGCCGTATCTGCTGCTCGATACAGACCTCTACATCCGTGGCGTCAACCCGGCCTACCTGCGTGCCACCGGACGCTCACTCGACGAACTGCACGGCGCGTTCCTCTTCGACGCCTTCCCGGACAACCCCCGGGACTCGGATTCGACCGGCGTGCGCAACCTCACCGCGTCGCTGGAGCGGGTCATGCGCAGCGGCACCCCTCACGACATGGGGATCCAACGCTACGACATCCCCGACCCCCAATCCCCCGGCATCTTCCGCGTCAAGGCCTGGAGTCCTGTCAACTCCCCGCTGATCGACGCCGATGGCCGCGTCGTGGGCGCCGTGCATCATGTCGAGGACATCACCACGGTGTACGAGTCGCTGCGCGGGAGCGGGGCCACGGAAGGTGCGGGGCAGCCGACCGCGCTGCTGCGCGGCGCGATGCTGGCCCTCGCCTTCCACCAGCGCGCCCTGCAGGCGACCGGACTTGGAAAGTCGGCCGACGTGCCGACGGGTGTGGGCGGCGCCGGTGGCGTGTCGGCGGCCGGTCTTGCCCGGCGGGACGCGTTGTGGCACAGGATCACCCATGCCGCCCGTCAGGGCCCGCCCGGCCGTGGATGCCTCGCCGCGGTGTGCGACTGTGCGGTACGGGAGTTGCCCGGTGCCGACGCCGCCGTGATCACCCTGCACGGCAACGGGTCTCAGAACATCCAGCTCGCTGTCACGTCCTCGTGGGGGCAGCAGGCCGAGGAATTGCAGTGGATCATCGGCAGCGGCCCGTCGCTGGCCGCGTTCACCACCGGCGAGCCCGTTCTGGTGCCCCGGCTTGACCAGCCCAGCTCCAGCTGGCCGCTGTTCACGGAGGCCGCGTGCCGTATCGGCGTCGGTGCCGCGTTCGCCTACCCCCTGTCCACCGCCACCACGACCGTGGGCACCCTCACCCTCTACCACCGCGGCAGAGGGGGCACACAACCACCCGCCGACGCCGAGGTATTCGCCCAGATCGCGACCGCTGTGCTGCTGGCCGACCTGGAGGGCGAGATCAGCGAACAGGTAAGGGCCACCGCCGATCAGAGCGACATCAACACCGCCATCGGCATCCTGGCCGTCGCCCAGCAGATGAGCACGAACGACGCCCTCGCCTGGCTGCGCACCACCGCCCGGGCCAAGTCGATGTCCCTTGCCGACTTCGCCCGCGAGATCCTCGCCCGGCGGCCTCCCCCGGCTCCCCGGTAAGCAACTGTCACCGTCATTGACACCGAGCACTTCAGCGGGCCGATGAGTACTGCCGGGTGACCTTGCCCCTCACAAACCGACGGCCTGCCTCGTCGTAGTACACGGGACCGCGACTGCCACCCCGCGAACACCCCCGGCAGCAGCGGGATCAGCGCATCACCCCCGTACGGCGGACCACCCCGGACCACCCGGACCGGCCGCCCCGTGTCGACGCAGGAGGCAGCCGTGAGACTCGTCGTGGCAGGTGCCGGATACGCCGGAACCCTGGCAGCGAACCGCCTGGCGAAGAAGGTGCCGGAAGCGGAGATCACCGTCATCAATCCGCGCCCGGACTTCATCGAACGGGTGCGGCTGCACCAGCAGATCGCCCGCACCGGCAAGGTCGCGGCCCCGCTCGCGGACATGCTGCGGGAGGGCATCACCACGCGGCTGGCGGCCGTCACGAAGATAGGCGACGGCAGCGTGGTCCTGGACACGGGAGAGTTGGCCGGGTTCGACCACCTGGTCCTGGCCGTGGGGAGCACGGTCTCGCCTCTGCCGGGAACGGTTCCGGTGGGCACATGGGAGGGGGCACAGCGGGCCCGTGCGCGGCTGTCGAGTCTTGCTGCGGGCTCCACGGTGAGCGTCATCGGCACGGGCCCGACCGGCATCGAGACCGCCGCCGAGATCGCCGACGCGCGGCCCGACCTGCACGTACGTCTGGTGGGCAGCCGGTTGGCGGCCTCCTTCTCCGAGGGAGCCCGCCGCAGGGTGCGCACCGGCCTGGAGCGCTTGGAGGTGTCGGTGCTCGAGGACACCGTGACAGAGGTGCTGGCGTCCGCAGAGGAACCGGGGGGCGACCGGGTGCGGCTGCGGTCGGACCCCGACCGGCCGTTGAGTTCCGATCTGACGCTGTGGGCCGTCCTGGGCACCATTCCCGACCTCGCCCAGCGCAGCGGCTTGGCGGTCGATGAGCGTGGCCGCGCCCTCGTCGACCCGTATTTGCGCAGCGTGAGCGATGCGCGGATCTTCGTTGTGGGCGATTGTGCCGCCGTCCCCGGCTCCCGCGCGGCCTGTCAGACAGCGGGCCCGCAGGGCGCCCACGCCGCCGACACACTGGCCCGGTTGATCCGGGGCCGCGAGCCCCGGCCGTACTCCATGGGGTACTTCGGGACGGGACTCACTCTGGGCCGACACGATGGTGTCATCCAGCTGTCCCGGCGCGATGACAGCGCGCGGCGGCAATACCTCGCGGGCCGCCCGGCCATCGCCCTCAAGGAAGCCGCCACGCTGGGCGCCAAGTACGGCTCTCGCACCGCCACCATCACCTGGCTGTCCGGCGCGAAGTAAGCACCGCGCAGCCCGCTTTGACGCTCTGATCGCACGGCGGCACATGCAGCACATTGTGCGCGGCGGCACCTGCGGCACCGCGTGCCGCCGTTCGCGCCGGGCCGACGTTCCATGCAAGCCAAGGAGAAGGAACTGCCATGTCGAATGCAGCAAAGGGAGGCCGGGCACTGGTGGTCGGCCTGGGGATAGCGGGCATCGCCACCGCGGTGCGCCTCCGGCAGATCGGATGGGAGCCCGTCGTGGTCGAGCGGGCACCCGCCCGGCGCGAGGGCGGCTACTACATCGCCCTGTTCGGTTCGGGCATCGCCTCGGCACGGCGGCTGGGCGTGCTGGAGCACATCGGCGACCGCGGCGGCCCGGAGATCGCCCTGTACGACGTGGACCGCGGCGGGAACCGCCGTCCCCGGGTGAATCTCGGCTCTCTGGCCGGTGGCCCCCGCCCGCTGCTGCGCGGCGACGTGGAGCAGGGGCTGTTCGCCGCGCTGCCCGAGGACGTGGAGATCCGCTACGCAACCGTGCCCACCCGCATCACCCAGGACGCGTCCGGCGCACACGTCTCGCTGCGCGACACCGCGGCCGACACGTCGGTCGACGAACGCTTCGACCTCGTCGTGGGCGCCGACGGCATGCGCTCCACCGTGCGGAGACTGGCCTTCGCCCATCAATACGATCTCCACCCCCTCAACTACATGATCGGCGTCACGCTCCTGGACAGGCCGGTCGATGGATTCGGGCCGTCCGAGGGGCTCATCCTGGCCGAGCCGGGGCGTTCGGCATGGGCCTTTCCCTTCGCCGACCGGCCGCCGAGCCTGCTGTTCTCCTACCGCACCCGAGACGTCGACGCCGAGTTCGGCCGACCGCCCGTCGAGTCCATCCGCGCCGCCTTCGGACCGGAACCGACCGGCCCGCTCCTGGAGGGCCTGCTCGACCGCTACGCGCAGGCCCCTGACGCCTTGTTCGACTCGGTGCAGCAGGTGAAGATGCCCAGCTGGCACAGCGGCCGAGTCGTCCTGACCGGTGATGCCGCCTGGTGCATGACGCTGTACTCCGGCATGGGCGTGTCCGCCGGAATCGCGGGCGGGGAGCTGCTGGGCACCATGCTGCAACGCCACCCCGGCGAGGTGAACGGCGCGCTGCGGGCCTGGGAAGCCCGGATGCGGCCCTTCATCCGGGCCCAGCAGGACAGCGCGCTGGTCAGCGGGCGGCGGATGTTCACCCCGCTGGACCGCAAAGAGCTGGCCGTACGCGCCGGGATGAGACAGCTGATGCGCATGCCCGGCCTGGGCAAGGCCATCTGCCGAAAGCTGCTCGACAGCAAGGACATGCGGGCGAAGAACATGGATGTCGCCGCGCCCCGGGCCTGATCTCTTCCGGCGCTACGACCCGTTGTCCGGCAGCCGGCGCACCGGACCCAGGGACGGCCTCACTCCTCCCCCGGTCCGGCGGGCGGCAGGCCCCGCTCGGTCACCTGCGCCCGCAGCAGGGCCACGAAGGCGTGCACGGCCGCCGAGCGGTGGCCGCCGGAGCGGGTAAGCAGCGCGGCCGTGCGGTGCGGCAGCGGCGGCCGCAGCGGCACCTGCGCCAGTCCCGGCCGGTCCAGGGCCACGGCGGTGGGCAGTACGGTGGCCAGCGCTCCGCCCCGCACGATCTCAAGGAGCGCCAGCGCCGAGTCCGCCTCGACGGCCACCCGCGGCGCGACACCCTCGGCGGCGAAGTAGGCGTCGATGCGGGCGCGGGTCGCGAAGTCGCCGGCGAGCAGCGCCAGGTCCCGTCCGGCCAGCTCGGCGACCGGCAGCGGCGCGGCCCCGACACCGGCTCCGCCGCCCGTGACCAGGGCGAGCGTCTCGGTGAACAGCGGCTCGGCCGCCGTGCCGGGCACGCAGTCACCGGCGAAGCCGATCCCCGCGTCCAGCTCGTCAGCGATCAGCGCCGCCCCGATCCGCTCCTGCGTCGCCTCCCGGACACTCAGGTCGAGCCCGGGATGCCGGGCATGCAGGGCGCCCATGAGCGGTCCGACGAGATAGGCGGTGAAGGTGGGCGTGACCCCGAGCCGCAGCTGCCCGCGCGAGAGGTCTGCCACGTCCTGCACGGCCCGTTCGGCCGCGGTGATCTCGCGCAGCGCCCGGCGCGCGTGGTCGGCGTACACCTCGCCCGCGTCGGTGGGCCGCACGGTGCGCCCGGCCCGGTCGAGCAGCGGCAGTCCGACGGTCCGCTCCAGCGCCCGGATCTGCTGCGAGAGCGTCGGCTGCGAGACGTGCAGCGCCTCGGCAGCGCCGGTGAAGGTGCCGTACTCGACGACGGCGAGGAGGTAGCGCAGGTGGCGCAGTTCCACGGGAGCCATACCGCGAGCGTAACGCCGGGTATAGATCGCATCTATACGTGGCATGGGCAGTACGTCTTGGACGCTATAGCTGCAGCTCCGCCACACTGGCTAAAGATCCAAAAGCAGCCGAAATGATCCGACCCGGAGGCACCCCGTGGACTTCGTCCAGCGCACGATCGACCTGGCCCGCACCAACGTCCAGGAGGGCGGCCGCCCCTTCGCCACCGTCATCGTCAGGGACGGCGAGATCATCGCCGAGCGCGCCAACCAGGTCGCCCAGACCCACGACCCCACCGCCCACGCCGAAGTGCTGGCCATCCGCGACGCGTGCGTGCAGCTCGGCACCGAACACCTGACGGGCACCACCATCTACGTACTGGCGCAGCCGTGCCCCATGTGCCTGGGCGCCCTCTACTACTGCTCCCCCGACGAGGTCGTCTTCGTCACGACCCGCGAGGCCTACGAGCCGCACTACGTCGACGACCGCAAGTACTTCGAACTGAGCACGTTCTACGACGAGTACGCCAAGCCCTGGAACGAACGCCGGCTGCCGATGCGCCACGAGCCGCGCGAGAGCGCCGTGGACGTATACCGCCTGTGGCAGGACCGCAACGGCGGCGACCGCCACGTCCCGGGCGCACCGGGGGCCCACGACGCCCGCTGAGACGGGCGCCGCCGCGCCCGGCTATGTGCTGCTCAGCTTGAGGGCCGGAGCGAGTTCGCGCAGCGTGGGCATCGGGTCGGACGAGGCATCCTCGCCCAGCACCTGTACGAGCACGTGGTCGGCGCCCGCGTCCAGGTGCTGCTGCACCCGCGCGGCCAGTTCCTGTGTGTCACCGATGGCGACCATGCCGTCGGCCAGCTTGTCCGAGCCGCCCACAACCACGTCGGACTCGTCGAAGCCCTGACGCAGCCAGGAATTGCGGTAGTTCGGCAGCTGCGAGTACATGTGCAGGTGCTGGTGTGCCCGCCGCAGACCCTCTTCACGGTCGGTGGTGAGTGCGACGGCCTGCTCGCTGACGACCCACTTGCCGGTCCCCACCCGTTCGCGCGTCCTCGCGGTCTGCTCCGGGGTCACCAGGTAGGGGTGCGCCCCGTCGGCGGCCGTGGCGGACAGCTCGATCATCTTCGGGCCCAGCGCGGCCAGCAGCCGGGCCGGGCGCGCTCCTCCCGGCTCGATCTCGTCCGGCACCGCGTCCATGACCCGCAAGTACTCCCGCATGGTGCTCAACGGCTTCTCATAATAGCCCGCATAGCTATGCTCCACCAGCGGAGCGTGGCTGACGCCCAGCCCGAGCACGAACCGGCCCGGATGCAGCGCCCCCAGCGTACGGGCGCCCGCTTCGCTGGCCGGAGCGCTGCGGGCGTGGATGTTTGCGATGCCCGTCCCGACCACCAGCCGCTCGGTACCGCCCAGCAGAGCGGCGGCCTGGGTCAGGGCCTCCTTGCCTCCGGCCTCGCCGTAGAACAGCGAGCCGTACCCGAGTTGCTCCATCTCGCGTGCCCGGGCGATCACGTCGGCGATCGGCCACCGATCGCTGGTCCACCAGACACCGACCGAAGAGCTGAAGTTGATGTTGACCATACGGCGAGGCTACCCCGCAGGCCCGCACATGATCCGTTCCCGGCAGTACTGGCTGATCAGTGTGCCGCTGCGGCCACCCGATCGCGCAGCACGGCAAGTTTCTCGGCGGCGCCGGTGTCGGGAGCGGCCCAGTTCAGCACGATGTGCAGGTCGGCACGTTCGATGGTCAGGATGTCGCAGTCCAGGATGATCTCGCCAAGCTCGGCGTGGACGACCGTTTTGCGCGAGCGCCCGATCGGCACCGTCTCGTAGCGGGTCCAGAGGTCGGCGAAGCGCGGATTGGCCTCGCGAAGTCCGCCGATCAGTTCGATGACGGCGCGGTCGTCCGGGTAGCGGTCGGCAGCCCGCCGCAGGTCGGACACCATCATGCGTTCGAACGCGTCGGCGTGCGCGGCGTCGCGTTCGATGCGCGATGCCCCGGCGGGAGTCGGGGCGGCGAAATGGCCCCAGATCAGATTGGCCCGCCGGGCACCGAGCTCGACAGGACCGCCGAACAGCTCGCCCCACAGCGCGTTCGTCTGCACGACGTCCCAGGCCGCGGTGAAGACGGCCAGCGGGGTGTCGCTCATCCGGTCGATCATGCGCTGCACGCCGGGCGGCACCTCACGTGGCACCGAACCCGACGGAGGGACCACCGAACCGGCCAGCCGGTAGAGAAGCTCGCGATCCACGGCATTCAACCGCAGCGTCTGCGCGAAGGCCCCGAGCACCTGGGGCGACGGGTTCCCGGCACGGCCCTGTTCGAGCTGCACGAGGTAGTCGACCGAGATGCCGGCCATGACGGCCAGTTCCTCGCGTCGCAGACCCGGGACCCGGCGATTGGCCGTGACCGGCAGGCCCACGTCGGCCGGGCCGATGGCCTCTCGCCAGGCGCGCAGGGCGGTGCCCAGCTCAGTAGGGGTGCTCATGGCTCCAGTATGCGCCGCGGCGTCAGGAGCCGGGTGGTACCGGGAGTACCAGGGACAGCGGCGCCTGGTGC
Source organism: Streptomyces sp. NPDC046925 (assembly GCF_040644915.1). Lineage (NCBI taxonomy): Bacteria > Bacillati > Actinomycetota > Actinomycetes > Kitasatosporales > Streptomycetaceae > Streptomyces > Streptomyces sp. NPDC046925. Next base: position 404,096 of record NZ_JBEYWZ010000004.1, on the reverse strand, counting down.
ACCTGCGCAGGCAGGCCGAATATCGGCTCGTGGGTCCAAGTCCGTGGGACGCCTGACACCTTGCAGCGGACCCCCACCCTGACGAGAGAGATATCGGTGATGACACAGACCATCGGAATTATCGGCTCCGGCCTGGTCGGCGGCGCGGTGGCCCGCCTGGCCGTCGACGCGGGCTACCACGTCGTGCTCAGCAACTCACGCGGCCCGGAGACCATCGCGCAACTCATTCAGGAGCTCGGCCCGCTCGCACGCGCCGGAACCGTCGACGAGGCGATCGCGGCCGGTGACATCGTCGCCCTGCCCCTCCCCCTGGCGAACTTCGAGGCGCTGCCGGCCGACAAGCTCGCCGGAAAGGTGGTCATCGACCAGACGAACTACTACCCCGAGTTCTGGCGCAACACGGAGCTCGACAACGGCGAGCTCACCTCGAGCGAGCTCGTGCAGCGGCACCTCAAGGACTCCCTGGTCGTCAAAGGGCTGCACAACCTGGATTGGAACCACATGTACTCCAATGCCCGCCCCCAGGGCGATCCCGCACGGACGACCATGCCCATCGCCGGCAACGACGCCGCCGCCAAGAAGACCGTGACGCAGTTCCTGGAAGCAGTCGGCTATGACGTGGTCGATGCCGGCCCGCTTGCCGAGAGCTGGCGCATCGAGCCCGACACCCCCATCTACTTCTGGCCGTACGCCCCCACCGTCCCGGACGGGCTGACCGCGGACGAGGAGAAGAGCGCCTACCTCAGCCACCCGGTCCCGCCCCTCTCCCGTGACGCGGCCCGCAAGATGATCGACGGCGCGGAGCGGCCGTCGCCCGTCGGGGGCACGCTCGCCGGCATGCCCCCGGCCCACGTCGCCATCTTCATGGACCAGGCGAGCGCGAACACCGTCCAGAAGTAGTGCCCTGGCGCACCGGGTGCCGCCACCCGGCACCCGGTGCGCCTGCGCCTGGCCGCATCGCGGATCTGAGTGAACCACAGGAACGCGAGACAGTAAGATGAATAATGTGAAGCCCGATAAACATTACCCATCGTCCACGCGAGGTGCAGGTGTCGGCTCCGGCGATCCGATCGTCGACGTCCTGAAACTGCTGCGCACACAGAAGGTCGTTGCGGCACCGGTACACGCCGCCTCACCGTGGGCAGTGCGCTTCGATCCCTACTCGTACGTGAAGCTGGGCGTCGTGCTCGAGGGCGAGTGCTGGATCGACCTCGCCGGATGCGAGCCGGTACTCCTGCGCAAGGGGGACTTCTTCCTGCTGAACAACCCGCCGGCCTACACCCTGGCCAGCGCGCTCGATGTGGCACCGCACGATGCCGCCGCCGTCCAGGAGGGCGAGGACGGCGGGCAGGTGCGCATCGGAGCCGAGGCCGACGAGGACACCTACGTGTGCTGCATCGACTTCGTGTTCGAGCAGACCAACACCTCGGTGCTGTTCGACGTACTTCCGCCCGTCGTACTGGTCCGGGCCGGCGACCCGCGCGGAGCACTCCTCACCAATCTCTCCGCGCTCACGGTCGCCGAGATGGAGTCGGCCGGCGTCGGGCGATCCCTCGTGCTGGAGCACCTTGCGCAAGTGATCCTTGTTCACATGCTGCGGGTGCACGCCGACCAGACCGAACGGCCCGGCGGCTGGCTCGGGGCCCTGGTGGAAGACGGCGTCGGGGCGGCGCTGCGGGCGATGCACGCGGACGTGGCCCGGCGCTGGACGCTCGACGAACTCGCTGCGATCAGCCACATGTCACGGTCGGCGTTTGCCGCGTCGTTCAAGGCCAAGGTCGGCACAGCCCCGCTCACCTACCTGATCGAATGGCGGATGAGCCTGGCCCGGGATGCCCTGCGCAGCGACACCCGCTCCATCACGGAGCTCGCCGCGGCGACAGGCTACGAGTCCGAGAGCGCCTTCAGTACGGCATTCCGGCGCGTGGTCGGCCTGTCGCCCCGGCACTTCCGGGAAAAGTCGCTCCAGCAGGCATCGGCGGGTTGAGGCAGACCCCGATCGAACCCCGGGCAGACGGCCATGACCGCGTCGGCGACAGCAGCACGCAGCAGCCTGGACGATCAGTAATGATCTTCGGACCATACGTTATGGAACGTACTCGACTGGCCCTGCACAGTGAGGGAAAGGGCAGCGCAGCCAAGCGCGGCGCCCTGCAACCACGACTCCCTCATCTGCCAAGGAGCTTTGAATGTCACGGCCGCTTGCTGGAAAGACCGCCCTCGTCACCGGAGGATCGCGGGGCATCGGACGCGCGATAGCCGAACGTCTCGCGAAGGACGGCGCGACCGTCGCGCTCACCTACAACGCGAGCAAGCACGGCGCCGACGAGACGGTCGCGGCTATCGAGCAGGCCGGCGGCAGCGCTTTCGCGCTCCGCGCGGACCTCACCGACGCACAGTCCATCCCGGACTTGTTCACTCGACTCGACGCCGAACTCAGTCGGCGCCAGGGAACAACAGCCCTGAACCTGCTGGTCAATAACGCGGGAAACTCAGGATGGGGCGGCATCGCGGACGCCACGCCGGACAGCTGGGACACCATGTTCGCCGTGCATGCCCGCGCCCCCTTCTTTGTCGTGCAATCAGCACTGAGCCGCCTCTCCGATGGCGGACGGATCGTGAACGTCTCCTCCGCGGCAGGCTGGCGGCCGATGCAGGCGGTCCCCATCTACTCCATGGCGAAGGCAGGCATCAACAACCTGACCCATGCGCTCGCCATGGAGTTGGGGCCGCGCGACATCACGGTCAACGCGGTGGCGCCCGGCTGGGTACGAACCGACATGAACGCCGCCGTCCGCGAGAACGCCGACATGACTGCGGCCATCGAAGCGGACACGGCACTGGGACGCTTCGGCGAAACTGCCGACATCACCGCAGTGGTGGCCTTCCTGGCCTCCGAGGAGGGGCGCTGGGTGACGGCTCAGGTGATTGAGGCGAGCGGCGGTTACAAGCTCTGACCACGCAAGCCGGTAGCCGCCTGACTGACGCTTGATCAGAGTGAGGCCCGCACACGATCGCGTGCGGGCCTCCTCGTCCAAGGACTGTCCGTGACTCCTGGCTGCCAGGGCGGGAGGGCTGGCATGATGTCGGCCATGACTGCATACCGAAAGGCAGATGCCGCGTAGACGGCCCGGCGCTCTACGCGCCGAACAGCTAGGTTGGCGTGCCCGGACGGACCCGCCGCCGGACCGGATCCACGGGCTCTCGGCTCGTACCAGCGCGACGATAGACCGGGTGGAGAAGCTCTCGGGCGACTACTACGTCTACCCCGGTGCCACCGACCGGGCATTGCGGCGGTATCGCTCGTTCCTTGAACCACCAGGGCGTAAGCCCCGGTATCCGCAGAACTCGCAGTGTTGTTGCCGCGGTTGCTCCTTCGACGACGTGCGACACGCGCGCGACGTACTCGCGGACGTCCTGCAGCAGCTGCCGGCCCGCGCCCGCGGCGAGCTGCGGCGGCACGTGGCCCGGCTGGACGACACGTACCGGGCGCGCACCCTGCCCGACCCATTCGCCGACCGACGCCCGTGGCGGTCCGATCGGTGGTGGCGCCGGCGTCTGGCGGCCGGCCGGGACAGTGGTTGACGCTCTCCCCACCCTCACGGGGTGGGGAGCTCCGCCTGCCTGCCGATGGTGTCCTGCTAGCCGAGGAAGGAGCGCAGGGCCGAGTTGACCTCATCCGCGTGCGTCCAGAGCAACCCGTGCGGGGCGCCCTCGATCTCCACGTACTGCGCCTCGGGCACGGCCCGTCGAAAGCGGCGGGCGGTAGCGTCGATGGGCAGAATCTTGTCGGCCGTGCCGTGCAGGATCAGGACGGGCTTGCCGCTGTCGCGGACCGCTTCGACGTCGGCGCGGAAGTCTTCGATCCACGCGGAAACGACCGCGTAGGCCGCGACGGGGGCACTTGACGTCGCCACGTTCCAGCTCGCGGTGACGGCTTCCTGGCTGATCCGATTGCCGAGGTTGTCCTCGAGGTTGTAGAAGTCCGAGAAGAACTGCGTGTACCAGGCGTACCGATCGTCCTTCGCCGCTGCCTCGATTCCGTCGAAGACCTTCTGCGGCACACCCTCGGGGTTGTCGTCCCGGGCGACGAGGAAGGGCTCCAGCGAGGCCAGGAACGCGAGCTTGGCGACCCTGTCATGTCCGAACTGCGAGACGTAACGGGCGAGCTCGCCCGTACCCATCGAGAAGCCCACCAGGACGACGTCGCGCAGGTCGAGCGTCTCCAGGACGGTGTTCAGGTCCGCGGCGAAGGTGTCGTAGTCATAACCGGAGTTCACCTTCGACGACTTGCCGAAGCCACGACGGTCGTAGGTGATGACGCGGTATCCGGCGGCAAGGAGATGTCGCGTCTGCCGCTCCCAGCTGTGGCCGTTCAGCGGGTATCCGTGAATGAGGACGACGGGCTGGCCTGCGCCCTGATCCTCGTAGTAGAGCTCGACCTGCGTGCTGTTTTCGTTCCCTACGGTGATGTACCCCATGTGCTCGTCCCTTTCCGGGTCGCTGTGGGCGTCGAGGCCCGGAGGATCAATTCCCCCGGGTTTCATGCTTGTTGTCGGACCTGCGTGATTCAGTCGCTGACCTTGCTGCGGGACTGGTACAGCAGGTCCTCGTACTCGGGGTGGCGGGCGATCCACCCCGCGAAGAACGGGCAGGTGGCCAGCACCCGCAGGTTCGCGGCGCGCGCCCCGTCGAGGGCGGTGCGGGCCAGCGCCGAACCCACGCCCCTGCCCTCGCGCTCCGGCGAGACCTCGGTATGGACGAACGCGACGAGTTCCGTCGTACGGATGTACTCCGCGACGCCCGCGACCTTGGACTCTCCGTCGACCCGGGCCTCGTACCGATTGGCTTCGGGAACGTCACTCACTACGACTGCCATGTGTCCTCCATACGGGCTCGGCGTGGGCCTGGTTGCACATTAGCCCTACTTGGTTGAAGCATCAACTTTCCGGGTTCCGGCCGACCGCCGCCCGGAACATCGCTGTCGCCCGCAGCACGGAGAAGGGCACCTGACATCAACAGTCGGGGTGGCCGAGCGGGCCGCCCCGACTGTTGATGTCTTCCCGCCGGATCTCATGAGCGAGACGGGCCGACCGGGTGTTGTCCCGCGAGCGGACCGGTCAGCGACAAAGCACTCCCCACTGCCCGTCGGTGCCGCGCGGGGGCGGTGTCAGGCCTCGCTTCCGGCAGGCGTGGCCAAGAGCTGCATCTCCCATGCGAAGGCCACACCGCTGGCACCACCGTGCTCCGCCTGGACCTCGGAGACGCCCGGCACGGTCTTCTCACGGGCCCAGTCGCGCTGCCACTCCCCCAGCACGGCCATCCAGGTGATCGGCACCACGCCCGCCTGGACCATGCGCCGCACGGCCATGTCATGGGCTTCTTTCGAGGCACCGCCCGAGGCATCGGTGACGGCAAAGACCTCGAAGCCCTCGCCCGCCGCCTGTATCGCCGGCATCGCGACACAGATCTCCGTCCAGAGGCCGGCGATGATCAGCTTCTTGCGCCCGGTCGCCTTGACGGCATCGACGACGCGCTCGTCCTCCCAGGTATTGATGAACGTCCTGTTGATCGGCTTCTGCTCCGGGAACACATCCTGCAAGCCCTTGATGAGGTTGCCGCCGCGCTCTTCCAGGACGGTCGTCAGGATGGTCGGTACGTCGAACACCTTGGCGGCCTTGGCGAGTCCGACAGCGTTGTTCACGACCATCGTGGGCTCGTGGCTGTGCAAGTTGGCGAACTGGAAGGGCTGGTGGTCGATCAGGACGACGACGCTCTCCTCGGGCGTCAGCAGTGCCTGCAGGCCGGACTTCGCTTCATTGCTCATGAGATCCCTCTCCGGGTGCTTCGTGTCTGCGGGGACAAACGGGACACCGTCGATCTCGACGCCGGCGAAACAGCCGCACATGTCCTCGTCGGCACCCCCAAGGCCGAGTCGGCCGAACAACACGCCCCATCGGTTGACGCGGCCTCACTACCTGGCGCGGCCTTCGCATCAGTGGCGGTTCGCCGCAGCGGTAGAGGCCCCCCTCAGGCCCGACTGGATGACGTGTCACCTACATTAGGGTCGTCAGGTTGACGCGTCAACTAGATGCCGAGGCCTGCCCGCCCCAGGCCGTTCGGAGGCTCAACTGGCCGCTTGGCGCGGCGACTTACGCGGAACAGATGGCGGAGTCGCCCTGACACACCCAACGCGGCGCAGACAGGCGGTCGGCAGGCCGCGAGACCGCGAGACCGCGAGAAGCGCGTCAACGAGATAGATGAGCTGTCAACGTTTTCGCTACACTCCATCGATGAACGCAACGCCTCGCTGGCTGACCTCGGAGCAGAAGGCCGCCTGGGACAGCTTCATCCGCATGCAGGAGACGCTCATCGGGCGGCTCTCCCGCCGAGTCCAGGCCGACTCACAGATGTCCGCCGCCGACTACATCGTGCTGGTGAGTCTTACCGAGCGGGGCGGCGGACGGATGCGCTTCCTGGACCTGGCGAAAATGGTGGAGTGGGAGAAGAGCCGCATGTCCCACCAGGTCAGGCGGATGATGAAGCGCGGCCTTGTGGACAGGGAAGAGTGCCCCGACGACGGACGCGGAGCGTTTATCGTCGCAACCCCGGCCGGTTACAAGGCGATTGAAGACGCCGCGCCCATGCACGTCGCGCACGTCCGCCGACTGTTCATCGATGCGCTCACCCAGGAAGAGCTGGATGCGCTCGGCCGGATCTCGAACCGCGTCCTCGAGCACATGAAGAAGCAGCCTGACTGACCGCTCCGGATCTCGACCGGTTCCGGCCGCCTCGCTACCCACGCCCCCAGGGGAAGACTGCGAAGGTAGTTAACGTATCACCAGTGACCGTAAGGCAAGGTCGTCGAGTCGTCAACTGAGCAACGTGACTGGGGAACTTGGCGCCGACGGTGAGCGGTCCCGACCTGCGTGACCCGGTGCCCAGCAGGCAGATCAGGCACCTCGCGACCACCTCCGCCGCTTCGGTTGACTTGTCAACTACCCTGATGGTTGTCTTGCCGCCGAAGCCTCCTCCTCGCGTGGAGGAACGGCGGCGCAGTGACCATCCCGAGGAGGAGCGATGGAATCCCGCGTGGCGGACAATCCCGACCGATCGCGTTTCGAGGTCTTCGACGGCGACGAACTCGCCGGCTTCACCGAGTACCACCGGTACCAGGACGAGATCGCCTTCATTCACACGGAGATAGATCCGCGGTTCGAAGGCAGGGGCCTCGGCGGCGTACTCGCCCGCGCGGCCCTCGGTACGGCCAGGGAGCAAGGACTCGGGGTGCTTCCCTTCTGCCCCTTCATCCGCGGCTGGATCACCAAGCACTCCGACTACGCCGACCTGGTGCCGCAGGAGCAACGGGCCCGGTTCGGGCTTTGACTCCTCCCCCAGCTGAAGCAGGCGCGGCTGCTGGAGATCGCCGACCGGACACCCGTCACGCGCGCGGTACGGGGTGACGTGCATCGTGCCCGCGCCCGAGCGCCCGCGGCGGCACAACTCCGTACCGCGGCGGCCCGCCGCGACAGAAGGGACGCAGACGTCATGAGTGACACCGACCTCCAGCCCAACCTCCGTGAGTGCGGAGGCCGCGCCGATGTGTCCGCGCGGCCCGTCAGGGAGCTGCTGAACCCGCGTGAGGCGAGCCTGGGCAGTACGGTCGTGCGCAGGCTGCTGCCGAACCTGGGGCGACGGATGGTGGGCGCCTGGTGTTTCGTCGACCACTACGGTCCTGACGACATTGCCGACGAGCCCGGCATGCAGATGCCGCCCCACCCGCACATGGGCCTGCAGACGGTGAGTTGGCTGCACGAGGGCGAGATTCTGCACCGCGACAGCGTCGGCAGCACGCAGGTCCTGCACCCTCGCCAGCTCGGCCTGATGACGTCGGGACGGGGTATCGCGCATTCCGAGCAGAGCACCGTGCCCCATCCCCGGCTGCTCCATGGCGCTCAACTGTGGGTCGCGCTGCCCGACGCCCACCGGCACACCGCGCCCGCCTTCGAACACCACACCGACCTGCCGATCGTCACCGCCCCCGGGCTGACGGCCACCGTCATCCTGGGCGCACTCGACGGCGCCGTTTCGCCGGGCAGCACGTATACGCCGCTGGTCGGCGCGGACCTCACGCTCACCGAAGGCGCGGACGTACGGCTGCCCGTGGAGCCGGACTTCGAGTACGCCGTCCTGACGATGTCCGGGGCCACCGAGGTCGACGGGGTACGTCTCGAACCCGGCGCCATGCTCTACCTGGGCTCCGGACGCTCCGAACTACCGCTGCGCGCCCTCAGCAACGCCGGGCTGATGCTGATCGGAGGAGAACCGTTCGAAGAGAAGATCATGATGTGATGGAACCTCATCGGACGCACGCAGGAGGAGATCACCGAGGGGCGTGCGGCCTGGATGTCAGGTGAGCGTTTCGGGACGGTCCACGGCTACGACGGCTCGCCGTTGCCCGCACCCGCCCTGCCGGTGACCCCGCTCAAGCCCCGCGGCCGTACGCGCTGACCGTTCTCGACGCCCCCACCGTCAGCCGCCTTCGCGGTGGCGGCTCATCACGACCGTGACCGGCCCCTCCCCCGGTACCGCCTCGAGCAGCCGCACGATCACGATGCTCTTCCCGTCCGGGCTGCGGACGCAGAAGGGGCGTTCGTCGGCCAGCTCGTCGTAGGGAAGCTCGGTGACCGGCTCCCGCTCGATGCCCCGTACGCAGTCGGCGGGGCTCAGCACGTATCCGGCGGCGACGAACGCGTCGCTGTCCTCGGGAAGGACGAACTCGCCGTCGGCCACCTCCAGATACCAGTCGGCGGTCTCCACCGGGACGACCTTTCCGGCCGCGAGATCGAACTCGTAGTCGGGGTCCGGCACGGTGAGTTCGGCATCCGCGTAGTCCGGCACGTACACGGGATCGGGCGAGGCGGAGGACGACGCGGAATCCGAGGAGGACGGCGAGGACGGCTTCGACTCGGGTGTGTGCGGGCGGGCAGAGGCACCGGAGGAAGTGTCGGCCGCTGTGCTCTGGCGGTGGTCGTGGACGTAGTACGCCGTTGCGCCCAGGCCTGCGAGCAGCGCCAGCGTCAGTACGGCAACCGGCCATCGGCGCCGGCCGCGGGCCCGGCGCGGGGCGGGAGCGGTTCGGTCGCCCGTGTTGTCGGGAGTCGGGAGGGCTGGGGCGGTGGGTGTCGGGACCGCCGCACGTGTGGGCTGGGCGTGGACCTGTTCGGGGGCGAGGTGCCCGCCTGTGCCGTAGCCGCCGACCCCCGGCGGTTCGCCGTGGGCCGCGATGTCGCTGCTGACCCCGCGCGGCAGCCAGCCGTCGGTGAACTCCAGCCGTGCACCTACGACGGGATGGGCACGCACGGCGTCGATCAGCTCGCCGGGGACCGGCCGTTCTCCGGGCCGCTTGGCCAGACAGCACCGCAGCAGGTCGTACAGATCCCCCGGAACCATGGAGAGATCCGGCTCCTCGTGGACCACCCGGTACAGCGCGCCGGACTCGGGCCCGCCCCCGAAGGGGAGCACTCCCCCGGCCACGTACGCGGCGAGCGAGCCGAGGGCGAAGACGTCGGTCGCCGGGGTCACCGAGAGGCCCTGCGCCTGCTCCGGCGCCATGTAGGCGGCGGTACCGATGCGCAGCCCGGTGCCCGTCAGGCCGGTGGCGTCGGCGGCGCGGGCGATGCCGAAGTCGATGACGCGGGGGCCGTCCTCGGCGATCAGAACGTTGGCGGGCTTGAGGTCGCGGTGTACGACCCCGGCCCGGTGAATGGCCTGGAGCGCTTCGGCGATGCCGGCCACCAGCAGCAGCACCGTGCTCGTCGGCAGCGGGCCATGGCGCTCGACCACCTGTTGCAGGGAAGGCCCGGGTACGTACGCGGTGGCCAGCCACGGCGTGGGAGCATCCACGCCCGAATCCACCACCTGGGCGGTGAACAGGCCATGGATGCTCCGGGCGCTCGCCACCTCGTCGGCGAAACGCCGACGGAATTCCGGATCGGCGGCGAACTCTCCGCGCACCGCCTTCAAAGCGATGGGCCGCCCACCCGGCGTATGGGCCAGGTACACGATCCCCATCCCGCCGGCGCCGAGCCGGGCGTGCAGTCGGTAGCCGCCGATCTCGCGGGGGTCGTCGGCCGACAGGAGGGCGTGGGCGGACTGCGCCCCGGGAGGCTGAGTGGGCATGCGGTGACTCTTTCGGCGTGAGGGGCCGGGGCGCGGGCCCGCCCCTGGGAGACGATCGTGGCGCTAACTAAAGTTTCAGTCAATGTGACCTTCGAACCGGCCTCGCCAGCAGCACCGCCGCAAAGCCGAAGCCGGCAGGTGCGCGCCCACCCCATCTTTGACTGAATTTTCAGTTTGTGCCAGAGTCGAGTCACCGACCGGTTTCCTCCGCATCGCACCCGTGACGCTCGGCGCCCGTGACCGCGTCACTCCGTCGCCGCGCCCGTCGGGCGTCACGCCATGCGGACGAATACGTTGACCCCACCACGATCGGAGCTCACCGTGCCCCCACTCCTTCCCACCCGCCGCTCGGCCCTGCGCACCCTCGGCGGAATCGGCGCCGTCGTCCTGGGCGCATCGGCCTGCGGCCCCGGAGACGATCTGATGAACGCGTCCGGCAACGAGGACACGGCGGCGAAGGGGCTGCGCATGGGCGCTGAGTGGGAGAGCCACGCGCGCACGTTCATGTCCTGGCCCGCGCTGGAATCCGTATGGGCAGAGGACCTCCGCTACGTGCGCGAGGACATCGCGCGCATCGCCCGCGCCATCGGCGAGTACGAGTACGTCGTGATGATGGCGAGGCCCGACCAGGTCAAGGCAGCCCAGAAGGCGTGCGGGCGCGACGTCGAGGTCATCCCGCTTGCCGTCGACGACCTGTGGGCCCGCGACACCGTCCCCGTCTTCGTCGAGGACGACGGCAAGGTCACCGGCGTCGACCTCAACTTCAACGGCTGGGGCAACAAGCAGACCCACACCAACGACGCCAAGGTCGGCCGCACCCTGCTCGCCGAGTACGGCCTCCCCCGCCGGAAGGCCCCCTTCGTCGCCGAGGGCGGCTCCTTCGAGACCGACGGCGAAGGCACCCTCCTCATCACCGAGAGCTCGATCGTCAACGACAACCGCAACCGCGGGAAGAGCCGGGACCAGCTCGAGGCCGAGATCAAGAAGACGCTCGGCATCAAGAAGGTCATCTGGCTGAAGGGCGTACGCGGCCAGGACATCACCGACGCGCACGTGGACAGCCTCGTACGCTTCACCGCGCCCGGCGTGGTGCTCCTGGACCGGGCACACCCCGACACCCCCGCCGACTCCTGGTCCCGCGCCGCCGACCAGGCTAAAGCCGTACTCAGCGAGGCGACCGACGCCAAGGGCCGCCCCTTCGAAATCATCGACCTGCCGCAGCCCGATCTGTACGAGATCACCGGCGAGGGCGACGACTTCGTGTCGACGTACGCCAACTTCTACGTCGCCAACGACTCGGTCTTCATGCCCAAGTTCGGCGACCGCAAGGCCGACAAGCGCGCCAAGAGCATCCTCCAAGAGCACTTCCCCAAGCGCGACATCGTGCCGGTCAACATCGACACCGTCGCCTCCGGCGGCGGCGGCATCCACTGCTCCACGCACGACGAGCCCGGCAAGCCGGTCGACTGACCCGACCGGCCCTCGCTGACCGGGAAAACGTATCGAACGGAACGGACGAAACGGCTGTGGTCACGATGCGGCGCCTCCCCGTTTCCCGCGCCAGATTGCTGGCCGCGGGGCTGGTGCTCCTCGCCGTCGCATCGGCCGCAGCCGTGGGGATCTGGCTCCAGTTCGGCGAGCGCCAGGCCCTGGACACCCGCTACCGGGCGGGCGGCACCTCCGCCGCGGACCGGGTGGACATCACCGCGTCCGTCCAGCGTGTCGACGCGGCGGGCAGGGAGCTGGTGCTGCGCGTCCTGGTCACCCCACGCGGCAGCCTGGGGGAAGCGGGCGGCATCTCCCCCACGCGGACCCTCACGCTGCAGACCTCGCCCTCGGTCCGCGGCGATCTGACCTTCCCGGCCCACAGCCGGATCGCCACCGTGGACGTACCCGTCGCCCTCACCGCGGGCTCGATCACCGACTACCCCTTCGATGCCTACGAGGCGGCACTCGAATTCGGTGCCGTACAGGGCGACGAGCCCGTCCCCGTCCGTATGACCCTCACGAACAGCGACGCGCTCTTCGCTGCCACGGTCGACGCGTACCAGGCGGACGGCGCCGCGGTGTTCGGCATCGACCTGGAGCGCTCCACCAGCGTCCTCATCTTCGCCGTGTTCATGATGGCCGCCATGTGGGCGCTCGCCGTGGCCGTACTGATCGGGGCCTGGTTCCTGATCACCCGCCGCAAGGGCCTGACATGGCCCGCCCTGGGCTGGATGGCCGCCACCCTGTTCGCCCTCGCGGCCTTCCGCAACACCGCACCGGGCACACCACCCATCGGCTCCCTCCTCGACTACATCGCCTTCCTGTGGGCCGAGTCGCTCATCGCGTTCTGCCTCATCACCGTGGTCGTCATGGGCATGCGCCAGGAGGCCCACCCGTCGGAGGCGTCTCAGGGATCGCCGTGAACGCCGGCTGCCGTCAGGCCACGGGCTGCTGCTGGGTGACGCAGTGGATGCCGCCGCCTCCGGTGCCCAGGCTGTCGATGTCGAGCTGTTCGATGACGCGGTCCGGGTAGAGGCGGGCCAGGGTCGCCTTGGCTGCCGCGTCCGCGTCCCGGTCGCCGAAGTGGGCGGAGATGACGGCGCCGTTGCAGAGGTAGTAGTTGGCGTACGCGGCGAGGAAGTTCTCGTCGGTGGAGCGGATCTTGCTGTAGTCGGGGCCTTGGAGCTTCTCCGCCGTCATCGCGCTGCCGTCGGCCGTCGTGGACGTGGACAGGATCTGGTACTGCTGTCGCGCGTCCTTCGCGTACGCGTCGTTGTCCGACGCCAGGGGCATCTGGACGAGCGCCTTGCCGGGAGCCAGGAAGCGCGACGTGGCGTCGACGTGATCGTCGGTGATGTCCTGGCCGTAGACGCCGTCGAACCAGATGACCTTGGAGGCGCCGTATGCGGCGCACATCGCCTTCTCCAGTTCACCCTCGGACACGCCGGGGTTGCGGTTCTTGTTCACCAGGCTGCTGCGGGTGGCCATCAGGGTGCCCGCGCCGTCCTGCTCGATCGCGCCGCCCTCGCCCACGAAGTCGGCCCGGGTGAAGGGCACCTCGGCGTAGGAGGCGATCCCCTCGGCGACGCGGGCGTCCCTGGCGTGGGCCTGCTTGTCGCCCCACCCGTTGAAGCCGAGGCCCACGGCGTCCAGGCCGCCGGCCCCGTCGGTGCGGAACACCGGGCCGGTGTCGCGCATCCAGCAGTCGTCGACGGGGATGGAGTCGATGACAGTGACCGAGGAGCCGCACATCGAGCGGGCCTTGGCGGCGCTCGCTGCGTTGGCGCACATGACGACCGGCTCATACGTCGCGATCGTGCGGGCGATCAGGGCGATGTTCGCCTGGACGCCGCTCAGGTCGCGGCCCCAGATCGCGGTGCGGTCCGGCCACGCCATCCACGTACGGGTGTGCCGGACGTCCTCGATCGGGACCCGCAAGGTACCGGCGGCCTTGTTGTCGCCGGCCCATCCCTGTGCGGTCGTTGCGACGGCGGCCCCTGCGGCGGTCGCTGCGGCCGCCGCGAGGAATGCTCGCCGGTTCAGAAACCGGCGAGCGTGACGGCCGGTGGTGCGCTCGTTCATGGTTGACCTCCTGTGTCAACTGGCTCTAGCCATGTGGGGGTTGGCAAGCGGCATGAATGCCGCGCCGTTCGACGCGGGTGTCCGGCCCCGTCCCGGGGCGTCAGAGTGCCCGGCGGGCGGCGGCGATCGCCTCGGGGTCCCAGCCGGGGCGGGGCACGGACTCCAGCAGCAGGCGCGTATAGGGGTGTTGGGGCGCGGCGAGCACCTCCGCCGTGCGGCCCGACTCGACGATGCGGCCCGTGCGCATGACGATGACGTCGTCGGTGACGCAGCGGACCACGCCGAGGTCGTGGGTGATGAAGAGGTAGCCGATCCGGGTCTGCTCGCGGATGTCGGCGAGCAGATTGAGGATCTGGGCCTGCACGGAGACATCGAGCGCGGCGACCGCCTCGTCCAGGACGAGGACGGCCGGTTCCACGGCGAGCGCCCTGGCGATGGCGACGCGCTGGCGCTGTCCGCCGGAGAGCTGCCGCGGCCGTGCTTCGGCGGCGCGGGTGCCCAGGCCGACCTGGTCGAGGAGTTCGCTGACGCGCCGGTCGTGGTCCGTGCCGGGGAAGTGCAGGCGCAGGGTTTCGCTCAGGACCCCCTCGACGCTGGTGCGGGGATCGAGGGAGAGATACGGGTCCTGGAAGACCATCTGGACCTCGCGCGCCCGTGCCAGGCGCTCGGCCCGGCCACGGCTTCGCGCGCCGCGGACCTTTCCGCGTACGAGGACTTGCCCGGCGTCGGCCCGTTCCAGGCCGACGACGATCCGGGCGGCGGTGGTCTTGCCCGACCCGGATTCACCGACGATGCCCAGGGATCCGCCTTCGGGCAGAGTGAAGGACACGTCGTCGACGGCGCGGACATGTCCGAAGGTGCGGTGCAGGCCGACGGCCTCCAGTGCGTGCTCAGGCATCGACGGGGCTCCCCTCCAGGCGGTCGGTGTGATGGCAGGCGGCCCGGTGGTGCGGAAGGCCGGGGGCGGGCAGCGCCTCGGGGGCCCGCCGGCCGCAGATCTCCGTGGCCAGGGGGCAGCGGGCGGCAAACGGGCAGCCGTGCAGTTCCTCGCGCAGATCGGGGGGCTGGCCCTCGATGGCGGCAAGCCTGCCCTGCGGCGCTTCCAGGCGGGGCGTGGAGGCAAGCAGCGCCGCGGTGTAGGGGTGCCGGGGCCGCGCGAAGAGAGCTTTCGCCGGTCCGCTTTCCACGATCCGCCCGGCGTACATGACGTAGACGCGGTCGCTGATGACGGCGGCGAGGTCGAGGTCGTGGGTGACGAACAGCAGGCCTGTGCCGAAGCGTTCGCGGAGTCGGGCCAGGAGGGCGATGACCTCGGCCTGGGTGGTGACATCCAGGGCGGTGGTCGGTTCGTCGGCGAGGAGGAGGGCGGGCTCCCCCATCAGCGCGGCCGCGATCATGACGCGCTGGAGCATGCCCCCGGAGACCTGGCCGGGGTACTTGTGCAGGGCTGAGTCGTCGAGGCCGACGGCCTGGAGGAGTTGGGTGGCCCGTGCGGTGGCGTCCGCCCGGCTCATGCTCTTGGTCAGGGTGACGCTCTCGGTGAGGAAATCGCCGATGCGGCGCAGCGGGTTGAGGGCGGCCCGCGGGTCCTGGAAGATCATGGCGACCGTGCCGGTGCGCACGGCGCGCAACTGGGCGGCGTTCAGGGTGAGCACGTCCTGGCCGCTGACGCGTACGGCGCCCTCGACGGCGGCGCCGGGCGGCAGCAGGTTCAGCGCGCTGCGCGAGGTGAGGGTCTTGCCCGAGCCGGACTCGCCGACGAGGGCGACGGTCTCGCGGGCGCCGACGTGGAGGTCGACGCCGTCGAGGACGGGACGTGCGGTGCCGTGCAGGGTGATGCGCAGGCCTTGGACATCGAGTGCGGGCAGAGGATTCATCGGTCCCTCCGGGCTACGCGGTCGGCCCAGCGTTCGCCGACCACGTTGAAGGCGACGACGGTCAGCACGATGAACACGCAGGGCAGGATCGCCGAGAGCGGGTAGCCGTGCTGGATGGCCGTCTGTCCGTCGAAGACCATGCGGCCCCAGTCGGGGGTGAGCGCGGGTACCCCGAGGCCCAGGAAGGACAGGCTGGCGAGGTCCATGAGTGCGTAGCCGAAGTTGATGGTGGACTGGGCGAGGACGACGGGGGCGATGTTGGGCAGAATGTGGCGCAGGCAGATCTGGAGCGCCGAGTGGCCCTGGACCTGGTAGGCGCTGACGTAGGGGCGTTCGCGTTCGGCCAGGACGAGGGAGCGGGTGAGCCTGCTGACGTAGGGCAGGTAGGCGATGGAGAGCGCGATGACGGGGGCGAGCAGTCCTTCGCCGTAGACCGAGATGATCAGGATCGCGAGGAGCATGCCGGGGAAGGCGAAGACGAGTTCGGTGCTGCGTGACAGGACGGAGTCGAGCCAGCCACTCCGCCAGGCCGCGGTCATGCCGACCGCGACACCGGCGATCGTGGAGAAGGCCACGACCCCGAGGGGCCCCAGGAGCGAGGTGCGGGCACCGAGGAGCAGTCGGGAGAGGGTGTCGCGCCCGGCGGCGTCGACACCGAACAGGTGCTCCGCGGACGGAGCGGCCAGCGCGTTGCCGAGGTCGACCGTGTTGGGGTCGTGGGGCACCGCCCACGGTGCGAGGAGCGCCGCGGCGGTGATGAGGGCGACGAAGCCGAGGCAGAGCAGATACAGCGGGGACCCGGCGGTGCGGATCTTGGCGAGGCCGGGGCGGCGGGTGAGGACGGCGGTCATGCGGCGGCCCCCCTCGTGCCGAGTGTGATCCTCGGGTCGACCAGCGGGAGGAGCAGGTCGACGACGAGGTTCACGGCCATGAACAGGGCGACGATGATCAGTGAGATCGCCTGGACGGTCGGGAAGTCCTTGGTGGTGGTGGACAGTTCGAGGAGCTGGCCGATGCCGCCGATGCTGAAGGCGGTCTCCACGAGGATCGTGCAGACCAGGAGCGTGGAGATGATCAGGCCTCCGGTGGTCAGGATCGTGCCCAGGGAGTTGCGGAGCACGTGGCGGCGGATGACCTGGCGTTCGGGGACGCCGCGGCTGCGGGCGACGGTGACGTGCTCGCTGTCGAGGGCTTCGAGCATGGCCGAGCGGGTGACCCGGGCGAGCATGCCGATCAGATAGAGCGCGAGGGCGATCGCGGGGAGGGTCAGGTGCCAGAGCATGTCGCCGAAGCCGTCGCCGGCTCCGCTGCTGGGGAACCAGCCGAGTCTGACGGCGAACAGGCCCTGGAGAAGCACGGCCGCGACGAAGGAGGGGGTGCCGACGGCGAACGTGGTGGCGACCAGGATGGCGGAGTCGGTGGCACCGCCCCGTACGGCGCCGACGCATCCGAGGAGCAGGCCGATGACGGCGACCGCGACCAGGGCCATCACGACGAGCAGCAGGGTGGTGGGCAGGCGGTCGGCGAGGAGCCGTGAGACGTCGGTGCGGTAGGTGATGGACCGTCCGAAGTCGCCCCGGACCATGTCGCCGAGCCAGCTGAGGTACCGGACGAAGAAGGGATCGTCCAGGTGGTACTGGGCTTTGATGGAGGCGACGGCCTCCGGCGAGGCCGAACGTCCCGAGAGCAGGAATCCCGCTGGGCTGCCCGGCGCCAGGTACATGGCGCCGAACACCACGAACGACGCGGCGAGCAGGGTCGCGGCCATCTCCGCCATCCGGCGGGCGGCGAATCTCAGGAAGTTCACTGCGCGGCCCCCACGTCGGCGGCCCACGGGTAGTACATGTACGAGATGGTGGTGGGGGCGCCGGTGACCCTCTTGTTGAGGAACACCGCGGTGGGCCACTCCGCGACGGGGATCCACAGGACCTGCTCGGCCGCGTGTTTCTGCAGTTCGGCCTCGATCCGCGTCCGCTTGTCCGGCTCGTAGACGGCGGTGGCCCGGTCCACGAGGCGGTCGTAGCCCTTGTCGCTGTACCCGGCGAAGTTCAGGTAGGCGCCGGTCTTGAAGTTCGCCAGCAGGTCGAGCGGGTCGGTGATGTTCTGGTACGAGGTGTACGGGAACAGGTCGATGCCCTGGCGTGCCTCGGCGTCGGTGAACAGCGCGGTGAAGGCGTTCGGCGCGATGGACTTGAGGCGGATGTCCAGGCCGATCTGGGTGCCCGCTGCCTGGACCGCGGTGGCCAGGAGCGAGACATCCTGGCCGATGGAACTGGTGGCGACGGTCAGCGTCTTACCGGTGGCACCGGCCTGCTTGACGAGTTTGGTGGCCTGCTCGATGTCCCGCTTGGTGGGCGCCAGCGCGCCGAAGGCTGCCTTGCGGGTGTGTGCGGAGGCTCCGGCCCAGGCGGCGCGCGGGGTGAGCGAGGTGGTGGGGGTGCCCGCACCGGCGAGTCCGGCCTTGACGAACCCGGAGCGGTCCAGGGCCAGGGACAGCGCGCGGCGTACGCGGACGTCACCGAGCGGGCCCTTCATGTTGGTGACGTTGACGTTGACCGTGGTCAGTCCCTCGCCGAAGTACAGCTTGCCCGCGCCGCTTTCGCGCAGGCGGCCGTAGCTCTCGGTGGGGATCAGATAGCCGCCGTCCGCCTCCCCGCTGAGCATGGCGTTGGTGCGTGATGACGGGTCGGTGAGGATCCGGAAGACGGCCTTCTCGGCCTTGGCCTTCCTTCCCCAGTAGCCGTCGAAGCGGTCGAGTCGGATCGACTGGCCCTTGTCCCACGCGCCGAGCTTGAACGGCCCGGTGCAGGCGAGGTCACCGCTGGTTCCGTAGTCCTTGCCCACCGCCCTGACGCCGGTCTTCGAGGCGACCACGCCCGCGGCGGTCGCCATGTACTGCGGGAACTGGGAGTCGGGCTGCTTCAGTTTGACGGTGACCTGGAGCGTGCCGGTCTTCTTCACGGAGGCGACGTTCTGGAACACCTGCGCCCAGGCGGCGGCGTTGTCCGGGTCCCGCTGCCTCTCCAGGCTGAACACCGCGTCGTCGGCGGTCATCGTTTCGCCGTTGTGGAAGCGCACGCCCTCGCGCAGGTCGTAGACCCAGGTCCGGGGGTCGGGGTTGGATGCCTTCTTCGCCAAGCCCGGCCGGGTGGTGAGCCCTGGTGTCCAGCGCATCAGGCTCTCGCACACATTGGACAGGATGGTGTTCTGCGGGTAGTCGAACGCCATCGTGTAGTCGAGGGTGGGCGGTTCGGCGTAGACGGCCCAGGTGAAGGAGTCGATCTCGCCGCGGGCCGGGGGTGTGGAAGCCGAGAGCTTGACCCTGCCGGTGGTGCTGTCGTTCTTGGGCGGACCGGAGCAGGCCGCGAGGACGGCGAGGGAGGCCAGGACGGCCGTCGTGACGGCGGCCCTTGCGTGGAGGTGGCGGGGGCGTCTGTCGCCGGGGGGCGGGGGTGCGGTCATCGTCGCGCTCTCTTTCCGTGCGAGTTCCGGGGCCGGCGGGCCGCTGGGCGGCCCGCCGGGAGCAGTCCGTTCTCGGGTCAGGCGGTGGCGGGCGCGGAGGGGATCTGCTGGGTGATGCAGTGGACTCCGCCGCCGCCGAACGCGATCGCGAGCGCCCGCACGCCGACGACCTTGCGGCCGGGGTGCGCCGAGGCGATGACCGCGAGAGCCTCCTCGTCCCCGGGCAGGCCGGCCACCGGGACGACGACGCCGCCGTTGGCCACGTAGTAGTTCAGGTAGGACACCTCGACCTGCCCGTCGGCCATGTCGACGAACGCGGTCTGGGGGACGTCGACGATCTCGAATCGCCGGCCGCGGGCGTCGGTGCTCGCCTCGAGAACGGCGCGGTTGGCGCGCATGCGGGAGTAGTCGGGGTGCGCGGGGTCGTCGGGCAGGGAGACGACGACCTTGCCGGGAGCGGCGAATGCACACACCCCGTCGACGTGCCCGTCGGTCTCCGTGTCGAGGAGACCGCCGTAGGGAAGCCAGACGACCTTGGCGACGCCGAGCCGGGACTTCAGCTCCGCCTCGATCTCGTCCCGGTCCATCCCGGGGTTCCGGTTCGGGTGGAGCAGGCACTGCTCGGTGGTGATCAGCGTGCCCTCGCCGTCGACCGTGATCGACCCGCCCTCGAGGATCATGTCGGAGTGGATGCGCTCCACCCCGAGCCGGTCGAGCAGCAGGCCGCTGATCCGGTCGTCAGCGTCGTACGGGTGGTGCTTGCGCCCCCAGGCGTTGAAGCGGAAGTCCACCCCGGCGCGGTTGCCGTCGCCGTCGAGCACGAACAGCGGGGCGGAGTCGCGGAACCACGAGTCGTCCTGTGCGATCTCCACGACGGTGATGTCCCGGCCGCACCTCTTGCGGGCGTCCTCGCCGAAGCCGGGCGGCGCGACCATGGTCACCGGCTCGAACTCGGCGATCGCGCGGGCGACGTTCGCGTACTCCTCCTTGACGTCGTTCAGCACGCTGCCCCAGAGATCCTCACGGACGGGCCAGGCCATCAGGCACCCCTCGTGCTCGGACCATTCGGCAGGCATACGGAATGCAGTCATCACGGGTCTCTCTTCGTTTCGCCAGAGGTACCCGTCGGCGGGGGCCGGCTCAGCCTGGCGCCAGCGGAAGACGGGTACGCGGTGTGAACAGCATCTTGGTCTCGACTGAAAATTCAGTCAAGAGAAAAGACGCACTTCTGAAAATTCAGTCAGCGGGCGGGGACTACAGGAAATCAGGCAGGGATTACAGGAAGTACAGACGGCTCAGCGAGACCTCTTGTGCCGGTTCGGAGCGCATCGGATCCCCGTCGAGCGTCACGAGTCCGCTGCGCGGGTCGACGTCCACCTGCCCGAGGCGGGCGTTGTGCAACATGTCGGCCGGGCCGATCCCGCGGGTTCCCCGTACGGCCACGCGCCTGCGCCGGGTGGCCATCGCGTCGTGCGGCCTGCCCCGGGAGCCTGATTCGGCGGCGGCGCGACTGACGAAGGCGACGGAGAGGTCGGCGGGAGCGGCTCCGTGGGCGCCGAACAGCGGCCCCAGGACCAGGGGTTCGCAGGTGTCGGTGGCCGCGTTCGGGTCGCCCGTGACGCCGTAGGCCGGGAATCCGGACTTGAGGACCATCTGCGGTTTGGCCCCGAAGAACGGCGGGCGCCAGAGCACGATGTCCGCCATCTTTCCGACCTCGATGGAGCCGACCTCGTGGGCGAGGCCGTGGGCCAGGGCGGGGTTGATGGTGAGTTTGGCGATGTAGCGCAGGACTCGGGCGTTGTCGTCGTGCTCGCCGTCGCCGTCGATCGGACCGAGTTCGGCCTTCATTTTCCCGGCCAGGGCGAACGTGCGCCGGATGGTCTCCCCCGCCCGGCCCATGCCCTGGGCGTCGGACGAGGTGATGCCGATCGCACCGAGGTCGTGCAGCACGTCCTCCGCGCCCATCGTCCCGGCCCGGATGCGGTCGCGCGCCATGGCGGCGTCGCCGGGCAGGTCCGTCTTGAGCGCATGGACGGAGACGATCATGCCGTAGTGCTCCGCGATGGCGTCCCGCCCGAAGGGCAGGGTCGGGTTGGTGGACGACCCGATGACGTTCGGTACGCCCGCCATCTTCAGGACGTTCGGTACGTGACCGCCGCCGCAGCCCTCGATGTGGAAGGCGTGAATCGTCCGCCCTTCCAGCACCTTCAGCGTGTCCTCGACCGACAGACATTCGTTCAACCCGTCGCTGTGCAGGGCGACTTGGACGTCGTGCTCCTCGGCGACCCGCAGCGCGGTGTCCAGAGCCCGCGTGTGCGCGCCCATGTCCTCGTGCACCTTGAATCCGCAGGCACCACCCTCGGCGAGCGCCTCGACCAGGGGCGCTTCATCGGAGGCGGAACCCCGGGCCAGGAAACCGATATTGACCGGCCAGGCATCGAAGGCGTTGAACCCGAGCTTCAGCGCCCACGGGGAGTTCACTCCGACGCCCCACGTCGGCCCGATCTCCTGGCCGATGATCGTCGTGACGCCGGAGGCCAGCGACGCTTCCATGATCCGCGGGGAGAGCAGGTGGACATGGGTGTCGATCGCACCGGCGGTGGCGATCAGGCCCTCGCCCGAGACCATGGTGGTGCCGGTGCCGACGACCACGTCAACGCCGTCGAGGGTGTCGGGATTACCCGCTCGCCCGATCGCGTGAATCCGCCCCGCCCTGATCCCGATGGACACCTTCCGGATGCCCTGGACGGCGTCGATCACCAGGACATTGGTGATCACGACGTCGCAGGTGTCACGGACGGCTGCGGCCTTCAGATGCATTCCGTCCCGGGCCGTCTTGCCGAACCCGGCCAGGAACTCGTCGCCGTACGCCTGGGAGTCCGACTCCACGCGTACCACGAGCCCGGAGTCGCCGAGCCGGACCCGGTCGCCCGCACGGGGGCCGTGCACGGTGGCGTACTCCTGCGGGTCGATGTGCCGGCTGCCGCCCGGCGCACAGTGGTCGCTGTGTCTGGTGGGCCTGCTCATCCCGCTGCCCTTTCCGCTCCCAGGTAGCCGCAGGCGGCGGCGCGCCGCAGGGCCTGCGTCTTCGCGCCGGGCGCGTCGAGCGGCCCGTCGACCAGGCCCGCGAACCCGATCGCGATCCGCTCGCCGCCCATCGGCATGAGCCCGACCTCGACGACGGCACCGGGGTCGAATCGCGTGGACGACCCGGCCGGGGCCGCGAGCCGCATGCCGTACGCGGCGGCCCGGTCGAAGTCCAGTCGGGGATTGGCCTCGAAGAAGTGGAAGTGCGAGGTCACGCTCACCGGCACCGGAGCCGTGTTGCGGACCGAGAAGATGATCGCCGGTTCCGGCTCGGGCAGCGCGTCCGCGTGGGGCAGGACGGCGCCGGGGGCGGCATCGTCGTGCACCGCGTCACCGAAGGGGGCGCTGATGACGGCCAGCCGGGTGCCGTCGTCGAACACCGCCTCGACCTGGATCTCCGTGACGACGTCGGGGACGCCGGGCAGCACGTCGTCCGGGCCGAGCACGGCGCGGCCCCGCTTGAGGGCATCGGCGAGGCGGAGACCGTCACGCGCGGCCTCACAGACCGTGTCGGCGATCAGCGCGGTCGCCTCCGGCACGTTGAGACGCAGCCCGCGCCCCAGACGCGTGCGCGCGAGCTCGGCGGCCGTGAAGAGCATCAGCCTGTCCTTCTCAGTGGGGGTCAGAGGCATGGCGCCCCCTGGCTCGCGGGCCTGGTCACGGGCATGGTGTCGCGTCCTTTCTCCGGACTGCCAGAAGGGGAAGTGCGGCACACTGTGGCACTGACTGAATCTTCAGTCAACAGGCGTCGCCCGGCCCTTCCGGATTCCATGGAGGGGCTTCACCAATCGGGAGGGCTTCAGGGCCGGGTGCGGGGGTGCCGCCGCGCGGTGGAACTTCGGTCGAGTGGTCCAGCGACCAACGGTCAGTTACGCAGCTGGTCGGCCTCGGAGTCGATGGCTTCGCTCATCAGCGTGCGGGCGCGGGAGACCCGGAGTGTTCCGCTGAGCCAGCGCATGCTCAGGCCCTCCAAGAGGGCGGTGAGGCGCTCGGCGGACGCCGCGAGGGCGGCCGCGGGGGCCGTCGGGCAGACCCGGCCCAGCAGGCCCGCCACTTCCTGGACCCAGACCAGGGTGGCTCTCGCCAACTCCTCACGCAGGTTGTCGTCGAAGACGGCGCTGGCCCGCAGCTCGCCCCAGGCGCTGCTGTTCTCCCTGACCTCGGTCGTGTCCTGGAGTTCCAGCAGAAGGGTCTGCTCCAGTTCCTCGCGCGGGCTCAACGGCTCGGCGTCAGGATCGCGTCGAGTCGTGTAGCGCCCGGCACGGTCGCTGATGAACTCCAGGGTGTGACGCAGGATCCCCGAGCGGTCTTCGAAGTGGTAGTAGATCAGCGCGGTGGACACGTTCGCCTCGGCGGCCAGTTCCTCCACGCGCAGGCCGCGGACGCCCCGCCGGGCGATCACCCGTGCGGCGGCTTCGAGGATCTGGGTACTGCGAGACGCCATGGCCCGAACCCTATACGGCCCCTTCTGCCCGGAGAGATGCCTCCAGCGACGGGGGCAGACCGAGAGCCGTAGCTAACTAAACATTCAGTCAATGTGTGACACTGTTGGTTCAGACCACCCGGGAGGGGATCACGTGGCGACGGACCGCCGAAGGGCCATCTTGGAAGGTGCCGCCCGCGTCATAGCCCGGCGGGGGGTCCGCGGGCTGCGCATGGAGGAGCTGGCGGCCGAAGCCGGAGTGTCCACCGCACTGATCTACTACCACTTCAAAGACCGGGCCGGCACCCTGCGCCACACCCTGGAGTTCATCAACGACCGGGCCGAGCGGTACACATCCGGCGCAGGTGTCGCCGTTGAACCGCAGGACGCCCGGCAGGAGCTGGAGCAGTCCCTCCTCCTGGAATTCCAGGACACCCCCGAAGTCCGCGAAAACAGCACGGCGTGGGGCGAGTTGCGCGCCAGCGCAATCTTCGAACCCGAGCTGCGAGAAGATCTGGCCAAAGCCACGCTGGCCTGGATCCACGACGTCGCGGAGCTCCTCGGCCGCACCCGGCCGACAGCTCCTGCACCGGCCCTGACGGCGTCCGCCGAGCGTCTCACCGCCCTCCTCGAAGGCCTCAGCACGCGCTGGCTCACCGGCGCCCTGCCTCTGGCCCACGCCCGCGAACTGGTGCGGGAGGCGATCTCCATCGAGGACGAGCGGTTGAGCCGCTGAGCCCATCGCCGGACGTGCGGCGATGGACCCGCAGGCCGCTCCGCGCGGCGGTTGGCGCGGCGGCAACTTGCGTACGCGGCCCGCCCCGACAGCGCCGGGCGCAGCGCCCTTCGGCATACACGGCGCACCGCGTGGCACGCTGACCCCCGTGGGTCCGTGATCGTCGAGGAGGTTTGCCACGTGGCGCAGCAACAGCCGGCGGAGACTGCCGTCGCCCCGGACGTCCGCGCCGAGGAGAGCCGGCTGCGCAAGGACCTCGGGTTCTGGGCCCTGACGGCGATCGGCTTTTCCAACATCCTCGGCTCGGGCTGGCTGTTCGCCGCCATGTACGCCGCCCAGACCGCGGGACCCGCCGCGCTGCTCTCCTGGATCGCGGCCGGCCTGCTCTGCGCGCTTGTGGCCCTGGTCATGGTCGAACTCGGCGCCACCAGGCCGGAAGGCGGCGGCACAGTCCGCTGGCCGCTGTACGCCAACGGCCGGCTCGTCGGCACGGTCGTCGGCTGGTCCGTCATGCTCTCCGTGGGCGGTACCGCAGCCGAGATCAGCGCGATCATGCAGTACGCCGCCCACTACGTACCCGGGCTCTACCGCGAAGGCAGCATCACCGCAGCGGGCCTGGGCGTCGCCACCGCGCTGAGCGTGCTGCTCACCGCGCTGAACTGGTTCGCGGTGCGGATGTTCGCCCGCATGAACAACCTGGTGTCGGTGTTCAAGGTCGTCGTTCCGCTGCTCACGGTGGTCGCCCTGTTCCTGTCCGGCACCCACTCGGGCCGCCTCACCGACCACGGCGGGTTCGCCCCGTACGGATACGCGGCCTGCCTCACCGCACTCGCCGGCGGCGGCATCGTGTACTCCGTGAACGGGTTCCAGGCCCCGCTGGACTTCTCCGGGGAAGCCCGCAATCCACGCCGCAACGTACCCGCCGCCGTCCTGACCGGAATCGGCCTCGCGGTCCTTGTCTACCTCGGGCTCCAACTCGCCTTCCTCTACACGGTGCCCGACTCACTGCTCGCGCACGGCTGGCAGGGGGTCAACTTCGAGTCGCCGTTCGGTCAGCTCGCCCTCGTCCTCAACCTGCACTGGCTTGCCACCCTGCTCTACGCCGACGCGGTGGTCTCCCCCGGCGGCTCCGCCTATGTGGGCGTCGCGATCGACGCCCGCCACACCTACGCCCTGTCGAAGAACGGCCTGCTCCCCCGCTTCTTCATGCGCATCGATCCCCGCTCCGGCATCGCGCGCCGCGCCCTGGTCCTCAACCTCGCGGTCATCGTCCTCTTCATGCTGCCGTTCGGCGGCTGGCAGGACATCGTGAGCGTGATGGGTGACATGTATCTGATCATCTATGCCGCCTCGGCGGTGGCCGTGGCGTCCTTCCGGGCGCACGACCGGGAGCGTGGCGTGCCCCTGGCGGAGGGCCGCATGCCGGGGGTGCGCTGGATCGCACCGGTCAGTTTCGCCGTGGCGACCGAGTTCGTCTACTGGTCGGGCTGGGACGACCTGCGGCTCGCCCTGCCGCTCGTCCTGATCGGTGTCCCGCTGTTCTTGCTGCAACGACGCAGGACGGCGGGCGGCCCCCCGGCCGAGGAACTGCGTCAGGGCGCCTGGCTGGTGTTCCACCTGGCGGCGCTTGCCTTGTTGTCGTGGCTGGGCACGTTCGGCGGCTCCGGGCATCTGCCCGCGCCCTACGACTCGCTCGTGGTGGGCGTCGTGGCCTTCGCGGTCTTCGGCTGGGCGGTGCGTTCGGGCGCCGCCCACCTTCGTACGAACCCCGCTCACTGAGCGGGGACGGGCGTTCTCAGGATGCGTCAGCCATGACGCGGCTACGGCTGCGCCTGGTCCGCCCGGGCTCGAGCGAACCGTTGGTGGACGGGGATCGGGATGGCGGCCACTGCGGCGTCGTCCGCCGGGGCGGGCGGCGCGGGGCGGGGGGCCTTGGCGGCGGTGAGCTCCTTGCGGATGGCGCGGTGGTGGTCGAGGGTCCAGGTGTTCCAGCGGCGGATGCTGCGGTCGGACGGCCGGTCGAGGGCGTGCAGTTGGAGGTGGAGGGCCGCCGCGTCGCGTCCCACGCCCAGGGCCGCGCCGGCCTCTTCCACCAGTTCCGGGACGCTGAACAGCGGGTTGGTCTCGTACTGGCCTGGCGGGACCGGGGTGACTTCGGACCGGTCCGCCAATCGGCGCAGGGCGGTATGGAGATCGGCCGGGGCGTCCGTGAGCCGGTCGACGAGGGCGCGGGCGCCTGCCGCGGCCGGGTCGCCGACCGGGCGCTCGGTCAGCGCCCAGGCGACGGCGGTCGCAGCCGCCCGCACCCCCTCGGCATCCAGGGGCTCCGGGGCGCGACCGGTGAGCAGGGCGGTGGCCCAGGTCTCGGAGAGGCCGCGGTCCGCGGCCAGGGCGGCGGCGTGGCTCCCGTCGTCGGTGTACGTGCTGCTATCGAGGAGTTCGGCCCAGGCGGCGGCCATCCGCTCCGCGGCGGCGGTCATACCGCCGGGCGCCCACAGTTCGGCCGGGTCTCCGGGCAGGGCTGCCGCGAGCACGGTGCGCCGGCCGACCGGGCCGAGCCGCCCCTGGAACTCCTGGTACGCCCAGACCGTGTTCTGGTCCGCCTTGTACGGCTTGGTGCGGAGCAGCTTGCGGTGCTCGTCGTAGTCGTCTCTGCCGGGGAACCCGTCGAGGACCAGGGCGGCGATCGGGCGCGGCACTCCGGTACGCCAGCGGAACAGGTCCACTGCCTCCTCGGGCACCGGCAGCGGGCCGTGTTCGGCGATGAGGGCCAGCAGGCGGGGCAGCCGGGTGGTGTCGTCGCCGATGATGGTGTGGGTCGCGCACTCCTCGGCGTCAGCGGGCGCCGGGTCGGCGGCGCGGTGAAGGAAGGGGGCGAGGCCGCTGCGGTCCCAGCCTGAGGCGATCAGGGCGCCGCCCGCGCGGAGTTCGGCGATCCGCCGCTCCGGGGCGCGGCCGGTTCGCCAGGTGCTGTCGGCCTCGGCGAAGGGCTGTCGCCTCCACACGTCGAGCAGGGCGGTGAGGGCCTGCCGCTCGGTGTCGGGGGTGGCGGCGGTGGCAGCGCGCCAGGCGACTGCGTCGATCCGGCCGGTCAGTACCGCCCACTCGGGCGGGATGGCCGGCAGCGCGAGCACGCGGACCTCGTCCTCGATCTCGCCGCGCAGGTAGCGGCCGTCGGCGGCGACCGCGGTGAGGAGGGCGGGGTGCGGCTGCGGCCCATGCGCCTCGTAGTGGCGCGGTTCGGTCAGCAGGCCGCGCAGGGCGGGGGTGAGACGGATGTCGGGTGCCGGGTCGGGCAGGTCGACGACCGGCCCGGACCTCATGACGGCGACCCGGTGGGACAGTTCCCGGCGGCGCCGCAGTACGTCGGCGGCGAGGAGGGCTGCGCGCTCGACGCCGGCCCGGACCTGCGGGTCAGTTACGCCGTGGAGGGAGTGGGGCTTGTGGTCGCCGCTGCCGGTGCCGTCGCTGCCGGGGTGCAGTAGCCGGCGCAGGTCGGTGTCGGCAACGGCCCGCAGGGCTTTGGAGGATGTTTCGTCGCGGGGAATCAGGAAGTGCCAGTAGGCGGGCGGCGGCACCGGCCCGGCCTCCTCGCCGAGAGTGGCGCGTACCGGGGAACGGTCACGGCTGCCCGGGAAGCCCCGGACCTGCCAGAGCAGGGAGTTGTCCTCGGCCGCGTGGCTGCGGATGGTGGTCTCCCCGGCCATGACGGCGTCCTCCCCGCCGAGCGGCAGGGCGAGGATGCCCCAGGGGCGGCGGCCGAAGCGGCTGCTGCGGTAGGCAGCGGTGCGGCCGTCGATGGATTCCAGCACGAATTCGCGGGGCGACGGCCCGGCATACGGCCTGCGGTAGTGGACCCGGCAGCCGGTGAGCCGCCCGTCCTGGCCCAGCGGAGAGGACGGGGCGCCCGGCGGCAGGGCGGCGAGGATCCGGTGGTCGGCGAAGAAATCGGTTTCGGGCGGGGTTTCGGCGGGGCGGTGAAATGCGGGCAAGGTGCGGTCGTCGGTGGGGGTGCCGGTGTCCGGGTCGAAGCGGGCCCAGCCGTTCCTGCGTGAGCCGAAGACCTCGGAGCTCCACAGGGCGTGCCCGTCGTTCATCTGGTAGTCGCGGTGACCGATGCCCTCGCGGCCGCCGGCGCGCAGGACGCGTTCACCGTCGAAGCGCCCAGCGCCGTCAGGGGTTTCGAAGTGATAGCCGAGGCCGCCCTGGATGCTGCCGCCGTAGGGCGCCAGTCCATACGTCTCCTCGGGTTCGAAGGTCTCGCCGGGCCGGTCGGACCAGTAGGCGCTTTGGGACGGCTGGTCGTCCTCGACCGCTGCCCATGCGACGAGGAACCGTCCGCCTACCCAGTGCACGGTGTGGGAGCGGGTGGCGTCGGGCAGCTCCAGGGTGTGATCGCCGCGCCGGCCCTCGTGGTCGATCGCGATGGCGCGCGTTTCCCCGTACACGGTGAGCACCGGCCAGGTGCAGGTGACGTGCACGGTCTCGTCGGGAGGGAACTCGGCAAGGGCCGCCTCCAGTGCGGGCCAGCCCAGTTCCTCGGGCAGTCCGGCGCGCAGGGTGCGGGCCAGCGGGCCGGTGAGATCGAGGGCGTCGAGGGCTTCTTCGATGCCGTCCAGGGCGATGGCGGTGGGCCGGTCGAGGAGGTCGCGCAGTTCGTCAACGGCTTCGTCGGCGGCGGCGAGGCCACCGCCGCGCAGGGCGTCGAGCAGCTTCTCGATCCGGGCGTGCGCCTCTGCGGCCACGCCCGCGTTGTGCGGGAGTCTGCTGATGGCGGTGCCGGGGCGGGGCCCGACGAAGCCGCCGTGGTTGGAGCGGAGCCCGGCGTGCACGGTGCCCTCCAGGCGGGGCCCGAACACCGGGTCGGCGGCGAGCGCCTTGAGGTCCCGCCGCGAGCGCTCGCCCCAGAACTGCAAGGGGATCGTGGCGCCGGGGTCCTCGACGGGGATGGACTCGGCGAGGCAGAGGTCCAGCAGGTCCGCGTCGAGGTGCTGCCACCGGTAGCGGTCCTCGTGCAGCCGGACCGGGGTGCCGGCCGCACGCAGCAGCGGCGCGAACCGCCCTACCAGGTCCAGGAGTTCGGCCGGCATGGGCTGGCCGGTCACCCCGCCACCGGCGACGGTGCGGTGCGAATAGCCGGCGGAGTAGCGGCGCAGCCAGTCGCCGAGGCCTCCTTCGGGGGCGATCCGGCCGGCCGCCGCCGCGTCGGCGACGCCGCAGCGGATGAGCAGCCGCAACCAGGCAGCCGCGTCGTTCTTCGACTCGGGGAACAGGTCGAGCAGCCCGGTGGCCTGGTCGTCCGTCGGCGGGTGCGCGGTGAGCGGTCCGGCGGCGGCATCGAGCAGCCGGTCGGGTACGGCCTTGCCCCGGGCTGCGGCCAGCAGCCCGCCCAGCACCCGGGCTTCCTCCTCGGTGCCGAGGCCGGCTGCGCGGGCCGAGTCGCGGACCCGGCGGGCCAGGTCTGCGGGGAGCTCGCCGGGCGATGCCGCCCAGGTGGTCAGCAGGCGGGCGAACTCGTCGTGTGCGTCGCCGGGTTCGAGGATCGAGGCCAGCCAGGTGCGGTGACCACTGAGTTCGGTGGCGGGCAGGGCGCCGAACCGGGCGAACAGAGCCACATTTGCCCGACGCCAGTCGGGGTCGACGGGCAGCTGATGGTCGCGTTCGGCGGCGCGCGCCTGGCCGTAGGCGCGGGCGGCCGAGCGGCGGTGCGTCTCCAACAGCCAGTGGCCGATGGTGTCCCAGAACCAGGGCAGATGGGCTGTCGGCACGCCTCGGGCCAGGCGCTCCATGTCGTCCACGAAACGGCCGGGCTTCTCCCAGGCACGCCCCCGCTTGTGGTCGGCCTCGTCGAGCACGGCGCGCGCGGTGGGCTCGGCGCCGGGATCACGGGTGCGCGCCCAGTCGGCGTAGGTCTCGGAGATGTGGTGGTTGGCCGGGAGCGGGACGGGAGCGTCGGTGGGGCTGGTCATGACCTGATCGTGCCAGTCGGCACTGACATCGCAGCCGTGGCCCCGGCGTTGAAGCCCGGCCGCCCTCAGCAGCCCGCCGCCACTGCGGCATCACCAGCGGGTGAGCAGTGGCCCCGGCAGAGCTTTACCCATCCGGACTCCGTGGACCCGCCGGGCCCCTACGGCAGTTCCCGCAGCACGCCCGAAGGCAGCTTCGCGTCCTTCGCCTTGTCCCCCGGCAGGAGTTGGTCGGCGTAGTCCGCCTCGGTCCACACCAGCTTCTTGAACGCTTCCGGCGTGAGCACTCCCTGCCAGGGGGTGCCGCCGGGACAGAACACCGAGGTGCAGCCATAGCAGTAGTGCGCGGGCTGCCACAGTTGGTTCGCGCGGGCCGCGCCTGCCTCGGCGGCGGCCTTCTCGCGTCCGTCGCCGCGTACGACCACGAAGGTACCGAGGAGGCAGATCAGCGCGAGGGCGGCACCGCCGACCGTGTACAGCGGCTTGTCCTGTTGGACGCCCGTGTACGCGAGGGCGACGCCCAGACCGGTCAGCACGATCCCCTCGGCGAAGTGCAGGCATCCGTCGCCGCCCTTGTCGGGCCCCGGTGCCAGCCGGCCGAACAGATCCTCACGCATCGCGCCCTTGCCGCCGCGCGCCTGCTCGACGGTCCGCACCTCGACACCGCCGCACCCGGGGCACGCCACGCCCGGCGCCTCTCCGGCCCTCTCGGTCTCCATGAAGATCAGCCTATCGGCGCCCCTCATGGCCGCCGCGGGTGGCCAGGGCGGTGCCGCCTCTCGTGTCCCTGTCGCCGGGCGAACTCGCTGTCAGGGCCCACCGATCACGCGGCCGACGGCGGCGTCTCGCCCATCTCCTCGGCCACCGGGACGCCGGCTGTCCTCAGTACCTGTCCCCCGGCGGTCACCGCGAACACCTCACAGCCCGCCAGGGACGCGGCCCACTCGATGCCCTCGGCACCCATCGCGAAGGCCGCGGTGGCGACCGAGTCCGCCTCGGTCAGAGTGGGTGCCACGATCGTCATGCTCAGCAGCCCCGTCGCCGGGCGACCGGTGCGGCCGTCGATGATGTGGTCGCCGCGCTCGTAGCGGGCGGAGGTGGCGACCGCGCTGTCGGTCAACTCCAGTGTGGCGCACAGTTGGTGGGCGTGTTCGGGGTGCCGTACCCCTGCCCGCCACGGCCCCCCGGAGACCACCACGTCGCCGCCGGCGTTGAGGCAGAAGCGCCGCGCACCGGCCGCCCGCAGCAGTTCGGCCGCCCGCTGCACCGACCAGCCCTTGACCACCGCGCACGGATCGAACCCGCGCCCCGGCAGCCGTACGTCGAACGCGCCGCCCGTGGCCAGGCGGTAGCGCTCGCACAGGTCGAGCACCTCCACAAGGTCCTCGCTCAGCTCGTGCCGTGCCAGCTCGCCGCGGCCGTAGCGCGAGACCTCGCTGCCGGGCTTGAAGGGGCTGAAGCGCTCGTCCACCTCGCGCAGCCAGGCGAACACCGCGTCCGCGGCCTCATCCGGCACGCCCTCGCCCTCACCGTCACCCTTGTCGTCGCCCTCGTCGTCGATGCGCAGCGAGACCGGGAACCCCATGATGTGCTCAACGCGCCGCATCTCAGGCGTCCTTGGCGTCGATCGCGGCCTGCAGGGACTGCTGGTAGCCGTCGCTGGTGATCGTCGCGCCGGTCACCGTGTCGACGTCCGCACTCTGCGCCTCCAGCGTCTGCGCGATCAGCTTCGGCACCGCCGCCTTCGTCTGCGGATGATTGGGCTGCTGCACCATCGTCACCGCGGTGATCTTGTCGCCCTTGAAGGTCACCTGGACCTGCACCGGGCCCTTCTCGGTCGTGATGGTCGACCCCTTGACGACCGTGCTGGATGAGGAGGAACCCGAGGACCCCGCAGAGGCGGACGCGGAGGGTGCCGGGGCCGGGGCCGCGGCGGTGGGTTGCGTGGGGCCGGTGGACGGCTGGTAGCGCCAGACGGAGATCAGGCCCAGGATGCTGAGGGCGGCGACAGGTATGGCTCGCTTCACGGTGTTGTCCTCGTCTGTCTCAGCCGGCGAGGCTGAAGCGCTCGAAGTGGATCTGCTGCTTGGGGACGCCGAGTTGGTCCAGCGTGCCGAGGACGGCGTTCATCATCGGGGGCGGCCCGCACAGGAAGACGTCACGGTCGGCGATGTCGGACACCATCCGCCGCAGTTCACGCGGCGCCAGCTTGTCGGGGGTGGGGCTGCCCGTCACCAGGTGCAGTTCGGCGCCCTTGGCGAGCGCCAGGTCGCGCAGCTCGTCGTAGAGGACCGCGTCGCGTTCGGAAGCCACCCGGTAGATGACGACCGCGTGGCCCTCCAGATCCTCCAAGAGCGCCCGGATCGGGGTGACTCCGACACCACCGGCGATGAGCAGCGCGTCGGTGCGGGTGCGGTGCAGGGTGGTGAAGGCGCCGTACGGGCCCTCGGCGAACACGCGTGTGCCGGGCTTCAGGTGGCGCAGGGCCGCGCTGCCCTCTCCGGCCGCCTTGGCGGTCAGGCGCAGGCCGCGGCCGTCGGGCGCGGCGGACAGGGAGAAGGGGTTGGCCTGCCACCAGCGGTCCTTGGTCAGGAAACGCCACAGGAAGAACTGGCCTGCCTGCGCCGGCAACTTGTCCAGGTCTCGTCCCGTGATGTGGATCGAGACGACGTCGTCGGACTCGGGGACGACCGCCGCGACCCGGAACCGGTGACGCGCGTTGCGCCACAGCGGCAGGACGACGCGCCCGGTCAGGACCGCGCCCAGGGCCACCGCCCACACCCCGTACCAGTAGGCCGTCGCGGCGGGCGAGGAGGTGAACGTCGTACCGACGGCGACCTGGTGCGTGAAGGCGAGCACCACGGCCGCGTAGGTGTACAGGTGGAGGAAGTGCCAGGTCTCGTAGGCGAGGCGGCGGCGGGCGTAGCGGGCCGAGACCGCGCCGATGGTGAGGATGATGCCGAACGCGACGATCGCGCGCAGCACGCCCTCGGTCGTCTCGGCGAGGTCGACGAGCTCGGTGACGGGGCCGACGCCCGCGCCGTCGGCGTAGCCGAAGCTGATGAAGACGACGTGCGCGAGCAGTGTCCACAGCAGGGCGAAGCCGGTCCAGCGGTGCCAGCTGGTCAGCCGGTCCATGCCGATCCGGCGATCGAGCCAGGGCAGCCGGGCGACCAGGACCAGCTGAAAGGCCATGATCAGCGCGCTGTAGAGGCCGGTGAGGCGGCCGATGACGATCAGGGCGTTGGAGGCGAAGCCCGCCTGAGCGAAGAAGTAGGCGACCACGGCCGCGTTGGCGGCGAGCACCGCGTACAGGCCCGTGCGGGCCACCACCCTCGGGCGTATCGCCGTGGAGGGCGCGGGGGGTGATTGGACGGTCGTCACGGGGCGGCAGCTCCTCGGTCGGGTCGTGGGACTCCAAGGTTCACCGGGGGAAGCTGTCGATCACCTGTCGGTCGGCTGACAAGTCCTTATCAATGCGCCCGCTGTGAGCCGGGGCATATGGTCCGGGCTGCCGCGTGACGCACTATGAACGGGTGGAAAAAGTGCGCCTCCTGGTCGTCGACGACGACCCTCCGATAGCCGATCTCGTCGCGACCGTCGCCCGTTACGAGGGCTGGGACGCCGTCACCGCGAACTCCGGCGAGGAGGCGCTCCGGCTGGCCGGCGAGTTCCGTCCGGACATCGTGGTGCTCGACCTGATGCTGCCGGACGTGGACGGCTTCGGTGTCCTGGACCGGCTGCGCGGCTCGGGCACGATGGTGCCCGTCGTCTTCCTCACCGCACGCGACGGCGTCGCCGACCGGGTGGCGGGGCTGACCCGGGGCGGCGACGACTACCTCGTCAAACCGTTCGCGGTGGAGGAGCTGATGGCGCGCCTGCGCACCGTGCTGCGGCGCAGCGCCGGGCCGAACTTCCAGCGGTCCGTGCTGCGGGTGGGCGATCTGTCGATGGACGAGGACACCCACGAGGTGCGCCACGGCGAGCGGCTGCTGACCCTCACGCCCACCGAGTACGAGGTGCTGCGCTTCTTGATGCGCAAGTCGCCGACCGTGCTCACCAAGGCGCAGATCCTCGACCATGTGTGGGAGTACGGCTTCGGGGGCCGCTCGAACGTCGTGGAGCTGGTCGTCAGCCGGCTGCGCCGCAAGCTCGACGTCCCCTCCGACGCAGGCCTGACCGCGAGCACGACGACCGCGCCGCTGATCCAGACGGTGCGCGGCTTCGGATACGTCATCCGCCAAGCGAGCGAGAGAAGCCGGTGATCGGCAAGCTGCGCCTCGCGTTCCGGCGGCTGCGCCTGGGCACTCGTCTCGCGCTGGGTCTGGGGGCCCTGTCCCTGGTGGTGTTCGCCGTCGTCGGCACGGCCCTGACCACGTACATGCGGGACTACCTGACCAACCAGCTCGACGACCAGCTCGGGCTCGCCCAGGTCGCCCAGTCCAAGAGCATCGCCCAGAGCGGCACCCTCCAGGGCAAGAAGTACTACCGCTGGTACTACGCCGTGTACGACGTCTCCGGTCGCGCCCCCAAGCTGCGCTCGCCCGAGGAGAGCAGCGACCAGCCCCGGGACATCGCCCCGCTCACCTCGCTGGCCAAGCAGCAGATATCCGAGGACACCGAGGTGCTGCGCACGGTGCACCTGGCGGGCAAGGGCGAATACCGGCTGCGCGCCTGCGCGGTGGAGCTCGGTGTGGTCCTGGTCAGCGCGGCGCCGACGGACGACATCGACGACACGATGCGGCGCCTGATCGGGGTGCAGGTCATCGCCTTCGCCCTGGCGCTCGCGGTGCTCGTGGAGTTCGGCCGCCGGATGCTGCGCCGGGGCCTGAACCCGCTCAGCGACATGGCGCACACCGCCCACGGCATCACCTCGCACGACCTGACCGAGTCGGCGGCCCGGCTGCCGCTGCGCGCCGACAAACAAGGCGGCGGTCCGGAGGTCGAGGAACTGCGCACGGCCTTCAACACGATGCTGGAGCACATCGACGACTCGCTCGCCCTGCGCGCGGAGGCCGAGCAGCGCCTGCGCCGCTTCGTCGCCGACGCCTCACACGAGCTGCGCACACCTTTGATGTCCGTACGGGGCTACGCGGACCTCTTCCAGTACGCCGCCGCCAACGCCCCCGAGGAGCGGGACAAGCACCTGAGGCGACTGCGCGCCGAGGCCGCCCGGATGGGCGTGCTCCTGGACGACCTGCTGCTGCTCGCCCGCCTGGACGCGGCGGAGGTGGACGCGCCGCTCCGGCTGCGGGACGCCGATCTCGTGGAGCTGGTCGAGGACGCGGCCTCCGCCTTCCGGGCCGCCCACCCGGATCACCCGCTCGCCGTCACCTCACCGTCGGTGCCGCTCGCCCTGCGCATGGACCCGCAGCGCATCCGGCAGGTCCTGGACAACCTGCTCACCAACGCGGCCGTGCACACTCCGGCCGGTACGCCGGTGACGGTGGAGGTCGACGGTGAGGGGGACACGGCGGTGGTGCGGATCGAGGACGCCGGGCCCGGCATTCCGCCCGCCGACCGGGAGAAGGTCTTCGACCGCTTCTACCGCGTCGACAAGGCCCGCACCCGCGACCGCGGCGGCAGCGGCCTCGGCCTGTCCGTGGCCCGCTCCCTGATCCGCGCCCACGGCGGCACGGTCACCCTCGACGACCGACCGGGCCCGACCGTGTTCCAGGTGACGCTGCCGGTGCCGTAACCGTCCGCGAGGGACACCATCGCCTGCACGCCTCCAGCGAACTCGCCCTGACCCCGGGCACCCGCCCGTCGCGGAGAACCTGAATCGACACTCGCATCGTCTTCTTGATCGTGAAAAGAGTGGCAGACCTCGACGAGGCAGAACTTGTGCGTCGCGTCGCCGACGGCGACCGGGCGGCGTTCGACGAGTTGTACCGGCGTACCTCGCCCTGGCTGACGGTGCGGCTGCGCCGCCGCTGCGCCGACGACGACGTCATCGCCGACGTGCTCCAGGAGACCTACTTGGCCGTCTGGCGCGCCGCCGGCAGCTACGCGGGCGCGGTGACCGGGGGCAGTGCGGTCGGCTGGCTCTGGAAGATCGCAGCGAACCGTCTCGTCGACGCGCTGCGGCGACGCGCCCGCCAGGAACGGGTGCCGGCCATCGCCCTGGCCGAGAGGACCGCGCCGGCGGCGGAGGACGAAGTGGTGGCGAGCCGCGTCGACCAGGACCTCGAACAGGCGCTGCTGCGGCTGCCCCCGGAGTTGCGCCAGGTCCTGCAGGCCATGGTGCTCGACGGCCTGTCGGTCCGTCAGACGTCGGTCCTGCTGAGCATGCCGGAGGGCACGGTGAAGACCCGCGCGCGGCGGGCCCGGATCGCACTGCGGGAGGCCCTGTCATGACTCATCCCACCCCCCAGATCCTGTCCCGCTACGCGGACGGCGGCCGCGGGCTCGATGACGCCGCACTCTGGTCGATCGAGGCCCACCTCGACACATGCGCCCCCTGCCGTGCGGGCCTGGCGCACCACGCCACCCCCGCTACGGCGGAGCTGCTCGACCGTGTCGCGATCGCGCTCGACCAGTCGATCGCAGCGGGTCCGGCGCCGGTCCGCCACTCCCCCCGTGCAGGAGCCGTGCACCGGCGCTGGCTCGTCTGGCGACTGTTGCCCTGGCTCGTGATGACCGTCGCGGTCCTTGGCTGCGGCGCGCTCCTGGACTCCGCCGCACCCCGCCTGCCCTCCCTCGTGCTGCTGCTGGCCCCGGTGGCGCCGCTGCCCGGCGTCGCGGTGGCCTGGAGCCGGCGCACCGACCCGGTCCGGGAGTTGGCCGCCACCACCCCCGCATCCGGTCTGGCGATGGTGTTGCGGCGCACGCTCGCGGTACTCGCCGTCGTCCTTCCGGCGCTCCTTGTGGCGGGCGTGAGCACGGGAACGTCCCTGGCCCTCACCCTGCTGCCCTCGCTGGCCTTCACCGCGGCCACCCTCGTGCTCGGCAGCCTCATCGGCGTGCGCCGTGCGGCGATCGGCCTCGCGGCGGCCTGGTCCCTGGCCGTGCTGCTGCCCAGCGTGGCGGCCCGATCCCTCTCCCCGGCACTGCAGCCGGACAGCACCGCCGTCTGGGCGGTGACCACCGTGGCCCTGGCCGCGCTCACCCCGCTCGCCGCCACCGGCTTCCGCCGCCTGACCAGCGGCAACTGACCCTCGATCCAGCAGGAGAGACCCATGCGTGCGGTGCAACCCGCCGAAACGGCCCCCACCCTTCATCCCTGGCTCGTCCAGGCACGAGATCTGCGTGTCCGGGCCGGCCGGCACCTGGCCGTCGACGGCCTTGACCTGTCGCTGCAGGCCGGTGTGCACGGTGTGCTCGGCCCCAACGGCGCCGGCAAGACCACGCTGATGCGCGCGCTGTCCACGGTCGCCAAGCCCGCCGGCGGCTCGCTGGAACTCCTTGGCGCACCCGCCGACGGCCGCGCCGACCTGCGCACGGTACGTCGTCGACTGGGCTATCTGCCGCAGCAGTTCGGCTACTACCCGCGCTTCACCGTCCGCGAGTTCGTCGCGTACATGGCCTGGCTCAAGGAGATGCCCAAAGCGGCGACACCCGACGCCGTACAGCGCGCGATCGACCGGGTGGGCCTGACCGCCAGGGCCGACGCGAAGCTCAAGACGCTGTCCGGCGGCATGCTGCGCCGGGTCGGCATCGCCCAGGCCATCGTGAACGACCCCGAGTTGCTGCTGCTCGACGAGCCGACGGTCGGGCTCGACCCCGAACAGCGCATCGACTTCCGTGATCTGCTGCGCGACCTCGGCACCGACAGCTGTGTGCTGGTCTCCACCCACCTGGTCGAGGACGTCGTCGCGGCCTGCACCGACGTCCTCCTCATCCACGAGGGCCGCCTCCTGTTCCAGGGCACTCCCGACGAGCTGATCGCGCACGGCGGCCAAAACGATGCGGGCGACAGTGCAGCCGAGCGCGGCTACTCCGCCCTCCTGCGCAAGCACCGGAGCAACGCATGATCCGTATCCTCGGCATCGAACTGCGGCGCTCGGTCTCCGTCGGCGCCGCCCTGCTGATCATCGCCGTCGGCGCGATCGTCTTCCACGCCACCGCGGGGCGCTGGTCCACCGGGTGGATGGCGCTGGTCACGACGCAGCGCGAGTACCTCGCGGTCCTCTCGCCCCTGGCGATGGCCGCCGGTGCCTGGCAGTCCTATCGCGAGCACCGGGCGAACGTCGCCGAACTGTTCGCCGGCGTGCCCCGTCCGCGACCGCAGCGCATCGTGCCGATCCTGGCCGCAACCGCCCTGGCAGTGCTCGCCGCCTACCTGCTCACGCTCCTCGCGACGGGGCCACGGATCGCCGGCACGGCCCGCTACCTGCCACCGGCCGCGTACGCCGTCGTGGCGGTCGGTGTCCTCACGATGATCGCCTCGGTCTGGCTCGGGCTAGCCGTCGGACGCATGGTGCCGGCGCTGGCCACCGCCCCCGCGCTCGCGGTCGCGGGCTTCGTCCTGCTGGTCTTCGCACCCCACGCCCTTCCCGACGGCGGAATCTCGGTGGCGTTCTCCCCGATGGGGACCAGCATGTTCAGCGACTACGACACCGTAGGCGGCGCGGTCAGCACCGCCCAGGCGCTGTGGATGGCCGCGGTCGCTCTGGCCGCGGTCGTGCTCTTCGCCGTCCGCAAGCGCGTGCTCGGCCTCACCGCACTGCTGCCCCTGGCCGTCGGGGCCACGGTCACGGCACTGGTCGTCCCGACCGGCGCCGCCTATGACCGCAGCACGCTCGACACGGTCGCCCAGGAACTGGTGTGCACCGATGACGCCCCGCGCGTCTGCGTCAGCCGGGCGCACAAAGGGCTGCTGCCCGAAGTGGCCCCCAAGGCCCGGCACGCACTGGACCTGCTGTCCAAGACACCGGTCACCGAGGCACACGAGGACACCACCACCTTCTTTCCCCCCACCGCACCGACACCGCGGTCCGACACCGCCCTGATGAAGGTCTCGGTCGACAAGCGCGGTCACCTCGCCGACGCGGACGAGTTCGAACTGTCCCTGCTCGTCGGGGCGTTCACCGGCCCGTACAGCTGTGAAGACAACCAGAACTTCCCGGTCGCCGTCGCTACGGCCTACTGGCTGCTCGACCTGAAACCGAGCGACAGTCTCGACGGCTTCCCGCTCGATGACCCCGGGACCGTCACTCTCTGGAAGAGCCTGAAGAAACTGCCGCGGGCCGAGGCAGACGCCCGGGTGACCGCCGTCCACCGGGCCGCCCAGAAGTGCCGGGACACCAACGGCATCCTGACGCGAGGCACCCGATGAGAGGACTGACGCTCTACCTGCACTCACGCCGGGTGCCGGCGGCCTGCGGCGCCGGGGCCGCGGGCACGGCCATCGCGTGGCTGCTGACGACGGCCTTCAGCGGCACCGGCGAGGTCAGCCGCACCGTCCTCGTCCTGACGGTGCTCCTCCTCGTGTCCGTCGTCGCTCCCACGCTCGGCGGCCCCGACGACGCCCTGGACCGCACGGCGGCTCGACCCTGGACCTGGCTGCGCACGTCACACCTGGCCGCGGCCGTGGGCTTCCCCCTCGTTCTCCTGCTGGCCACGCTGCTCACCGGCACACGGTTCGGACCGTTCGGATGTGTCGTCCGCGACGTAACCGGCCTGCTGGGACTGACCGCCCTGGGGGCGACCACGCTCGGCACCGCTCGGTCGTGGTTCCTGCCGCTGGGTTGGACACTGGCAGCGGCCGTGTTCCCGCGC
Organism: Streptomyces sp. NPDC046925; assembly: GCF_040644915.1. Classification (NCBI taxonomy): domain Bacteria; kingdom Bacillati; phylum Actinomycetota; class Actinomycetes; order Kitasatosporales; family Streptomycetaceae; genus Streptomyces; species Streptomyces sp. NPDC046925. The sequence continues at coordinate 364,073 of NZ_JBEYWZ010000004.1, read as the reverse complement.
ACGGGCCGTGTGGGGGAAGCCCTCACCTGGCAGACCCAGGCGCCCGACAGCCGGCCCGCCGCCGTGGTCGCGACCGTGCCCACCGTCGCCGGACTCGCCCTTTACGCAAGCCGGGGCCCGCGCCCGCGCACGTCGCCGGAGAACGTGTAAGCGGACCCGCCGCACGGGAGGGCAACTCCACTGGCAGTCGGCCTCATCGTCCGTGAGGCCGACTTCTGCGTGTTGAACGCCCCGGGCCAGCCGTGCTCATCGGGCCCGGGTTCGTCCCTGCTTGCGGTATCCGTCCAAGACATCCTGGCGAAGCAGGTAACCGAAGCCGGCGGACTCCAGGCGAAGCCCCAACTGAGCTTCACTGAAGCCGAGATCGGCTGCGGTGTCGGCCAGGTGCCAGTCGTGGGCGGCAAGCCTGCTCAGCAGGTGACCGCGACGGACCTGGGTCTCCGACAGACGGAACGTCTTGAGGTAGGCGACCCTGCCCCTGTCGTCGGTGATGGCCTCGCCGATGTGGTTGTCCTGCTTGGGACGGAACGGCGGCAGGAAGCGGGAAAGCGTGAAGCGCCCCATCCGGTACACCGACTGCCAGGTATAGGCGTGCTCCAGCAGGCCGGTCGCCATGGTCGTGTCGTGGAAATGGGTCCAGGCATCCTCCTGTTCGGCAACTGCCGTGCGCAGGTCGGCCAGGGAGCGGATCCGCGCGTCGGAGATACGGGCCCGGAAGTCCGGCACCGGCGGCATCAGCGTGGCGTAGTGGTGGATCAGTTCCCCGTACAGGTCCTGAAGGAGCGTCGGGTGCAGCGCGCGGTAGTCGTCGGGATGCGGGACCGCGAATGCCGCGGCAAGGGCATCGGCGACATAGACCATCACACCGCACTGGTCGGGGTGGATCTCGAAGATGCGCAGTGCGTCGGCGAGTCCGCGCACCTCGGCGCCCGCGTAGGCTTCCTCGACGCGCGGGGAGAGCCCTTGGCGGATGGCGCGCTGCGACCACTCCTCCCAGGCGAGCGTGGGGCCGCCGAAGTGCAGCGCCAGGTAGCCCTCGAGCGCCAGATGCATGGGGAGGAACCGCAGCCGGTCCTTGGCCTGGCGGCGGGCCATTCTGCGGTGGAGGTGCAGGCCCATGGTGGCGGCGGGAGCCGCGTTGCTGTCGGCAGAGAGCTGGGTGCCGTAGGCGGCGGCCGGCATGCCGTCGTCAGTCCAGGTGGCGACGAATCCATGGGGGATGTAGGAGACATAGGCCTGGCGTGGGCCGACCTCGACCAGACCCGCCCCATCGCCGTAGGGCCGAGAGGCCAGGCGGAGATCCCCGACCGGCTCGTCACGTACGAGCGGCACCAGACGGACGGCACCCCAGACCTGGGCAGGGCGGGCGACCAGGCCGGTCAGGTCCAGTGTGGTCATCGCGCCTGCTCCTGCCCCTGTCCGCGCAGCATGCGAGCGGCACGGGTGTTCATGTAGGTGATCAGTTCGGCCAGGCCGGTGCGGCCCTCCGCGAATTGGGCGAGTTCCACCAGTGCGGGAAGGTCCTCGGCGTCACGGATACCCGCGGTGGGCACCGTCGCGGCCAGCCGGCGCACGTCGAAGTCGGCCGCGTCGTAGACGGGGTTGAGATGCACGATGCTGGTGCGACGCTCGGGATCGAGCCGCGTCCGCCAGATGCGCAGCACTTCGGCGGCCAGGCCGGGAGGCGCGTTGTCCCATCCGTCCGAGACGATCACCAGCCGTGACGGGGCGGTGTCCAACGCGTCGAGAATCCGCCGCCCCACCGGCGTCGGCCCATACGGGTACGTCAGCAGTGCGTCGGTCCGCCCCGAGGTCCACAGCCCGGTGTAGTTGCCGGCAAGGGCGGCGAGCAGATAGTGGCAGGCCAGTGCCACGGCCAGCGGTCGCCGACGCTTGTGAGCCGAACCGAAGGCCGAGAAGCTGTCGTCCAGGACGGCACTGACCTTGCCCCAGCTCCCCCGGTGCGGGCCCGCCACCCGGTCGGCGGCCGATTCCAGGGCGTGGGTCAGCTCGGCGCGTCGGCGCAGGCGCTCCTCGACCGGCAGCGCAAGCACGTAGGTCGCCAACCGGGTCAGCGGCATCCGGGCCAGGTCTGCCCGCACTGCTGTGACCCCGTTCTTGTGGGCGGACTCCTGCAACCGCAGGGTCTCCAAGCGGGTCATCCGCGGGGCGATGCGCTCCAGGAACACGTTGCGGGGGATGCCGTGCTTGGCGGCGAAGCCCTCGGCCGCCGTGTAGGGCAGCTCGTACAGGGCGGCCTGCTCGTAGTGCGCGCGGCGCCACGCCTCCAGGAGGGGTGTCGCATAGTGCTTGCGGGTCAGCGGCGCGAAGACGAACGTACCCAGCTCTTCGGTGGCGGGGGCCAGATGTGCGTGGCGCAAGGCTCGCTTGAGGCCGCTGCGGTACTTCACGGCGTCGAACGCCGGGTCCGGGCGGGCGGACAGCCAGTCGCGCATGATCGCGCGGGTGCGGCGGTTGTTCACCCCGGCTTGGCGCAGGGCACCGAACAGCCCGTACACGCGTTGCGGCGGCAGCATCGCCAGACGGGACGCGATCAGCCGGCCCTCGCTGCGCCGCTGGTCGGCAGAGGCCTCACGGCTTGTTTCCAGCAGCCGTCGGATGACGAGGACGGCGTTGTGGTCGTTGATGTCGAGCGCGAGCACTCCGGCGTACAGGTCGCGGTAGTTGCCCAGCATGTAGGCATGCAGGAAGTCCAAGGACAGCCGCTGCTCGTCCGCGTCGCTGCGGAATTCACGCTGTCCTGTAGAAGTGATCGCCGCGTTGACGAACAGCAGCACATCCTCGGCGGCGACGAGGTCCCCGTACGAATCCATCGCGTTCTTCCCTCGTAAGCACGGATGCCGGCCGGGGAATGGGGGCACGAGCTGCGAATCATTGCTTTACAGGCAGGTTCCGGAAGTCGCACCGGAGTCCCGCGGCCGGCCAAAGGACCCTAACAGAGCACGCCACAGGCCCTCGACGGAATTTCTTCGTCCCGTCGGCGAGGAGCGGCCCTGCCCGGAACAGGGCGGGACGTGTGACCGGAAAGGGCAGGTTGTGACTTTGTTGTGCCCGCGCGTCTCATGATCACGTCAGGCATGTCATCACCTCGTAACCGCCCTTCCCCCGCGATCGCCGCGGTGGGCAGGGTGGTGATCGACCAAGTGCACAGCACGGCCAAGCCCAGCCGACCGGCCGGCCGTACACCCACGGGGAGACACACATGCTTCGCAGCCACCGCAAGACCGTCCTCACCGCCGCCGCCCTGATGGCGACGACCGCGCTGCTCACGTCCTGCCAGGACGGGGACTCGGACAGCAAGAAGTCGACCTCTTCCGCGGCCTCGGACTCGGGCTCGGGCTCGGACGCCAAGGGGAAGTCCGGCAACGACGACGAGGCCGGAAGCGGTACGGAGGCACAGGCCGACAACAATGCGGCGGGCAAGCCGGGCGGCAAGAAGGTGACCGGCACCTGGTTCGGGACCGTTTCCTACCTCGCGCCCGGCAAGTACACCGTCACCGACCTGAAGGACACCGAGCAGCAGTTCTTCACGTCCACCGACACCGACATCCAGGGTGCCGGCGAGATCTGCGGCGACGCGAAGGGCCAGGCCGCCACCCCCTGCGCCGAGGAAGACCTCGAGGCCGCCTCCAAGAAGGGCGTCTCCGCCACGGTCAAGCTCAAGAACGGCATCGCCGTCAGTGTCGTCGAGGACCACTCCGGCAGTGACGACGGCGGCAGCGACAGCGGCAAGACGACCGGCACCTGGAGCGGAAAGCTCGGATACATGGCGCCGGGGAAGTACTCCCTCGTGGACAGCGAAGGCACCGAGCGCGCGTTCTTCACCTCGACCGAGACCGCCGTCAACGGGGCCGGCTGGATCTGCGGCGACGCCGCGGGCGGAACCACGCCCTGCAGCGAGGAAGACCTCGAAGCGGCCGCCAAGAAGGGTGTCGCCGTCGTCGTCAAGCTCGACAACGGCATCGCCGTCACCATCGACGAAGAGCACAACTGAGCCGTCGGCGCCGCAGCCGCCGGATACGCGAAGAGTGGCCGAAGCCCGGGGAACGGGCTTCGGCCCTTTCTGTGCCTTCGCGACCGGCGTCAGTTGTCGGGGACCGTCATCTCGCCCAGCAGCAACCAGTCGTCCCCGGGCGCCGTCACGTTGACGATGCGAGGTGTCGCGGCGAGGTGGGGCGGCAAGGTCTGCTGCGCCGCCTTGAAGTGCGCCGAGTCCACGTGCGCCGCACCGGCCTCGTCGTCCCTGAAGGCCTCCACCAGGACGTATTCCGCCGGATTCTCGATGCTGCGGGACCAGTCGAACCACAGGCATCCCGGCTCGGCCCGCGTCGCCCGGGTGAACTCCTCCACCACCTCGGGCCACCGGTCGGCGTGCTCGGGAAGGACGCGGAACTTAGCGGTGATGAAAATCAAGGGGCCACTTCCTCGGTCGTTCGGGTGTCGTACGCGTGGGGGGTCACGGGGTGAGGATCGCCCGGCCCCGGATGCGGCCGCTCTCCAGATCGTCCAGGGCGTCCTGGAAGCGGTCGAGCGGGTACTTGGCGGTGTGCAGGCGCACGCGGCCCTGCGCGGCCAGGACCATCAGCTCGCACAGGTCGTTGTAGGAGCCGACGAGGTTGCCGATGAAGTTGATCTCGGCGGAGATGATGTCGATGGTCGGCACGTCGATGTTCTCGCCGTATCCGACGACGTGGTAGTCGCCCGCCTGGCGCAGCATGCCGACGCCGTCCTTGGTGGAGCCGCCCTCGCCGACGAAGTCGATGACCGCCTCCGCCCCGTGCCCGCCGGTCAGTTCGCGTACCCGGTCCACCTGTCCGCCGTCGGCGACGACGCCGTGGTCGGCGCCGATGGAGACGGCCAGGTCCACCGCCGCGGGGTTGCGGTCGACCACGACGAGCTCGGCGGCCGTGATCGCCTTGAGCACCTGCACCCCGATGTGCCCGAGCCCGCCCGCACCGATCACGACGCAGCGGTCACCGGGCCGCAGCTTCCGGGCCGCCTTGGCCGCCGCGTGGTACGCCGTCAGGCCCGCGTCGGCGAGCGCCGCGACATCGGCCGGTTCCAGGGAATCGTCGATGCGCACGACACTGCGCGCGGAGGTCTTGAGGTACTCGGCGTAGCCGCCGGCCGTGTCGATGCCGGGGAACTGGTTGTTCTCGCAGTGCACGTCGTCACCGGCCCGGCAGGCCCGGCACAGTCCGCAGGTGATCAGCGGGTGCACGATGACCTTGTCGCCCTCGCGGACATTGGTGACGGCGCTGCCGACCGCGTGGACCCAGCCGGCGTTCTCGTGTCCGATCGTGTAGGGCAGCGTCACCCCGGACTTCTGCGCCCACTGCCCCTCCAGGATGTGGATGTCGGTGCGGCACACGCCGGCACCGCCGATCTTGACGATGACGTCGAACGGTCCGGTGACCTCGGGAGCCGGGACCTCGGCCATCTTGAGGTGCTGGCCGTAGCCCACGACCTGGACTGCTTTCACGAGATGTTCTCCTTCGGCGGGGCGGTGAGGTGGAGGAGTTCTCCCGTGGTGTGTACGGGCTCCTCCGCGCGCGGGGACTGGTCGGCCGCGGACTGCGGATAGCGGGTGCGGAGCAGGCCCCGGCAGAAGTGCGCGTTGCCGTCGATCGACACCCGGACCGCGCGGGCGAAGCGCAGCCGGAGCGGGATCTCGCCCGGCGGGTAGCGCCGCCCGTCCTCGTCCACCAGGACCGGGTCGGCAGGTGCCGTCCCGAGTCCCAGCGCCGCGCGCCGCCGCAGCAGGGCGCGGGAGGCCGCGGCGTCGGGGAGGTCGCCGAGCAGGACGTCGTGGAGGGCTTCTTCGGTGAGGTCCGGATTTTCGCGCAGCACGAGCGCCAGGGCCCGTTCCATCGCCGCGGCATGGGCTTTGCGGCGGAACGTCAGCCGGAGCGCTTCGAGGTCCTTCTCCGCCTCGGCGCCGAACGTGCCGCGGTAGCCCGCGTCCGCCGCCAGGCCGCGGTTGATGAGGTCCGAGTCGTGGTGGTCGTCGAGCAGCACCACGACGTCCCGGGTCCAGGGCAGTGCCGTCAGCGCGTCCTTGGAGTCCGAGGCCATCAGGTACGCGAAGTTCGGCGAACAGAACGAGGTGGGGAGCCTGAGACGGACGGTGAGCGCCCCGTCGGGGGTCACCAGCACGGAGCGTACGAATCCGAGGTCGGTGATCGGCTCGTCGAGCTCCGGGTCGAAGACCGTGCTCAGCGCGGCCCGGGCGGACTGCTCCCGGCAGTCGGCGGACATCTCAGGCCACCGCCGGTTCGGTGACGCCGAGTCCGGCCGGGACCTCGATGTCGTACATGGCGGCCGCGTTCAGCCCGAGGATCTTCTTCTTCTGCGCCACGGTGAGCGGCGCGTACTCGGTCATGTCCGCGGGGATCTGGAAGTCGACGAACCGCTCGATGAGCCAGCGGGGCGTCCAGAGGGCGTAGTCGCTGGAGAACTGGATGCGGTTCTCGTCCAGCCAGTAGAGCAGTTCGCCGATGATTTGCGCGAAGTACCGCGGCCGGGTGTGGATGAAGGGGATGGCGACCGCGAGGCCCGCGTGCACGTTGGGCTCCTGCGTGGCGATCCAGCAGAAGTCCTCCAGGCGGGGCAGTCCGCAGTGCTCGACGACGAAGTTCATCTCGGGGAACTGTGTGGCCACCTTGTCGACGTCCGCGACATCGAAGGCGTCCCGGTCGAGCGGCCGGATCGTCGGGCCCTTGTGGAGGTGGATGTTGTTGATGCCGAGTTCCTGGCACACCTCGAGATAGCGGTAGGTCCACGGGTCGTCGAGCTTGTAGCCGCGGCTGTCGCCCTTCCACTCGGCGGTGTACAGCTTCACGCCCTTGAGCTGGAACCGTTCGGCGTCGCGGCGCAGTTGGTCGAGTCCCTTCTGCTCGTAGCGCGGGTCCCAGGAGTGGTTGTACGTCAGCTTGTCCGGGTGCTGCCGGGTCAGCGCGAAGGCTTCCTCGGTCTGTCCGAAGCCGTTGCGGTAGAACGCCCCCAGGCGTGCGGGCTGGAAGATGGCGTGGTCGACGTACCCGTCGACGAAGAGGTCCTTCATCAGCCGCTCGCCGCCGTAGTAGAGGTACTCCTCGTACGGCCACAGCTCGGATTCCGGGCTGAGGTTGCGGTGGTAGTCGTAGAAGCAGTCGATGAACTGCTTGCCGTGGATGTTGAGTTGGTTCTCGGGGCGTGCGTCCCAGAGCGCGATGTGCGCGTCCACGATGAAGTAGTTCTCGCCGTCCTTGGAATACATCTCTCTCCTCGGTTCGCGGGGGTCGCGGGTTTCGCGGGGGTCGGCCGGGCGGGGTGTTCGACGCCGCGCGTCAGGAGAACTGGATTCCGCCGTCGATCATGACGGACTGGCCGGTCATGTAGTCCGAGTCCCGCGAGGCCAGGTACGAGACGAAGGAGGCGACGTCGGCGGGCTCCTCGACGCGGCCCAGCGCGATGGCCTCGGCGTACTTCTTGATGGCCCGGCCCTTCTGCAGGCCCTCCTCCTGCGCGAGGCGCTCGTCGATGAGGTCCCACATGTCGGTGCCGACGATGCCCGGGCAGTAGGCGTTGACGGTGATGCCGTGCTGCGCCCATTCCATGGCCGCGGCCTGGGTCAGTCCGCGTACGCCCCACTTGGACGCCGAGTAGGTGCCGAGCAGGGCGAACGGGCGGTAGGCGACGATCGACGCCGCGCCGATGATCTTGCCGCCGCCGCCCTGGGCGATCATCTGCCGGGCGGCGGCCTGGTAGGAGAGGAAGACACCGCGTAGGTTCACGGCCATGATCTGCTCGAACTCCTCGACCCCGGTGTCGAGGAGCGGAGTGACCCTGGCGATGCCCGCGTTGGCCACGTAGACGTCGACCCTGCCGAAGTGACCGGCCACCGCGTCCACGAGCGCGTCGGTCTGCTCCTTGCTGCTCACGTCGGCGTGCACGGCCAGGGCCCGGCGGCCGGTCTTCTCGATCCCGGCCGCGACCTCGCTCAACTCCTCGCCCATGGTGGGGAGATCGGCGACGGCCACATCGAGCCCGTCTGCGGCCAGGCGCTCGGCGATGCTGCGGCCGATACCGCGGGCGGCGCCGGTGACGATCGCGGTACGGGGTGCGTTGTCGGCGGACGTCATGGGTGCTCCTGTGCTCGACGGTGGGCGGCCGCACCCTGCGTGCGGCGCCGACCATCAGCGTCGGGGCCGGGAGTGCCGTCGAGTTTTTCAATGTGGAACACACCGGGCCCGTCTCCTGATCAGGGCACGGAGAACGCACGGAAAAGTGGCGTCGAATCCCCCGTTGACAGCTGCAAACGCGTTCGTAATATGGCGGAAACACGCTCATCGGAGGCGCCATGCTCACTGATCGCACAGAGCGGGACCGGAACATCGCGCGAGCACGCCTGCAGTTCCTCGCGAACACGGAACCGCCTGCGACGATCGTGCCCGAGGGCATCCGTAACTCCTGGCAGCGTTCGAAGTACCTGGGGGTCGGCACGGACGAGGTGGTCGTCCCCTACCAGCCGGACTACGACCGGCAGAGCCGCCTGGTCCGCGCCGCATCGCCCGTCCTGGACCGTCTGGAACAGGCGCTGGCAGGTTCGGACGCCTGCGTGATCGTGACGGACCGCAAGGGCTGGGTCCGCGATCGCCGCGTCGGGGAGAAGCGGCTCTCGGCGCACCTGGATCGCGTGCACCTGGCGCCCGGCTTCAACTACGCCGAACAGTTCGTCGGCACGAACGGCATCGGGGTCGCCCTGGAGGAGCGCAAGCCCAATGTGGTCCTGGGCACCGAGCACTTCAACGAACGTCTGCAGAACGTCTCCTGCGCGGCCGCCCCGATCCGTAACTCGGTCACCGGACGGGTCGAAGGAGCCATGAACCTGACCTGCTGGAACGGCCCGGCCCGCACGCTGATGGCAGCCCTGGTACAGGAAGCCGCCAGCGACATCGAGCGCGTGATGTACGAGTTCAGCAGCTCGCACCAGCGGGCACTCCTCGAAGCGTTCCAGCAGGTGAACCACTACGGCGACCGGCCAGTTCTCTGCCTGGGCCAGGATCTCGTGCTCGCCAACTCCGCCGCCTCCGCGCGGCTCACCGGCGACGACCACCGGCTGCTGCACGAGGCCGCCGCCGACCTGGGTCACGCGCCGCGCACCCGCAAGCAGGTGCAACTGTCCGGCGGCGAGACCGTCCTGATGCGCTGCCGCCAGGTCGACAGCTCCGCGGGCACGGCCGGATACCTCCTCGAGCTGGCCTTCGCGGACCGCCCCGCCGACCGGGCCCGCCCCCGCACCGGACTCAGCTACGGCTCGCGCTCCCGGGAGGCGCAGGACGCGGCCCGCCCCTGGCCGCTGCCCGGCCTTGCCGGGACGGACCCGGCATGGAACACCGTCTCCCGTACGGTGTCCCGCTGCGCCCGCGAACGCACACCGCTGCTGCTCCACGGCGAGACCGGAACGGGGAAATCCGCGCTGGTCCATGCCGCACACGCGCTGACCGGGGCGGCCTCGGCTCCCGTGATCGTGGATGCCTTGGCCTCCGGAGCTGCCGGACCCGCCAGGGTCGCCGGGGCCGACGCGGAGGCCGACCTGCCGACCGCGCTGCGCGAGGTGCCCACCGGGCCGGGCCGCGCCCTGGTCCTGCGCAACGTCGACGCCGTGGCCCCCGAGCAGGGGCCTGCCGTCGCCCGCGCACTGGATGCGGCGGCGGCACAGGGCACATGGATCGTGGGCACCCTCCACCGCGCACCGGGCGTACCGGAGCCCCTCAGGCGCTGCTTCACCGAGGCGGCCGCGGTGCCCGCCCTGCGCCACCGCCTCGCCGACCTCCCGGCCCTCGTCGACTGTCTGCTGCGACGCATCGGCGCGGACATCGAGTGCGCACCGGAGGTGCTGCCTCTGCTGCGCAGGCACGACTGGCCCGGCAACATCCGCCAGCTGGACACCGCCCTGCGCGAGGCCGCCGCGGGCCGCCGCACCTACCGCGTCGAACTCCGCGACCTGCCGCCGTCCCTGCACAGCGCGGGCAGCCGGTCCTTGAGCGCCTGGGAGGCGTCCGAGCGCGACACCCTGGTCCAGGCCCTGCTGGCGGCGGACGGCAACAAACTCCTTGCGGCACAGCGGCTCGGCATCTCCCGTACGACGATCTACCGCAAAATGCGGGCCTACGGCATCACCCTGCCTGCGCGCCGCTGAGAGGGGCCGGGGCCGGCCGAGCGACGGGTCGTCCGCGGCCATCAGGGGAACTGGAAACCCGCGCCATGTTGCCGTCGGCCAATTCCCGCGCTCAGAGCCGCGGCAGGAGAACCACCCCGTCGCCATCGGCGTGCAGGACGTCGCCGGGGGCGAACGTCACGCCGCCGAACGTCACCGGCACGTCCACCTCACCGGCTCCCGCCTTCGCGCTCCTGCGCGGGTTGGTGCCGAGCGCCTGGATTCCGAGGTGCATCCCCGCCAGGGCGGCGGAGTCACGAACGGCCCCGTGCACCACGAGGCCAGCCCATCCGTTGTCCAGGGCGCGGGCGGCCATCCGGTCGCCGAACAAGGTGGTGTGCAGGGAGGCCCCGCCGTCAATGACCACGACGCAGCCCTCACCGGGGGTGTGCAGGAGTTCGTGCACCAGCGCGTTGTCGTCGCGACAGGAGACGGTGCGCACGGGTCCCGCGAAGGACCCCCGCGCCCCGAACGAGGTGAACTGCACGTCGCAGACACGCAGCTGTTCGCCGTACTTATCGGCGAGGTCGGCGGTGGGGACGGGCGTGGTCTGCATAGATACCTCTCAGTGGCCTCGCGTTACCGCGCCCGCCCTTACGGGAGCGCATCGAGAGTTTGTATCAGATCGACGTTAAATACAATCCTCCTGGGGTCTCGCGCCGCTTAGGATGAGGCGTCCCACGCCCCCCACCCGAAGAGCGCAGAGGTTGATGTCGCGGCCGAACCTCACCACCTCCATCGCCACTCGCCTCGTGGACCTGCTGCGCCACAGCGGCCTCGAGGAGGGGGCTCACGTCACCGAGCAGTGGGCGGCCGACGAACTGGACGTCTCCCGCACTCCCGCCCGCAAGGCCATGCTCTTCCTGACGGAGGTCGGCATCCTGCGGCGCGAGCCCAACCGCGGCTTCTTCCTCGACCGAAGTGCCGCCACGCTGACGCGGACCGACCTGGGCGAGGGCGCGGACACCGAACAGGACGCCTACTTCCGGATCGCCGACGACTACGTGGGCGGCCGGTTCCGCGGGCCGTTCACCTCGGCCGACATCAGCCGCACCTACGGCCTCACGCCCCGTCAGGCCGATCGGGTCCTGTCCCGCATGGACTCCGAGGACCTGGTGCGACGCAGGCCGGGCGGGCGCGGCTGGGAGTTCCAGCAGGTGCTCTCGACGGTCGAGGCGCACGCCCAGAGCTACCGCTTCCGCATGATCATCGAACCGAGCGCCCTGCTCGAGCCGGGCTTCACCGTCGATCCGGCAGTGGCGGCCCAGCACCGCAGGCAACAAGAAGCGCTGCTGCGCGGTGACATCCTGCTGCTCCCGCGCGCCGAACTGTTCCACGTCAACGCGTCGTTCCACGAGATGCTCGTCGGTTTCTCGGGCAACCAGTTCCTCCTCGACGCCGCCCGCCGCCAGCACCGGCTGCGCCGCCTGATCGAGTACCGGCACCAGGTGGACCGATCCCGCCTCGCGGGCCAGGCCCGCGAACACCTGCAGATGCTGGACATGGTCGAGAGCGGCCGCCTCGAAGAGGCGGCGGAGTTCCTGCGCCGCCACCTGGACGCGGTCAGGATCATCAAGACCGGCGGCTGACCGGCCGCTCCCACCATCAAGCCGCTCCGCTCCTGACATCAGGCCATCACAGAAGCGGGGCCGCCCGGGCGACCCTTTCGCGGCGATCTCCAGAAGTTCCCTCGTTCCAACGGTTGTATCAATAAGCACCTTGAGACAATACTGGCCGCGCCCGGCAGCCGCAGGCGCCGCCCTCGTGGCAGCCGCGGACTTCGCCCGTCCCGGAACGACAGCAGGGATCATGACCGCAGACCCCACCCGTGCCCACACCCGCCCCGGCGTCCTCAGCGTCGACGGCCGCGCATACCACTACCTGCCCCTGAGGCGGCTCCTGCCGCTTGCACGGCTCGACGAGCTGCCCTATGCGATACGCGTCCTGGTGGAGAACGTCGCCCGCCGATCCCCCGCCGCGCTCGACGCCGTGCTCGACCGCGCGACGAGCGGCAGCGGCCTCTGCGAAGTACCCGTACACCCCAACCGGGTCATGCTGCACGACACCACGTGCCTGCCCGCGCTCGCCGACTTCGCCGCGCTGCGCGACAGCGTCGCCGAGCTGGGCGGGGACCCGGAGCGGCTGCAGCCCGCCATCCCGGTGGACCTGACCGTCGACCACTCGGTCATCGTCGAGGAGTACGGCAGCCCCGACGCCGTCGAGCGCAACCTGCTCATCGACTTCCGCCGCAACGGCGAGCGCTACGAGTTCGTGAAGTGGGCCGAGCAAAGCCTCAAGGGCTTCCGGGTCGTCCCGCCCGGCACCGGCATCATCCACCAGGTCAACATGGAGACCCTCGCCCGCGTCGTCTGGCGGGAGGAGGAGCACCACGACGGCAGCCTGCCGTGGCTGCACCCCGACGTCCTCGTCGCCACCGACAGCCACACCCCGATGATCAATGCCCTCGGTGTCGTGGGCTGGGGCGTCGGCGGTCTGGAGGGGCAGGCCGCGATGCTCGGCGAGCCGGTCACCATCCCCTTCCCACGCGTGGTGGGCGTACGCCTGACCGGGCAGCTGCGCCCCGGCGTCGGCGCCACCGACCTCGCCCTGACGCTGACCGAACTGCTGCGCGCGCAGGGAGTGGTGGACCAGTTCGTCGAGTTCTGCGGCCCGGGCCTGGACGCACTCGGCTGGGCGGAGCGGGCAGCGGTCTCCAACATGGCCCCGGAGTACGGCGCCACCTGCGTCTTCTTCCCCTATGACGACGAGACCGCCGCCTATCTGCGGCTGACGGGACGCGAGGAGGAGCATGTACGGCTCGTCGACACCTACCTCGCCGCGCAGGGACTCAAGCGCACTGCCGACCGGCCCGAGCCGCGCTACGACCACCTCATCGACCTCGACCTGACCGCGGTGGAGCCCAGCCTCGCGGGACCCGACCTTCCCCACCAGCGCCTTCCGCTGTCCCGGGTCCCGGATTCCTTCCGGCCTGCCGCCGGCGGCAGGCCTCCCGTAGCGGACGAGGCGTTCGGAGAGCCGCTGCCGAAAGGCCCGGTCGCCATTGCGGCGATCACCAGCTGCACCAATACGGCCAACCCCGCACTGATCGTGCAGGCCGCGCTGCTCGCGGAGCGCGCGGTGGCGGCCGGGCTCGACACCAAGCCCTGGGTGAAGACATCCCTGTCGCCCGGGTCGCGGGTCGTCGAAGACTATCTGCGCCAGGGCGGGCTGCTCACCGCGCTGGAGCGGACCGGCTTTCACATCGTCGGCTTCGGCTGCATGACCTGCATCGGCAACTCAGGCCCTCTGCAGGAGGACTTGGAGCGGCTTGCGCAGGACGACGCGGTCGACCCGGTGGCCGTCCTGTCCGGGAACCGCAACTTCGCGGGCCGCGTCAACCCGCAGATCAGCCAGTCCTATCTGGCCTCGCCGCCCCGGGTCGTCGCCTACGCCCTGGCCGGGTCGATCCTGCACGACTTCGAACGTGATCCGCTGGGAACCGCTGACGACGGCACCCCCGTTTTCCTCAAGGACCTGTGGCCCACGGACGAGGAGGTCGCCGCCCGTGTCGCCGCATCCGTGCGCCCCGAGCTCTTTCGCGCAAACACCGCGCGCCTGCGCGAGGGCACCCCGGCCTGGCGTGACATCCAGTCGCCCGGCGGCACCCGGTTCGCCTGGAACCCTCAGTCCACGTACATCCGGCGCCCGCCGCACCTCACCGGCCTGGCTGCCACGGCCCCGGACCGGCTGCGCATCGACCGGGCCAAAGTACTGCTGCTGCTCGGCGACGACGTCACGACCGATCACATCTCCCCGGCCGGCGCGATCCCGCCGCGCAGCGCCGCGGGGCGCTGGCTGGCCGAACGCGGCGTCGCCACAAGGGACTTGAACCAGTACTCCACGCGTCGCAGCAACCACGAGGTCATGCTGCGCGGCGCCTTCACCAATGCCGGCGTCACCAACCGTCTCCTCGACGCGGACGCGAGCACGCACGCCGCCCGGGGCGCCCGGGGCGCCCACGCCCACACCGCCGATCGCACCGCCGTCGTTCCCGTGCACGAGGCAGCGCTCACCTACCGCGCGACGGGCTGCGACCTGGTGGTCGTAGCGGGCCGCAATTACGGGGCCGGATCCAGCCGCGACTGGGCCGCCAAGGCACAGGCCTTGCTCGGAGTCCGGGCCGTCATCGCCCAGTCCTACGAGCGCATCCACCGCAGCAACCTGATCGGGATGGGCGTCCTTCCGCTGGAGTTCGACGAGGGCAAGGACGCATCGGCGTACGCCCTCACCGGAGAAGAGGACCTCGCCCTCACCGGCCTCGACGACCTGCACGTGGGAATGAACCGCGTCACCCTGCACCTCGCCCGGACCGACGGTTCGCGAGCGACGTCCTCCCTGCGCCTGCGCCTGGACTCCCGCCAGGAACTGGCCTATCTCCGCCACGGCGGACTCCTGCCCTACGTGGCGCGCCGCGCGGTCGCGACGTCCTGAGTCCTGCCCCCCGTCTCTATCTCTCGAAGTACGTCTCTCGAAGCTGCCGACAGCGCCGTCGCGCCCTACCCGAGAAGAGCCCTCCATGTCTCCCCTTCCCTCAGGCCCCCGCACGGCCCGCCGCAGCCTCTTGCGCGGTGCCGCGGCCGCAGGCTTCCTCGCCACCGGCGCCGGTGCGCTCTCCGGCTGTTCCGGCGGCGAGGCGAACGCCGCGACCCCGTCGACGCCCGCCTACTACCCGCCCGCCTACGACAAGCTGATCGACGCCTCCCGCCGGGAGAAGAAACTCCTCATCTACTCGAACACCTCCCAGACCAACTGGCAGCCGGTCTTCGACGCCTTCACGGACCGCTATCCGTGGATCTCCGATGTCCGGGCCACGAACCTGGGCGGCTCCGCGGTCTACGAGCGCTACTACAGCGAGAACGCCGGCGGCGCCTCCCCCGTCGACCTGCTCGTCAACAACGGCGGTCCGCTGTGGGGCGACTACGCCACCCGGAACGTCGCCTCCGACTACCGCTCGCCGGAGAAGGACCATCTGCCCTCCTGGGGCGAGATGCTCCCCGGCGTCTGGCTCATGTCGACCGACCCCGTCGTCGTCCTCTACAACCGCAAGACCCTCTCCCCGTCGCAGTACCCCACCGGCCTCAAGGCACTGGCCGACATCGTCGAGGCCAAGCCGTCCCGTTTCCGGGGGCGGATCGGCGTGTACGACCCGTCGAACGCCTATGGCTACGCCAGCAATCAGGGCTACACCAGCATGGTCCCCGACGGCTGGGACACCTTCCGGCGACTGCTGCCCTTCACCCGCTCCGACCATTCCTCCGGCGCGCTCGTCGAGAAGGTCGTGTCCGGCGAGTACGACTACTCGATCAATCTCAGCGGCGGCGTCGTCATCCCCGCCGCCGAGAGCAGCGGCGGCCTGCTCGGCTGGAGCTACACCGAGGAGGGCACCGTCGTCATGCCGCGTGGCATCTCCATCGTGAAGACGGCGCCGCATCCGAGCACCGCGCGCCTCTTCCTCGATTTCGTGCTGTCGGCGAACGGCCAGAAGGCCGTGGCCGACGGCGGTCTTGTGCCCTACCGGCCAGGGGTGCGGCAGGACGCCACAGACAGCCTGCAGGACATGCAGCGCAAGCTCGGCGCCGACCACGTCCACGTCTACCGCTACGAGCGGGTCCCGGAGGAACACCAGACGGCGTACCTCGCCCGCTGGGAGAAGGCGGCGGGCTGACAGCCCTCCCCTCCCCCGCTCCCCTTTCCCCATTGGCCTGTTCGCTTGGAGTCGCCATGGCCATCCAGTCCCCCCAGGCGCCGAGTCCGGCGCCCGCTAGCCCCCCGCACGCCGGCGCGCCGCGCACGCCGCAGTACCGACGCCTGTTCGGTGCCGGCCGCGAAGTCACCATTCACTGGCTGACCTTCCTCATCACCGCGGCGCTGGTGCTCGCACCGGTCATCCCGATCCTCTACCAGTCCGTCCGCAACCAACCCCTGTACGCGGCGGGCGGCGCCTTCACCCTCTCCAACTACACCCACCTGTTCACCGAGGCGGGCTTCGGCTCGATCATTCTCGACACCCTGCTCTTCGCCGCGCTCACCACGGTGTTCGCCCTGGTTATCGCCGTACCGATGGCGATCCTCCTGCAGCGCACCCGCTTCCCGGCAGCCCGCCTGTTCGGACAGGTGTTGCGCTGGCCCATCTATATCTCACCGCTGGTCCTCGCCTTCGGCTGGATCGTCGTCTACGGCCCCGCGGGCTTCCTCACCACCACCGTCCGCGAGTCCTTCGGCTGGGTGCCGTGGAACCTGTACTCCCTGCCCGGCATGGCATTCGTCGAGGCCGTCGCGCAAGTGCCCATTGCCTACCTGTTCTGCGCCAATGCCCTGGCCTCGTCCGACACTTCACTGGAGAACGCCGCCCGCACGGTCGGCGCAGGACCGCTGCGCATCCTGCGCTCGGTCGTCGTACCGATGCTGCGCCCTCCCATGCTCTACGCGGGACTGCTGATCTTCGGAACGTCGATCGAGACCCTCTCCATCCCGCTCATCCTGGGCCAGCCCGCGGAGATCACGCTCTTCTCCAGCTTCCTCTACGAGCAGGGCATCGACTCGGTCAGCCCGGACTACGGCATGCTCGGCGCAGCCTCCACCTTCATGCTCCTTACCACCATCGGCCTGGTCGTGGTGCAGGCCCGCCTGCTCAAACAGGCACAGCGGTTCGTGTCCGTACGCGGCAAGGCCAACCGGTCAGGGCTCCTGGACATCGGGCGCTGGAAGTGGGCCGGCTTCGCCTTCGTCGGGATCTACGTCATCTTCGGCGCGCTGCTGCCGATGATCGCGCTGGTCATGCGGGCGTTCACTTCACTGCTCACGCCGCTGGTCAATCCGTTCAGCCTGCTCACCCTGGACAACTTCCGGCTGATCTTCGCCTACGCCCCCTACACCGAGTCAATTACCAACAGCATCACCATCGCGTTCATCGGTGCGGTCGCGGTCACTCTGTTCGGCACCGTCGTGGTCCTGGTGGCCCGCCGCTCCGACTTCCGCCACGCCCGCCTTCTGGAGAACACCGCGCAGTCACCGCATGCGGTGCCGGGCCTGATCATCGGTATCGGATTCTTCTGGGCGTTCGCCTGGATGCCCGGCGGCGACGCCCTCCGGGGCACACTCTTCGCCCTGATCATCGCCTTCGGCGTACGCGCCCTGCCCTCCGCCTACGGGGCGATCTCCCCGGCGACGATGCAGCTCGGCTCAGAACTCGACAACGCCGCACGGGTCGCCGGCGCCGACTGGTGGCGCACGGTCTCCCGCATCCTGATCCGGCTCCTGGTCCCGGCGATGCTCGCCTCGTTCCTGCTCATCTGGACGCAGATGATCCGCGAGTATGCGCCCGCCATGTTCCTGGCCGGCGCCGAATCACAGGTCATCGGCACCACCGCCATCGACCTGTGGACACAGGGCGAAACCGGTTCGGTTGCCGCGCTCGCCACCCTGCAGATCGCCGTTACCGCCCTCGTCGCCGGCCTGGCAGGCCTCCTGCTGCGCGAAAAGAACCGCGACACAAAGGTCAACACGAAGGACAAGAAGGAGAAGAACCGTGCCTGAGCTGGCCGTCGAGAACATCACCAAGTCCTTCAACGGCAATACCGTCCTGGAGGGCATCGACTTCACCGTCGCCGACGGGGAGTTCTTCACCCTGCTCGGACCGTCGGGCTGCGGAAAATCCACGACCCTCTCGTGCGTGGCAGGGCTGGAGGACCCGGACTCCGGCACGATCCGCGTCGGCGACCAGGTCTTCTTCGACGGAAGCCCACGAGGCACCGTCCCGCCGGAAGGCCGCAACCTGGGCCTGGTCTTCCAGTCGTACGCGCTGTGGCCGCACATGACCATCGCCGACAACCTCGCGCTTCCACTGAAGCTGCGCAAGGTGCCCCGCGATGAGCAGCGCCGACTCATCGACGACGTGCTCGCCAAGGTCGACATGACACAGCTGCGCGACCGCTATCCGCACCAGCTCTCCGGCGGCCAGCAGCAGCGCGTCGCCCTCGCCCGCGGCATCGTGTACTCACCTGGTGTGCTGCTCCTGGACGAGCCGCTGTCGAACCTCGACGCGAAGATGCGCGACCAGGCCCGCATCTGGCTCAAGGATCTGCAGCGTGAGGTCGGCATCACCACGGTCTACGTCACCCATGACCAAGTCGAGGCCATGTCGCTGTCCGACCGGATCGCCGTGTTCATGCACGGTCGCCTCCAGCAGGTCGGCACACCCACCGAGATCTACGAGACCCCTGCCACGCCGGAGGTCGCCGGGTTCATCGGTCGCTGCAACCTGCTTGAGGGCCGCATAGATACCGCAGACGACCGGACGGTCCGGGTCGAACTCGGCTCCACGGGCCAGCACTTGTACGTGCGGCGCACGCACAACGCGCGCGCCGCCTCGGGCACGGAGGCCACGGTGGGCCTGCGCTCCGAGCGCATCGCCCTGACCGAACACGCAGACGCGCCCGCGGAAGGAATCAACGTCCTGCGCGCGACGATCAAGCAGTGCTCGTACACCGGCGCCCGCTTCGAGTACCAACTGTCCATCGGCGGCCTGGACGTCCACGCCGAGAGCGCGGTGCGGCACACAGGAGAGGAGATCAACGTGCTGATCCGGCCCGAGGACTGTCTGCTGTATCCGGCAGCCTGACCCGCCCGCCGCCCGGGGCCTTCCACAAGCGTTCGCGACGCGCGACGGCCCCGGCTGCGGAATGCCGGCAATCTCCATGCCCGTCTACCTCCCCTCGACCCGATGCTTCCGCACACCTGTCGAATTGCGTGCGCCCGGGCAGAGGGGAGGCGGTCTCGACACGGCGAAGCGGTCTACGCCCCTGCTGTACGTCTCGATGCCAGCTGGCGGGCGAAGCGGCGGACGGCGTCGGTGAAGGCGTCCGGGGCGTCGAAGTTCGAGAGGTGCCGTGCTCGCGGGATCAACTCGATCCGGGCGTCTGGATGCGCCCGGGCGAAGTCCGCCTCGCCGGACCGGAACAGGGTGTCCTTTTCGCCGTTGAGGATCAGTGCCGGGGCCTGCACACAGCGCATCGCGTCCGCGTCGAAGCGTCCCAGTACCTCGTCCCAGGCCGCGGGCAGTGTGTGGAAGGCGTAGCCGGACCCGATGGTCTCCCCCACGACCTCCGGCGGATACAGCCGCCGCAGCATCCGGTCGTTCCACCGGGCCAGCCGGTCCGCCGGGATGCGAGGGACCAGCCTGCCGACCAGTCGATAGGGCACTGCGCCCCAGCCGCGGGTCGAGGCGCTGGCTCCCGCGAGGATCAGCCCGCGCAGCTTTTCGGGACGGCGCCGGGCGAACTCCAGCGCGGCGTATCCGCCCAGCGAGTGCCCGACGACCAACGCCGGTCCGCGGTCGAGCGACTGCACCGCGGAATCGATGATCTCGGTCGCGCTGGTCAGACTCCAAGGTTGATCCGAGCGCTTCCCGTGACCGGGCAAGTCGACGGCGACGACCGGGAATTCGTCCCGGAGCGCGGCAACCTGCACGCTCCACTGTCCCGCGCTGAAGCGCGTCCCGTGAACAAAAACAATGGGCACTGCATCCGCTGCCGTCATCAAGTCCCCCCGGGTTCTGACGTCCAGTCGACTCTACCGGCGCGGCCCCGACCGCGATCAACGGAGATACCGGGAGGGGATCCAGCGGCGTGCTTCGGCGGTTGGCTCGGTTGTTTCGGGTCATACGGCAGAAAGGCGAGCCGGACATGACCGGACATGAATCGGGGACCTGATGCAACGAAGCCGTCGCACCCAGTACTTCAGGCGGGTCAACGCCCCCGCCTCTCACGCCGCTGAGGGGCGGGGCCGGTGAGCGGGGGCCTGCCGCCGCTGCGGGACCGGTATCTCGCCGCGGGCTTCATCGTCGTCATGTATCTGATGGCCGGAGCCCTGGTGGCCGGCTTGCTCGTCGTGGGGCTCTCGCACAGCGATCTGTGGGGAGGCGTGGCCGCTCTCGTCGGCGGGGCTCTCGGAGCCGGTTTCGCCGCGTGGCGTATCCGGCGGACCCCCGAGGAAGAGCGGGAGGACGACAACGGCTACTTCTGAGCGGCCGGGTTCGGCTGTGAGTGCTGCCGTTATGCTGGCGCCGTGATCATCAGGGGGATAGGCGGGCGGTGGTTCGTCGCCGCATTGAGCGCTGCTGCGGTACTCACCTCGGGGTGCGCGACCTCGGTCGACGCCGATGAGTTGCCCGGCGTGTACCGCAGCGACAAGACGGGCGGGAAGATCCGGCTCGATTCCGACGGAACGTTCACCGCTACTGACATCTCGGCGGACGAAGCCACGGGGAGCGGAGACACCGACCCCATCGACTTCAGCGGCCGATGGGAGTTCGTCGCCCGGGACGAGGCCAGCGACTTCGTCTATCTGACGATCAAGGAGGGTGGCCTCGGCAAGGTAGGTGGCATCCAGCTCTACCCGAAGGATTCGCAGGTGGTGGAGCTCCATCCCGATCCGGACGGACCGCCGTCCGTGGTGCTTGCCAAGGCGGATGCCCCGTAGGTCCCGCACGCCGGGTCGACTCTCCCCCGGCCTCAGTTCCTACGGGGCCTGCCCGTGCCCATGCCCATGCCCATGCCCATGCCCATGCGAGCGTCAGGCGAAGGTCAGGGGGATGTCGAGGCGGGCGGTGAGTTCGTCCGGGGTGATCCCGAAGGTGCGGGCGACGCTGACGCCCTGCGGGGTGATGTCGAAGACCGCGAGGTCGGTGTAGACGCGGTCGACACAGCCCGGGCCGGTGAGCGGGTAGGTGCAGTCGGGGACCAGCTTGGCGGCGCCGTCCCTGGTGAAGAGGGTCATCATCACGTAGACCTGCTTGGCGCCGATGGCCAGGTCCATGGCGCCGCCGACGGCGGGGATGGCGTCGGGCGCGCCGGTGTGCCAGTTGGCTAGGTCGCCCGCGGCGGAGACCTGGAACGCTCCCAGGACGCAGATGTCCAGATGGCCGCCGCGCATCATGGCGAAGGAGTCGGCGTGGTGGAAGTACGCGGCTCCCGGCAGTTCGGTGACGGGGACCTTGCCCGCGTTGGTCAGATCGGGGTCGATCTGGTCGTCCTGTGCGGCGGGCCCCATGTTGAGCATGCCGTTCTCGGTGTGCAGGACCACGCCGGAGTCGGCGGGCAGGTGGTCGGCGACGAGGGTCGGCTGGCCGATGCCCAGGTTGACGTAGGCGCCTTGGGGGATGTCGCGTGCGATGAGGGCGGCGATGTCGTGCTTGCTGAGCGGGCCCTGCTCGGTCGTCGTTCGGTGTGCGGGGGTCATGCGCGGGCCGCCTCCTGTACCACTCGGTCGACATAGATGCTCGGGGTCACGACGGTTTCGGGGTCCAGCGTGCCGGTCTCGACGATCTCGCGGACCTGGGCGATGACCGTGGTCGCCGCGGTGGCCATGACCGGCCCGAAGTTGCGGGCGGTCTTGCGGTAGACGAGGTTGCCCATGCGGTCGGCGCGGTGGGCGCCGATCAGCGCGACGTCGCCCTTGATCGGGTATTCGAGGACGTAGGCACGCCCGTCGATCTCGCGGGTCTCCTTGCCCTCGGCGAGCAGCGTGCCGACGCCCGTGGGGCAGTAGAAGGCGCCGATGCCCGCTCCGGCGGCCCGCATGCGTTCGGCGAGGTTGCCCTGCGGGACGACCTCCAGTGCGATGCGGCCCGCGCGGTACAGCTCGTCGAACACCCAGGAGTCCGTCTGGCGCGGGAAGGAGCAGATCACCTTGCGGACCCGTCCCTTGGCCAGCAGCGCGGCGAGGCCGGTGTCGCCGTTGCCGGCGTTGTTGGACACCACGGTGAGGTCCTTGGCGCCCTGCCGGATGAGCGCGTCGATCAGGTCGACGGGCATGCCGGCCATGCCGAAGCCGCCGACCAGGACGGTGGATCCGTCCTCGATGCCGTCCACGGCCTCGTCGGCGTCGGCGCATGTCACAGCGGTCATCGGGCGTCTCCCGTCACGTTTTCCAGGACCACGGCGAGCGCCTGGCCCACTCCGATGCAGATGGCCGCGACGCCCCACCGCTCGCCGGTCTCGCGCAGCCGGTGGGCGAGGGTGGCAAGGAGCCGTCCTCCGGAGGCGCCCAGGGGGTGGCCCAGGGCGATCGCGCCGCCCTTGGCGTTGACGATGTCCGGGTCCACGTCCCAGGCGTCGACGCAGGCCAGGGACTGGACGGCGAACGCCTCGTTCAGCTCGACGGCGGCGACGTCGGACCAGGCGATGCCCGCGCGCTTCAGGGCCCGGTTCGCCGCTTCCACGGGGGCGTAGCCGAACTGCTGCGGGTCCAGTGCGGACACACCGCGTCCGGCGATACGGGCGATCGGGTCGGTGCCGATACGTGCGGCGGCCGCGCCCGAGCCGAGCAGGACCGCGGAGGCGCCGTCGCTCAGCGGGGATGCGTTGCCGGCCGTGATGACGCCGTCGGGGCGGAACACGGGCTTGAGGGCGGCGAGTTTCCCGGGCGTGGAACCGGGGCGGATGCCCTCGTCCCGGTCGAGCACGGCACCCTTGGCGTCCACGGCGACGGGCACGACCAGGTCGTCGTAGAAGCCCGTGTTCCAGGCGTCGTCGGCGAGGTGGTGGGAGCGGGCGGCAAAGGCGTCCTGCCGGCCGCGGGTCACGGAGAAGCGCTCGGCGAGTTGCTCGTTGGCCTCGCCCAGGGAGACGGTCCATTCCTTGGGCATGCGCGCGTTGACCAGACGCCAGCCGAGCGTGGTGGACACAGCCGTCATGTCGCCGGCCGGGAACTCCTTGGCGGGCTTGGGCAGGACCCAGGGTGCCCGGGTCATCGACTCGACCCCGCCGGTCAGCACGATGTCCGCGTCGCCGGTTTCGACGGCGCGTGAAGCGATGATCGCCGCGTCCAGCGACGATCCGCACAGCCGGTTCACGGTGGTGGCCGGGACCGAGGTCGGCAGCCCGGCCAGGAGGACGGCCATCCTGCCGACGTTGCGGTTGTCCTCGCCGGCGCCGTTGGCGTTGCCCCACACGACGTCGCCGATCTCCGCCGGATCGAGGCCGGGAGTCTTGGCCAGGGTTGCGGTGATGGCGGAGGCGGCGAGGTCGTCGGGGCGTACGTTCGCCAGGGCCCCGGAGAACCGCCCGAAGGGGGTGCGTGCTGCTGCGTACAGATAGCTGTCGGTCACACGCTCACGGTAGGAGCGCACGCTTCATCACGTCCAAGACCTAGTTCGCATGAATTAATAAGCACGATTTATGAATGCGGTTAGGGTGGGTGCATGGAACTGCGTCAGCTCCGGTACTTCCTCGCGCTGGCCGAGGAGTGCCACTTCGGCCGCGCGGCCGCCCGACTCCACGTGGCGCAGCCGGCGCTGTCCCAGCAGATCAAGCAGCTGGAACGCGAGCTGGGGGTGGACCTCTTCACGCGCACCACCCGCCGCGTCGAACCGACGGAGGCCGGACGCGAGTTGACCGGCTACGCGCGCGTGGTGGTCCTGGAGGAGGAGCGGGCCCGCGCCCGCATGCGGGAACTGGCGACCGGGCACGCGGGACGGGTCGCCGTGGGGTTCATCGGGACGGCCACCTACGACGTGCTGCCGCAGGTCGCCCGCACCGTACGCGCCGAGCTGCCGGGGATCACCATGGACCTGCGGGGCGAGGTGCTGGCCCCCGAGCTGGTCGAGGGGCTGCTGGCCGGCACCTACGACCTCGCGGTCATCCGCGGTGCGGTCACCGACCCGGACATCCGCCTGACGCCGCTGCGGTCCGAGCCGCTGGTGGCCGTGCTGCCCTCGCACCACCCGCTGGCGGGCCGCCCGAGCCTGGCACTGGCCGCGCTGGCCGACGAGCCGTTCGTCGTCCACCCCTCGCAGTCCCGCTCCTCGATGTACGACCGGGTGCTGAACGCCTGCGAGCGGGCGGGGTTCCGGCCCGCCTCGCTGACCGAGGTCGGGGAGACGGCCACCCTGGTCGTCTTCGTGGCCGCCGGTCACGGCGTGGCTCTGGTGCCGCAGTCGGTGCAGAGCCTCAGCCTCGAGGGCGTCACCTACGTACCGCTGGAAGAACCCGAATCCGTCGACCTGCTCCTCGCCCGCCGGGCGCACCGCAACTCCCCCGCGTCCGAGCAGGTGGCCGCCGTGATCGAGCAGAGCGTGAGCGGCATCTGACCGCGGGCGCGCGGTCCGCCCCCGGGGTCCGGGGCGGTGGCACCGTCAGGCGGTGGGGGGTGCGTCCCGGAAGGTGGCGGCCAGTTCGCTGCGGGAGCGGATGCCGAGCTTGGAGTAGACGTGCGTGAGGTGGTACTGCACGGTTTTGACCGAGATGAACAGCTCCAGCGCCGTCTGCTGGTTGGTGGCGCCCGCGGCGACGAGGACCGCCACCGCCTGCTCCTGCGGGGTCAGCCGGGTCATCCCGGTCGTGGCGCGGCTGAGGTGGACTCCGCCTGCCTGCAGTTCGCGGTCGCAGCGCTCCACGTAGGCCCGGGCGCCCAGCGTGGCGTAGGCGTCCCGTGCGTTCTTCAGGACCGTGTCGGCCTCGCGGCGTTTGCCGGCGCGGCGCAGGGTCTGCCCGTGGGCGAAGTTGACCCGGGCCCGGTCGAACGGGAGCGGGAGGTGGTCGAGACGGGCCAGAGCCGCTTCGAACTGCCCGCGGGCCGCCTCGACGTCGCCGCGCGCGGCGGTGAGACGCCCGCGGGCCAGGGCCAGGCGGGCCTGCGCGGAGCGGCGCTCACGGCACGCCGCACGCTCTTCGTGCGGCGTGAGGAAGGCATCGGCCTCATCGAGCCGGCCGGTCATCACCAGCGCGTTGGCGTACACGTCCGGCCACGGCCAGAACCCCGGCTCGTCGAGGGAGCCGCGGGGGGTGAGCTGCACCAGCGGAGACAGCGCCTCGATGACGCGTTCGTAGTCGCCGCGCGCCTCGGCCACCTGCGCGCGGGCCAGGCAGGCCGGGGCCAGCATGGCTTCGTAGTGGTGCAGGTCGGCCGTGGCCTCGTCCACGTGCCGGTCGGCCAGTTCCCAGTCGCCGCGCAGGGCGTGGATCTGCGCGGCCGTCCAGTGCACGAGCGGGCGGACCAGTTCGATACGGACGTCCGCGAGCCGGGCGCCGGCCCGCTGCACCGTGTCCAGGGCCTCGGGCCAGGCGCCCAGGGCGAATTGGGTGCGCGCCAGCCAGCCCTGCGCCCACAGCGAGATGCGGGTGGAGCCCATCCGGTAGCCGGTGGGGACGGCCGCCTCCAGGCGGCGGCGGGCCGCCTCGGGTTCGTCTATGGCCAGATCGACCCAGCCGCGGCCCAGCTGGAAGCGCTGCGGCTGCGCCCCTCGGGTGAAGCCGGCGGCCGCCTGGTCATAGGCGGCCAGGGCCTCGTCGGTGCGGCCCGCCATCGCAAGGCCCAGACCGAGCACCGCCTCTGACTCGATGCCCGAGGGATCGTCCTGCTGCGCCAGCTCGACGCCCTGCCGGGCCCAGGCGACAAGCGCCTCGCCGTCCCAGCGGGCCAAGGCGTGCAGCACGCGGCGCTGGCAGACCTTCGCCATCAGTTCGGGCTGGCTTTCGGGGTCGATGTGTTCCTGCGCGGCGGCCAGGAAGGACTCGGCCTCCGCCGGGCGACCGCGCATGATGGCCAGATAGCCGAGCACCACGTCCCGCAGGGGCGTCGCCGCGAAGCTCTCCAACTCCGCTGCGAACGCGGCCGCTTGGGGCACATCGCCCGCCCCGATCATCGCGTCGACGGCGCGCAGCAGCCGCTCCTCGCGCGCCCTGCGGCCGCTGCTCAGCCGGCCCGCACGCACAAGGGCGTCGGCCACGGCCGACCACTCCCCCGCGGACGCGCGCTCGACGGCATACCGGTCGAGTTCGTCCGCGAGATCCTCGTCGGCCGCGATGACGCCGACCGCCCGGTGCGTCAGCTGCCGCCCCCGGTCCGGGGTGATCCGCGCGGCACGCGTGTGCAACGCCGCCCGTCGCGGCAGGTCGATCCCGGTGAGGACGGCCGCCCGGGTGAGCGGGTGCGGGAAGGCCAGCTGGGGGCGTGCCGGTTTGAGCGTCACGGCCAGCAACCCGGCCGCACGGGCCTCGTCCACGGCGGGCAGCGGCGTATCCAGGCCCGCCAGGGCGGCGGCCTCGGCGAGCGTGGTGTCCTGGCCGAGCACGGAGCAGGCTTCGACCAGGGCCCGGGCGCTCGGCCCGCATCCGGCGAGACGGTGGCGGACCGTGGCGGCGTAGCGCGCCGGAGCGGGAAGTTCGGGGCGCCAGTCCTGCCAGGTCTCCCCCGGCAGCTCGCGCAGCAGCCGGATGGTGTGGCGCGGGTTGCCCCGGGTGTGGCGGCACAAGTCGCGGGCGGCGGGCAGGCCCAGGGTGAGCCCGGCCGTCTCGCGTGCCAGGGCGCCCACCTCCGGCGGCGTGAGCGGCGGTGGCCGCAGGGCATGGTCGCGGCAGCCGTCGAGGAATTCCTGGGTGGCGAGAAACGGCTCGGACAGGTGGCTGTGCCCGTCCGGGACGTCGTCGACCTCGTCCCGGGCGACGAGCACCGCGAGCACCCTCTGCGTGGACATCCGGCGCAGCGCCGAGCGGATGGCCCGCAGGCTCTCGGCATCGACCCAGTGGGCGTCGTCGACGACGACGATCACGGGTTGCCTCTCCTGGCGCGCCGACCACTGGCGATACAGCAGGCTGCCGGTGTCCAGCACCGCGTCGGGTGCCGCCGGATCGGGCAGGTCGGCGGCGCTGCCGTGGGCGCGGACGATCTGGTCGGCGACCGCCAGCGGCAGGCCCGCTTCCCAGGGCACTCCGGCGACGCGCACGATGCCGGTGTCGCAGTCCCCCTGCGCCAGCGCGTGTTCGACCAGTGCCGTCTTGCCGATGCCCGCCGGGGCCTCGACCAGGAGCAGCTGGGGGCGACCGGAGCGGGCGGCGGTGATCGCACGGGCCAGCAGGGCACTCTCACCGGCCCGCCCGATCAGGCTGCGCTGCAGCTCAGGGCGGTCATCCATGGGCTCGCACGCTAGCACCGCCCCCGACGCGGCCATCCGGACGTCGTGGGTGTGTGCCCACGCGCGGTCGCGGCCGGATATCGGTCAACCCGGATCGCCGCCCGCGACGGGCAGGACCGTGCCGGTGATGTAGGACGCTTCGTCGGAGGCGAGGAAGCAGATGGCGGCGGCCTGTTCCTCCAGGGTGCCGTAGCGCTTGAGGAGGGAGGACCGGATGGTCTGGTCGATGTGGGCCTGGAACCAGGCCTTCTCCTGGTCGGTGCGCTGCGGCGGCGTGCCGCGGGAGATACGGCGCGCGGGCGCGTCGGTTCCGCCGGGGGCGGTGGCCACGACGCGGATGCCGTGCTCGGCGTACTCCAGGGCGAGCGAGGCGGTGAGCGCGTTGATGCCGCCTTTGGCCGCGGAGTACGGGATGCGGTGGATGCCGCGGGTCGCGGCCGAGGACACGTTGACGATCACTCCGTGCCCGCGTGCCGTCATGGCGGGCAGCACCGCGCGGCAGGCCCACAGGGTCGTCAGCAGGGAACGGGTGAGCTCCGCCTGGATCTCCTGCGCGGTGAACTCGGTGAACGGCTTGAAGTTGATCGCGCCGCCGACGTTGTTCACGAGGACGTCGATGTGGCCGTGGTGCTCGCGTGCCGCCGTGAGCGCGTCCTCCGCGCCCGCGTAGGTCTCCAAGTCGGCGGTGACGGAGTGGGCGCCCAGCTCGGCGGCCACCTCATGGACCAGCTCCGAGCGGTCCACGAGGGTCAGGCGGGCGGACTCGGCGGCCAGCCGCCGGGCGACGGCGAGCCCGATGCCCTGCGCGGCGCCGGTGACCACAGCGGTCTTGCCGGCGAACCGGTCGGGGTGGGCGCTCATGCGGCGCGGGCCGTCTCGCGCGCGGCGGCCGGGGTGAACTTCTCGTAGTGGAAGCTCGCCGGGGCGATGCCGAGCCCCGCGATGTGCTCGCGCACGGCCTCGACCATGGCGGGCGGTCCGCACAGGTATACGTCGGCATCGCCGTCGTGGAGGGTGGAGGCGTCCATCAGGCCGGTCACGAAGCCCCTGTTGCGGGCGGTGCTTGCGGCGTCGGCGACACAGTGCTCGAAGGTGAAGCCGGGGATGAAGCCGGCGTAGTCCTCCAGGGTGTCCAGGTGGACGAGATCCTGGTCGGTGGTGACGCCGTAGATCAGGTGCACGGGGTGGGCGGCGGGGTGCTGTGCGAGCCGTTCCAGCATCGACAGCAGCGGGGCC
This sequence comes from Streptomyces sp. NPDC046925, assembly GCF_040644915.1. Taxonomy (NCBI): domain Bacteria; kingdom Bacillati; phylum Actinomycetota; class Actinomycetes; order Kitasatosporales; family Streptomycetaceae; genus Streptomyces; species Streptomyces sp. NPDC046925. The sequence continues at coordinate 335,643 of NZ_JBEYWZ010000004.1, read as the reverse complement.
AGACCGGTGCCGCCCGCAAGGAGCAGTGCGGGGCGGGCGATGTCGCGCAGGTAGAAGCTGCCCATGGGTCCGGTGACGTCGAGGCGGTCGCCGATCCGTGCGCGGTCGGTGAGATAGCCGGACATCGCGCCGCCGTCGACCGTGCGCACCAGAAAGGAGATCCGCTGCTGGCCGGGGCCGGAGCTGAAGGAGTACGAGCGGGCCTGGTCGGTGCCGGGGACGGCGATGTTGACGTACTGGCCGGGAAGGAAGTCCAGTGCCTCGCGGTCCTCGACTTCCAGCGTGAACTCGACGGTGGTGGCGGAGTGGTGCGTGAGGGCGGCCAGGGTGGCACGGTGTGTGGCCGCTGCGGTCTTCGCGGCGGCCGACGAGGAGGGAACGCGCAGCACGAGGTCGCTGTGCGGGGTCATCTGGCAGGGCAGGCAGAGGCCTGAGGCTGCCTCGTCGTCGGTGAGTGCTTCGTCGATGTAGTCACCGCCGTCGTAACGGCCGGACTCGCACATCGACTTGCAGGTCCCGCAGGCGCCGTCGCGGCAGTCCAGCGGGATGTTGATACGTGCTTTGTAGGAGGCCTCGGCGACGGTCTCATCGGGGCTGCACTGGATGAACCGCGTGATGCCGTCCTCGAAGTTCAGGGCGACCTGGAAGGACATACGGGTGCTCTTTTCGACGTGCGGGCGAGCGGGAAAGCGGGCGGGGAGCGGCGTCGCTTCAGACGTGGTAGATGTCGACGACGTGATGCACGAAGTCGTTCTTCAGGACGACCTTCTTGCATGCGATGAGCGGCTCGGGGCCCGACAGGTCCAGGGTGTAGTACGAGGTGCCGAAGTACGTGTCGGTCGTCTGGTAGCGGTAGTACAGCGTGAACCAGTTGAAGCGCACGCAGAGCACGTCGCCCTCACTGCCGGTGACTTCGACGTTGGTGATGTTGTGGCCGGTGCGCGGCTCGGGGAGGCTGGTCGCGCTGGAGCGGTCGGTGCGGATGCGGAAGACACGGTCCTCAAGGCCCGCCCGGCTGGAGTAGTAGACGAGGGAGATCTCGGTCTGCGGGTCACGCGTGAGTTCGTCGTCGTCGGCCCAGGCGGGCATCCAGAACTCGGCGTCGGGGCGGTAGCACTCCAGCCACTTCTCGAATTCGCGGTCGTCGAGGTAGCGGGCCTCGCGGTACAGGAACTGACGGATGCTTTCGAGGGTGGTCTCCTGGGCCACCGCCGTGCTCGCTTCGGTCGCGGTGTTCACTTGGCCCCCTCCGCGTCCAGAGCCGTGCGCAGGGTCTGGAGCCAGTAGCTGTGCTGGATGGGATAGAGCCCTTCGTCCTCGGTGCGCACCCCGCTGGCGATCGGGTTGATGCCGATCTTCTTGGCGTCCTCGTCGGGTCCCTCGATCTGGTGCACGGCGCCGCGGCTGAGGTCGTTCCAGGGCATGGACCGGGCTTGGTAGGTCTTCTGGCAGGAGCGGAACTCCTCCAGGTCGTCCGGGGTGGCCATGCCGGTGGCGTTGAAGAAGTCCTCGTACTGGCGGATGCGCCGGGCGCGGTCCCCGGCCGGTTCGCCCTTGGGGGCGATGCAGTAGATGGTGACCTCGGTCCGGTCCACGGAGACCGGGCGGAAGTGCCGGATCTGCGAGCTGAACTGGTCCATCAGGTACACGTTGGGGTAGAGACACAGGTTGCGGGAGACGCCGATCATCCAGTCCGCCTTGTCCTCTCCGACCTCGGCGGCCAGTTCCGCGCGCTTGGCGTACAGGGGCCGGTTGGCGGGATCGAGCCAGCGGGTCCACAGCAGCAGATGGCCGTGGTCGAAGGAGTAGAAGCCGCCCTTCTGCTTGGACCAGCCGCCGGCGTCCATCGTCTTGGTGTCGTTCTTCGACTCCCCGGAGGTGCGCCGGGCCTGGGTCGCGGCGTAGTTCCAGTGGGTGGCGGAGACGTGGTAGCCGTCGGCGCCGTTCTCCGCCTGGAGCTTCCAGTTGCCGTCGTAGGCGTACGTGGAGGCGCCCCGCAGTACTTCCAGGCCGTCCGGGGACTGGTCGACGATCATGTCGATCACGACCGCCGCGTCACCGAGGTGCTCGCGCAGCGGCTTGACGTCCGGGGCAAGGCTGCCGAAGAGGAAGCCGCGGTAGCTCTCGAAGCGCGCGACCTTCTTCAGGTCGTGCGAACCGTCGGTGTTGAACTGCTCGGGATAGCCGGCCCCGCGCGGGTCCTTCACTTTCAGGAGCTTGCCGCTGTTGTTGAACGTCCAGCCGTGGAAGGGGCAGGTGAACGTGGTGCGGTTGTCCGTCTTCCTGCGGCACAGCATCGCGCCACGATGGCTGCACGCGTTGATCAGGCAGTGCAACTCCCCCTGTTTGTCACGGGAGATGACGACGGGCTGACGGCCTATGTACGTCGTGAAGTAGTCGCCGATCCCGGGAATCTGACTCTCGTGCGCGAGATAGACCCAGTTCCCCTCGAAGATGTGCTTCATCTCCAGTTCGAAGAGCTCCTCGTCGGTGAAGACGTTTCGCCTGATGCGGTGGACCCCCTGCTCCGGGTCCTCCACCAGGGCGCCTTCGAGGATGGTCCGTGCGCGGCTGAAGTCCTCCGCCATGTTCGCGTCCCTTTCGCCTCGACCGGGCCTGCCTGGACGGCGGCCGCGTTGCCAGTGCTTTTCAGCACCATGGCAGCGCGGTGAAGAGACGGCCCCGGGTATTTCCCCGGGGTTGACCCAGGGGGGTATTGATATCCCTGCCGTCTCAATACGGTGTGAGCGGATATTTGTGGAGTATGGGGTTCGCTCCCTACGCTGAAGCGCATTCGAGGGCCCCGGACACAGGAAATGGGGCAGCCCGATGGAACTCAGACACCTCCGCTATTTCGCCGCCGTAGCCGAGACCCGGCATTTCGGAAAGGCCGCGGAACACCTCCACATGGCCCAGCCCCCGCTCTCCCAGGCAATCCGCCGACTGGAGAAGGAACTGGGGGTGGAGCTGTTCACCCGCACCACACGCCAGGTCGCCCTCACCGGCGCCGGCGAGGTGTTCCGCACCGACGTGGAACGCATCCTCAAGTCCGTCGACGAGGCGGTGGCACGGGTGGGGCGGTTCGGCGCCGGAGTGGAGGGGGTGCTCAGGGTCGGCCTCACGGGTTCCGCCTCGTATCGCCAACTGCCCCTGCTGGCACGGATGGTCAAACGGGAAATGCCGCACGTGATGCTGGAGGTGCACACCGAGATGCTCACACCCGCCCAGGAGTTCGCACTGACCGAGCGGCGCCTCGACGTCGGACTGCTGCGCCCGCCGACCCGCCAGGAAGGCATCGCGCATCGGCGCCTCGCCGACGAGCCGCTGATCGCGGCCGTACCGGAGGAGCACTGGCTGGCCGACGCCGAATCCCTGCGCATCGAGCAGCTGCGGCACGAGGACTTCATCATGTACGGTGCCGCGCTCGGCTCCGTCGTCAACGACGCCGTCGTCCGCAGCTGTCTGGCCTCCGGCTTCTATCCGCACCGCGCGTACGAGATCACCGAGACCTCTGCCGCACTGGCACTGGTCGCCGCCGGACTCGGCATCGCCGTGCTCCCCGACTCCATCCGCTCCGCACCGCGCGAGGGCGTGGTGTGCAAACCGATCGAAGACGCGCTCAGCGTGCCCCTGGTCCTGGCCTGGCGGGCCGATGACACCTCACCGCTGCTGCGCAACCTGCTGGACGTGCTGGAACGAAACGGGGCCTTCCTCGCAACGGACGGGCCACGCGAGGCGGACGGCTCACGTGAGGCAGACGCCTTCCCCCTGCCACCGAAGGACTGACATGAAGATCGTTCAGGTGGAGGCCATCCCCTTCGCCATTCCTTACGCGAAACCCCTGGAGTTCGCCAGCGGCGCCGTGCACACCGCCGAGCACGTCCTGGTCCGCGTACACACCGACGAGGGACTGACCGGCACCGCCGAGGCACCGCCGCGCCCCTTCACGTACGGCGAGACCCAAGAGTCGATCATCGCGGTGATCGGCAAGATCTTCGCCCCGCAGCTCCTGGGCATGTCGGCACTGGAACGCGAGGCGATCCACGCCCACCTGGACCGGACCGTCGGCAACCCGACCGCCAAGGCCGCCCTCGACATGGCCCTGTGGGACCTGCTCGGCCAGTGTGCCGGCCTACCGGTGAACGGACTGCTCGGCGGCTGCACGGACCGCATGCGCGTCAGCCACATGGTGGGCTTCGCACCCGCCGAGCAGATGGTCGCCGAGGCCCAGCGCATCCGCGACACGTACGGCATCACCACGTTCAAGGTGAAGGTGGGCCGTCAGCCGTACACACTGGACGTCGCCGCATGCCGGGCACTGCGCGAGGCCCTCGGACCCGGCGTAGAGCTCTACATCGACGGCAACCGCGGCTGGTCACCCTCCGACGCGGCCCGCGCGCTGCGCGACATGGAGGACCTCGGCCTGACCTTCGCCGAGGAACTCTGCCCCGCCGACGACGTGTTGGGGCGCCGCTGGCTCGTCGCCCGCAGCCCGGTCCCCTTCATCGCGGACGAGAGCGCGACCCGGGCCGCCGAGGTCACCCGCGAACTCCTGGGCGGCTCCGCCACGGCCATCAGCATCAAGACGGCCCGCACCGGCTTCACGGCCTCCCAGCGCGTTCTGCACACCTGCGAGGCGCTCGGCGTCGAAGTGGTGATGGGCAATCAGATCGACGGGCAGATCGGTACCTTGTGCGCGGCCGCGTTCGGAGCCGCCCACCGTTCCGCCTCGCTGCACGCCGGCGAGCTGTCGAACTTCCTCGACATGACCGACGACCTCCTCACCGAGCCGCTGACCATCGAGAACGGCACCCTGCGCGTACGCGAGGGCGCCGGACTCGGCATCGACATCGACCCCGGCAAACTGGCGCGCTACCGCCAGGACCGCTGACCTCCACACACTGCACGGCCTCAGCGAACGGCACCTCTTCAACAAACCGCACGGACTTGACGAACAGAACGGGACGATCATGACCGACCTCATCACCGAGCAGGCCACCGCGGCCGCTTCCGGAGCCGCCGCCACCGAGCAGTTCCGCAGCAAGCAGCGCACCGAGAACACCGCGGCCGACACCGAGCGCGTCGACACGCTGGTCTCCGAACTCCTCGCCGCCACCCACGACATCGTCCGCCGCCACAAGGTGACGTACGCCGAGTACGACGCGCTCAAGGCGTGGCTGATCCAGGTGGGTGAGGACGGCGAGTGGCCGCTCTTCCTGGACGTGTGGATCGAGCACGCCGTCGAGGAGGTCGCGGGCGAGAGCAGGGAGGGCAGCAAGGGCACCATCGAGGGCCCGTACTACATCCCCGGCTCCCCGCGCTTCGCCGCCGAGGCGTCCCTGCCCACGCGCGACAGCGAGCAGGGGACGCCGCTGCTCTTCCGGGGCCAGGTCCGCGCCGTCGACGGCACTCCCCTGTCCGGCGCCGTCGTGGAGATGTGGCACGCCGACAATGACGGCCTGTACTCCCAGTTCGCCCCCGGCCTGCCGGAGTGGAACCTGCGCGGCACGGTCGTCGCCGACGCCCGGGGCAACTTCAAGATTCACACGATCGAACCGGCTCCGTACCAGATCCCGACCGACGGCTCCTGCGGCAAGCTGATCGAAGCAGCCGGATGGCACGCCTGGCGCCCCGCACACCTGCACCTCAAAGTCGCGGCCCCGGGCCACCAACTCATCACCACCCAGCTGTACTTCCAGGGTGGCGAGCACGTGGGCGACGACATCGCCACGGCCGTCAAGCCCGAGCTGATTCTCGCCCCGACGCCGGTCGCGGACGGCCAGGGCCGCGAAGTGACCTACGACTTCGTTCTCGACAAGGCGTGATGCACCGTGCTCTTCGCCGTACGCATGGACGTCGACATCCCGCGTGACCTCGCGCCCGACCTCCGCGCGGACCTGGTGGGCCGGGAGAAGGCCTACTGCCAGGATCTGCAGAAGGCGGGCCAGTGGGTGCACATCTGGCGGTGTGTCGGCCAGTACGCCAACATCAGCGTCTTCGACGTCGCCGACAACGAGGCACTCCATCAACTCCTGTGGGGACTGCCCCTGTTCCCGTTCATGAAGATCGAGGTCACTCCCCTGGCGCAGCACCCCTCCGACCTCGCCGCCCACGCCCCGGCGCAGTGAGGAACCGGGGGCGGCCAGGCGCACGCACCCCGCCCCCGAGCCGCCCCGCGCCCGGCCGCCCGACCGGCACTCTCAGGAGACACCGTGCCCCCACCCCACCTGCTCCACCACCACATACAGGGCCCAGCCGACGCACCCCTGCTGCTCCTCGGCCCGTCCCTGGGCACGTCGACGGCGATCTGGGAGCCGCATCTTTCCTTCCTGGCACGTCATTTCCGAGTGCTGCGATACGACCTGCCCGGCCACGGCGGCTCGCCCACCGGCCTGCTGCGTGATCCGGCGCCGGGCCGTACAACGGTCGACGACATCGCCTCGCTGGTCCTCGACCTCGCCGATCACCACGGCGGCGACCGCTTCCACTACGCGGGCATCTCCCTCGGCGGAGCCATCGGCACCCACCTGGCCGCCCACCATCGCGGGCGCGTAGCCTCCCTCGCCCTGGTGTGCACCTCGGCGCACTTCGGGACGGCCGGGCCCTGGCGCGAGCGCGCCGACCTCGTACGCCGGGAAGGCACCGCTCCCCTGCTGCGGAGCAGCCCGGACCGCTGGTTCGCTTCCCCCGCCACGGCGGGCACCCCCTTGGCCGGGCGGCTGCTGGACACCCTCCGCTCGGCCGCCCCGGAGGGCTACGCGGCCTGCTGCGATGCCCTGGCCACCTGTGACCTGCGCCGCGACCTGGCGAAGATTTCCGCACCCACTCTCGTGATCGGAGGCTCCCGCGACGTTGCGACCCCCGTGGAGCACGCGAAGGAACTCGCGCAGGGCATCTCCGGCGCCGTGCCGGAAATCATCGACTGCGGGCACCTGGCCTGCGAGCAGCCCCGGGCCCTGCGCTCCGCGCTGGCTGCGCATCTACAGGTGTCCCGGGCCGGAGACGGCACACCGAAATCCCCGCCTGTCGGGAGAAGAGATGCCCCACTCCACTCACCGGTAGCGCCTCAGGAGAAGTCGGCCTCCGTGATGCCGTCGGGATGTCCGGACGGCCACTCGACCAATTCGATCCGGTAGCCGTCCGGGTCGGTGAGCCATGACGTCTTCGGCCCGTGCGGGCCGCCCGGGTACTGGACGGGTTCCGGCTCCAGACCGGCGTCGGTCAGCCGTTGCAGGGTGGTGGCGAGCGTTTCCACCTGGATCGCGAGGTGGTCGAAACCGCTGCCCACATCGACGCGTCCGCCGTCGGGACGGTGGACCAGTTCGAGCGAAGCCGCAGGTTCGCCGGGGAACTTGAGGATCACGAGGTGGTTGCCGTCGCCGCCGTCGACCCTGCCCAATTCGGCGTAGCCCAGGGCGGTGTAGAAGCCGAGCGAGCGGTCCAGGTCGGTTACGCGGTAGGAGACGAAGAGCGTCTTCATGCGGATTCCCCGGGGCGGCGTACCCGATAGCGCAGGTGCGTGACGTCGCGGTCCTCGAGTCGTCGGACGAGGTCGAGTTCGATGTGCTTGCCGCCGAGGTGGTCGAAGAGACGTCGGCCGCCGCCCAGGAGGACCTGGACCAGGTGGATCTCCATCTCGTCCAGCTGCCCGGCCCGCAGGAGCGCTTGGGCCGCGCCCGCACCGTGGACCATCACCGGCCGGTCCCCGGCGGCCGCGCGGGCTTGGCGGGCGCAGTCCTCGACGTCGGTGACAAAGCGCGCGTGGCCGGGCGGCACGTCCCCTTCGTCTACCTGGTGGGTGAGGACGAGGATCGGCACACCGTCGTGATGGTCGCCCTTCCAGCGCCCGGCGAGTTCGAAGGTCCGGCGGCCGGAGATGACCGCGCCGGTGGCCAGCGCCTCGCGGTAGACCTGCCCGCTGGGGCCGTCGGATTCGCGGTCGTCGAGCCAGTTGAAAAGCCGCCCGCCGGCACGTCCCAGCTCCTGGCCCGGTCGATCGTCGGGACCGGCGATATAACCGTCGAGCGACATCGACATGTACAGCCGGATCGGATTGCTCATGCCGGCCTCCCTCTCGTCTCCATGACGGCGTGATCCGCCATCTCCTGATCCGCCGAGGGGCGGAACGTCATAGGGAAGACTTCAGTCAGTCGGCAATCTCATCGGCGCGACACGCCGCCCTGCCGTCCACTGGAGCGGGGGCGTTCGCGAAGGGGCGAGGTTGATCCAGCTGTGGGTTCAGGCGTTTGCGTGACCTGGCGTGATGCTCCCCCGGGACGCGGCATGGCGCGTCGGCTTGCGTTCCGAGACGGACTGCAGGCGGTACAACCACAGCGAGGCGGTGCCGAGCAGGCCGGTGAATACCGCCACGAGGAACAGGGAGATCCACATCTGGCGGCTGCCCGGGTGTGTCCATCCCGTCCAGGCCGCTGCGGCGGCCCAGAGCAGGGCACCCGCCACGTAGAAACTGCGAGTGCGGCGCAGCTGTCGTAGGGCCCGCAGGGACATGAGGTGTTCCGTCTTCGGTGCCATGCCGGCCCTTGTACCCCAAATCACGCCCGCTACCGGGAAGCGCGGTATGAAGAGTGGGCTCAAGCGGGTGGAAAGCGCGCTATGGCTTCTCGCTTGCCAGTCTCTTCGCGCGCAGTTGACGCAGGGTCACGATGAGCATGCACGGGAAGAAGATCGTGCCGAATCCTGTCCAGACCAGAGTCCATGTGCTCGGGTGGCTCTCCGTCAAGGTCGCCACGAACCCGATGGGTTCGGCAATCGCGAATACGGCAAAGATCCAGCAGCACGCCTTCAGCTGCCGCGGTGTCTGTTCTTGGGTGAGAGCTCGTCTTATCCGGCCTGTCCACATGCTTGCCCGTTTCCCGCGCTCGCGCCGGTCATTCACTCCTATGACGCGTCCGAGCCGCGCCTTGCAGGGGATGATAGCTTCTCTCTACAAGCGTGTAGTAGTTGCGCACGGGGCGGGTTGCGCACGGGGCGGGCGAGGTGCGCCCCGCCGAACGCGTACACGTGCTGTCGAGCCTTACAGGGCAGCGCAGTTGACGTGGGGGCGGCGCGAACACACGCAGGTTCAAACGGGGGAAGCGTAATGAGTGACTTGTCGATCGACTACGCGGTGCTGAACAGGGTGAGACACAACCTCGACCACATCGCGGACCTCATGCGGCAACCGGGCCGGGACATGGAGAAGGTTTCCGGCGACGCCATGGGGGCGCACGACCTCGCCAAGCGCATGGATGACTTCGGCGACGAATGGTCCTACGGGATCAAACAGCTGACGAAGTTCTCGGGCAAGGCATCCGATGCGCTGCTCAAGATAAAGAAGGCGTTCGAGGACCTCGACGACGAACTGGCCAAGGCGAACGACCAGGACAAGCGCAAGGGCAAGGGGAAGTAGCCGTGGCCGAGGCGCAGTTGGAGGACTTCCCGGCGCTGGGGTTCGTGCCCTGCCCCGGTGATCACGTGGTGGCCGACGATGTGGCCAAGACCGTGCGGCGTACGGCCAAGGCTCTGGGTGAGATCTGCCATGTGCTGCACGGCACCGGTGTCGGTGACTGGAAGGGCAAGACCGCGGAGAGCTTCCGGGAGACGTTCGACGACGAGTTCCGCCCCCGCATGGACGACGCCCGTGATTCGTTCCGCGGAGCGGCGTCCGCCCTTGAGGACTGGGCGGAGTACATGGAGCGCAAGCAGCGGGCCGCCGTCAGGCTGGAGGCAGAGGCAGCGGCCGTCGCCAAGTCCTTGAAAGAGGCGCATGACAAGGTCGGTCGTCTCAACGACAGGGACGACAAGAAGAAGGACTCCGCGGACCACAAGGACGAGGTCAAGGAAGCCAATCGGGCGGTGAACACGCAGGACCTCGAACTGGAGGAGCTGCGCGGCAAGGGCCGCCGCATGCAGAAAAGCTACGGCGCGTTCGGCAAGGAGATCGCCGACCGGCTGAACTCCGCCATGGACATCGCCCCGAACGAGCCGGGGATGTGGGAGAAGCTCGGGAACGCCATCGAGGGCCTCGGTGAAGCGCTCGCGGACCTTCCCGACCAGGTGGGCGAACTCCTATCCGCGGTCGGCGAATGGATCCAGGAACACGCCGACTGGATCACCGTGGCGGCCTCCGTCATCGGAGTCATCGCCATCTTCTGTCCGGTGCTCGCACCCCTGGCGATCGGCCTGAGCGCGGTGGCGCTCCTGGCACACGCCTCGGCGTACGGCGTGGACGGCCTGTGGCCGCCGACCGGTGAGCGGATCGGCAACTGGCTCACGCTCGGTGGTGACGCCCTGGGCATGGTGCCGGGCGTCGGCGCCGCGAAGGCGGGAGTGATGGCCGGGTTCAAGGCGGGGCGCGGGGCCGGCGGCGTCGTCGCGGGCACGAAGGTCGGCATCAAGACGGCGGGCACCACGGCCAAGAACGTGATGAAGGCGGCGGACCCGGTCGCCATGGTGATCGACAAGCCCGTCATGGCCGCTGCCGCGAAGCTCGGAGTCCCCCGGGGCGCCGCGCTGACCGCCACGGAAGGTGTCCAGGCCGCGACCCAGCTCGCCTGGACGGCACCGACCGCGATCAACGCCTATGAGACGAGCAAGGGCAAGTACGACGCCGCGACCTGGGGCACAGGCGTGGCCAACGTCGCCACAGGAACCGGCGGCGGCAAGTTCGGCGGCGCCGTCGCCATCGGCAGCGCGATCGGCCTGGGCGCATGGGAGTTGACGGACTGATGGCGACCACTGACCCGGGGCACACCGCCGCTGTTTCTACGGCCGGCCCTACTGCCACGGCGGCCGACCCTGCCGCCACGGACGTTCCCGACCTGTGGTTCGAGCTCCCGCCGGGTTTCACGCAGTTCGATCTGCTGGAGGACCCCGAGGAGCGCATGCTGCGGATGGCGGAGGCGGTCGACCCGCTCTTCGCCGACGCCGCCACACCCCTGCAGAAGTTCAGCCTCGTCATCTCCGGTGAGTACGCACTCCAGACCGCGATCGCGGCCGGCGCCGAGCACGTGTCGGCCTGTCTCCTGCGCATGCCGGACGGCGAGCTGTCGCAGGGCACGCTGTCCGTACTCGTCGAACGACCGGACACTGGCCCCCGGGACCAGGACCGGCGGGGCTCGGCCAGGCGCACGGCGCTCCAGTGGCGCGAACAGCACCCGGATGCCGAAGTCGCCCTGATCATGTTGCCGTACGGCCCGTCCGCCCTGTGCATCCAGGACCGGGAGCTGGAGCTGCCCGGTGTGCTCTTCGGCCTCGACGACCCGGTCCCCGCGACGATCCGCCAGGTCCAGTTCTGCGTGCCCCTGAGCACCGGCCCCGGTTCGGCCCTGTTCCTCTTCATGACCGAGGACAGGGAGCACTGGACCGAGTACCTCGATCTGCTCGGCACTCTCATGCAGTCGGTCTCGACGCAGGAGCCGGCCGATGACGGACCGGACGACCGTGGGCCGGACGACCGCGGACCGGCAGATGGCGCGCCAACCGATGGCGGGCCGGCGGATGGCGGGCCGGCGGAGAAGAATCCGAGCGGAGAGGGCGTCGCGGCATGAGCACCGACGGGAAGCCTACGCAGCACGCGCAGGGGAAGCCCGAGACCCGCCAGCGCACGTGGCTGGCGATCGCCATCGGCTGCTACGTCCTCGCCGCGATCGCCGGAATGTACCTCGTCGCCGGCAGCTTCGGCCTCGGGCTCCAGGTGCCGCTGTGGATCGCGCACACGGGGCTGCTCATCCTCCTGATCCGGAGACTGGGTGCGCCAGGCACGTACGCGGCGCTGTTCATCGTGGGCGCCTCCGTGATGTCCGTGGGCGTGGCGGGGATGGCCCGTGAGGACCTCACCCTGCAGCAGCGGGGCAACGAGGTCACGGCGACGGTCCGCGAGGAGCGGCGGGACCCGGGCCAAGGACGCAAGAACCGCGACTACCACTACACGCTGCAGCGCCAGGACGGCACCCCCGTACCCGGGCCCGACCTGACAACGCCCTCCGACCTCTACGAAGTCGGCCAGACCGTCACGGTCATCGCGGACCCCGAGGGCGAACTCGCCCCCCGCACACCGGGCCAGGCCGACGCCACCGGCGAACTCCTCGGGGCCTCCGCGTTCGCCCTCGCCGCACTCGCCTCCGTCGGCTGGATGGCCCGGCGGGGCTCGGCGACGGCGCAGCGCGGCAGTTCCGCCGCCACCCTGCACGAACAGGAACAGCAACTCCGGGAGGCCCTGGGCACCTACCCCGCCGACCGCCGCGGCTACATCAAGGTGCACCCCGGGGACTACCCCGACCTCTCCCACCGCCGGGCCGCCCGCATCGCCTGGGAAGCGGGCCTGCGCGCCGAGGCGTCAGGCAACCGGGGCTCGTGGCGCTTCGCAGAAACCGTGGTGGAGGAAGTCCCCCACGACTGACCTTCCGCGAACAGCAGCAGCCGGAAGGTGGGGCGAATACAACTGGGATTTCGCGGACCCTCCGTTCACTCCTGCCGTTGTTGCTGCGTGCGTTCGCCGCGCACGCGGGCGCCGGTGAAGTGATCACCGGCGGGAGCTCAACGCCGCGAGTACGGCATGTTGTGCGCGGCGATCGCACTGTACGAAGTCCGGTCGCTGCGTGCCTGTTCCCGGCGGCTCTGCTCGATACGCAGCCCCTCCACGTGCTGCGTCGGGGCAGAACTCCTGCGCAGCAGCGTGACTATCAACAGCAGGGCAACCGCACCCAACACGCCGAACACCAACAGGATCGTAGTCATCATCCGCCCCCGTCATCAGTCCCGTCCAACATCCCCCACCAGCCTACGACCGGCACGCCCGGAAGGCAGAAGAAGCCTGCGGCAGTCTTCGGACGCCGACACTGCCGGAATCCCGCAAACCGACTGGCGGCAGTTCTTCGGCGAGTTTCGACGCCGGATCGACATCGACGGCGTCGAGTATCCGTACTTCGACCAGCTCGTCTGGGCCGGTCTGGGTCGGCCTGGGTCGGTCGGTCTGGCGACCATGCCCGGTCTGCCCGCCACCGCCATTCCCACGGGCCGGTCGTCCGAGGGCCTTTCGCTCATGAGGCAGGATCCCCTCATGGACAGGATTGTTGATCTCGATGAGGCGGCCGCGGTGCTGGCCGAACGGGCAGCGGGCTGGAGGTCGGCCGGCCTCGAAGTGGGGCAGGTGACCTGGAGGGATGCCGAGGCCTCGTGGTCCCAGCCGCTGGAGAACGACAGGGCTGAGGTGCGCGACCCCGACTCGGTCGGTGTGGCCATCTGCGGTCCGCGGGAAGCCGAACTGTGGGTGGTGCTGTTCAGGGGTGGCTGGGCCGACGTGGACTTCATCGTCGGCAGCCTCGACGAGGCGGTCGCCCTCCCAGCCTCGGGGATCACCTCGGCCTCGGACTTCGGGGCCCGGATGGATCAGTGGGTCGCTCGTGTCCTCGAGGTCGGCGGAAGCGCCGGGTGAGTGCTGGTCCGTCTCAGTCCGACCTGGCCAGGAGCCGCAGAGCCCGCAGAGCCCCCTCAGGGCGGGATTCCTGGCGACACGACCTTCAAATCAGAGTCGAAAGGTTCGCCCTCGGCAAATACCGCATGCCACGGTGTGGCCGACGAAAGTCACACAAGGGAGATGAGATGAAGCGGACAACTCGTTGGACCACAGGCCTGCTTGCCGCGGGCGGCTTCGCCGTGACGCTGCTGATCGGACCGGCCGCGAGCGCCCATGCGAGCGAACTCAGCGTGCAATGCCCCGGTGGCTGCGCCCAGTTCACCCCGGACGGCTTCCAAGTGTCCTCCACCACGCAGGACATGACCACCAACGGCAACTGGGAACCGAACTAGGAGCCGTACGGCCCCTCATGATGTCGGACGGATCGACTGGGCTGTCGTCGAAGCCGCGCTGGGCACCCGACTGCCGAGTGACTACAAAGCTCTGCTGGACACCTACGGCGTAGGCGATATTGGAGAGCTCGTCATTCTGCCTCCGCTCCCGAGTGACTCCTGCCCTGGGGTTCAGGCATGAACGCCAACGAGATGGCTTGGCTCAGGGCCGGGCTGGATCCCGCTACAGGTGAGCCGGATCCTTACGCCCACATGTATCCCGTCACCGAGGACTGGCCCTGACCAGGAGGCCTGGTTGGCCGCCGGAGAGCAGGCAGGCGACGGCCATGGGGCCGCTGACGCTCCCCGGTCGGGCCACAGTGCCGGCATCCGCGCCAGACAGCAGACGCCGGCCGGGCTCGCAGCCCGGCCGGCGTTTTGGTCTTCCTGGCTTGGGGCGCCTCCCCCTCAGCGGCACGGAGCCGGGGCGACACGCCACGCGGAGCAGCCCCCGTCCAGACACTGTCGGCCGTCCTGACCGTGCGCCTCCGACCAGCGCTGCCCAGCATGGGAGGACAGGGTCCCACCGTGCCGAGGAGACGTGATGACGACAGGCTGGGCGCCGCGAGACGTACCCGGATCCGGCGAGGACGGCGAGTGGCTGCCGATTCTGGACGTCCCTCCCCCGGGGCGGCAGCGACGCTGGACCGTGTTGCTGCGATGGCTGCTGCTGCTTCCCCAGTTCGTGGTCTATGTGGTGCTCAGCGCGGTGGCGTTCTTCGTCACGATTGCCGGGTGGTTCGCTGCTCTGTTCACGGGGAGGCTGCCGGACGGGATCTACCGGTTCCTCAGCTCCGTCCTTGCTTACACGACTCGGGTGAACGCCAGTGCGACGCTCCTGGTCGACCAGTACCCGCCCTTCTCGTTCTCCGCGCCGCAATACCCGGTACAGATCGAGGTGCGTCCCACTCCGCTCAACCGTCTCGCGGTCTTCTTCCGGCTGATCCTGATGATTCCGGCGGCCATCGTCAGCAGTCTCCTGCAGAGCGGGTGGTACGCGATCAGCTGGGTGTTCTGGCTCATCACCCTGATCCTGGGACGGCTGCCGGGCCCGCTGTACGCCGCGACGGCAGCCGTCGTGCGATACAGCATGCGTCTGCACGCATACACCTGCATGCTCACCCCCGCGTACCCCAAGAAGCTGTTCGGGGACGAGCAGGTACCGGCCGCTGACGTCCGTTCCGGTACCCGGCCGCTGGTGCTGGACACCGCGGCTACGGTCCTCATCGTGCTGTTTCTGCTGCTCGGTCTTGCCGGTCATGCGGTGAACAGCACCGTCGACTACGGCTCCGATGATGACCGTGACACGGTCGGGGCGGCGGTACTGCGTCGGTGACGACGCAGAGCCGGCGGCGTCGACCGCAGCATGGCCTGCGGGTCGCCGGCGGTCGCAAAGCGGGCAGCGGCCTCCTCGTCGTGCTCCACGCCCAGGCCGAGCACGTCACCCGGGACGTCGGTGGGGCCGTGCATCCCGGACTTGATGCGCCACTAAGTTGTCCGGCGCCTCACAGGAATTGCAGACCGAATCCACGACACGCGGGCTTGAAGTCCGCCGGTCCGTCCGCCAGCGCGTTCATGGTGATCTGCAGCGTCGGGTCGTCGTTGAAGAGCCCCATGTGCCCTGCCCGGTCCGTCGGGCACACATCCTGCAGGACCACGTTGTTGACGTCGTCGCCCTTGAGCGCCTGGGTGGCGTACGGCGTGACGACGGTGTCGTACTTCGTCATCACCACCGTGTACCGCGGCCCGTCGGGGACGGTGTCACCGTCCGCCCACATCTCCCGGGTGTAGTCCGATGTGTTGGTCTGCTCGATGACTCCCGGGAAACGTGCAACCTCCGACAGGCGGGTGACGAAACCCATGAGGTTCAGCTGGGAACCGACGTCGACGATCCCGTTGAGATTCGTGCCGTGCGAGCTGGGCGCCCAGCCCACGTACTTGTCGACCTTCCGGGCGCCGTCCATCTTCTTCATCCACCACATGGGGACGCTGCCGCCGAGCGAGTGCCCGAGGATGTTCACCTTCGTCGAGCCCGTCGACGCAAGGACCTTGTCCACGAACGCATCGAGCTGCGCCGCCGACTCGCGGTTGGGGCCGAGCCCGCCGACCCGGCCGAGCGAGGCCGAGGTGAAGCCGTAGTTCAGGGCATAGACGCAGTAGCCGGCGTTCTTGAGCCGGGGCGCCGCCTTCACGACGTTCGCACCGAGGTTGAAGAAGGTGCCCGGCAGCATGACCACCGGCTCGGGGTGCTCGGCGCTCGGCTTGCACGACCAGTCGTTGGCGCCGGGCACGGCTCCCGGCGAGCTCACGTAGTTCCACAGGGCTTCCGGCACCCCTCCCTCGCGGAGCTTGGGCGCCTCGTCCGCCTGCGCCGGGGCCGCGGTCGCCAAGGTGAGGGCGGTGGCGGCGCAGACTGCCACGGCCGCCAGAGCGGTACGGAGCGTGCGCGTGGACGGAGCGGAGGGACTGGAGGGAGCCGAGGGAGTGGACGGATCGGTGACTGGCATGCGGGCCTCCTGAGGTGTTGGTCCATGCGTTCGTGGCCTGGTTGCGAGCCCCAGAGGCTGGTGACTTGTGCATGGTCGGCTGCATGGATGGCGAAGGGCGGGTCGGCGCCGCGCAGCTCACGGCACTGCGAAGAAGAGCGCTCCAGCAGAAGACTGGGGCAACAACCGCCCCGCGGACCCCGGCTGACACCCAGACATACCGAGCCTCTTCTTGTGAGGCGTCACAAATAAACGGCCCAGAGACCGCGCTCGCGCCCGGACTCTGGAACCGTTCGGCGGTCAGTGCTCCGTCAGCCGTCCGGGATGCCGCGGACGTCGTACGGCTTGGCGACCGGGGCGGTGGTGTAGTGCCACAGCGCGTCCCCGACGGCGCATTGCGTACGCAACAGCACGTCCGTGGAGACGGCCACTGGCGATTGACTCATGGCGGACACTTTGGCCCGGCCGGTCAGCTCAGGTCAGGTCAGGTCAGGTCCAGGAAGCTCCACCGGGCGTCCGGGTGGCCGCCGCTGAGCCACTTGCCGCAGTTCTGGAGCACGACCGGGCTCGACGTGATGTGCTGCGCGCCCGTCCCCAGGTCGCGCAGGAAGCGGTCGATCGGGCCGCGCCGGATCGCCGCCGAGCCGGCCCAGCGGTGCACGGTGCGGCCCACCTCGCACACGGTCGAGGTCGCGTGGTTCAGGACCAGCCGGATCAGGGTGTCCTGCTCCGTGCTCGGCAACTCGCCCTGGTCCAGGCTCCGCTCGACGTCCCGCCAGACGTCGTACACCCAGGCCCGGGCGGCCCGCAGCCCGGCCTCCGCCGTCGCGTACTCGGCGTGGAACTGGGAGGTGTCGACCGCGGCGCCCCGCGAGCCGGTCCGCGCGGCGGCGACCCGCTTCAGCTCGTCCAGGAGCCGGCGGCCGACGCCCAGGGCCCAGCCCGTGTGCCCGATCGCCGACATGTTGACCAGGCCGAGGCGGTAGACGGCGCCGCCGTTGACCGGCGTGCTCGTGGTCGCGACGTAGGTGTACTCGTGCGGCACGTACACGTCGGTGCAGTGGTAGTCGATGCTGTGTGTCGCGCGCAGTCCGAGCACGTCCCAGTTGCCGTTCAGGGTCACCTGTGACTTCGGCATCGCCAGGACCCGCAGCTCACCGGTGTCTTCGACCTGGATGGCACTGTGGATGTGGGTGGCGTGCGCCATCCCGGAGGCGAACTGCCACTGACCGCTGACGTGGTAGCCGCCCTCCACCGCGACGGCCCGGCCGGGGCGTGTTCCGTGTCCGGAGAGCAGCGCGTACTTCCCGTTCGGCACGTCGGGAAACAGTTCGGTCGCCGCGTCCCGCGCGAGGTAGGCCGCGGTCGTCCCGGTCATCAGCTGGAGCGCGAACATGGTCCACCCGGCGGCGGCGTCGTGGTAGCTCGCCCGCTCCACCGTCTCGATCAGCTGGCGCGGCGCGAACTCGTATCCGCCCAGTTCCAGCGGGAGCTCGGCCCGTACGATCCCGGTGTCCAGCAGCGCCCGCGCCGTGGCGTCCGGCAGCTTGCCCAACTCATCCGCTGCTGGGGCCTGTTCATCGAGCATGTCGCCGAGCGCGTCGACCCGCTCCAGCACTCCCGCCAGTTCCGCACTGATGTGCAGCCGACCCCTGTCCCCCATGAGGCTCCCCTCCCTGTGGCCTGTCTCCCGATCGTCTCACGCACCCGCCCGGCGGCCACGACCCCGGTGCCCCAACCAGCCGCCTCCGTAAGGCCGTTGCAGCCTGCACCCCTCCATCCGGCGCACCCCGCACCCGCCAGTGGCGGCCCGTGATCTAATCGCTCCGGTCATCGGGGGAAGGGCGGTCCGTGTCTACACGTGGTGCGCGTGAGAGCCCGACGTCGTCGGGCCGGACGGGGCAGAGGCCTCCCGGCTTGTGGGGCAATCCCGACTACCGCATTTTTCTGGGCGTTCAGACCCTCTCGGCTCTCGGTGACTCCTTCTCCTACGTGGCGATCCCGCTTCTGGTCCTGCACAGCACTGGCTCGGTGGTGCAGATGGGCCTCGTCACCGCCCTGACCGGGGTCGCCTCGATCCTCACCGGGCTGTTCGCCGGTGTGATCGTGGACCGTGCGGACCGGCGTCGGCTCCTCATGCTGGCCGACTGGGCACGTTGTCTGCTGTTCGCTCTGATCCCGCTGGTCTGGATCTTCGCTGAGCCGATATGGCTGGTCTACGCGGTTGTCCCGGCCGCAGGCGTGTTCATGATGCTGTTCCGGGTGGCGTATGTGACGGTCGTCCCGGCCATCGTCGGGCCCGGTCAGATCACCAGGGCCAACGGGCATCTGTTCGGTACGTACGCGGCCGCCAGCGCCGGGGGCCCGGCCCTGGCGGGTTTCGTCGCCTCTGTCTTCGGCCCGGCCGCGGCCCTAGGCATCGACTCCGCCACCTTCGCCTGCTCCGCCATCGGCATACTCTTCATGAAGATCAGCTCCGCCCGGCGGGATTCTGCGCGCAGTGAGGCGGAACGAGCAGGTGTGCGGGACGAGTTCCTCGCCGGTGTGCGGTTCTTGTGGGCCCACCCGGTGCTGCGCCCGCTGACGGTGCTGCTCTCCCTGCTGACCTTTCTCACCTACGGGCTCACCGACCTCGTCATTTTCCTCGTCAGGGAGTACCTGGGGCATCCGGACAGCACGGTCGGCTTCGTTCTGAGCGCCGGCACTCTGGGCTCGTGTCTGGCCTCGTTCGCCGTCGCGCGCGTGCGTGAACGCCTCGGGTTCGGCGTCAGCTGGATCGGCGCCTTCGTGCTGTGCGGGACCGCTGTTCTGGGTCTGGGACTGTCGCACAGCGTCCTGGTGGTCGGTGCGCTGGCCGCTGTGATGCTTTTCTGCACCAGCATCGCGGGAACCTGCTCCATGTCGCTGCGCCAGGAGGTGACCCCCGGCCACCTGCTGGGAAGGGTCACCGCCGCGTTCTGGACGACCCACTCCGCACTGGGCCCGCTGGGGGCGGGAGCCGTCACGGCCGCAGCGGCCGGATTCGGTGTCACCGCCACCTGCCTGGGCATCGGCGTCAGCGTGGTGTGCATCGCGCTGACCGGCATGCTCACCGGGATCGGGCGGAGCCATCCGCATCGCCCGGCAACGCGGGACGCGTGACGCGCACGACGAAGGCCCGTGGACGTCGTACGGGGCGGACTCCGATGACCGGCAGCGCTGGTAGTACTGCCGTAACTCGCCTGCGACGGGTGCGGATGCGACCGTGACCAGCGGACGGGTTACGGTCAGGAGCCCCGACGCCCCATGCCGGAAGACGGAGGCACCTCATGCGTCAGCCCGCCCAGCCCCCGTCACCTCGACTCCAGCGGCGGCTCGGCGTCGGCGACGCCGTCCTCATCGGACTGGGGTCGATGATCGGCGCGGGGATCTTCGCGGCGCTCGCCCCGGCCGCCCGCGCGGCCGGCTCCGGGCTGCTGCTCGCTCTGGCAGTCGCCGCGGTGGTGGCGTACTGCAACGCCACCTCCTCCGCCCGGCTGGCCGCCCGCTACCCCGCGTCCGGCGGCACCTACGTCTACGGCCGCGAACGCCTGGGCGACTTCTGGGGCTACCTGGCCGGCTGGGCCTTCGTGATCGGCAAGACCGCCTCCTGTGCGGCGATGGCGCTGACCGTCGGCTCGTACGTGTGGCCCGCTCACGCCCACGCGGTGGCGGTCGCCGCGGTGGTGGCGCTGACGGCCGTGAACTACGCCGGGATCCAGAAGTCCGCATGGCTGACCCGGGCCATCGTCGCCGTCGTCCTCGCGGTGCTCGCGGCGGTGGTGGTCGCCGCCCTCACCTCGTCGGCAGCGGACGCGGGCCGGCTGGGTGTCGGCTCCGATGCCACCGTCACCGGTGTGCTGCAAGCGGCGGGCCTGCTGTTCTTCGCCTTCGCCGGGTACGCGCGCATCGCCACCCTCGGCGGGGAAGTCCGCGATCCCGCGCGCACCATCCCCCGCGCCGTCCCGCTCGCCCTCGGCATCACCCTGGCCGTGTACGCGGCCGTGGCCCTCGCCGTCCTGACGGTCCTCGGCCCCCGCGGGCTGGGCGAGTCGGCCGCGCCGCTGTCGGAAGCGGTGCGGGCGGCGGGGGCGGACCGGCTGGCGCCCGTCGTGCGGGCCGGGGCGGCCGTCGCCGCCCTCGGCACCCTGCTCGCCCTGATCCTGGGTGTCTCCCGCACCACCCTGGCCATGGCCGCCGACCGGCACCTGCCGCACGTCCTGGCCGCCGTGCATCCGCGTTTCCAGGTGCCGCACCGCGCGGAACTCGTGGTGGGGGCCGTCGTCGTGGCGCTCGCCGCCACGGCCGACGTACGCGCCGCGATCGGCTTCTCCTCCTTCGGCGTCCTGGTCTACTACGCCATCGCCAACGCCTCCGCCTGGACGCTCACGCCGGAGGAGAACCGTCCGCCCCGCGTCGTCCCCGCACTGGGCCTTGCGGGCTGCCTGGTGTTGGCCTTCACCCTGCCCGCCACCTCAGTCGTGTGGGGAACCGCGGTCCTGGCCGCGGGCGTCGCCGCCTACCTCACCCGCCGGGCCGTCACCGCCCGGCGGGCGCCCTGAACCGCCGGCGTCGGCAGCGGGTGAGAGCACGCCGGCCAAGGACCACACCGGCCAGCCCCAGCGGGATGGCCGCGATGGCTCCGACGAGGCCGTTGCCGGTGCCGGGGCCGCCGCTGGAGGTGGCCAGATGCAGCGCCGCGAGGGCCGTGCCGAGCAGACCCACCGTCATGGCTGCCAGGGCGGCGGTGCGCGTGTTGCCGGTGGACTCATTGCCGGTGCGCGTGTTGCCGGTGTTGATACGGCCGGCGGCGCGGGCCAGGGCGAGCCAGCCGATGGCCACGCCGATCAGCCCCGCCCCCAGGGCCAGGTTGGCCCCCGTGCGTCCGTCGCCGATGACCCCGCCCTCGGCGGCCGCCGTCAGGACATCTGTTGCGCTCATGCCTCTCTCCTCCCGCGTGCCTACGGAATTCCTCGGTTTCCGTCGTGCCTCGAGGGTTCCTGGCGACCGTGCGCCGGTCGTCCGGCGGACGCGGTCATTTCCGGCTGCCGTCGAGGGGGCAGCCGCCTGCTGCGGATGCGGCAGGCGGCGGGCGAGTACCGCGGGCGCGGTAGGCGCCCGCTCATCCGCGGGCCGGACTCGCCCGCGGCGGCGTCCCGCTAGGGTGCGCGCATGGACACAGGGCGATTTCGTGTCCCGGCCGGCGTCCTGGACTGGGCGATCGCCCTCAGCGTGGCGGCCCTGCTGCTGGGAACCGGGCTGTCGGGGCAGCAACCGGCCGGGCAGCAGCAGCTGTTGGGCGCCGTACTCCTTGCGGCGGGCGGCCTGGCGCTGGTCGGGCGTCGCAGGGCTCCGATTGCCGTGCTGGCCGTCACCGCGCTGTGCGCGGCGGGCTACGAGGCGGCGGGCTTTGACACGCTCGCGGTCTCTTACCTGGTCGCGGTGTACGGCGCCGTGCGGGCCGGACACCGTGCCCTGACGGCGGCGGTATCCGTGGCCTTGCTCCTCGTCCTGCCTCTCACGGCTCTGGTCTTGCGTGACGGACCCGCGCGCGAGGCGTTCGCGCAGGCCCGCAACGTATTGGAGATTGCCTGGCTGATCGCGGCCTTTGCCGCCGGTGAGGCGCTGCGGCAGGCCGAGCGGCGGGCGGACGAAGCCGAGCGCACCCGGGAGGAGACCGCTCGGCGCCGCGCGGACGAGGAGCGGCTGCACATCGCGCGGGAGCTGCACGATTCCCTCACCCACCAGATTTCGATCATCAAGGTGCAGTCCGAGGTCGCCGTCCACGTCGCCCGCAGGCGCGGCGAGCAGGTGCCCGAGACGCTGCTGGCGATCCGGGCCGCCGGGCGGGAGGCGACGCGGGAGCTGCGCGCGACCCTGGAGGCCCTGCGCGACGACGACACAAGCCCGCCACAGAGCCTCGACCACGTACTAGAACTGGTGGACCGTGCCCGTTCGATGGGCCTGGACGTGGAATTGACGATCGACGGGCAACGGCAGGACCTGCCGGCCGCGGTGGGCCGCACCGCCTACCGCATCGTCCAGGAGGCGCTGACCAACACCGCCCGGCACGCCTGTGCCACCACCGCGGCGGTCCGGATCGAATACCGGCCCGACGCGCTTGCCGTCCAGGTGGACGACGACGGCAAGGCCACCCCCGATGACGCCTGGGCCCCCGGCCTCGGGCTGCTCGGCATGCGCGAACGCGTGACCGCCCTCGGGGGTCGGCTGCGCGCGGAGCCGCGCACCGGGCACGGCTTCACCGTCCGGGCCCTCCTCCCCGTGGAACGAGCATCATGATCCGTGTCCTGTTGGTCGACGACCAGCCGCTCATCCGCAGCGGCTTTCGCGCGCTGCTCGACCTCGAGCACGACATCGACGTGGTGGCCGAGGCCGTCGACGGAGAAGAGGCTTTGGTGCTCGTCAAGGAGCATCTGCCCGACGTCGCGCTCATCGACATCCAGATGCCGGTCATGGACGGCATCGAGGCCACTCGGCGCATCGCGGCGGACCCGGTCCTGGCCGGCGTTCATGTCGTCATGCTGACCAACTACGGCATGGACGAGTGCGTCTTCGACGCGCTGCGCGCCGGCGCCGCCGGATTCCTGGTCAAGGACATCGTGCCGGAGGACCTGCTGCACGGCGTACGGGTAGCTGCCCGCGGCGACGCACTCCTCGCCCCCTCGATCACCCGCAAGCTGATCCAGCGTTATGTCAGCCGGCCGCTTCCCGCCAGCGGTGCCGCACTGGAAGAGCTGACCGGCCGTGAACGCGAAGCGGTCGCCCTGGCCGCACAGGGCCTGACCAACGATCAGATCGCCGACCACATGGTGATCAGCCCGATGACCGCGAAAACCCACATCAACCGGGCCATGACCAAACTCCACACCCGCGACCGCGCGCAACTCGTCGTCCTCGCCTACGAATCCGGACTCGTCACCCCGCGCAACAGCTGACAGGCCCAGGGAAAGCCGGGGGCGCCGCGTGCGGTGACGGTGGTGCCGTCATCCCTGTCTGCCACCCGGAGTTCACACGAAACGCTCGTTTGTTGAAGTGCCAACTGTGGGAATGAATGCGCTTGTTGAGACGGAAGTGTCATCCCCCACAGGAG
The DNA here is from genome assembly GCF_040644915.1 of Streptomyces sp. NPDC046925. Lineage (NCBI taxonomy): Bacteria > Bacillati > Actinomycetota > Actinomycetes > Kitasatosporales > Streptomycetaceae > Streptomyces > Streptomyces sp. NPDC046925. The sequence continues at coordinate 312,180 of NZ_JBEYWZ010000004.1, read as the reverse complement.
GCCCCATGCGCCGTCGACTGACCGCTCTCGCCGTGACCACCGCTTCCCTCACCCTGGCACTGGTCGCGGCCGCCGCCCCCGCATCGGCCGTGCCCGCCGACAAGGCGCAGGTACTCAGCCGGTGGACCCAGACCGACGCGGGCAGCTACAACGCCTGGGTGTCGGCCAACGGGAACCAGGGAGCCTGGAGCGCCTACCAGTTCAACTGGTCCACCGACTACTGCTCCACCTCGCCGGACAACCCCCTGGGCTTCCCCTTCAAGACAGCCTGCGCCCGCCACGACTTCGGCTACCGCAACTACAAGGAAGCAGGCACCTTCAACGCCAACAAAGCCCGCATCGACAGTGCCTTCTACGAGGACCTGAAGAGAGTGTGCGCGGGATACAGCGGCGCGACGAAGACCACCTGCAACGGTACGGCCTGGACCTACTACCAGGCCGTCGACAAGCTCGGCTACGCCGGTGTGGTGGGAGACGGCACCGCCTCCTGAACCGGCCGCCGCTTTGCACGAAGGGCGCCGACCTCATCGGATCCTGGTCGGCGCCCCGGCCTTCGGTAAAGACACCCCAGCCGAATCCTCTACAGGCATGTAGAAGTTACGCTGCCCCGGCACGCATCCCCGCGCAACGGACGGGGAGCAATGAAGAGGGGACAAGACTCATGGGTGTCATCGGATGGATCATCCTCGGACTGCTGGCCGGCGCGATAGCCAAGGCCGTACTGCCCGGCCGCGATCCGGGCGGACTCGTCGGCACGACGCTCATCGGCATCGCCGGGGCGTTCGTCGGGGGCTGGCTGTCGGCGCGGTTCCTGGACCGGCCGGTCGAGCGCCAGTTCTTCGACCTCACCACGTGGGGATCGGCGATCGCCGGAGCCCTCGTCCTGCTGATCGGCTACCGCCTTCTGTTCGGCAACTCCCGCCGCTGACCCACGATTGTTTCTACAGTGCTGTAGATTCTAGGCGAGTTCGCGCCGCGGGCGCAGACCGGATGCGGAGGAGGAGAGCAGTGGGAGTTTCCCTGGCCAAGGGCGGCAACGTCTCGCTCAGCAAGGAGGCCCCGGGCCTGACCGCCGTAGTGGTCGGCCTGGGCTGGGACGTACGCACCACCACGGGCACCGACTACGACCTCGACGCCTCCGCCCTGCTGGTGGACGAGTCCGGAAAGGTCCCCTCCAGCCAGCACTTCATCTTCTACAACAACCTCAAGAGCCCGGACGGTTCGGTCGAGCACACCGGCGACAACCTCACCGGCGAGGGCGAGGGTGACGACGAGTCCGTGAAGGTGAACCTCGCCGCCGTGCCCGCCGAGGTCTCCAAAATCGTCTTCCCGGTCTCCATCCACGACGCCGAGAGCCGCGGCCAGAGCTTCGGCCAGGTCCGCAACGCCTTCATCCGCGTGGTCAACCAGGACGGCGGCGCGGAACTCGCCCGCTACGACCTGTCCGAGGACGCCGCCACCGAGACCGCAATGATCTTCGGCGAGCTCTACCGCAACGGCGCCGAGTGGAAGTTCCGCGCCGTGGGCCAGGGCTACGCGTCCGGCCTGTCCGGCATCGCCTCGGACTTCGGCGTCAACGTCTGACAGCGCGGGCTCCGGCCCCGCTCTCCGACGACGCCCCTTCATCCCCCGCCGCCCGTATGACCACCCAATCGCATGCGGGCGGCGGGTCTCCGTCCTTTTCCACCACCTCCGAACCAGGCGGCCTCACATGCCATCCGTGAATCTGTCCAAAGGCCAGCAGATCAGCCTGAGCAAGTCCGACGGCGGTGCCCTCACCGTCGTGCGCATGGGGCTGGGCTGGCAGGCCGCCCCGCGCAAGGGCTTCCTCGCCAAACTGACCGGAAGCCGCGAGATCGACCTCGACGCCTCGGCCGTGCTCGCCGCCGGCCGGGAGTTCGTCGACGTCGTCTTCTTCCAGCAGCTCACCAGCAAGGACGGCTCGGTCCAGCACAGCGGTGACAACCTCGTCGGCGGCACGGGGCAGGGGGACGATGAATCCATCCTCGTCGACCTGCAGCGCGTCCCGGCACATGTCGACCAGATCGTGTTCACCGTGAACTCCTTCACGGGGCAGACCTTCGCGGAAGTCCAGAACGCCTACTGCCGTCTCATCGACGAGCAGAGCGGCCAGGAACTCGCCCGCTACACCCTCACCGGCGGCGACAGCAACACCGCCCAGATCATGGCCAAGGTCCACCGTTCCGGCAGCGGCTGGCAGATGGCGGCCATCGGCGAGCCCGCATCCGGCCGCACCTTCCAGGACCTGCTGCCCGCGATCACCCGCCACCTGTAGCCGCGGCGCCTTCGTTCCACACCCGGGGTCGCTCTCCCGGAGGGTGAAGTGGCGTATCTCAATGTCCGCATCCAGCCAGACAGCAAGCCTGATTCAGCCTCGCTTGCGCCTTCTGGGCCTGTTGCTTCCCGTCAACACCGCACGCCCCTATGGTGATACGTATTCCGAGAGCACTACGGGGGGTGAGACCGATGGCATTCACCGAGATAGCAGTAGCGGTGATTACGACCGGGCCTGCCTACATCGCGGTCTGGCTGACCGCACGCAAGTCCCAACCCGAGGCGGCACAACCCCAGGTCTGCGCGCACGCCGCCGCCTGCGGGCAGTGCGAGGACAAGACCACCGCCGACACCGCGCCCGGCTACCGGGCCTTCTGGGCACTAGCCGCCTGACCCTCACCCCTTCGCGGCACGCGGTGGGCCCGCCGCCAGCACGGCGGCGGGCCCACCGTGCGGCCGCCTCCCCGCGCCGCACCACAGACATCCGCACGGCACGACGCCGTGCGTCCGTCGACGGGCCCAGGCGCCGCATCAGGTAACCCGAAGGATCACCTTGCCGGTGAGGTTGGGGTCGGCGAGGCGCTCCCCCGCGCATCCGGCCTCAGAGAGGCCGAAGACGGTGTCGATGACCGGCGTCACGCGGTGTGTTGGCAGGAGGCCGTGCAGGTCTTTGCGCAGGCGGGCGTGGAGGGCATGGAGTTCGTCGGCCTCGCGGCCGCGGAAGGTGGTGCCGATCAGCTGTATCCGGTGCGCGGCGAGCAGTTCGAGGTCGAGCACGGCACGGGTCCCTGCGAGCCGTCCGATCTGCACGACCCTGGCCCCGGGGGATGCCGCGCCGATCAGGTCGGCCAGGACGGCGCCGCCCAGGTGGTCGAGGCAGATGTCGAAGGCGTCGGGGCCCAGAGCCGAGGCGATGTCCGTGGCGCTCGTGTCGACGACCCGGGTGGCGCCCAGTCTGTGCAGGAGGTCGGTCTTGGCCCGGGAGCGGGTGGTCGCGACGACCGTGTCCGCGCCCAGGGCGCGGGCGAGTTGGATACCGATGTGGCCGACCCCGCTCGCACCGCCTGTGATCAGGACACGGTCTGCGGGGCGGAACCTGGCGGCGGCGGTCAGGGCGTCGTACTCGGTGAGCAGCGCGCTGGGCAGGCCCGCCGCCGTGGTCGCCGTAAGGGACTCGGGTGTGTTCAGGAGGAGGCGGTGATCGACGGCGACCAGTTCGGCGCAGGCTCCGCCTGTCTGTGCCATGACGCGCCGGCCCGGCTCGATGCCGGTGACACGGCTGCCGACCGCCCGCACCCGGCCGGCCATCTCGAAACCGACGCGTTCCAGCGGCACGTTCCAGTCTGCGCCGGAAGGAACGTAGGCGCCGTCGCGCATCAGCAGGTCGGCGTGGTTCAGGCCGGCGGCCTCCACCTTCACCAGCACCTCCTCGGGCCCGATCGCGGGCGGCGGAACCTCGGCCACGGTCCACGAAGGACCCGGCCCGCCGGAAAGCAGTGCTCGCATAGCGCGATTATGCGGTGCGGCGGGCGCTCGGGTGAAGGTGATCCCGGGCCGCCAGGAGGACGGAGGACGGATGCGCCGCAGGTTGCCGCCCGTCTGCGGGGTGGCAGCCTGCGGCGCGGAAACGCCGTTCAGCCCTCGGTGACTGCGGTCCGGCGCCGGAAGGCCATGGTTCAGCTCCCGGAGCCGACAATGGCGGTGACGCGGATCTCCACGCGCATGGCGGCGAGGCCGAGGACCGTGACGCCGGTTTCGGTCCAGATGGGCGCGCGGCCGTCGAGGCGGCGGCGGAACTGCTCGGCCATGACCTTGTTGTGGTCGTCGCCGATGACATCATCCCCCGGTGCGACCTTGTGGTAGGAGTTGACGTGGATGACGTCCTTCCATGTCGCGCCGACCGTGGCCAGCGTGCGCTCCACGTTGTCGAAAGCCTGGATGATCTCGTCTTCCAGCGAGTCGGGGATGTTCAGGTCGTCATCCACTCCGGCCTGGCCTGATATCTCGACCCGGTCGTCGACGCGGACCGCTCCGCTGTAGCCGAGGGCCGCGTGCAGCTTCTCGCCGTAGCCCGGAGCGATGCCGAAGGTGACGGTGCTCATGATGTTCCCTCTTCCGTTCCATAGGGGCGCGTTCCCTCTGGCATGAGTTCACGCTTGAAGTGAGATTACCAAAGAATGACTTCACGCGTAAAGTGATGGGTGACTTCGCCGGAGGGGCGGAAGATCCATGAGCAGGAGCGGGAGGACCCATGAGCGGCACGGACGGGCCCATGAGCGGCGCGGGCGGACACGAAGGCGATGAGGAGCTGCGGTGGCTCGACGAGCAGGAGAAGGCGGCCTGGACGGGGCTGATCTCCCTTGTCCTGTTGCTGCCCGCCAAGCTGGAGTCGCCGCTGCGCCAGGAACACGGCCTCACCCTGTTCGAGTACCTCGTGCTCAGCCACCTCTCCGAGGCACCACAGCGCAAGCTGCGGATGGGCGAGCTCGCCTTCCTCGCCAGCGGGTCGCTCTCCCGCCTGTCCAACGTCATCAAACGCTGTGAACAGCGCGGCTGGGTCGTACGCACACCCGACCCGGACGACGGCCGATACACCCTCGCCGAGCTCACCGACGCCGGCTTCGGCATCGTGCATCTGGCAGCGCCCACACACCTGCGCTCCGTCCGCCGCATCGTCCTGGACTCGCTCAACGCGACCGACCAGAAGGCCCTCGCCCGCGTCGCGGAAAAACTCCGCATCATCCCCGACGACTTCGGCTGACGGCCCCACCATGCGACGCCGGCGCGGGAACACCAAGGCGGGGACGCCGCCGCGGACCACGCGGCAGCGGCTCCCGCAGATGCCCGCGACAGGGCGGCAACCCTGGACGCCACCGCGACGACTACGGCACACGGGACAACGACACCCGCGATTCAACGATGAACAGGGAGCCGACCATGAGCCGAGCACGTTCTCGAAAACTGCAGGTCACGCTGGCCGCGCTGGCCGTCACGGCCGCGAGCGGCGCGGCGCTGACACTGCCGCAGGCGTCGGCGCAGCCCACGGCCGCAGCCGCGGCAGGCAGCGCCACCGGCTACGCCACGCAGAACGGCGGGACCACCGGCGGCGCGGGCGGCCAGACAGTGCGGGCCACGACGGGCACCGCGATCCACACGGCCCTGTGCAACCGCGCCGCCGACGACACCCCGATCACCATCGAGGTGGAGGGCACGATCAACCACGCCAACACCACCAAGGTGTCGGGCGACAGCTGCAACACCGCCGCCGGCGTGATCGAGCTCAAGCAGATCAGCAACGTCACGCTCATCGGCGTCGGCAGCGGCGCCGTCTTCGACCAACTGGGCATCCACATACGCGATTCCAGCAACATCGTCATCCGGAACGTGACCGTCAAGAACGTCAAGAAGTCCGGCTCCCCCACCTCCAACGGCGGCGACGCCATCGGCATGGAGAGCGACGTCCGCAACGTCTGGGTCGACCACACGACCCTGGAGGCGTCGGGCGGGGAGTCCGAGGGCTACGACGGCCTGTTCGACATGAAGAACAACACGCAGTACGTGACGCTCTCGTACAGCATCCTGCGCAACTCGGGACGCGGCGGCCTCGTCGGGTCCAGCGAGAGCGACGTCTCCAACAGCTACATCACCTACGACCACAACAAGTACGAGAACATCGACTCCCGCACGCCCCTGCTCCGCGGCGGCACGGCCCACATCTACAACAACTACTACACCGGCCTGAACGAGTCCGGCATCAACTCCCGCGCCGGAGCCAAGGCCAGGGTGGACAACAACTACTTCAAGAACTCCAAGGACGTCCTGGGCACCTTCTACACCGACGCGGCCGGATACTGGCAGGTCAGCGGCAACACCTTCGACCAGGTCACCTGGTCCCCCGCCGACGACGAGTACAACCCGGCAGGTCCCAACCCCACATCCAACACCTCGGTGAGCATCCCCTACTCCCACTCCCTCGACAAGGCCGCCTGCGTGCCCAGCATCGTGGGCAGAACGGCGGGAGCAGGCACGGGCCTCAAGGTGTCGGACGGCACCTGCTAGACGCGGCAGCCGTCCTGACGGTGCAGCGGGACACCACCGCACCGTCAGGACGGCACCACCACCCGAGTCAGCTGGTCGCTCCCGCGTACGCGGTCACGTCCTCCACCGACGCGTTGCCGCCGCAGATCACCAGGCCCAGCCTGGTCGCCTCGCCGGTCTTGGCCAGGACTCGGCGGGCGGCCGGCAGGAGGCAGCCCGCCGCCGGTTCCGCCCATACCTTCGCGTGCTCGGCCAGTTCGAGTACGCCCGCGTAGGCCTCCGCCTCGGGCACGACCAGCACCTCGTCGACCAGATCGCGCACCATGGTGTACGTCAGCGGCGACACCGTGGGCGCACTCAGCGTGCTGATACGTGAGTCCACCTCCACCTGGACCGGCCCACCGCAGGCCAGCGCCTGGGACATCGCGTCGGCACCGGTGGTCTCCACGCCCCACACACGCACGTCCGGCCGCCGCGCCCGCAGGGCTGCCGCCACACCGGCGATCAGACCACCGCCGCCGATGGAAACCAGAACATCCGTCAGTTCACCTGCGTCGGCGGCGAGTTCGAGTCCCACGGTGCCCTGCCCCGCGATGACCACCGGGTCGGAGAACGGGTGCAGCAGCGTAAGCCCCTCGGCCTCCAGCCGGTCCATCGTCGCGAAGGCTTCGGCCATGGTGGCGGTCAGCCGTACGTCGGCTCCGGCGGCCCGGGCAGCCTGCACCGAGCGTGCCGGTGCGGAGCGCGGCATCACCACCGTGGCGTGCACCCCCAGGGCGGCCGACATCTCCGCCACGGCGACACCATGGTTGCCGCCGGACACCGCGACCACGCCCGCCTCGCGCTGCTCATCGGTCATCGCCAGCAGCTTGGCAACAGCTCCCCGCGCCTTGAACGAACCCGTGCGCTGCAGCAGCTCAAGCTTGACCGTGACCGGCACCCCGAGCAACGAAGTCAACCCCGGGCTGGGCAGCGTGGGAGTGCGCACCACGTGCCCGGCAATCCGCGCTGCCGCGCTCTCCACGTCCTCAACACCGACCATGGCGCCCCTCCAGGATGTCTCACACGCCGTATCCGTCTGCACAATACGTTGCTGATCCCACGCACAGGCGGCTGTTCGGATCACCACAGGTCAACGCGGCGCAGCCCGGGGCGTGACGGTGAAATCGCCGGGCGACGGAGCGACGGGCCCAGGCACCCGATCCGCGCTACGGCCTCTTGCCGCCCGCCTTTCGGAGCTCGCGGGAGATGGCGTCTTCGCCCTGCCCACGCACCGCCTCTTCCAGACTGTGGTCGTCCCGCTGAAAGAACCGCTCGCCTTTGGCGAAGTCGTCCTCGCTCAGCACCTGGCCACACCACTCCCCTCGCCCCGCCACATGGTCGTCGAACGGCACGGCGGCGCCCGATCCGAGGACGACCCACTGCCCGGCGTCCCAGCGCAGGGCAAGGACGTAGGTGTGACCGGTCTCCAGCCGGGGCGCCTCCGGAGCCTTGTCCTTGGCCCGGTTTCCGTTCCGGTACACCGACCAACCGGGGGCGGTCATGTCGAACGCGCTCCCCATCTCGTGCCGGGGATTGTCAGCGGACCACAGCACCTTCTCTTTTCTGAAGGTCACCGCCCGGTCGACCGTGTACCGCACCGACCCCTTGTCGAAGTCCTCCCGGTTGGTTTCCCGCTCGGCGGTCGGCAAGGCCACCACCACGTGGTCCGCGCCCGCCTTCCAGTCCGCCGCGGTCCGGGACGGGTATGGGTCATCGACCGGGCCGCAGCTCGCCACGCTGCGCAGCCCTTCCCCGCCGATCAGCACAGCTGCGGCGATACAGGCGAGGGCCAGCGTCGCCACCACGGGCCTGCCGGACAGCGTTGGACGGACCATGAAATTCAACTCAAGTCTCCGGTTATCAAACAGTGATGTGCTTTACGTTCCGCATGCTTATTGATCACTTTTGACGTCGGTTGGTTCCGGGAGGGCTTCTGCCATCAGCGGCACGCGGAGATGTGGCCGTGCAGGGCAGCAGGCCTCCGCGTGCTGTCCGGCCGCCGCCAAGGTGGGCGTCTGGTGGCATCGGCCGGGCTGGACAAGGACCCGGGCGGGCCGGCTGCCGCCCGCGAAGGCACCGCGCGAGGCGCATCTGCGAGCCGACCTGGCGGCGATACCCTCAGTGCCGCATGCTGGCGCCGGTCCAGCAGCTTCCGCCCGCAGGCCAGTTGGACATCCCGTTGCTCGCCACCACCGCTCGGGCCGGGCGTCACCGCCGGGGCGTCGTCCACGCCGGACAGCACATCCGCACCGATCGGCCAGCACACCGGCGGCTCACAAGGTGGCGGCCTTCCGGATCAGTCGCGCGGCCGGCGGTGCTGCTGCCACCAGTGGTCGAAGTCGTCGCTCAGCTGCCGTAGTTCGGCAACGAGCAAGCGGGTGTAGTTGCGCTCAGCGGCCAGCATGGCGTCGAAGTCCGCGAACAGGGCTCTGGCCATCCGGTTCGCGCCCAGGACGGCGGATCGACGTCCCGGGATGAGGGCGGGAACAGCGTTGTCCAGGGAGTCCGGGAGCCGGTGGAGCCCGGCGCGCAGGCGCAGGCGCAGGACGCTGGGCGTACGTGCCGGGGGACGGGTGGTGGTGATGCCGACGAGGTCCTTGAGGTGGGCAAGGCTCGTCTCGTCCAGCCTCAGGGCGTGCCCGACGGCTTCGATGACGGCAGCGGACGGGTGGATGGGGCGGCCCTGCTCGAGGCGGGCATAGCACTCAGCCGAAACCCCCGCCAGGCGGGCGACTTCCTCGCGCCTAAGTCCCGGCACACGCCGCACCCGTCCGTCCGGTGGCAGCCCCGCCTGCTCGGGATCGCACTGGGCACGGGAGCGCTTGAGGAAATCGGCGATTTCGCGGCCGGCTGGCCTGCTGCCATCTACACAGCACGGCGCCGCCGGAGCGGGCAGCTGTCCCGGGGCTCAGCCACGTCCCTTCAAGCGCTCCACTCCCACGACGCCGAGGCCGGCGAGGCCGATCTGGATGGCCAGTTCGATCCAGTCGATGCCCTTGGTGTCGGCGACATCCAGGGCGCCCGCGATGCCCGTACCGATGAGGGCGGCAGCGATACCGACCAGGATCGTCCACCAGATACCGATGCGCTGACGGCCCGGGATGACCAGGCGGCCCAGCACACCGATCACGATGCCGATGATGATCGCGGTGAAAATGCCGGAGATCTCCATGCCCGTCTACCTCTCCTTGACCCCACGCTTCTACACAACTGTCGAACTACGAGTGCCCGGGCAGAGGAGAGGCAGTCTCGTCAGGGCCCATTGAATGAGGCGCGCCGCAGCGCGCGAGGCACTCCTCCAGTTCATCGAGGGCCCTGCGCGCCGTGGCGATCCGGGTGCGCACGTCCTCCTCCGACGCGTGCGCGGGTTGGGGCGGGACGGGCAGCGCTTCCCGCTCCTCCCGCTCCTCGCGCTCTTCCATGGCGCGGGCCTCGTCGAGCGAGGTGATGACGACCCCGATGAGGACGTTGACGAGAACGAAGGAGGCGATGAGGACGTAACTGGCGTAGTAGACGATGCTCCAGCGGGAGATCTCCAGGCCGGCGCGGACCGCGTCGCCGAGTCCGTCGAGGGTCATCAGCAGGAAGAGCGTGAGCACGGCGCGGCCGATCGAGCCGAAGTGCTCGGGGTCGGCTTGGCCGAAGAACACCCAGCCCACCATCGCGTACACGTACAACAGCAGCCCGCCCACGAACAGGAAGCTGACGGTGCCGGGCAGGCTGCGGCCCACCGCGACCAGCACGATGCGCAGTTGAGGCAGGAAGCGGGCGGCGCGCAGCACACGGGCCAGGCGCAACAGCCGCAGCACGGTGGCGTTCTCCCGCACCACAGGCACGAACGCGCAGGCCACCACGGCCAGATCGAAGAGATTCCACGGGTCGCGCCAGAAGGCCCGCGGGCGATCGGCGTGCGCGCCCGCGCGCAGCACGATCTCCGCGGTGAAGACCATGAGGAAGGCGTGCTCGAGCAGTTTCAATTCGTCGTCGAGGCGGTCTATGACCCCGCTGTACGTCTCGATGCCCAGGACGGCGGCGTTGGCAAGGATCAGGGCGAAGACGGTGGCGGAGAACCAGCGCGCCTCGACGACCGTACGACAACGGGCGGCCAGGGCGGCGCGGCGGGTGCTCTCGGGTAACCGGATCGTGTTGCTGCTCACAGGAATTGGATCTTACGGGCTCCGCAGACCGGTCTTGCGGTCGCTCAGGGCTGAATGCCTTCCGACCCCTACGGGGCGAATCAGGGCTGTGCCGGATGTCGGGCGGGGCCTGTATGGTCAACTCGCTCCACGACCCGGCTTCCGGCTACAACTGGGCCACCAACGTCGCCGCTCAACTCGGCCGCAACGCGGTCCTGCACACCTACCGAGGATGGGGACACGGCACCTACTCCAGCAGCCCCTGCGCACAGGGAACGATCGACGACTACCTGATCTCGACCGAACTCCCGGTCCACGGCGCCAGTTGCCCGCCTGTCGAACCGCCACCGGGGCCGATGCGACGGGCGGGCCCCGGATATCGTCGGGCCATGAGCGCCGAAGAATCTGCCGATCATGTTGCCGTATGCCCCATCACCCCGCCCCTGGTGGAGCAGGTTGTCGCCCTGGCTCAACTGCCGTTGGGTGACTGGGCGGTCTCCGAAGCGGAGATGCGGCGCCTGGGCTGGTGCGACGGCGACGATGACCTGCCGTTGGAGGACACGCTCGTCACCGCCGAGGGGCACCTCGCGTATCTCGGGGACGCCCTCGCCTTGTCCTTCGCCCACTTCTACTGGGCGGGAGGCGAGGCCTGGGAGGAGGACTTCTGGGGCACACTGCCGGGTTGGACCAGCCGCGTGGACGCCGGACGCGACATATTCGACACGCACATCGACGCAGCCATCGCCGCCTTCACTCGACGACTGGGCCCGCCCGAGCGCGACATCACGGCCCACGGCGGCACCCTGGCCATGGGCGAGGGAGCCTGGCGCCATGCCGCCTGGCGCTGCGGGGACAACCTGCTCGTCATCGGCCCACGCCACGAGGCGCTCTCCTACTACCAGTTCGAGGAAGCCGTCATCTACATCGGCCCCATCGAGAAGGCCTCTCCGCTGCCCGCCCTCGCCGACTTCGTCAGCTGATCGCGGCCCGGCCGCCGGGCGCGGGATACGGTCCGGTCGGCGGGCGCGGGTTGCGGTCTGGTCGGCGTCTCTCTACGAGCCGGACTGATCGAACGCGCGTTCCGCTGCGGCCGCGGCCTCAGCGAGTGCACGCACGACCAGCAGCGCCGCTGCCTCTTCGCGGATCCCCGTCGCCTCCCCCTGCTCCACAATCATCTGCGCCGCCGCGTCTGCTGTGTCGTACGCAAGGGAGTACTCCCCCAGGACAAGGTCCCGTCCGATGATCTCGACGAGGGCGTCGAGTCCGTGAACCACGTCGTACAGAGTCTTCTCGCCCGCCCACAGGGCTTCTTCGCTGTCCATCGGCTCATCAGGCATGGCGAGATCTTCTCAGGGATCACGGCTGCGGGATTCACAGGCCCCCGCGAAAAACCGTATTGCTGCACTAGCGCCAATTGGACAGCCCCCTGCAGAGAGCGCAGCGAGTCGTGACGGAGCAGATAATCGAGCGGTCACGGATACTGCGGATCAGGCGAATCCGGAGGCTTCGGATTTGGTAGAGGTACGTTCGGCGGTTTGGGGCGCGGCTTCTGTGGGGTCGATTTCTTCGCCGGGCATCCGTGCGCCGTGGTAGCGGTCAGCCCCACCCCCACCAGCAAGGTCGCCCCCATCCGCCGCAGAAATACTCGGCGGGTATCTTCTACCGACATTCGAACCACGTCCCCCGTATGTTCGCTTGCCGTCTCTGCTGAGACCTATCGGCCGTAGTAGCGCACGAGTTGAGATCGAGTCAAGGGCATTCGACGCGATGGGGTAATCGCCGCGCGATCTGCCAGAAGCCGTCGCAGGCCAGGCACGGCTCCGCCAGACGTCGCGGACCAACTACGCGTACGGGATCTTGAGACCTCGTGCAGGCCATGGCAGGCTCATGCCGCATGATCGATGAATTCGCAAAAGGCAACCTGCACGGGAGACTGCGGCGGGACCGTGCGGCGCTGCTCTGGAAACTCGACGGCTTGTCGGAATACGACGTCCGCAGGCCTTTGACGGCGACCGGGACCAACCTTCTCGGCCTGGTCAAACACGTGGCCACCGTCGAGGCCAGGTACTTCGGCGAGGTCTTCGACCGTCCTTTCCCGGAACCGCTGTCCCGGTGGCAGGACTCCAACAGCAGCGATCAGTGGGCGACCGAGGACGAGACCCGCGATCAGATCACGGGGTTCTACCGGCGTGCTTGGGAACACTCGGACGCGACGATCAACGAGCTTCCCCTCGACACCCCCGGCCACGTGCCGTGGTGGCCGGGAGCCTCTCCCAACACAAACCTGTTCGCCGTCATCGTCCATGTCCTGGGCGAGTCCATCCGGCATGCCGGGCACGCCGACATCCTGCGCGAGGGCATCGACGGCCGGACCGGGGTGCGCGCCGAGAACGAGCAGCCGATCGACGAGGCAGCCCGTGCAGCCCACTGGGCAAAGGTCGAGCAGGCCGCCAGGTCGGCCGCATCAATCAAGGCTTAGAGCTGTGCCTGGCCGCCCCGTGGACGCCGCGCAGGCAGGCCAGTACCACGCCCACCGGAGCCAGCACCAAGGGCAGGAGCACGAGTGCCACCGCGATCGGGGTGATGATGACGAGGACGCCGGTGACCCACACGTTGTCGTCGGTGGTGGCCAGCATGAGCAGTCCCGCCCAGTGCGCCACGTACGTACCGAGCCACTTCAGCACCGCGAAGGCGACGGCGATCGCGGCCGCGCACAGGAGGTAGGTCCAGGTGGTGCGCAGCCGCGCCCTGCGGGTCAGTGTCCAGGAACGGCGCATGGCGGCCGTCGCCGAGCAGGTGTCCGCCACCCGTATCGCGGTGGCCGGTGCGAAGCGCGCGAGGAGAACGAGCCCCAGTACCCAGATCACGACGGGCAGGATCCGGCCCACCAGGATGAACTGCACGGTCGCGGGTTCGTGGTAGGTGGGCCACACGACCCCGGGCACCATCTCCATGTCGACGGCGGCCAGGACGAGCAGACCTGCCGTCGCCGGGACGAGGGCGCATACCAGGGTGAGCAACTGGATTCGGAAGGCGGCGCCCAGATGCGGACGGGAGCGCCGCCACAGGGCGCGGAGGGTGAGCGTGCAGGGATCGGCGCCCGGGGCCGCGCCTGGAGCGGTGCCCGGATTCGCGCCCGGAGCGGTGCCCGGGTTCGCGCCCGCCGTGTCGCGTTCCCGCGCGTGTGCCGCGGTCACGGCCTGGGCGGTGAGCAGCCAGGCGATCAGGATCATCGCCACCAGGAGCAGCAGCGGGTACACGCATAGCGCGACCTTGACGAGGCCGTCCCACTGGTCGATGTAGGCGACGTAGGACTCCTCGTATTCGATGGAGCCCTCGGCGGTTCGCCCGGCCTCCAGGAAGAGGCCCCACGCCGCGGCGAACCCGCCGGCCACGATTCCGCCGCCCACGACCAGCGCCGCCGCGGCCGCCAATGCCGCCGACCCGAATACGAGGCGCCGGTCGCGGCCCGATATGCGCAGACCTTCGGCCAGTGCAGAGCTGCCGGCCCGGCGGGCCTCCGAGCCGGGCGTGACGGCGGCACCGTCCGGATGATGATCTTCCATGGTTACTGCGACGCCCTCATCCGCGCGTTCGGTTCCTGACGCCACCGACCGGATCCGGCCTGAACACCTCCGGCGTCCTGGGCTGACGACCACATTGGCGGAAGTCGTGCTGTCAGCACGGGGCGCATTACTGGATCCTCGTGAGGTGCTCCATACCGGAGCTGCCCATCAGGACCCGGGGGGACAAACGATGCGCAAGACCACAATGATCGCGGTGAGCCTGGCACTCGCCGCCGGGACCGGAATTGCCGCAGCGCCAGGGGCTCATGCGGCGACTCCCTGCCCCAGCGGGGCACTCTGCATTCGCGAGACGAACGGCACCATCCTGAGCAGGAACATCTTCTACAGCTACGGCTCCCACAACTTGTCGAACGTCACCGGCCATCGCGTGCTGGCCCACTACCAGACCGGCGGCGCGGGCTTCCAGGTCTGTTTCGGGTACAACGGCACCAGCTGTTCCGGCGTGGTCCGTGCGACGGGCGAATCGCTGCCGTACGACATGACACCGATCAACTCCGTCGTCCTCGTGCCCTGACCGGCACCGAGGACTCCAGTCCCTCGTCGGCGCCAACCGCCGCCCGGTCGGCGCCGGATCCGGTCATCGCGGGGCAGGCTCAGTCGAGACAGAACTCGTTGCCCTCGATGTCCTGCATCACGATGCAGGACTCGTTGTCCTCGTCGGCGAGCAGCGTCCGCACGTGTACGGCGCCGAGCGCGGCCAGTCGTGCGCGCTCGGCCTCCAGCGTGGCGAGGCGCTCATCGCCGACGAGTCCGGTGCCGGCCCGTACGCACAGGTGCACCCGGTTCTTGACGACCTTTCCTTCGGGCACGCGCTGGAAGAGCAGGCGCGGGCCCACGCCCGTGGGGTCACTGCAGGCGAAGTAGGCGCTCTGCTCGGGTGGCTGCGAGCGGTGGTAGTCCTCCCACGTGGCAAACCCCTCGGGGATCGCCGGAGTGACGTACCCCAACACCTCGCACCAGAAGCCGGCGAGGCGCGCGGGCTCCGCGCAGTCGAAGGTGACCTGGAACTGCTTGACCGATGACATCGGCGCACCGTAGCAGGGGCTGTGCTGCTCATCGCCCGGCGTCGAGCATGTTGGCGGGGAGGGAAGACGGGGGAAGCTGCACCGCCATGTCCCGGATATCCGGAACTGGGCGTGTCGCCCCCGGTGTCGCAAGGGGTTCGATACGCGGCGTGACAAGAGTCGCACCTATGTGTGCGATCCGTGATGGACCTATGTGCGTGCAGGCCCGTGAACTCGGGCTTTACTGTTCGGTAACCCTCACAAGAAGCGGAATTCATGCCTCCTGGCAGGAGATCCACTGCGTGCTAGCGTCCCCGGTCGCCGGGGGGCCGACACATCAAGTGAGAGGAATCCCGTGGGTCACATGCACCACATGGCAGGAGGCTGGGCCACTCCGGTCCTGTCGTACGCCATGGCCGTCGTCGGTGCCGCGCTGGGTCTGCGCTGCACCGTGCGCGCGCTGGCAGCCAGGGGGCGGTCCAAGCGGAACTGGCTGATCAGCGCCTCCGTCGCCATCGGCGCCGGCATCTGGACCATGCACTTCATCGCGATGCTCGGCTACACCGCCGAGGGCACGGCGATCCGCTACGACATCCCGCTGACCCTGCTCAGCCTGGTCGTCGCCATCGCCGTCGTCGGCGCGGGCGTCTTCACCGCCGGCTACGGCAACTCCCGGGCGCGCTCCATCGTGCTCGGCGGCATCGGCACGGGACTCGGCGTTGCCGCGATGCACTACATCGGCATGGCCGCCGTCCAGCTCAACGGATCGATTGCGTACGATCCCGCGCTCGTCGCCCTCTCCGTCTTCATCGCGATCGCCGCCGCCTCCGCCGCCCTGTGGGCCGCGCTGGCCGTACGGGGGCCGGTCGTCGCGGCCGTCGCCTCGCTCGTGATGGGCCTGGCGGTGAGCAGCATGCACTACACGGGCATGGCCGCCGTCACGGTGGACGTGCATGCCGGCACCGCGCCCCTGCAGGGCGCCAGCGCCACCGCCTTCATCCTGCCGCTCGCCGTGGTGCTCGGCTCGTTCCTCTTCTTGACCTGTGCGTTCGTCGCGCTGTCCCCCACGGCGCGTGAGCGCGCCGAGAGCGAGGCCGCGGCCCGTCCGCTGCACGAGGTCGAACTGCCGCTCACCTGACCGCGGCCGGGCCGCTTCGGCCCCCATCCTTCCTCTCCCCACCGCGGCGCGCGCCTGGTTCATCCACGTCGGCGCGCCCCGCGTTCCCCCGGGGGCCGACGCCCGGCGCGCCGCGCCCCCGTACTCCTGCACCGCCAAGGAGCCCCTTCGTCATGCCCGTACGCCCTCTGGTGCCACAACGCTGGCGCCCCAAATCGATCCGCGCGAAGGTCGTCACCCTGCTGACCGTGCCGGTCCTGTCGCTGATGGCCCTGTGGGGACACGCCGCCGTCACCACCGCCTCGCAGGTCTCGGCCACCGAGCAGCTGCGCCAGATCAACACGACCCTGGTGCGGCCCGTCGCCCGGTTCACCTCCGCGGCGCAGGACGAGCGGGCCGCGGCCCTGAGGTACCAGGCCGCGCCCGGCGGCAGTGCCCGCGACGACTTCGAGTCCGCGCAGGCCCGTACGGACAAAGCCGTCACGGCACTGCGCGCGGGCGTCCGCTCCAGCAGCACCGACCTCGCGTCCCTCGACTCCGCCCTGCCCGGCCGCGTCCGCTCTCTGCTCGCGAGCGCCGGGGCGCTCGGTGAGCGGCGGGAGAGCCCGCGCAGCGCCGCCGCCGTGCTCTCCGACTACGGCAAGGCCGTCGAGCGGGCGTTCGCGGTCCGCTCCGGGGTCGCGGGCGCCGATCAGCCCGACCGCGCATCCGACACCCGTACCGTGCTCGAACTGGCCCGCTCCCGTGAGGCGTTGAGCCGCCAGGACGCCGTGCTCGGCGCGGCGCAGGCGAGCGGGACCATGGCAGCGGCCCCCTACCGCACGTTCGTCGGCGACGTCGCCGCGCAGCGCGCCTTCGCCGACGCGGCGGTCTCCGACCTGCGGTCCGATGACGCCGCCGCCTACCGCAAGGTGCTCGACTCCCCCGCCGGCGACGGCCTGGCCACCGCCCAGGACGACGTCCTTGCCGCCGGTCCCTCCGGTGCCGCCGCCGCGGTGTCCGCCGAGCACTGGCGCTCCGTCGCCGGCCCCACCCTGTCCGGGCTGGCCGGCGCCGAGCGGGGCGCGATCGACACGGGCGTCGCCGCCAAGCCGTACTCCCTGGCGAACCTGGGCAGTTCCGGCCTCGCCGTCCTCCTGGGCCTGTTCGGTGTGGTCCTCTCGCTGCTGCTGTCCGTACGCATCGGACGCGGCCTCGTCGACGACCTGACCGGACTGCGCAACTCCGCGCTGGAACTCGCCGCCCACCGCCTGCCGGCCGCCATCCGCCGCATCCACGGCGGCGACGGCCTGGACCTGGAGCAGGAGGCGCCGCTCTCGAAGGAACCGGTCCGCGACGAGATCGGCCAGGTCGGTGCGGCGCTGACCACGGTGCAACGCGCCGCGCTGCGCGCCGTCGAGGGCCGCGCCGCCGTCCTGACGGGCGTCTCCGGCGTCTACGTCAGCCTTGCCCGCCGCAGCCAACTCCTTCTGCACCGGCAGCTGGAACTCCTGGACACCATGGAGCGCCGCACCGAGAACCCCACCGACCTGGAGGACCTCTTCCGCCTGGACCACCTGACGACACGGATGCGCCGTCACGCCGAGTCCCTGCTGATCCTCTCCGGTTCCGCGCCCGGCCGCGCCTGGCGCAACCCGGTCCCGCTGATCGACGCCGTGCGCGCGGGCATCGCCGAGACCGCGGACATCGAGCGCGTCCAGCTCCACGACATCCCCGACCTGCGCCTGTCCGGCTCGGCGGTCGCCGACCTCATCCACCTCGTGGCCGAACTCACCGAGAACGCCGCCTCCTACTCGCCGCCGCACACCCCCGTGGTGGTACGCGCCGAGGAGGTCGGGGCGGGCGCGGTCCTGGAGATCGAGGACCGCGGGCTCGGCATGGGCGACGAGGCGCTCGCCGCCGCCAACGAGAAGATCCGGGCGGCGGACGTCGACCTGCTCGACTCGCGCCAGCTGGGTCTGTTCGTGGTCAACCGTCTCGCCGAGCGCCAGCACGTCGACGTGACGCTGCGCCGCTCGGTCTACGGGGGCATCACCGCCGTCGTCTTCCTGCCCCAGCAGCTCCTGCAGGCCCCGCACCCGGGCCTGCGGCCCCTGCCGGAGCCCGAACCGCCCCGCGCAGTGGAGCCCGGCCCGGCCCCGGCCCCGTCCCCTGAGGCAACCGTCGGGCGCATCCCCGCCCAGCGGCATCACGGCCTGCGACCGGCCGCCGCAGCCGAAACATCGCCCCGCCTCCCGCACGCTGACCCGGCGCCCCGCCAACTCCCCGGCCGCGCCCGGCACGCCCTGCCCCGGCAACCGGAGACCCCGACCGCCGCACCCCAGCGCCCCGAGGCCGCGCCCGCGCCCGACACGCGCTCCACCGGCGCACCGGACACGGAGGACGGACTGCCGCGCCGGGTGCGCCAGGCCAGCCTCGCGCCCGAACTGCGCACCGACGAGGACGCGGGAACGGGACCGCACCCCGCCCCGGGCCCGGCCGTCCGCTCCCCGGAAGCCGCCCGCGCCACCATGGCGTCGCTGCGCTCCGGCCGGCGCCGCGCCTCGGCCGCCCGCGACGAACCGGCAGGCCCCGCCGGCCCGGGCTCCTCGCCCCACGACCACGCAGCGAACGACGAAGGGCTTACTGACCGATGACGCCGACCTACTCCGTCACTTCCGTGGGCGAACACAGCGACGACCACGGCGCGGGCGGCATCGACTGGCTCCTCGACGACCTCGTCGACCGTGTCGCGGAGGTGCGCTACGCGGTGATGCTGTCCACCGACGGCCTGTGCGTCGGCGCCTCGCACGGCATGGGCCGCGACGAGTCCGAGCGCTTCGCCGCCATCGCCTCCGGCTTCCACTCCCTGGCCAAGGGGGCGGGCCGGCACTTCGACGCGGGCGGCGTCGTCCAGACCATGATCGAGCTGCAGGGCGGCTTCCTCTTCGTGATCGCCGCGGGCGACGGCTCGTGCATCGCCGTGTTCACCGACGGGCACGCCGACATCGGCCTGGTGGCCTACGAGATGGCCCTGCTGGTCGACCGGGTGCACGAACACCTGGCCGTGCCCGCGCGGCGCGACGACACGCCCACGCCGGACGGCGATGCCTCATGACCGTCCGGCCACCCCACCGCCAACGGGGCGGCGACGGCGATCGCTTCGCCGAAGCCTGGGCCGACCGTTACGACGACGAGGCAGGCCCCCTGGTCCGGCTCTACGCCATGACGGCCGGTCGCGCCCGTACGGACAACGGCGCCGAGCGCGTCGACCTGATGGCGATCGTCCGGCCCACCGCCGCCACCCCGCGCGGCCCGCTCCCGCCCGAGCAGCGCGCACTGCTGGCCCAGTGCGCCGGGGGCCCGCGCCCCGTCGCGGACCTCGCGTCCGACTCGGGGCTGCCCCTGGGCGTCGTACGGGTCCTGCTCGGCGACCTCACGGCGCAGGGCCTGATCCACATCACGCCGCCCGAGTCCACCGCCACCGGGACAGAACGTCCCCCCGCCCACCTCCTGCGAGAAGTGATCAATGGCCTCCGCGCACTCTGACCGGCACTACCGCACGCGGCATTCGGCGCCCGCCGACTTCACCGCGCTCAAGCTCCTGATCGCCGGCGGCTTCGGCGTCGGGAAGACCACGCTGGTGGAGTCGGTCAGCGAGATCCGCCCCCTGCGCACCGAGGAACCCCTCACCGAAGCCTCGCGCCCCGTCGACAGCCTGGAGGGGGTGTCCACCAAGACCACGACCACGGTCGCCATGGACTTCGGCCGCATCTCCCTGCGCGACAACCTCGCCCTGTACCTGTTCGGCACGCCCGGCCAGGACCGGTTCTGGTTCGTGTGGGACGAGTTGGCCACCGGCTGCCTGGGTGCGGTCGTCCTCGCCGACACCCGCCGGCTCGCGGACTGTTTCCCCGCCGTGGACTACTTCGAGAGCCGCGGCATCCCCTTCATCGTCGCCGTCAACTGCTTCGACGGGATCCGCAGCCACACCCCGGACGCGGTCGCCCGCGCACTCGACCTCAACCCGGACACCCCCGTCCTGCTCTGCGACGTACGCGACCGTGAATCCGGCAAGGACGTCCTGATCTCCCTGGTCGAACACGTCCTGAGCCGGGAACTGGTCACCGGCTGACGCCGCAGGGCCCGCGGGCCCAACCAGCCGCTACGCCAGGACAGGAAGCGAGGTGAGGCCGCGGACGAGGCGGGTGCGGCGCCAGATCAGTTGTTCCGGCGGCACCGCAAGGCGGATGCCGGGGAAGCGGGTCAGCACCGCTCGCAGGGCGATCTCCAGTTCGGCCCGGGCGAGGGGCGCGCCGACGCAGCGGTGGATGCCGTGGCCGAAGCTGAGGTGCGCGGCGGCGTCTCGGTCCGGGTCGAGCAGGTCGGGCGCGGGGAAGCGCGCCGGGTCCCGGTTGGCTGCCCCGAGAGCGACCATGACCGGGGCCCCGGCCGGGATGTCGGTGCCGCCCAGCGTGATGGCCCGGGTGGTGAAGCGGAAGGTGGCCGTGCTGACCGGGGAGTCGAACCGCAGCAGTTCGTCCAGTGCGGAGGCGACGGCGTCGGGATCCTCGCGGAGGCGTTCCAGTTCGGCCGGGTGCTGGAGCAGCGCCAGGACGGCGTTGCCCAGGGCGTTGGTCGTGGTCTCGTGTCCGGCCACGAGCAACAGCACGGCCAGGGAGACCAGTTCGTCCTCGCTCAGGTGATCGTCTCCGTCGCGAGCCGAGATAAGCCGGTCAAGAAGCGTGCTGCCGGGGTTCTGGCGCTTGGCGGCGATGAGGGCCGTCATGTAGTCGGCCAGCGCATGCGAGGCCGCGTCGATGACGTCCGGCTCTCCCGCCGCGAACAGCTCCGCCGACCAGCGCCGGACATCGGAGCGGTCGGTCTGCGGAACTCCGAGCAGTTCGCAGATCACGATGACCGGCAGCGGCACCGCCAGTCCGGCCACCAGGTCGAACCGCTCGCCTGCGGGCCACTGTTGCAACAGGTCGTCGGTGACCCGGGCGATGAAGGGACGCAGTTCGCTGACGGCGCCGGTCGTGAAGGCACCGGTCACCAGCTTGCGCAGCCGGGTGTGCTGGGGCGGGTCGCTGGCCAGCATGCTCCGCGCGACCGCCGGGTGCAGGCGGCGCCGTGATCCCTTGCCCGCGAAGAAGGCAGCGGTGTCTTTCGAGAGCCGGGGGTCGTTGAGGGCCGCTCTGGCTTCCGTGTAGCCGGTGATCAGGTAACCGGGGCTCCCGCCGGAGCCGGCGGGCACAGGCTGCACCGGGCATGCGGATCGCCGGGGAGCGGAGGCCGGATCGCGGTTCTGGGGGAAGCGTGGATCCTCAGTCGGGTCGGTCATGCTCTCGGGCTCCAACTGGTTCCGGCCGGCGGCTGTCGGCGACCGGCCGGGCGCGTGGGCGTAGCGCCACCGTAGTGCACGGCACCGTAGTGCACGGCTGCCTCACTGATTGCTTCCCGCGGTTGGTCGGCGGCGGGTACATCGACCGCCGATCCGCCGGACCCGGGAAGACTTCGACCGGGCTGCGGGCCTGTGCGATTGCGGCCCGCGGCGCGAGACGACGTCCGCACTGTCAGGGCACGAGTACGATCCGGCCGCGGACGCCGCCCTTCGCCATGGCCTGGTAGGCACCGGCTGCGTCGTCGAGCGGCGTGACGGCGTGGACGCGGGCCGGCAGTTCCCCCGCCGTCACCCGGGCGAGCAGCGGGGCCAGGAGCGCACCGTCGGGATGGGCGAACAGAACCTCGACGGTGATGCCGCGCTCCTCGGGAAGCCGCGAGGCCGGTTGCACGCCGACGAAACGGCCGCCGTCACGCACCGCCCGCAGGGCGTTCTCCTGCAGGGCGCCAGCGTCGGCTACGGCATCCCAGTTCTGCCCGAAATCGGTGGCGAAGTCGACGCCCAGACCTCGCACGAACGGCTCGTCGGCCGCTCGGGCCATCCCGGTCACCTGCCAGCCGCGGTCGCGGGCCAGTACGGCGACGTACGCGCCCACCGCTCCGGCCGCGCCCGTCACCAGCAAGCGCCGGGCCTCACCCGACGCCTCGCCGAGAAGGTCGACGAGTTGGGCCGCGGCGGTGGCATTGAGCGGCACCGCCGCGGCCTCGACCAGGTCCAGGCCGTCCGGTACGACGGCGGCGTTCGCGGCGGGGACGACGAGGTGCTCGGCGTGCGATCCCTGGTCGCGGTCGAAGCCGTCGATAAACCCGGCGACACGGGTACCGACCCGCAGCTCGACGCCGGGCCCCACGGCGTCGACCGTGCCCGCGAAGTCCCAGCCGAGCCCGGTGTAGTCGGGTTGGTCGACCATTCCGAGCTGGTGGAAGACGCCCCCGGCCACGCCCAGGTCGACCGGGTTGATCGCCGCGGCGGCAATCTTGACGCGGATCTCCGCAGGCCCCGGCTCCGCCACCGGCGCCTCGACGATCTCGATCGACCGGGGCCCAGACGGCACGCGGACCACCGCTCGCCGGGAGGTCACCTGAGGGGTCGTCGTCATCTCGTTCATCGTCATCTGCTCCTTCGTGCATGCCTGGTGAGGTGGTCTTGCCTTCGCTGTGGTGCAGGACCAGCATGGAGTCACCTGCTTCCTGTTGGTAAGTAGGCACCTGGAAGTGCGTAAGTCACCGAGCGGAAGAGATCAGCTATGCCGACCAGCACCGCCTCCCAGCGGCGAGCCGTGGCCAAAGCGGAGTACGACGCGTTCCTCGCGGCATGTCCCAGCCGCCAACTCCTGGAGCGGATCTCCGACAAGTGGGTCGCCCTGGTGCTCGCCGCCCTGGGCGGCGACGGCCCGTGTCCGGGGGCCGCCGTGAGCGACGCACCGCGGCCCATGCGCTTCTCCGAGCTGGCACGCCGGATCTCGGGCGTGAGCCAGAAAATGCTGACGCAGACGCTGCGTTCACTCGAGCGCGACGGGATGGTGACCAGGACGGTGACGCCCACAGTGCCCGTCACCGTCACGTACGAACTGACCGACCTCGGCCGCTCGCTCCAGGGAGTCATGCGGGGGATCAAGGAATGGGCCGAGGGCAACATGGAGGAGGTCCTCACCCATCGCGACGGCTACGACCAACACCAGCGCGACACCGCGGAATGACCCGATGGGCCGACCCCGCTGCCGCCTCAGGAAAACCGTTGGGCCGGCCGCGGTGACCGCTGCTAATCTGCCGGAGGCCGTGCGAGAGATACAGGAGGTGGTACCCGTGAACACAGTATTGACATGGGTGCTCCCCTGCGGGGTCACGGTCGGACGATAGGCAGGTCGTCCGGGAGCGCCGTTTCCACGCGCTCCCGAAAGGCACGACCATGCACTTCACTTCTGAACAACGCCTCGACGACGGCGTCCTCGAACGCGAAATCACCCTCGGCGAGATCCCCGGCATCCTCTGGACACCCGGGTCGGCATCCGCATCCGCTCCGGTTCCGCTGATCCTGCTCGGCCACCCTCCCCTCGGGCTGCACAAGATGCACTCCCGGCTGGCGGCCCGGGCCCGCCAGTGTGCGGCAGACGGTTTCGCCGCGGCCACCATCGAGCTGCCCGGCAGTGGCGACCGGCCCCGGTGGGCCGCCGCTGAGCAGGCCCGCGCCGACCTCCGCCAGGCGCTGCAGGCAGGCGAGCCGGTCAGCGACGAGATCGTCGACGCTCTCATCCTGCCGCTGGTCGACCAGGCGGTCCCGGAATGGCAGTCCCTCCTGGACGCCCTCCTTGAACTGCCCGAAATCGGTGGCCCCTTCGGGTACTCGGGGGGAGTGATCTCCATCGGCGTCCGGCTGGCGCTGGTCGAGCCGCGCATCGCGGCCGCCGTTCTGTTCGCGGGGAGCTTCGTGCCACGCGTCATGTACGAGGAGGCACGCCAGGTCACCATTCCGCTGCACGTCCTGCTGCAGTGGGACGACGAAGGCAATGACCGGCAGGCGGCCCTGGACCTGTTCGACGCCTTCGACTCCAAGGAGAAGTCCCTGCACGCCAATATGGGCGGGCACACCGGCGTCCCGCAGTCCGCGGGAGACGCTGCGGCCCGGTTCTTGACCCGGCATCTGAGCTAGCCGCCGACCAGGCCATCGACACCGCCATCGAGGACATGCCACGCATCCGTCCTCGATGGCGGTCCCAGCCACCAGCGGGGCCCGCACCGTGTGTTCGCAACGGCATGCGCCAGCCCTGTGCCGCCCGGCTCGCGGCGACGCCGCTGTCCGGGGGTGCCTGGTGCAGGAAGACCAGGTGCAGGGCGATGGCGGCGCCGGCGCCGAAGGCCAGCAGGATCGCGGTGCGCGAGGGGCGGGCGGTCTTCGCGCCGTGTCCGGCGCTGACCACCCGGCCAGGGCCAGCGGCAGGCTGATCAGCCCGGCCGGGATCCGGCGCTGGGTGACCTGGGGACACGTCAGTCCGGCTGGTGTTCAGGGCCTCCGAAGTCCGGGCTCGTGAAGTCCGGGCTGGTGTAACTGGGGCGGGGGGACGAATCCGCGTCGGGGCGGTCGTCGGGGGCCGCGAAGTTCGGGCGGTGGTAGCCGAGAGACGGCAGGCGGCCGCTGGGAGCGGGAGCGGAGGTCGAGCGCGCGCCTGCCGCGGCAGGGTCGAGCGCCTCGCGCAGGAAAGGCATGATGCCGCGTTCCAGGAGTGCATGCCGCCAGGCATCTCTGGCGCGCTCCACCTCCTCGCTCTCGCGGTGGCCCGCGTCCTCCTCGGCCGTCTGGTCACGGCGGCGCACTGCCGTGACCAGCAGAACGGTCACGCAGACGACGACCGTGGCCACGGCCACGGCTCCGAACAGCCAGCCAGCATTGATCATGGTTCCGGCGACAGCCGACTCGGCGCGGAACATCTTCAGGACGAGGCCGACGAGGAAGAAGATCACCGCGGCGGATCCGGAGAGAAGGGGGGCGAGCACGGCAAAGACGGCGAACGCCCCGGCTCCCGCCGAATCGTCTTCTTGGGGTGCCGGTGACTCGCCTCTCCCCGGCCGGGGGCGAGCGGGCGGGCGGACATCCCCCGACTGCCCGGGCGAACGCGGCGTCGGTGCTCCCGTCCATGGTTCGGGGCGTGCACCCTGGGATTCGGGGCGTACGCGCAGTGGTTCGGGGCGTACGCGTAGCCCGATCAGCGCTGCCAGCAGACGGCGGCCGTAGGACATCGCGGCCCATCGCTGCGGAGCGATTCCCTCGCTGCCCCGGCGCCTGCCCGCTCGTCCGGAACCCAGTACGGCAGCGCCGAACCGACGGCCCCGGCCTGTCGGGGCAGGCTGGCCGGTGGCCGCCGGGCCGGTGTCCGAGGAGGCGGAACCGGCGGCAGAGGCCAAGCCGGAGGACGGGCGCCTGCTTCTTACGGACGTGTACGGGACGCCCGAGCTGCGGAGTTCTTCACGGACCCGCACATAGTGCTCGTACTCGGTCGCCGCGGCGCTCGCGATCACGGCGCTAGCGTGCAGCGCTATGGTGCGCAGTTGCTCCGCGCTGAGCAGTTGGCCCGTATTGGCCAGTTCCGGTCGGCGGGGAACCTCGCGCAAGGCGTCGTCGAGGATCTGCTCGTACTCCGGGCGGTCCTCGTTCAGCAGGTGCGGAGCTGAGTTCACAGTCCCTCCTCACCGATCGCCGGCCGCTGCCGCCATCGTGGCGCGTCCGGGCCGTCGAGGCCAGGTCCCGTTCCGTCGGCCGGGCTCGCGGGGAGGGTGGTGTCCCCGGGCCGAGTGGGGTCCGGTAGTCGCGTTCCCTCGTCCGGGGCTTCGCCGCCCGCGGGCTCCGGCGTGCGCGCGTGGGCGGTCGGGAGCGGCGGTCCGGGCGAGGGCGTCGGCCGCGCCGGGGGCTCCGGGACCGCCGGGTCCGCGGAGGGTGCGGGTAGGGGCTCCGTCGGGTTCGCGGAGGGTGCGGGTGCGGGCTCCGTCCGGAGCGGGAAGGCAGGTTGGCCTACGGGGGCTGCGGCACTCGGGACGCCGAGAGTGCCGAGAGTGCCCGAGGCGTCCGCGCCGCCGCCGACCTCGGCACCCGTAGGGCCCCCCGCCTGCGCGGCCGCCTCCGTCGCCCCGGCCGGCGGCCGCTCGCCCGTCACCGCCTCGTTGACCGTCTGGATGCGCCCGAGTTGCGTGAGCAGCATGGGCGCCGACAGTCCGACGACAAGGGCGGCGTACGCACCGCTGATCTGTCCCGTGGTGCCGAACAGCACCGCGGCCCCGGCGCCCATCACGCTGTGCACGACGGCGGCGGCGATGTCGACGGACGGGTCGAAGTACACCTGGAACTGCGGAGCTTCCCCCTGAACTTCCCCTGACGCGGTCAGCTGCCGATGCGCGCGGCGGTCGGCCTGCCAGGACACGAAGCGGGTGTACACGTCCAGGGCCCCGCGTAACAGACCGCCCGCCGCCCCCAGAAGGATCAACGTCGGGACGTCCACGGTCTCCCCCGGGTAGCGGCGATGACGCCTGGGTACGAGCTGACGGCCACGGGAGGAGCGTAGAGCCGACCGTCGGCCACAGGGAAGGCCCAACTCGGCTGTCCGCGCGGCTCATCGTCCGCGCGTGAATACTGGGCGAACCTCAACTCCGCGCACTAAGCTCTGTGTTGCTCATTCGAGAGCCACAAGCACTGGCGACGTGTCCGATGGGGGACAGTGCTTCCGTCTCGACAGGCAATGAGCACGATGAGTCTCTAATCGTCGCAGAGCCTCAGCAGGCCATCCGCAAGCGGTGGTCGAGCTGAGGCTGCCCGCCGACTGGTCGATCACCTTCGTGAAGGGATCGACTGATGAGGCTCACTTTCCCCGTTCAGGTACTTCTCGCACTCTTGTCCTTCGTATCGTCGCTGCTCGTAGCGGTGGTGGCGGGGGTGCTCTCGCATGCGGCCGGAGCACGGGTGGCCGGTGCGGTGCTGTACGGCGGCGGCGCGTTCATGGGCTGGATGACCCTCTGTGTCACCGTGCTGATGGCACTCGGCCTGCTCGGGCCTCGCAGCCACTCCCGCGAGTGAGGGAGCCTGGGCGGCAACTGTGCCTGGTCGTCTGGCTGTTGAGCGCTTGCTGTGAGATCGTCCTGGGATGTCCGACACTGCTGGGAATACGGTTTCGCCGCGACCCGATGACCGCGTCGCGTCCGCTCTGCGCTTCGCGGTGGAACTCGTCGCCTGGGTGGCTACCCCCTGGGCGCTGGCCGACCACTCGTGGCTCCTCGCGACCCTGTCCGTGGTGCTCCTGATCGGTCTTCCCACCTGTTTCTCCACCCCCGGCGACAAGGCGAACGTGATCATCGCCGTACCGGGCTGGGTCACCATCCTCCTCGTACTGCTCCAGCTCGTCGCGGCGGTGACCTCTTCGTGGCTGGTGTGGCCGACGTGGGCGGCGGTTCTCGTGACCCTGATGGCAGTGACCACCCTCGTCACCGAGCGCCACCGCTGGAGGTGGCTGCTTGCCGGGGCGCCCTCTGTCGCGCACGGCGGCCCGGCACGCCAAGCACCATAGCCGCAACGAGCCAACCCTCCGAGGTCGTTCAGCCCCGGCCGCGCCGTCCCCGGCAATGCGGCACGGCCCGAGCTGAACGGCCCTCGGCTATGCGGCGCGCGGTCCGAGGAACAGTCCGCCGCTGGCGTCGATGACCTGCCCGGTTATCCAGCGCCCCTCGTCGGAGGCGAGGAACGCGACGATGTCCGCGACGTCGTCGGGCCTGCCCAGCCGGTCGAGCGCCGTCGTGCCCGCGATGAGTTCCGCCAGGCCCGGCGCTTCGAACGACGATCCATTGGTCGCGCTCCGAGTGGCGCCGGGGGCCACCGCGTTCACGGTGATGCCACGGACCCCGAGTTCGTTGGCCAGGGTCAGGCTCATCGTCTCGATCGCGCCCTTGGTCATGGCGAAGGACGTCTGAGACGGGTTCGCCATGCGCGTCGCCACGGACGAGATCGTGATGATGCGGCCGCCGTCGCGGAGCATGGGCAGCGCTCGCTGGATGATGAAGTACGGCGCCCGCACGTTCACCGCGAAGAGGTGGTCGAACTCCTTGCGTGTCGTGGCTCCGATCGGACCGGCCGGCGCAGCCGCCGCGTTGTTGACCAGGATGTCGAGCGGCCGCCCGGCCAGCCCTGCCTCGACTCCCGCGAAGAGCGTCTCGACGTCGTCATCCGCGCCCAGTTCCGCCCCGACGGCGAATGCCGATCCACCGTTGCGTTCGATCTCGTCGACCGTCGCCGCCGCACCGCCCTTGTCCGTGCCGAAATGCACGCAGACCACTGCCCCCTTGGCCGCGAGCCGGGCCGCTGTCGCCCGCCCGATGCCGCGCGATGCTCCCGTCACGAGAGCTGTCCTGCCGGTCAGGTCACTCATGTTCACCCACCCCTGAAAGTTAGGAACTACCAATCTGGTAGTCACTACCACTGAGGTAGGGTCTACCACATGCCCGACCAGCGCTCAACCCTCCGAGAACAACGGCGAGCCGAGACACAGCGCGCCATTCAGGCGCATGCGGTACGGCTGTTCACCGAGCACGGCTACGACGCCACGACCGTGACCGGCGTGGCCGAAGCCGCAGGCGTGTCGCCCATGACCGTCTACCGGCACTTCCCCACCAAGGAAGACCTCGTGCTCTTCGACCAGAACGGCCGGCTCGTCGCCGAGCGGATCACCGCAACGCCCGCCGCGCAGCCCCTGGTCCGCCGCATCGGCAGCGCGCTCATCGACTCGGCCGCCACACTGACCAGCGACAACCACAGCAACGACCGGACGGCGAACAGAGAATTCCTCCTCGCCCGCCTCCGGCTCATGCTCGCGACACCGGCCTTGCGGGCCAAGCACCTCGACAACCAGTACGCCCTCCAGCAGGCGATCGTCGACGCCCTCGGGGACGCTGCCACCGATCCCGACACGGCGTTCCAAGCCAACGCGGCGGCCAGCGCCTGCCTGGCCGCCATGCACACGGCGTTGGTGCGCTGGGCCGCGGACGACGGACGGACCGAACTGTCCGATCTGATCGCGAAGGCGCTCGCCGCCGCCTTCGGTGACACCGTCGTCGACGCCGACCCGGACACGTGAGGCCACCCCTCCGAGCACCCACCGAAAGCGACCGACACCCGATGGTCACACTTCGCGGACGTCGACGCGCGGCCGTCTTCTCGCCTTGGCCAGCGGCCGCGCAGGCGTGGTGTGCCCTCCGATGGCCCCCACACACAGCAGCACGGCCGGCACGCCGCCCCGGAATTGACGCACCTTCCACTGGCGAGCGATTTCAGATGCAGCAAGGGTGTGAAGAGCATGTGAAGGTCAGAGGGTGGCGTGCACCGGGCCCGGCGCGACTCGTTCCCATGGCATGAGAGATGCTCCGATTTCCAAGCCGCAGGCCGAGCTGTCCGCCGCCTACTGGCTCGACTCCCCCGTCCTGGAACAGCACGGCCTGTGCGGCTGCGGCCTCGACGATGACGCCGCTCCGCGCCGCCGTGAAGGAACGGTTCGCTACCTGCTGATCGGCCTGGCTTGCGCCCTGATCGTCACTGCCCTGGCAACGGCCCTGGCCACATGAAAAGTCCCCGCATCGGATCCGGGAACGCGGACGCACCTCACCCTTGCTCCAGGCCTCCAGGCCCGGAGGCCTCACCGGTCCGGCCGGACGGCGCCGAGCGCACGGACCGGGCGCCCGCCGTCGTCCACGCGCCGTCCGGTACGGGAGGACGCCGGGTGACCGCGCACGGCAGGATCCTCGGTCTCGCGCACTCGGACGCAGACGTCATCGATTTCCTGCGGCTTGCCGGGCTGCCGGAGGCCGACGGGCTCCTCGACGACCCGGCGTGGGTGAGGTGGCGCGGCGAACGCGCACACCGATACGGCACGTAGGCTGCTCAGCCAGCACGCTCGCCCCCGGCCACCGCCACCGCCACCGCCATCGCCACCGCCATCGCCATCGCCATCGCCATCGCCATCGCCGACAGCCTCTACAGGTATCCGGGTTCGCCCGTCTCCACGAATCGGGTCACGGACCGGCGGATGAGTTCGAGGAACTCCGGAAAGTCGTCGGCGACCCTGTCGAAGTCCGCTGCGTCCAGGGAAGCCGTGCGGGACCGGTGGATGACGCCGCCCCAGTCGGCGACGAAGAGGATGCCCCCGCCGTCCGAGCCGATCACCATGCCGTGCGGGTCATCAGCCATCGGGATGAAGGCATAGCCCTCCTCCGCCACTCGGTGCAGGACATCGCGCGCCGAGTGGATGAAGTAGCCGTTTCCCACGTCGGGCAGGGCGACCTCTCCGAAGGACTCGTAGAACTTCAGCTGCTCGTCGGATCCCAGCATCTCGCGGGCGTACTCGCGGGCGGCGCGAAGGTCGTCCTCGTCGGCCAGGCGGACCTCGTTGCGACCGGGTGGGTACCCGTACGTCTCCTCGAACGTCGCAACCATCGCACTCAGCGCATCCGTGATCTCCGCACGCCATCGCGACAACCAAGCAGCCGAGTACGGGAGCTGATCCATGGCCCGGATCGTTGCATCTCCCACTCCAGGGTCCCCTTCCGGGTGCGGAGTGCAGAGAATCCCCCGCTTCTGCCGCAACACCGAAGGGTGCGGCCCCGGTCTCAGGTGTTCCGCTCCTGGATGTCCCCCCGCGTGGACGACGTCACCGCGTCGCCGAGGGTGAAGTCGCCCGGCGGGATGCCCGGGTGGTGGTCGTCGCCGGCGGTCCGGTCCGCGGTCGCGGCCGCCGCCGACGGGCCCAGGGTGAGGCGGGAGACGATGCGGTAGCGGTCGCCCCGGTAGAGCGAGTGGACGTATTCGACGGGCCGGCCGGTGGTGTCCGAGGTCAGTCGTTCGAAGAGCAGTGCCGGGGAGAGTTCGGGGACGTCGAGGAGCTTGGCCTCCGCCCGGGTCACGACGGTCGGTTCGATGGCCTGGACGGCCTCGTGGACGTGCACCCCGTGGGTGTCGCGCAGGTGCTCGTAGAGATCTCCGCTCTCCAGTTCGTCGGCCGTGAGGCCGGGGGCGAGCCGGGCCCTGAGGTGCAGATGCTCGATCGCCATCGGGGCGCCGTCGACCAGCCGCAGCCTGGCGACGTAGAGGATCTCCTCGGCGGGCGACATCCGCAGTTTGCGGCCGACCCGGGCGCCGGCCGGGTGGGTGGTGAACTCCAGCAGCCGGCTCGACCATGCGCCGGCCGCCTGCGGAACGGTCAGGGCCCGGCCTCCGGAGACCAGCTCCTGAGTGATCTTCGCGGGAGCGACGAACATGCCGCGGCCGTGTTCGCGCACCAGGAGCCCCGCGGCCACCAGCTCGTCGACCGCCGAGCGCACGGTGGGCCGCGACACCCCGAGCAGGGCGCACAGCGCGCGCTCCGAGGGGATGGCATCGCCGGGACTGCGCGACTCGATCAGCTCGAGAACGGCGTCGCGGGCCCTCTCCCGCTTGAGCACCGTCTCGGGTACATCGGCATCCATGGTGTCCCCACTGATCTCAGTTGCTTACCAGTTCGGGCAGCCAGCGCCCGAACTGGCCTACTGGTCAGGCCCAGTGTAGCCGTCCACCCGGAGAGCGGAACCGCCCAACAGCCCGGATAGATCGCCAATTCTATTGCCAGCGCGAGGGGTTGACGGCCCCATTGGTCTATGCCACCTTCATCCAGCATTAAGGGACGAGCTGACCAGTGGGCTTCACTGGTCAGGTGGTCAGGTCTTGCTCTCTCCGAGGTGAATCGTGAAGTACCGCTTGCTCGCCGGTAGTTCCGCACTTGTCATGGCCGCCACACTCAGTGCCTGCGGCGGCTCCGCCGACGAGGGCCGCGACGGTCACACGACGGTCGATGTCTGGCTGATGCGTGACAGCGTCTCGGCCGCCTTCCAGAAGGAGTTCGTCAAGGGCTTCGAAGCCAAGCACCCGAAGATCGACGTCAAGGTCCAGATCCAGGAGTGGGACGGCATCGGCGAGAAGATCACCGCCGCGCTGGCCAGCAATGACGCACCGGACGTGATCGAGGTGGGCAACACCCAGGTGGCGCAGTTCGCCGCCAGCGGAGGGCTGCTCGACCTCAGCGACAGCAAGGAGAAGCTCAAGGGTGAGCACTGGCTCAAGGGCCTTGCCGAGCCCGGTGCGTACGAGGGCAAGCAGTACGGCATCCCCTACTACGCGGCGAACCGTGTCGTCATCTACCGAACCGACCTGTTCAAGAAGGCCGGTGTCGACGCCGCCGCGATCAAGACACGCGACCAGTGGGTCAAGGTGACCGGGAAGCTGAACAAGGGCAAGACGCAGGGCATCTATCTGCCCGGACAGATGTGGTACGCGCTGGGCGGCTTCATCTGGGACGAGGGCGGCGACTTCGCCACCCGGTCCGGCGACAAGTGGAAGGGCGCCCTCGACACACCCGAGGCCCTGCGCGGCATGGAGTTCTACGCACGCCTCCAGGCCCTTGGCAAAGGCCCCAAGGACGCCGACGAGGACGATCCGCCGCAGGCCCAGGTGATGGCCAAGGGGCAGGTGGCCCAGGTCATCTCCACGCCGGGCGGTGCCAACGCCGTCATCGAGAACAACCCCGGACTCAAGGACAAGCTGGGCTTCTTCCCGATCCCGGGCAAGACCGCGGACACACCGGGCGCCGTCTTCACCGGCGGTTCCGATCTGGTGATCCCCGCCGCGGCGGGCGACTCCGACGAGGCCTTGACCCTCATCGCGGAACTGACGGGCGACACCTGGCAGAAGAAGCTGGCCGTGGCCATGAGCTATGTGCCCAACCGGACCACGCTGGCATCGGCCGTGGCCGATGACCCCGGCGCCTCCGCGATGGCGGTGGGCGCGGCCAACGGGCACGCGACGCCCAACACCCCCGGCTGGGCCGCGGTGGAGGCCGAGAACCCGATCAAGGACTACATGACCGCGGTGCTCGTCGGCGGGGATGCCGCCAAGGAGGCGGCGAAGGCGTCGGCGGCCATCACGCGGGCCATGAACGCCCACTCCTGACCCCTTCCGCTCCCCCGTGCCCCACTCCCATGACTCCGCCTTCCGTCCCTGCGCGGAGTCCGTCGAGAGGAGACGTGCCGTGCCGGCCATCCGTGAGCGGTCCGCACCACGCACCCCCCAGCGCCGCACGGCTCCCGGCGCCTCCCGGCGCTCGCCGCGGCGCGGGCCCCAACAGCGGCCCGCGCGCGGCTACTGGCCCTACGCCCTGATCGCACCGGCGATCGGCGGCATGCTCTACCTCCTGGTCTACCCGCTGCTGCGGGCCGTGCTGATCTCACTGCAGGACTTCCGGCTCCGCCAACTCATCAGCGGTGACGCCGAGTTCGTGGGGCTGCGGAACTACCGGGCGCTGCTGTCCGATCCGCGGTTCTGGGAAGTAGTCGCCCGCACCTTCGCCTTCATGGCCGTCAACGTCGTACTGATCATGTCGATCTCCACCCTGGTCGCCCTGATGACGGAGCGCCTTGCGAAGGCGGGCCGCACGGTGGTGCTGTGCGCCCTGGTGCTGGCCTGGGCGATGCCCGTGGTGGCGGCCACCACCGTGTTCCAATGGCTGTTCCACTCCGAATTCGGCATCGTCAACTGGCTGCTGACCTCGCTCGGCTTCGACTCCTTCGACCGCTACCCGTGGTTCGCCAACGGCGGCGCCGCCTTCGCGATCCTCGTCATGCTGATCGTCTGGCAGTCCGTGCCGTTCGCCGCGATCACCCTCTACTCGGCGCTCACCACCGTGCCCACCGAGCTGTACGAGTCCGCCCGCCTGGACGGGGCGTCGGGGACCCGGATCTTCCGCTCGGTCACCTTCCCGATGCTCCGGCCGATCTTCGTGCTCGTCTTCTCGCTGGAGGTGATCTGGACGTTCAAGGCGTTCGTCCAGATCTGGGTGATGACCCGCGGAGGGCCGGGCGACGCCACCACGATCCTGCCCGTGTACGCGGTCCAGACGGCGCTCTCCAGCCAGCGCTACGACCTGGGCTCGGCCGCCTCCATGCTCACCGTGGTGCTGATGTCCGGGGTGCTCGTCCTCTACTTCCGCCAGATGTTCCGTCAGGAGGACGAACTGCGATGACCCTTCTGCACCCCCGGGCCCGCCGGATACCGCTGAACCTCGCCGCGTGCGTGACCGTCGTGGTGTGTCTGTTCCCGGTGTACTGGATGATCTCCACGGCCTTCAAACCGTCGAGGGACATCCAGTCCGACCACCCGCAACTCGTCCCGCACACCTGGACCCTCGACCATTTCCGCAAGGCGGTGGAGGCCGACGGCTTCGAGCTCTTCTGGCGCAACAGCGTCCTGGTCACCCTCGCCGCGGTGCTGCTGTCGCTGGTGGTCGCGCTGGGGGCGGCCTTCGCGGTCGCGCGGATGCGCTGGAAGGGCCGGCGCCAGTTCATGCTCATGGTCTTCATCGCGCAGATGGCCCCGTGGGAATCTCTGATCATCCCCATCTACATCATCTCCCGCGACACCGACATGCTCGACCGGCTGCCGACCCTGACCCTGGTCTACTTCATGATCACGCTGCCGTTCACGATCGTGGTGCTGAGGGGCTTCATCGCCACCATTCCGCCCGAGCTCGAAGAGGCGGCGCAGGTCGACGGCTGCACCCGTACCGGGGCGTTCGGGCGGGTGGCCCTGCCCCTGCTCATGCCCGGCCTGCTCGCGACCTCCCTCTTCGGCTTCATCACCGCGTGGAACGAATTCGCCTACGCCAACTTCCTGATCATCAAGGAGCAGGACAACCGCACCCTGCCGGTCTGGCTCTCCTCCTTCCAGAACACCTTCGGGACCGACTGGGGCGCCACCATGGCCGCCTCCACGCTGTTCGCCCTGCCCGCGCTCGTGATCTTCCTGCTGCTCCAGCGCCATGTCACCTCCGGCTTCGCGGCCGGCGCCGTCAAGGGCTGACCCGCCCGGCACACCCGCCCGGAGCGGGCACGAACCACCGACGTTCACCCCCGGAGGCCTGCCAGCATGTCCGCATCCCACCCCGAGCGCTCCCTCGTGCCCCGGCCCCGCAAAGTCTCCCTGCGCCCCGGCCGCTTCCTCCTCGACCGGCATACGACCGTGCGCTCCCAACCCGGCACGCAGCCGGCGGCCGATCTCCTGCGCACCCTGCTGACACCGGTCACCGGACTGCCGCTGGCTCCCGCCGCCAACGGACAGCTCGTGCTGGCCCTCGACAGCCGGCTCAGCGGCCTCGGCGAGGAGGGGTACGGGATCACGATCGGCCCCCGGACCGTGGTACTGCGGGCCCGGCAGATCACCGGCCTGCTCCGCGCCGCACAGACGATCCGTCAACTGCTGCCCGCCGAAGCCCTGTCCGGCCGCTCGCCGAACAGTTCCTTCGAACTGCCCTGCGTCGAGATCAGCGACGTACCCCGCCACCCCTGGCGCGGCGCGATGCTCGATGTCGCCCGGCACTTCCAGCCCGTCTCCTACCTGCTCAGATACGTGGACCTGCTCGCCTTCCACAAACTCAACACCCTGCACCTGCACCTCACCGACGACCAGGGCTGGCGCATGCCGGTCGACGCCTACCCGCGCCTGAGCTCGGTCGGCGCTCACCGCAGACAGTCGATGACGACACCGCCGGGCCGGGGCGCCGCACACTTCGACGGCGTCCCGCACTCGGGGACGTACACCAAACAGGAACTGCGCACCCTGGTCAGCTACGCGACGGCCCGCGGCGTCACCGTGGTACCCGAGATCGAGATGCCCGGCCATGTCCGCGCGGCCCTCGCCGCCTATCCGGAGCTGGGAAATCACCCCGAGCGGCGCCTGGACGTGTGGACGCGGTGGGGCGTGTGCGACACCGTCCTGGGCGTCCACGACCAGGCCCTCGACTTCTGCCGGACCGTCCTTGAGGAGGTCCTCGACCTCTTCCCCTCCCCCTACATCCACCTCGGCGGCGAGGAGTGCCCGACCACCGAGTGGGAGAACAGCCCCACGGCCAAGGCCCGCGCGGCCGCCGAAGGACTCCCCGACGTACAGGCCCTGCACGGCTGGTTCATGGGCCGCATCGGCGAATTCCTGGTGCAGCGGGGCCGCAGACCGATCGGCTGGGCCGAGACCGGAACCGAATTACCCCTCGACTTCACCGTGATGACCTGGCGCGATCCGGCCCACGCCCTGGCCGCCGCCCGGCGCGGCCACCAGGTGGTGACCACCCACCACCGCGCCACCTACCTCGACTACGCCCAGTCCGGCGACGCGGGTGAACCCCCCGGCCAGCCCGGCGCCCCCGTCGGCCTTCGGGCGGTGCACGGCAACGAACCCGCCCCGGACCACTGGGAGCCGCACGAGATCGCCCAAGTGCTCGGCACGCAGGCCCAGTTGTGGACGGAGTACGTGAAGACCCCCGACCGCATCGAGTACCTCACCTACCCGCGCCTGTGCGCCCTCGCCGACCGGGCCTGGTCCGGCAGCCGCAGCGACTGGCCCGGATTCCTGGAGCGACTGCGCCAGCACACCGGCCGCCTTGACGCCCTCGGCGTCCGCTACCGCCCCCTCGCACCCCGCGGAACCGCGGACCCTATGCCCCGCTGACCCGCATGACCGCACCCGCCGTGGCACCCGCACCCGAAGTCGCAGCACCGATCCACCCGTCCGACCCCCACCCGATTCCGGAGAGGAACACCCCCATGAGGAAACTCGCCAAGAGCCGTATCCGCGCGGCAGCGGCCGCCGCGCTCACCGTGGCCCTGAGCTGCACCGCGCTGGCAGCCTCGCCCGCCTCCGCCGGCACCACCGCGGCCGGCGGGCTGGTCGTCCAGTACCGCACGAGCGCGTCAGGCGGCACCGCCGACCAGAGCGAACCCTGGCTCAAAGTACGCAACACCGGCAGCTCCGCCGTGCAGTTGAGCGACGTCAAGGTGCGCTACTACTTCAAGGCCGATTCCGCCTCCGCCTCCTACCGGTTCGCCTGTTCCTGGGCGGTGAAGGGCTGCTCCAACATCACCGGCACCTTCGGCACGCTCGCCAACCCCACCGCCACGGCCGACCGCTATCTGGAGATCTCCTTCACCTCCGGTGCGGGGAGCCTGGCGCCGGGTGCGGACACCGGGGACATGCAACTGCGCTTCCACCAGGCCAACTGGCAGCCGGTGCGGCAGAGCGACGACTACTCCTTCGGCCAGGAGCGCTCCGCCTACGGTGACTGGCCGCGCGTCACGGCGCACCAGGGCGGAACGACGACCTGGGGCGAGGCCCCCGGGGGCAACGACCCGACCGACCCCACGGACCCCACCGACCCGCCTGCCGACGGGCCCACGCTGTTCGACGACTTCAACTACAGCGGCCACACCGACCCGAAGATCGCCGCACACGGCTGGAACGTCCGCTCGAACTCCGGCGGCCCCGGTGTGCCCGGCGCGACCTGGTCCCCGGAGAACGTCACCTTCCCCTCCCAGAACGGCAACTCGGTGATGAACCTGGAGACCTCCACCGCCGGGACGGCCGCGTCCACCAAGCAGACGGAACTCCTCACCCAGGCCATGAAGTTCCGCAACGGGA
Organism: Streptomyces sp. NPDC046925; assembly: GCF_040644915.1. Classification (NCBI taxonomy): domain Bacteria; kingdom Bacillati; phylum Actinomycetota; class Actinomycetes; order Kitasatosporales; family Streptomycetaceae; genus Streptomyces; species Streptomyces sp. NPDC046925. The sequence continues at coordinate 274,564 of NZ_JBEYWZ010000004.1, read as the reverse complement.
CCTACGCGGCCCGCGTGAAGTTCAGCGACGCACCGCGGTCCGGTCCCGACGGCGACCGCCTCGTCCAGACGTTCTTCACCATCAACGACCTCAAGGCGCCGATGGCCGACGACTACGCGGAATACGACTTCGAGTACCTGCCCAACGGCGGCTGGGGCGAACCGGCCAACATCCTCTACACCACCTCCTGGGAGACCTACCGCCCCGACCCGTGGGAGGCCGTCAACCAGCACAGCGAGGCCCGACAGAGCTATGCCGGCTGGCACGACCTGGTGGTGACCATCGACAACAACGCCATCACCTACTACGTCGACGGCCAGCACTTCGGCACGCACGGGGCCGCCTATCTGCCCGAGCGGCCCATGTCCATCAACTTCAACCAGTGGCTGATCGACCTCGCAGGCCAGACCAGCACCACACCGCGCTCCTACGACCAGCAGGTGGACTACGTGCTGCACGTCAAGGACCAGGTCCTGACCCCCGCCCAGGTGAGCACGCTGGTGGGCGACTACCGCGCGGCCGGCACGACGTTCGAGGACACGGTGCCGGGCGCCTGACGGGCCGCCGACCGCTGCGGCCCGTACGCAGCGGCCGGCGCCCGGACCGCTCGTAGGGGACCATCGCGGCGGCGGCACGATCCGCCGCCGCGATGGCGGGCATCTGAGTCGTCGGCATCCGAGCGGCGGGCATCTGAGTACGCGTACGGATGTGGCGGGCTGCGGTTGGGTCTGGTGCATGACACAGAACGCCCCGGACGAGCCTGCCCGGCTGGCCTGGATCGGCCCGCTGCTCTCCACCCTGCTGACCCTGCCGGCAGCCTTCGTCGCCTTTGCCTTCGCCGCGCTCTCCCCCATGGCCTGCGACTCCTGCACCGACGCGCAGTCGGCTCTGTTCGACCCCAGCTACGACACCGCCTTCACCGTCTTCCAGTTCGGTCTCACGGTCCCCGCGGCGCTGCTGCTCTCCGCGTGGGCCCTGCCGTGGCAGCAGCGCCTCGCCGCCCGGCGCGCACTGCTGGCCGTCCTCGCCCCGGTCTCGGTACTCGCTCTCTACCTGCTGTTCGCCGGACTCGTCGACTGGCCCTGACCACGACAGGCGACACGGCCGTCTGACTTTGGCGTCCTCGGCGAGGGCGCCGAGCATTGCGCCGGGCGCACTCCATGGCGGTGCGGAGTCCCGTGTGCTCCGACACCTGCTCAGCCAGGTGGCCGGATGAGCTTGCGTGAAACTCATTCTGGTAACTACTTGCACATGAGCAATAACACCCAGTCATCGTCTGGGCGTCGCCTCTCCGCCCCACGACTGCGCCGCGGCACCAGGTTCGCGATTGCGGCAGCCCTCATCACCGCAGCCTGCCCCGACACCTCATCAGCACAGGGAGCACCGGCCTCCGTTGCGGACCAGTGCACGGGCAAGCCCGTGAGGTCGAGCCCTGAGCACGTGGTCGACCTCCGGACAGGGCCGGCCTTCTCCTCCCCGCTGGTCACCCGTATGCCGCCGAACACGTTGCTCACGGAGAACACCTGCTACGTCAAGGGCGAGCGCTACGGGCCGTTGTGCAACCAGGTGGCCGGCTACGACGGATGGGCGTCAGTGACCATGCTCGACGGCCGTGCCGGCTACGCCCCGGACGTCTGCATCTATCTCCGATGACGGCCGTCGGTTGTCGGCTGAGGCAACCAACTTCACCCTCGAAACGATTGGGAGTCCCCCGATGCACTTTCGCGCTCGCCGAGCTCACTTGCGTGCCTGCTTCGCAGTCGCTGCGACTGTCTGCACCCTGACCATGTTCACTTCACCCGCACGCGCGGGCGAGGTCGCAGGCCACCTGCTGCTCACTTGGCCCGGAGGCCAGGAGACCCGCACGGACGTCAACTACGCCTGCTACGAAGTGCAGCCCGCCGGCAACACGACCATCTCGAACGGCCTTGTCCGGGCCAAAATCACGGTCTGGAAGGGGCCTGACTGCTACGGGGGTTATTACGATAAGGAGGTGCATCGGGACGAAACGCACACGTACCCGCACGCGGCCTCCTATCAGGTCCTGCCCTCGCGCTAGGGATTACGTCAAGAATGCCGTCACCAGCCGCAAACGGCTCTTGGCGCCATAGCTTGTTCTGCTGTACCAGGACGGGAAGCAAAGCTTCCCGTCCTGGAGAGTTCGTCAACACGCCCCACAGCCGTCGCCGACTCATGCCCGGCAAGGTCGCCCACCGCCTCCGCACCACCGAACTGGAGTCCGCTCAGCCACCGCCGCACCACGTGGCACATCCGAGCATGGCCGGATAAAGACGGCCATTCGAATACAGTCCCGCCTTTGGGGCACTCGGGAAAAACTTAACAGCGGTTGCCAGGAGAGGAGTTGAGCGTGGTGAACTGCCCCTCATGCGGAGGAACGGTCCAGCAGGGGCCGGACGGCTCGTGGGCCTGCGGACAGTGCGGCCCTGTCTCCGGCTCGACGCCGGGCGTGTGGTCAGGGTCGGGACCGTGACCTCCGATCGGCCCCACACGCCAGCCGTGAACTTCCTGGAGTCCCAGGGGATCACGACAACGGACTGTCGCGGCTGCGGTACCCAGATATCGGGCATCAGCGGACGCTACGCCTGCGGCGTGTGCGGCTGGACGAATCCGTGGGGCGAGGGACACCAGGATCTGCCGGCTGGTGATGACGATCCGGACTGTCCTGCACACGCACCGGCCACCTGAACACTCTGCGGGTACAAGGCGTGGGGACAGAGCAAGGCCTGCGATACCGGAGCAGGCTGCGGCAGACACCGCCAGTTCGAGCCATGTATGTGCGGGTACTCCCCGCCACTGGGACGCGGATGGGACACGGAACGGACCGCTGTCACCGACGTGCTGTCCTCGATGCAGCAGGCGGGGAAGCATTGGACAACCTCCCCAGGTGGCACACGCTTCCCCGCCTACGGCGCGTGGGGTACCCCGCGCGCCGTGGTCCATGCGGCGTTTCTCATCCCTGCTTGATCCCGCCTTCATTTCCGCGCCGGGCCCCTGCGACCCAAGTCAGGCCACGAGCAGGCGCAGGCCGAGATCTGCCGCGTCGAGGCCGGCAAGGCCGCTGTTGCGCTCGGCCCACCGGCCGGAGTCGAGGTCGTCGCTGAGGCTGCGCACCGCCCGCTGCTCGGTCCGCGGCCCGACTCTTGTCCATACCGACGCCGCACGGCGCACATGTTCTTCCAGGTATGCCGCAGGGCGGCGCCAGTACGCCTCGAACAGGCCGTCGGCGCAGTCCCACGGGATGGGTACCGGCTCCGTACGTGCGCCGATCGCGTCGGCCATCCCGGCGAGCGAGGGGAAGTCGGCCAGAATCGAGGCGAACTCGGGCAGGTAGTCGCGGGTCAGCCAGAACCGGTCCTGCCATCCGGGCTCGTCGGTGTCGAAGGTGAGCACCACCACCCGTCGGGCCACGCGCCGCATCTCGCGCAGCCCCGCGAGCGGATCGCCCCAGTGGTGCACGGTGGACACGGCCATCGCGACGTCGAAGGACCCGTCGTCGAACGGCAGGATCTCCGCGCCTGCGGCCACGCACGGCGCCGAGCCGGCAGGCCGCTGGCCGCGCATGACCACCGATGGCTCCACCGCGGTGACGTGGCGGTCGGCAGGCTCGTAGGAGCCGGTGCCTGCCCCCACGTTCAGCACCGTCCGCGCGTCCCCGAGCGCGTCCCAGATCTGTGCGGCGATCCGCGGTTCGGTGCGCCGTGTCGCGGTGTAGGCGCCGCCGATCGCGTCGTACAGCCGTGCGCCGAGCATCCCCAGTTGTGCCTCCGGTGTCACCGGCAGCCCCTTCGCTCGTGACTCGAGTTCCCTGTCGATGGCCGCCGCCATGGCGTCGGCGCGATCGCGCCGCTCCAGCAGCAGGCCGCGCAGTCGGCGCAGATGGGCGACCGCGTCGGTGGCGGGATCGCCGACCAGTTCCGCGACCTCCCGCAGCCCGAAACCCAGCCGCCGGTAGGCCAGCACCTCCCGCAGCCGCTCCACGTCGTCGGCCGCATAGGTCCGGTACCCGGCCGCGGTCCGCCCCGAAGGCCGGACCAGCCCGATCTCGTCATAGTGATGCAACGTGCGGACGCTCACGCCGGCCAGGCCGGCCACGCGTCCCACGGTCCAGTGATCTTCCACGGCACCGACTATGCGGCCTCACGCCACGTGAGGGTCAACGGCTCCTCCCTCCACCATCGGCACAGCAGCACCGCGCAGGACGGCTGGAGGACTCGCAGACACGGAGGACTCGCAGACACGGAAAAAGCACCTGCGAGTCCTCCGGCCGACATGCTGGAATGGATCATCATGAAGCCCATCGATTTCCCGTCGGTCAGTGAATCCGACCTCCCGCTCGCGATGGAACAGAATCTCGCCGAGCACGCCTGCCACCTGCACCGGAACCTCAAGAACGCGTCCGTCACCGAGACCGGCGACCTGCTGATCGCCGACAGCGGCCTCGCCGACGACACCTTCAACATCGTCGCGGCGGCCCGCTTCGCTCCGGACACTGCTCCGACCCGCGCCGCGGAGACGACCCGGACCTTGGCCGCCACCGGCCGCCCCTTCTCCTGGTGGGTGGGCCCCGCCTCCACACCGGCCGATCTTGCCGAGTGCCTCGAGGCCGCCGGCCTGGAGGCCTCGGAGACCGAGACGGGCATGCGGAAGGATCTGCACGGTCCGCTCCCCGAGGCACACGTCGACGGCCTGGAGATCCGTCAGGTGAGCACTCCGGAGCAGCTCGCCGACTACGCCACGGTCCTCGCGGCGAACTGGGACCCGCCCGCGGCCACGGTGCGCCGGTTCTTCGCCGACGCCGCCGATTCGGCGCTCGCCGCCGACTGCCCCGCCCGCTATCTGGTCGGCTACGTCGACGGCCGTCCCGTCTGCTCGGCCGAGGTCTTCCTGCACGCGGGTGTCGCCGGGATCTACAACATCGCCACGCTCGCCACCGACCGACGCCGCGGTTATGGCGGCGCCATCACCCTGGCCACCCTGCACACCGCGCGCGACGCGGGCTACGAGACCGCGGTGCTGCAGGCATCCGCCGACGGAGAGCCCGTCTACCGCCGCCTCGGTTTCACCGCCTGTGGCCATTTCACCGAGTACGCCATCACCCCCTGATCTGCCCGAACACGGCTTGACGCGACGCGCTTCAGGCATGGGTGGTCCGCGTGAACCATCCGACTGGCCCGGGAGATTCCCCGCGAACGGGGTACATGATCGGCATGCAGACTCACAGCTATACCGTTCTGGCCGTCGAGGGCGGCGGCTCGCTGGTCTTCATCCTGGTGGGCGTCGCCGTGGTGATCGGCCTGCTCGCCATGTTCGTCAGCGGACGCCGCCGCGCGGCCCGGCGCAGGCCTTCCACCCCCGCCCGACATGCCACCCCTGCCAGCGGCGAAGCCCAGCGTGGAACCACCTGGCAGACCCCCGACGACGACCCCGATCAGGGACACCCCCACCCCTGACATCCCGCGCGCGCCGGGCCCCTGCTTCGGCCGGCAAGGCCGGTGGGAGACTGGCGCACATGGATATCCGCTACAGGAACAACGTCACTGTCACCGGTCCCGCGGACGGGCCGGTGCTCCTGCTGGCGCACGGCTTCGGTTGCGACCAGAACATGTGGCGCCTGATCGCCCCCACTCTTGCGGAGGGCTACCGCGTGGTGCTCTTCGACTACGTGGGTTCGGGCGAGGCGGATCCTTCGGCCTGGGACGAGCGGCGTTACAGCTCGCTGGAGGGCTACGCGCTCGATGCGCTGGAGGTGTGCGAGGAACTGGACCTGCGGGATGTGACCTTCGTGGGGCATTCGGTCAGCGCCATGGTCGGGGTGCTGGCGGCCGCGAAGGCTCCGCAACGCATCTCCCGCCTGGTGATGGTCGCCCCCTCGCCCCGCTATATCGACGACGACGGCTATCGGGGCGGGTTCAGCGCCGAGGACATCCAGGAACTGCTGGAATCACTGGAGTCGAACTACCTGGGCTGGTCGGCGACGATGGCCCCGGTCATCATGGCCAACGCCGACCGCCCGGAGCTGGGCCGGGAGCTGACCACCTCGTTCTGCTCGACCGACCCGGACATGGCGCGGGTGTTCGCCCGCACCACGTTCCTGTCCGACAGCCGGGACGACCTCAAAACAGTCACGGTGCCGACCCTGATCCTGGACTGCAATCAGGACGTGATCGCTCCCCGCGAGGTCGGCGCCTACGTCCACTCGGCGATTCCCGGCAGCCGCCTGGTGACGCTGAAGGCGACGGGCCACTGCCCTCAGCTGAGCGCGCCCGGAGCCACCGTCGAGGCAGTCACCGAATTCCTCGCGACGGCCTCATGATGTGCCGCACCGACCAGATGTCCGGGCCGGGCGAAGAACGCGACGCGCACGCCACCGACGCGGTGTTCACCTCGCTGCTGGAAGACAGCGCCGAGGAGCTGTACGAACAGGCGCCGTGCGGGTATCTGTCGACCCTGATGGACGGCACCATCGCGAAAATCAACGCCACTTTGCTCGACTGGCTGGGTTTGCGGGGGCCGCAGGTGGTGGGCCGGATGCGGTTCACCGATCTGCTCACCGTGGGCGGCAAGCTCTACCACGAGACGCACTTCGCGCCCTTGTTGCAGATGAAGGGTGAGGCCAGCGGCATCGCCTTCGACATCAAGACTGCCGCGGGCGAGCGGATCCCGGTCCTTGTCACCTCCAAGGTGAAACTGAGCCAGGAGGGCGAGCCGCTGCTGATCCGCACCACGGTCTTCGACGCGCGCGACCGCCGCGCCTACGAGGCCGAGTTGCTGCGCGGCCGCCAGGCGGCAGAGGAAGCACGCCGGCAGGCCGAGGCCGACCGCGCACGGCTCCAAGAGGCCCTCGCCGTCCTCCAGCAGAGCCTGCTGCCCTCCGCGCTGCCGGAAGTTCCGGGACTGGAGGCCGGCTCTTACTACCACACGGCCTCCCCCGATCTGCTGGGCGGAGACTTCTACGATCTGTTCCCGCTGGATGCCAAACGCTGGGCGTTCTTCCTCGGCGATGTGTGCGGCAAGGGCCCGCAAGCGGCCGCCGTCACCTCCCTGACCCGCTACACGCTGCGCGCCGCCGCGCTGCACGACCCCGACCCGGTGACCGTGCTGTCCACCTTGAACAGGGTGCTGAACGAGCGCTCGAGCGGCGATACGCGCTACTGCACGGCCGTATTCGGCGTCCTGGAACGCGGCGATGACCAGGTCGGCGTGCAGCTGGCTTCCGGCGGACATCCCTCGGCGCTGATCCAGCGCGCGGACGGCAGCGCGGAGTACCTGCCGACTCCGGGCGGGATGCTCATCGGCGTCCTGCCCCGGGCCCAGTTCACCGCTGCCCGTACCGAGCTGCGACCTGGCGACACCCTGCTCCTGTACACCGACGGCCTGACCGAAGCGCGTACCGGCCCCCAGCGCGAGCTGTACGGCGAGGAAGCGCTGCGCGCCTTCACCACCGCCCTGCCGGCCGCGGGCCCGCAAGCCCTGATCACGGCCCTGACCGGGCTCCTCGCCGGCTTCGGCGAGGGACTCGACGACGACACCGCACTGCTTGCCCTCGGTATGCCGCCGACTTCTGTTCCCGCCCCCGACAGTGAAATCTGAGATGACCCCGCTGACGATCACCTCCCGCGACGCCGCCACCGGACCCGTACTGGAGATCACCGGTGACCTCGACTACACGACCGCGCCCGAACTGCGTCACGACCTCGACCGCCTGAACCTGGCCGCGGGACAGCAGCTGGTCCTTGACCTGACCGGCCTGGCATTCTGCGATTCCAGCGGCATCAGCGCTCTGTTGGCGGCCCGGAGCCGGGCCATCGAGCTCGACGCCACCGTCGCCCTGGCCGCGGTGCCCGCCAACACCGCCCGTATCCTGCGTATCGTCGGCCTGGACCAAGTGTTCGCCATCTATCCCGACGCCGCGGCGGCCGTTGCCCGCGATTTCCCCGGGCACCGATCTGCCTAGTAGTCCAGACTCGGGCGCGCTCGAGGAGACCGCCGAGGCCTCGGCGGTCTCCTCGAGGGCACTGCAGGTGTTGCCGTCCGGGCGTCAGTGGCGTCCGTGGGCGCTGGCCGAAGCACCGCCGAAGAGGCGCGCGACAGCACGAAACGGAAGCGTGACGACCGTGGCGATGGCTCCACCGATGGCTCGCATTACGTCTGCGATGGCCCTGAGCATGTCGAGACCTCCCAGCGAGATCTAGCCTTCCTGCATCACGAGCTGTGTACTCCTGTGCAAGCTGTCGGCCACCGGGTGCCCATGAACCAGGGGCAGAAACGTCTCGCGGACCGGGGCAAGGGGCCTCTCAGCGCAGCGCCTGCGCTCCTATGACGGACAGCAACTGCAGCTTCTCGTAGCTCTCGGTGCCGGGGACGGCGGTGTAGACGAGCAAGAAGTGCGGCTGGTCCGGATCGAGCAGCGTCTGGCAGGTCAGTTCCAGTGCGCCGAGTTCGGGGTGGATGAAGCGCTTCACCTCGTGGGGGCGGATGCCGACCTCGTGGTTGTTCCACACCTCGCGGAACTCGTCGCTGTGCGCGAGCAACAGCTCGGCGTAGTGGGCGGCACGCGATCCGGGGCCCCGCAGGGTGACCACCCCGCGCAGTCCCGAGACGAACATGCGGGTGAGGAACGGATGGTCCTCGGGGGCGTAGAGCTGTCGCGTGGCGGGGTCGGTGAACCAGCGGTAGCCGATGCTGCGGGCCGGGCCGCTGTAGAGGGTCAGGTCGCCGGTGAGCGCGATGCCGAGCGGGGTCTGCCGCAGCGTCTCGCCGAGCTCGGTGACGATCTCCGCGGGAGTGTCGTGCAGGCGGTCGAGGATGCGCAGCAGGCCGGGGCTGATGTGCCGGCTGTCCGCGCCCCGCGAGGGCGCGGTGTGTCCGGCCAGCCGGAACAGGTGGTCGCGCTCGTCGAGGGAGAGATGGAGGCCTTGCGCGATGGAGGCGATCATCTGCTCGGACGGGTGGGGTCCGCGCTCCCGCTCGAGCCGCGCGTAGTAGTCGGTCGACATGTGGCAGAGCGCGGCCGCTTCCTCGCGCCGCAGCCCGCTTGTCCTGCGGCGCTGTCCGCGCGGCAGGCCGACGTCCTCGGGTTGCAGCGACTCCCGGCGGTGCCGGAGGAACTCCGCAAGACCGGTCCGATCGATCACTGTGCGCGCCTCTCTCCGTGCATGCCTCCTTCGATGCTCCTTTCTACCGCCCCGGCAGCTCGCCATCCACGGACTGTCGATCCCCCCTTCAGCAGTTGCGTCCGCAACGGCGCCGTCCGAGGCTCGGTGACACAAGCAACGACACAACCCGGGAGTGGGCTCATGCCACGCACACCGATCGACATCGATGTTCCTGACCTGGCCGGCAGGCGCGCCGTCGTCACCGGAGCAAGCGACGGCATCGGGCTCGGCCTGGCCACCCGGCTCGCCGCGGCCGGGGCCGAAGTGCTCCTGCCCGTGCGCAACCCGCGCAAGGGCGAGGCGGCGATCTCCACGATCCGTCGGTCGGCCCCCGGTGCGGACGTGTCGCTGCGCGAGCTCGACCTGTCCTCACTCACCTCCGTGGCAGCCCTCGGCAAGGGGCTGGTGGATGAGGGCCGGCCGATCCACATCCTCATCAATAACGCCGGTGTCATGACCCCGCCCGACCGGCAGTCGACGGCCGATGGGTTCGAGCTGCAGTTCGGCACCAACCACCTCGGCCATTTCGCGCTGGTGGCGCATCTGCTGCCGCTGCTGCGCTCCGGCCAGGCGCGCGTGACCTCGCAGATCAGCGTCGCTGCGAACCAAGGCGCCATCAACTGGGACGACTTGAATTGGGAGCGCGCCTACGACGGCATGAAGGCTTACAGCCAGTCGAAGATCGCCTTCGGGCTCTTCGGCCTCGAACTCGACCGGCGCAGCCGGAGCAACGGCTGGGGCATCACCAGCAATCTCTCCCATCCCGGGGTGGCTCCGACGAGCCTGCTCGCCGCTCGTCCCGAGGTCGGACGCAGCCAGGACACCCGGAGCGTGCGCATGATCCGGGCTCTGTCGGCCCGCGGCATCCTCGTCGGGACGGTCCACACCGCACAACTCCCCGCCCTGTACGCCGCCACCTCGCCCGATGCCAGGCACGGCGGGTTCTACGGGCCCCGCGGTCTCGGGCATATCGGCGGCCCTCCCGGCGAGCAGAAGCTCTACTCGCGCCTTCGCGGCACCGAGGACGCCCAGCGCATCTGGCAGGCCTCCGAAGAGCTGACGAAGGTCGCCTTCCCCACCGGCTGAGGCAAGACGCGGGCACAGGCCCGCACGGCGGTGCGCTAGCTTTCGGCGCATGCGAAGACTTGGAGCAGGCTTTCGACCGGGCGCCGTGATGCTGGCGCTGGGGCTGTTGCTTGTGGGGTTGCCGGCTGCCTGCTTCCTGACTTCCTACGGCTGCGGCGAGGAGGAGGACCGCCTGGCCGAGGCTTTGGCCGGCGAGGCGGTCCTTGACTCGGTGCCGGAGGGAGCGGACCGGGAGGATCGGTACCGCGAATGCGACGACGACGATCGATTCGTGGTCGTGGGGACGCGATACCGGCACGGCGACTCAGCGGATGGTGTCCTGCGGCATTACGAGGCGGCCGCCTCGGCCGCTGGTTGGCGGCCACGCGCCGCGAAGGGAGGCAACACGGTGCCCGGTTGCTTCACCAAGCCGGTGGGAGGCACGACCGCCTACCTCACCGTCGAGGGACCGGACGACGGCCGGCTCCATGTGGAGATCATCGCCGACCGCGCCGGTTCACCGTGGTGTTGAGAGAGGGGGCCGCCTCGCCGGACTGATGCCACCCGGCCGCGGAAGTGAGCGGCGTATGCCCGAAGGAGTGTTTGACCACAGCCAACTGCTCGGGCGGTCATCGGGATTCGCCGGAGGTCAAGGGCGTCGGGCGTCTACTGTTTGGATACGCCGTACTGCCCGTCGCGGCCGCCCGAGGAGGACCCTGTGCCATCGCCCTGCGACCCCGCGCACGCTCCCGTCGGTGATGTGGGAACCGCGCTGATGATCATCGACTCCCGGCTCAAGGGCATCCACGACGGCAAGACCGGGACCAGCCCCGAACAGCAGGCGATGGTCGACCAGTTCGCCAAGTCACTGGGCCCGCAGGGAGTCCTTGAGGTGCTGGACGGCGCCTGCACCCTCATCTACATGTTCATGACGTGGCTGCGGAAGACCCACGAGGAGCACGACAAGGACGTCATCGAGTACGTGGTGCCCAACCTCGTGGCCACGATGCGCATGATGCCCAAGAGCGTCCGCCCCGAGGCCATCCCCACCATGACCGGCCTCGTCATCGCCGCGGGCACCGGTCTGAGCCCCAGCCTGTGGCGCAAGCAGTACGGGGACTGGACCGAGGCGGAGATGACCCCACTGGAAGTCACCGCCTTCCTGCTCGCCGAGCACATCAACCGCATCGCCGACGACCCCGACTTCGCCACCCGCATCATCACCGAAGCCCTGTCGAGCGCGGACCAGGACTGACGACTGACGCACAGCAGTCGCGACACCCCGCACTGCCGCCGCCGCGAGCCCTTGCGGCACACGACGGACGAAAAGGTGACGCAGTGATGCAGGCAGCCGGTCCTTTCGCAGTCAAGTCCGCAGGAATTGGGGTGCCCCATGCGCACGCGGCCCGCATATGACAGGGTCGACAAATGTTTCCCTACGACAACACATTGCAGCTTCGTCCGGAGGGACGGATCATCGTGGTCGCGCTGCACCATGAGATCGATCTCCAGAGCGCGGACGCCGTCACCGACGCCTTCCGCCGCGCCTGCACCCACGGCGACACCGACGCCACCCTGCTCGACCTCGCCGCACTCACCTTCGCCGACAGCACCCTGCTCGCGCTGATCCTCCAGACGAGGGCCGAACACGAACAGGCGCAACGCCCTCTCGTCCTGTCCGGCCCCCTCCAGACGCCCGTGCAGCGCCTGCTCGAACTCACCGGCGCCCTCAGCGTCCTGCCACTGGCCGGCACCCGCGAACAGGGACTGCGGCAACTGCACACGCTCCTCGACACCGCCACCTCTCCCCGCACATCACAGCCCTGACGGGCTGCCGCCTCCGCGGGCCCGACTCGGGTGCCCTCGCGAACGTCCCGCCGCTCTCCTCGGCCCGCGGGCCCTCACCCGTCCCGTGGGCGCTCCAGCGCCGGTGCCGTGTCGTCGGCGCCGACGTGCGCGGTGTGGCCGGTGGGCAGGTCGGGCGGGGTCTCGCCCGCGGCGAGGTGCTCCAGTACCTCGGCGAGTTCCCGGCAGGCGTTCTGCACCGATCGCCGCAGGGCGCGCTGCTCGGCGACCATGGCGGACAGCAGCAGCGCCGTCAGCGCGGTGGCGCCGTTGAAGGCCTGGAGTTTGGTCATCACCTCGATGGCCGACAGGTTGCGAAAGGCGCCTTGCTGCCTACTCGCCTCGAAGGTCGTCAGCACCGAGGCGAACAGCGCGCACAACATGCTCCCCGCCAGCTGGAAGCGCAGCGCCACCCAGATGAGCAGCGGGAAGACGAGGAAGAGCAGGCTCAAGGAGCCGACCACGGACAGCGGCACGACGATCAGGGTCGCCAGGCCCAGGACCAGCATCTCCTTCCAGCGCCTCAGCCGCAGCGGCCCCGCGGCTCCCACCAGCACCAGCAGCAGCGGAGTGACCAGCAGGACGCCCATCGCATCGCCCACCCACCAGGCCAGCCACACGGACCAGAATTCCACCGTGTCCAGGCGGCCGGTCACCACCTGCAGCCCGACCCCGGCGGTGGCGCTGATCAGCATGGCTCCGAGCCCGCCGATGAAGACCAGGGCGAGGCCGTCCCGCAGACGTGAGATCCCGATGCGGAAACCGGCCCTGCGCAGCATCAGATAGGCGCAGAGCGGGGCGAGGGTGTTGCCCGCCACGGTGATCATCGTGGCGGGCTGCGGGGTGGTGAGGGAGGCGATGAGGAGGAAGGAGCCCACGGCGATACCGGGCCAGACGGCCGATCCGTAGACAAGGAGTGCGGCCACGGCGACGCCGGTGGGCGGCCAGATGGGGGTGACGATGACGCCTTCGACGGTGAGCCGGCCGAGCAGGCCAAGGCGCCCGGCCACGTAGTAGCAGGCGGCCACGGCCAGTGTCTTGAGGACTACCTCCAAGGGCAGCCGGAACCGCCGAGTCACCACCACAGAGCCATCAGACACCCGGCGGGCCGTTTCGGCCACGCGAAGGCCGCCCGGTCCAGGTCCGGGCGTCCGCGATGCGCGGGAGCGGGCTTCCCCGTCGTCGGCGCGCGGTCGACGCGCTACAGAGCGGCGCCGCTGTCGTGGCCGAGGATCAGGACGGCGGCGTCGTCCTCGTGCCCCACCGTGTCGGCAAGGCGCATGACACCGTTCGCCAGCGAGTTGATGCCGAGGCCTGCGGCCGTGGTGATCTCGGCGAGGCGCATCACCCGCCGCAGGCCTTCGTCCAGGCTCAGTGACGGCCCCTCCACCACTCCGTCGGTCAGCAGGACGACGACGCCGTCCGTGGTGAGCCGGTGGCACACCACGGGGTACTCGGCGCCTTCGAGTACGCCGAGCGGGGGTCCGCACTCCCCTTCGTCGATTCCGGACCGGCCGTCGGCGGTGGCCCAGATGTGGGGGATGTGGCCGGCCCGGGCGCACTCCAGGACGCCGGTGACCGGATCGAGGCGCAGAAACGTGCAGGTCGCGAAGAGGTCGGCGCCCAGGGAGATCAGGAGCTCGTTGGTGCGCGTGAGCAGCTCTCCCGGGTCGCCCGTGACGGAGGCCAGCGCCCGCAGTCCCACCCGGACCTGTCCCATGAACGCGGCGGCCTTGATGTTGTGCCCCTGCACGTCGCCGATGGACAGGCCGATACGGCCGTCGGGCATGGTGAAGGCGTCGTACCAGTCTCCGCCGACGTTGAGCCCGTGGTTGGCGGGCATGTAGCCCACGGCGAGCCGGACGCCGGCAGGCTGCGGAAGGTCGTGGGGCAGCATGCCGCGCTGCAGTGCCACGGCCAGCTCGACCCGGGAGCGCTGCATCGCCGCGAGCTCCCGGGCGCGGGCCGTCAGGGCCCCGAGCCTGCCCAGCAGCTCGTCACCGTCGTCGGCGGTCTGCGTACGGAACATCGATCGCCCCGGTTCCGCGAGAACACCCCGCATCAGTTCAGCTGTCTTCCGTCTTCCGTCATCTGCGTCGCCGGCACAACGCCGCGATCAAGTCTGCCCGCAGATGACGGCGGTCGCACCCTGTCACGTCTCCCCCGGCGTACCGGCCTCAGGGACAGCGTCAGGGACACACCTGCGCCACCAGGGCGGCCAGCGCCTCCCCCAGGGGCAGGTCGACCCGCTCGGTGGCCCAGCGGTCGCCCCGGGTCGGGCCCTGGTTGACGATCAGTACCGGTGTGCCGGACTGCGCCGCCTGGCGCACGAAACGCAGCCCGGACATGACGGTGAGCGAGGAGCCGAGCACGAGGAGGACGGCGGCCTGCCCGACGAGCTCCCGGCACGCCGCGACCCGCTCGGGGGGCACGTTCTCGCCGAAGAAGACGACGTCCGGCTTGAGGACGCCATGGCCGCAGGCCGCGCACGTCGCCACCCGGAACTCGCGCACCGCCTCGTCGGGCAGGTCCACGTCACCGTCCGGATTGACCCGCGCCGCGCGGTAGCGCTCGGCGGCGGCCTCGAACCCCGGATTGGCGTCCCGCAGCCGCTGGTCGAGCTCCGCGCGGGTGCTTTCCTGACCGCAGGCCAGGCAGATCACCCGGCTCAGGCTGCCGTGGAGCTCAATGACGTCCCTGGCTCCGGCCGACTGCTGCAGCCCGTCCACGTTCTGGGTGATCACGCCGGTGACCAGGCCTGCTTCGGCCAGGGCGGTCACGGCCCGGTGCCCGGCGTTGGGACTCGCACGCTTCATGGCCCGCCATCCCAGCTGGCTGCGCGCCCAGTACCGCTGCCGTGCGTGATCGGAGCCGATGAATTCCTGGTAGGTCATGGGGGTGTGCCGGCGCAGGGAGCCGTGCTCCCCGCGGTAGTCAGGGATGCCCGACTCGGTGGAAAGACCGGCACCGCTCAGCACCGCGACCCCGCCGCCGCGCACCGCCTCGACGACAGCCGTGAGGTCGGTCGAGGCCGGCAGCAGGCCGCCCGTGGGCTCCCAGGTCAGCGTGGGTCGCGTCCGCATACGTGCCAGCTTACGTTTCGGGCGCCCGCGTACCGCGATCACACCGATATCCGCGCCCGTCCCGCCGGACGCCCGGCGAAAGCGCGCGCGGCCGCTGCGGGACCACGGGGAGCGGGATCACTGCTCCGCGTCGCGGACCAGGAGGGCGATCTGGACCCGGTTGTCCACGGCCAGTTTGGAGAACAGGTTGCTGGTGTGGGCCTTTACGGTCGCGATGCTGATGTGGAGCCTCTGGGCGATCTCGGGGTTGCCGAGGCCGTCCCCGATGGCCCGGGCGGTTTCGCGTTCGCGTTCGGTCAGCGTGGCCAGCCGTGTCTGTGCGGCTTCGCGGGAGGTTTCGCGGACGTGAGAGGACTGCGGCCCGGTGGCTGCGGCGATCACGCGTGCCGCGGCCGCCGGAGACAGCACGGGCTCGCCGTCCGCGACGGTGCGCACCGCGTCCAGGATCTGCGCCGGTCGCGTGTCCTTGAGGACGAATCCCAGGGCTCCGGCCTGCAGCGCGCCGAGCACCAGGTCGTCGGAGTCGAAGGTCGTCAGCATGAGCACCCGGGGCGGTGCCGCGCGGGTGAGCAGCTCCTGGGTCGCGCTGAGTCCGTCTCGTCCGGGCATCCGCACGTCCATCAGGACGACGTCCGGCCGGTGTTCGTCCACCACGGTGATCGCGGCGTTCCCGTCGGCCGCCTCCGCGACGACGGTCAGGTCCGGTTCGCCGTCGATTACAAGGCGCAGCGCCATGCGCACCAGTTCCTCGTCGTCGACGATGACCACACGCACCGGCTGCCGCTCGCTGTGCACTCAGGTTCTCTTTTCGTGGGTGGGGTTGGGCCAGGGTAGTTGCGCGGTGAGGAGATAGCCGTGGCCGGGTGTGGGGTGATGACGGAGCTTTCCGCCGGCCAGGCCCACGCGTTCGGTGAGGCCGAGCAGGCCGAAGCCCGATGTCGGGTGCTGTCGCACGGCGCTGGGGGTGCCCGGCGCACGGGCGGCCGGGGAATTGCGGACGCTGACGTCGAGTTGGCTGCCCGCCGATCCTTCGAGGGTGACGTGCACAGGTGCGCCCGGAGCATGTTTGGCGGCGTTGGTCAGTCCCTCCTGGACCACGCGGTAGCAGGTCCGCCCGACGACGTCGGACGGGGTTTCGCCGACGGTGGTGATGAGCGTGACGTCCAGGCCGGACGCGCGGGCGTCGGCCACCAGGTCGGGGATCCCGTCCAGGGAGGGCTGGGGTGGTTCGGGGTGGCCCGGTTCGGCGCGGAGCACCCCCAGGACATCGCGGAGTTCTTCGAGGGCTTGGTGGGAGCCCTCGGCGATGCCGCGGACCAGTACCCGGTTCTCCTCGGCGCTGAGATTGCTGCGGTGGTCGAGGACTCCGGCCTGCATGGCGACCAGGGAGATGCGGTGCGCGAGCACGTCGTGCATCTCGCGGGCGATGCGGTTGCGTTCCTGGGCCCGGGTCTGGGCCGCCCGTGCGGTCTGTTCGCGTTCCGCGCTCTCCGCCCGCTCCCGCAGGGACCGCACTTCGACACGGCGCGCGCCGATGGCCATGCCCACGGCCACCGCGATGCCGGCGGTCAGTGCCGGCATCGTGAGCTGGATCCACCACGTGCCCGGCGGGCTCTCGACGGGATAGACCTGGACGGCGAACTGTGCCGAGGCCACGTAGGCCAGCGCGACGACCCCGATCTCCACGGGGCGACGGCGGGTGGCGATCGAGCCGAGCGCCACGAGCCCGGCGCCGGCGGCCAGTGCCGACGCGGTCGAGGCGATCGTGACGGTCATGGCGACGGCGAGCGGGAAGCGCCGGCGCCACACCAGCGCCAGCAGACAGCCAAGAGCCACCAGCGGGTCGCCGAAGTGGAACCAGGGTCCGGGGTCATCCCCTTGCTTGTGCAGCAGCACACCGGTGTAGAGCCAGGCCGGGATGCCCACTGCCGCGGCTGCCGTCAGCCGCCAGGTCTGCTGCCACCACCCGAGCCGTGGCGCGACGTCCTTGTTCACCAGGCCATTGTGTCCGACCCCCGAGGCGGGTGAATCAGACCCGGGGGTGATGCCCTTTAGACCAGAGTCCAATGTCGGCCCCGCCAGGGGTTGAAGACGTCGCGGGCCTCCGGGTCGATGTGCCCGCGTCGCGCCACGGACAGACTCGTTCATGTGCCGAGACAACAGACAACGCGACCGACGGGACGCGACACGAGAGGGAGGGGCTCGATGGGCAAGGCCGGCTTCGCGGCCCTCGAGGCGGCCGGCCTGGCGATCACCGCCCTGGCCGCGCAAGCGGTGATCCGCGGACTACTCGACCAGGACACCGAGTTGCTGTGGGGCACCGTCAGCCGAGCCCCCGGCGGCCATACCGGCCAGCTGGTCCTCCTCGGATTCATCGCGCTCGTCGCGGCGGTGTCCGGCGGCTGGGCGCACGTCCGCCGGGAGCCGCACCCCCTGCCGGACGGTGACACGCGGGAACTCCGCGGCCGAGGAGTGGCCTGACCCGCTCCGGGCCGCCGCCTTATAGCCCCACCCCACACGCCCGACGGACCGGTAGCAGGCACGTGCCTGCCGCCGCGGGCTCTCGCCTGCGCGGCCGAGCCCGCCAAGTAGCCGGAGGAGAGGACATGTTGAAGGAGTTCCGGCGCCGTCGCGCCGCGCAGCGGGTCAAGCCCGGGGACGGCCGGCCACTGAAGCGTTTCCGCTGGTGGCAGATGACCTTCCGCGCACTGTTCTATCTCCGGCTCCCCACCGACGACGGGCGGCAGACCATCTACGCCGTCGACGTCAAGCACGCGGGGAACAGCTCGACCGGCGTCGTCGAAGCCCACCTGTACCGCGACGGCAGGCAGCACGCCCAGTCCAAGCTCCCGGCCTTCTTCCCGGTCCCGGGCGGCACCGTCGAAGTCAGGGGGAGCGCCTTCGGGCTCAAGCGCTGCCACTACGTCACCGCCAAGGGGACCGAGCACCAACTCGCCCCGGATCGCGACTCCGCCGAGGGCCGCCGCGCGCACCTCGACGGCGCGCACCCGGCACTGAGCCGCGTGATCGGCTTCATCTCCTCGGTGATGCTCGTCATCGCCCTGGCGCTCCTCTTCTCCCAGCTCATCGAGCCGATCACGGAGGTGGAGCCCGTTGCCCGGCGTATCGGGACCTTCACCCCGCCCGTCCGTCTGCCGCTCTGGGCCAACATCATGGTGGGGTTCGGTGCCGCGATGGCCAGCACGGAGCGGGCCCTGCGGCTGCGCTACCACTGGCTGCTCGACGGCGGCGTGGGCTGACGCCCGCTGCTCGACGGTGTCGGCACCGGGGTCTGGGTCATATGGCCGCGGTGCTGATGGCGGTGCGGGTGCGCGGGCCGTAGACGCCGAGGGGTTCGTCGATGGCCTGTGCCTGTTGTATGCGCGCGACCGCGGCCGCGACGTCGTGGCTGTAGTAGCCGTCCACGGGGCCCGTGTAGAGGCGCAGTCGGCCCAGCTGTTCCTGCAACTGCCGTACCGGGGCGCCCGTGCTGCCCGGGCGCAGCACGCCGGGTGCGCTCGCGGCCGCCGGATGCGCGCGGGCGGGTGGCGTGTCGTGCCCGGTGTCCTTCGGGGAGCTCGGGTGGGGTGTGGGCTTGCCCGGCGCGGGAGTCTTCTTGTCGGGTGCGGGCGGGGAGGCGTGGCGGGGAGCTTCCGGTTGTCGCGGGGGCGGTGCGGCATGCGGGCTGGTGGGGGCCGGGCGGCTGTGGGACTGGGCCAGGAGCCCGGCGGTGAGGACGAGCAGGGCCGCGGACGCGTAGCCGTACGAGAGCGGCGGGATGATCCGTCTGGATCTGGTCGCGCCGTGGCGGGCATGGGCTTGGGGGCGCCGCCGGCGGCGTGCGGGGGCAGCCGCGCGGTGGCGGCCCTTTTCCTCTTTGCCTGCGGTGGGTGTCGCGCTCGCGGGTGCCGCGTGCGCCGGCCCGTCCGCCGGGCGCGTGGCCCCGAACGCCGTGCGCCGACGTCGATCCGACGTACGGCCTGAGGTCTGCGTCAGATAGGAGGAAAGCGCCGGGTACATGGACGGGTCTGGGACGGTTGCTTGGAAACTCACATGATCGAACGTAGAGGTCCGATCGTCCCCGATCCCCCGGTCAAGGCCCGGAACCGTGATCCTTAAGGCTGCGTTGAAGGTCGACTCAGGACCGGATAAGTACCAGCGCCCCGCGCGCCTGCCCGGGCGGTCGAACCGGCCCCGGTGCGCACGGCCCGCGCTGCGTGCCGTCCCGGCGGGGTTTGTATCCACCGGGTATCGAAGAGCGCTCGGCCGGCCATCGGTTCGCGGCGCGCCGCTGCCGGACGCACCAGCCGCGAGATCCGGCACACGGACCCCATCGCGTCCTCCTGACCTACCGGTTTCAAGGTGGCACAGGGGGCAGGGGTGCGACACATGACCGGCGGGCGGTGCGGGCCTCGCGTCCGGTGACTGCCATATCGTTCCTTTCAGGTCACCGGCCGCCCAAGGCATGGGCGGCCGGCGCCCCCTGAACCGCCCGAACAGGAGTGATCCACCCGTGTCGTCGCCCAACCCGGCTCCTGCTGCCCCGCAGCCCGTGCGCGTGCTGCTGGTGGAGGACGACGATCTGATGCGCCGGTCCTTCGCCGTGGCCCTGGAGCGTTACGGCTACGCGGTCGAGGTCGCGGCCGACGGGCTCGCGGGGCTCGAGCTCTTCCGTGAGGAGAGCTTCGACCTGTTGATCCTGGACGTGATGCTGCCCGGTCTGGACGGGATCGGGCTGTGCCGCAAGGTCCGCGAGAGCAGCTTGGTGCCGGTCTTGATGATGTCGGCGCGCGGCGACGGACTCGATGTCGTCGCCGGTCTGGAGGGCGGCGCGGACGACTACGTGGTCAAGCCCGTGGACACCTACGTCCTGGTGGCCCGCATCCGCTCCCTGCTGCGCCGGGCCACCTACGCGCCCGCCCACGAACCCGGCCCGGCGGCGAGCGAGGGGACACCGCACGCCGAGGGGCGGGTGCTGGTCTTCGGGGATCTGACCATCGACACCGGTGCCCTGGAGGTGGAGGTGTCCGGGCGGCCGGTGGCGCTCACCCCCACTGAACTGAAGCTGCTCCTGGAGTTCGCCGCCCACCCCGGCATCGTGCTGGAGCGCCACACGCTGCTGCGCAACGTCTGGGAGTACGGCTGGGACGGCGACAGCCGGGTCGTGGACCTGTGCGTGCAGCGTCTGCGCGGCAAGCTGGGACGGGATCGCATCGAGACGGTCCGCGGTTTCGGCTACAAACTCAGGCGTTGAGGCCCGTGCGATCACCCTCGTTCCGCGGGCCGCGGCCGGCCCGGTTGGCCCTGCGCTGGAAGATCACCGCGCTGGCCGCGGCCACGGCCTGTCTGGTCGCGGCCGTGGTGGGCGTACTGGTGCATCTGTGGACCGCGCAGGACATCCGCAACCGGGCCGAAGCCAGCGCCTCGAACACCGTGTACTCCGCGATGGACACCTACCGGCGCACCCACACGCTGGCGAACGGCGCCGAACTGGACCCGGACGACCTGCCGGCCGCACTGCGGCACCCGGCCGACGGCGAACGGCACACGGCGTTCGATCCACGCGTCGAGAACAACCTGGGGCCCAGTGTCTGGGGCGCTCAGCGGGTGGGCGGCCCGGGCAGCCGGGTGCTGGCCGTCCGCATCAACATGAGCTCCGAACTGCACGAACTGCGGCGGCTCGACGCCGTCATGGCGGTGGCCTCACTGCTGGCGCTGGCCGCGGCCGTCCCCCTGGCCATCTACGGGGCGGGGCTGCTCGGCCGCCGGCTGCGGCGCGTATCGGAGACCGCAGGGCGGATCTCCGCCGGGGATCTGGACGCCAGGACCGGCCCCGCCAGGGGCCGCGACGAGGTGGACGACATCGCCGCCACCGTCGATCTCATGGCCGACAGTCTGGCCCGGCAGCTTCGCTCCGAGCGCCGTTTCACCGCGGACGTGGCCCACGAACTGCGCACCCCGGTCGGCGGTCTGCTGGCCGCCGCCGATCTGCTGCCCGCCGGTGAGACGGAGGACCTCCTGCGGGCCAGGGTGCACGATCTGCGCGGCCTGGTCGAGGACCTCCTGGAGGTCTCGCGCCTGGACGCGGGCGCCGAACAACCGGTGCGCGCCCACGTCCCGCTCGGCGCGGTCGTCCGCGAGGCAGTGGTGCGCACCGGCCTCGACACCGAAGTCACCACCGCCGACGATCCCCCGGCCGCTGTCCCCCGGGGTCGAGAGGCCCGGACGGTGGAGACCGATCCGCGCCGTCTGGAACGCATCATCGGCAACCTCGTCGTCAACGCCCACCGGCACGGCAGGGCTCCGGTGCAGGTCACCGTCGAAGGGCACACCGTCGTCGTACGCGACCACGGGCCCGGCTTTCCCCCCGACGTCCTGCGGGAGGGGCCGCGGCGTTTCCACACGGGCGCGGCGGAGCGCGGATCGGGGCACGGCCTGGGGCTGACCATCGCCCTGGGCCAGGCCCGGCTCCTCGGCGCCGAACTGCGCCTGGAGAACGCAGCGGACGGCGGCGCCGTCGCCACCTTGCACCTGCCCGCACCCACCGCCTCGCGCCCACGACTGCCGCACCTTTGAGCGGCCACTGATACAACACGGCTCAGGCACCGACACACTCCCCGGACACCCTTCGACGTGCACCTTCCGCACCGAAGAGGAGTCGTCCCGTGACCGCCGGACCCTTTGCCCCACACGGATCTGCCCCGCACGGATCTGCCCTGCATGAACCGCACGCGACCACCGGGATCGCGGCCGCCACCACCGACCTGTCGAAGGTCTACGGCAGCGGCGACACCCGTGTGATGGCCCTGGACCGGGTCAGCATCGCCTTCCGGGAGGGCGAGTTCACCGCCATCATGGGCCCGTCGGGCTCCGGCAAGTCCACCCTGATGCACTGCGCCGCCGGACTCGACTCCGTCAGCTCCGGCTCCGTACGCATCGGCACGACCGAACTGAGCACACTGGACGA
The DNA here is from genome assembly GCF_040644915.1 of Streptomyces sp. NPDC046925. Classification (NCBI taxonomy): domain Bacteria; kingdom Bacillati; phylum Actinomycetota; class Actinomycetes; order Kitasatosporales; family Streptomycetaceae; genus Streptomyces; species Streptomyces sp. NPDC046925. The sequence continues at coordinate 252,428 of NZ_JBEYWZ010000004.1, read as the reverse complement.
TCGCCGGCTGACGGAGCTGCGCCGGGACCGGATCGGTTTCATCTTCCAGGCGTTCAATCTGCTGCCGACCCTGACGGCCCTGGAGAACATCACGCTGCCGCTGAGCATCGCGGGCCGCCGCCCCGACGAACAGTGGCTGCGGCGCGTCCTGTCCATGGTCGGCCTCGCGGAGCGGCTCGGCCATCGCCCCGGGCAGCTGTCCGGCGGGCAGCAGCAGCGCGTGGCGGTGGCCCGCGCCCTGGCCTCCCGGCCGGCGATCGTCTTCGGCGACGAGCCCACCGGCAACCTCGACTCACGGGCCGGGGCCGAGGTGCTCGGCTTCCTGCGTGATTCGGTGCGCGAGCTGGGCCAGAGCGTCGTCGTGGTCACCCACGACCCGGTGGCCGCAAGCTACGCGGACCGCGTGGTCTTCCTGGCCGACGGCCGCCTCGTCGACGAGATGACCGACCCCACTCCCGAGCGGGTCCTGGACTTGATGAAGACGCTCGATTCCGGCCCGCGCACCAGCTGACGCGCCTTCACCCCGGCCGACCGCACCAGGACTCCCCGGCCCGCACCCCACCAGCCCGCCGCTCGCGCCCCGCCGAGCCCGCCTCCCAGGATCCGCCCCGCATGTTCCGTACCTCTTTGCGCAACGTCTTCGCGCACAAGGCCCGCCTGGCCATGACCGTCCTCGCTATCTGCCTGGGTGTCGCCTTCGTCAGCGGCACCCTCGTCTTCGCCGACTCCTCGGCCGCGGCCTACCGCGCCGCCGCCTCAGAGAACTTCGCCGGCATCGCCGTCAGCGTCACCCCGAAGGACCCACCGCCGGGAGCAGCCGTCGACCAGCGCTCCCCCGCACTGGACGACACCCTGGTCAGGAAGCTGGCGAAGGTCCCCGGCGTCGCCGCCGTGCGCCCCACGGCCGACGGCTCGGCCGTCCTGAACGCGGCGGACGGCACCCCGCTGCGGACCGGCAAGGCGTGGGCCAATTTGGGATCGGCCTACGTACCGGGCACCGACGGCAAGGACAGCCGCTACCCCCTGGTCGACGGCCGTGCCCCGCGCGACGGCGGCGAACTGGCCCTGGATCACGGGACGGCATCCGCCGGGCACCTGCGCCTCGGTGACCTGGTCACGGTGGCCACCGACGGCCCGGTCATGAAAAAGCGACTTGTCGGCATCGTCAGCACGAAAGACACGCGGGTGACGGCCGGCGGCACCCTCGCGCTGTTCGACAAGGCCGGCGCCCAGCGGCTGTTCGCCTCCCGCGGCCACTACACCGGCATCGATGTGTCCGCGTCCGCCGGCACCGATCCGTTCGAGCTGTCCCGCCGGATCGAAGACGTGCTGCCAGCCGACCGGGCCGAAGCCATCACCGGCCGCGCGCAGGCCGCCCAGCAGGCGACGAACGTCGACACCATGAATCGCGGCTACGAGAAGATACCCATGATCTTCGCCGGGGTCTCGCTGTTCATCGGCTCGTTCCTCGTCGTCAACACCTTCACGATGCTGGTGTCCAGGCGCGTCCGGGAGATCGCGCTGCTGCGGGCGATCGGAGCCGGGCGCCGCCAGGTGGTCCGCTCCCTTCTCCTGGAGGCCCTGCTGATCGGCCTTGCCGCGTCGGCGGCCGGATTCCTGCTCGGCCTGGGCATCGCCGCCCTGCTCCCGGACGTGTTGGGCACCGGCGGGGACACGCTGCCCGACGGGCCCCTGGTGATCGGAGCGCGCCCTGTCCTCGCGGCGCTCGGCGTGGGAGTCGGGGTGACCGTGCTCGCCGCCTGGCTGCCCGCGCGCAAGGCGGCCAAGGTCGCCCCCATCGAGGCGATGCGGGTGGCCGAGCAGCCGCCTTCCGCCGCCCGCTCCCGCCTCCGCGGCGTGCTGGGGCTCGCCCTCCTCGCCGTCGGCGCCGGAGTGCTGGTCTCGCTCACCGGGGCCGAAGACGCCTCGGAGGGCAACCTCCAGAGCGCCATGCTCGGCTGCGCCGTCCTCGTCGCCGCCCTGATCGTCCTCGCGCCGCTGCTGGCCGCCCCGGTGATCCGTCTGGCCGGACGCCTCACCGGACGCTTCGGCGTCATCGGTCATCTCGCCCGGGAGAACGCGCTGCGCGATCCGCGGCGGACCGCCGCCACCGCCGCCACTTTGATGATCAGTACGGCGTTGGTCGCCGGGCTCGCCGTCATCGGCAACTCCACCGGACAGGCTCTCGACCGTCAGACCGCGGCCGGTCTCGGCGCCGACTACGTCATCGGCACCCGCACACCCACGACCGGCATCGACAAGGACGGCGTGCGGCGGGTGGCCGACAGCCCCGGGGTGCGGTCCGCTGCCGCGGTCTCCGACTCCACGCTGTTCGTCGGCGGCCGCGTCCAGGAGATCTCCGGCGTCGACCCGCAGACCGCCGGGGCCACCATGAAGCTCGACTTCGTCAGCGGCTCCCTCAAGGACCTCGGCCCGGGCAGAATCGCCCTCTCCGACACCCTGGCGCGCGAGCAGGGCGTGCGCGTGGGCGGCACACTCACCGCCTCCATGGGCCGCGCCCAGAAGGCCGGGCCGTACACCGTCGTCGGCATCTACCGGGACAACCCCACCGCGCGCGACGCGCTGGGCGCCCGCGTCGAGGTCCAGCACCACAGCTACAAGCCGGGCTCCGTGCAGCGGATCCTGGTCCGCACCGACAGCGGCGCGACTTCAGGCACCCGGGATCAGCTGCGTACCGCCGTCGGCAACAGCCCGCTGCTGAAGGTGCAGGACCGCGAGGAACTCGTACGCGAGGCGGCCGGTGCCGTGGGCAACCTGCTGACGCTGATGTACGGGCTGCTGGCCATCGGGGCCGTGATCTCCGTGCTGGGCATCGTGAACACCCTGGCCATGTCGGTCGCCGAGCGCACCCGCGAGATCGGTGTCCTGCGCGCCATCGGCATGGGCCGCTCCGCGATCCGGCGGATGATCCGCCTGGAAGCGGCGACCGTGGCCGCGTTCGGCACTCTTCTCGGCCTGGCGGGAGGGGTGTTCGGGGCGTGGGCGGTCGGCGCGCTGGCCAACGGCGCGATGGAGCAGTACACGTTGTCCCTGCCGTGGGGCACGCTGCTGCTCGTATGCCTGGCGTCCCTGGCGATCGGCACGCTCGCTGCCGCGCTGCCGGCCCGCCGGGCGGCTGCGCTCAGCCCGCTGGAGGCCGTCTCGGAGGCCTGAGACGTCGCGCCCGCAGGCTGGAGGGACAGTGCGCGCGTCAGGCGGTGCGCAGCGGATCGATCACCGCGCCGGGGTTGAGGATGCCTGCCGGGTCGAGGACCTGCTTGCCGGCCCGCAGGGCGGCGGCGAAGAGGTCGGGGCGCTGCTGGTCGTACCAGGGCCGGTGGTCGCGGCCGACCGCGTGGTGGTGGGTGATGGTGGCGCCCGTGGTGACGAGCGCCCCGGAGACGGCCTGCTTGATCTCGTCCCACTGCTCGACGGTCCGGCCCCACCGGCCCGCGGCGTAGATGCCGAAGTAGGGCGCGGGGCCGTCCGGGTAGACGTGGGTCAACCGGCATGTCACCACGCCCTCCGCGCCCACCTGGCGCATGGCGTCCCGCGCGGCGTCGCTGACGGCGGCGCGCACGGCGTCGAAGCGGTCCCAGGTGCAGGCCGTCTCGAAGGTTTCCACGATCATGCCCTGGGCGGCGAGAGCGTCCCGCTGGTACGGCATCCGCACGAAGGAGGAGCGCCAGGTGTCGGCGGCCGCGGTGCGCGCGGCCCGGCCGGTTCTGTCGGTGTAGCGCGCCGGTTCGTCCAGGGTTCCGCCGTGGTCGCGGCACAGCTCCAGCGCGCGTTCCATCCAGGCGTCCACGGGGTGGTCCGCGGATTCGAAGCCGAGGACCAGGACGGCGGTCGCGGAGCCCGCGTTGATCAGGGCCTCCATGGGGTCGAGGAGGCGGCAGTTGGCCGGGGCGAGGCCCGACTGGGACAGGGCGCGCACCGCTCGCACGCCCGCGTCGTACCGCGCGAAGGCGACCGAGGCGCCCGCCCGCCACCGCGGCCGGTCCTGCAGGCGCACCCAGGCCTGCGTGATCACACCGAGCGAGCCTTCGGAGCCGAGGAACATGCGGTCGGGTGACGGTCCCGCTCCCGAGCCGGGCAGGCGGCGCGACTCGACGACGCCGGAGGGGGTGACGACCCGCAGTGATTCGGTGAGGTCGTCGATGTGGGTGAGGTGGGTGGCGAAGTGCCCGCCGGCCCGGGTGGCCAGCCAGCCGCCGAGGCTGGAGAACTCGAAGGACTGGGGGAAGAACCGCAGGGTGTAGCCCTTCGGCCGCAGTTGCTCCTCCAGGCGCGGGCCCAGGACACCGGCCTGGACGAGGGCGGCCCGGCTGGTGGCGTCGACCTCCAGCACCCGGTCCATCGATGTGAGGTCGAGGCTGACCGCTCCGGTGTACTGGTCGCCCACCCGGGGTTCGACGCCGCCCACCACCGAGGTCCCGCCGCCGAAGGGTATGACCGCGATGTTCGCCTCGTGGCACCAGTCGAGTACGTGGACGACCTCGTCTTCCGAGGTCGGGCGCACGACGAGGTCGGGTACGTGGGGCAGCTTGCCGAGGAGGGCCCGTACGACGTCGCGGAAGGCCTGCCCGTGACTGTGCGCCAGGCGGTCGCGCACGTCGGCGGAGACGAGCGCGGACAGCGAGTCCGGCGCCTTGATCCTGCTCGCCCCCACGCCGAACGCCTCGGGCGGAGGGGCCTCATGGACGGTCAGATCCGCGTTCGGCAGCAGTTCGGCGGTGCGGCGGGTGAGCTCATCGCGTTCGGTTCCGGCGACCGCGTCCTCGACGTTTCCCCAGCCCCACCACGAACGCGTCTTGCCCTCCATGGCCCGCACCGCCTATCTGAACGCAGGGTAAGTTACCTGGCGGTCACCTTGGCATAGGGTACGGACATGGGCAAGCAAGAGGCAGGCACGCGCGGCGTCGGCACCAAGGGAATGCCGCGCAAGGAGCGGGAGCAGTTGATCCTGGACGCGGCGGCCGACGAGTTCGGCAGGAAGGGCTACGCGCGCGGGTCCACCGCACGGGTGGCGGCGCGGGCCGGCATCACCAAGCCCCTGATCTACGAGTACTTCGGTTCCAAGGACGGCCTCTACCTGACCTGCCTGAAGCAGGCCGGCACCCGTCTGGTGGCCGCCGTGGAGGACGCCGGGGAAGGACCCTCGGACATCACCCGCGCCGCGCGCACCCTCGCGGCCCTCTTCCACACCCTCGAGTCGCGGCTGCACGACTGGGAATTGGTCTACGACGCCACGCTTCCGGCGGAGGGCGAGCTGCACGCGGCGGCCACCGTCTACCGGCGCGAGCTGAACCGTCTGGGCGCGGACGGCGTGGGCGAGTTCCTCCGTTCCTCCCCGGCCGACGACCCGCTCGACGCCGACCTCGCCACACACCTCTGGTACGGGACGGTGAGCGCCGCGGTCGCCTGGTGGCGCCACCATCCCGAACAGAGCGCCGCCCAGATGACGGCCCGCTTCGAGCGGATCGTCGCCAGGCTCGGCCCCGGAAGCTGATTCGGAGAGGGCCAGGGCGCGGACCACGGCAACACCGCCAGCCCCGCCGATGCCGCCAACACTCACGCTAAAGCTGAGGTTGAGGGATGGGTGTCAAGTCACTCGATATGCCCATCATTCATCCTCCTCCCCCCTGGCCCCCTTGTGCCGACCCCGGCCCCGGCCCCGCGTTCACCGGCGAGGCCGACGCGTGGGGCCGGGGGCTTGGAGGCCGTGCAGGAGAGTGAGCAGGACCGCCAGGCGATGGGCGCGCAACCGCTCCGCGGCCTTCGGCTCGCCTCGGGGCACGTCCGACTGGCTGAGGGCCTTGCGGGTGGCGTGTGCGGCGAGCAGCCCGAGGAGCAGCCGTGTCAGTGCGCGGCTCGCGGCCGCGCAGGCCAGGAGCCACAGGGCCCAGCCGGTACAGGTGGTGAGCATCGCCGACCGTCCTTCTGCGAGGGAGCTGAGCTGCCCGGTGTACCGCCGGAGGCCCGCGCTCCGATGCCCCGCAGGAGCGTGGAGTTGAGGGGCGCGCGGCGCGTACCGGCCATCTCCACGCACCCGGGGGGTTGTTGGCCGTGTCCCCGGCCGAGAGCATGCGCGGATGAAGAACAGGGACGACAGCGATGCCCCGGACGACCGGCACGAGCCGCGCACGCACCGCAGGAAACGGGACCTGCCCTTCCCCTACAACCAGGACCTGTCCGGGATCCTGCCGCACCTCAACCGACGTACCGTCTGGGGTCGCGCACGGCTGGCGAACCACCGCGTCACGGCCTCGCTCCTGGCCGCCGGGATGCGGCTGCTGGAGCAGCACTTCGGTCCGTGCGCCGAGCGCCCGGTCACCAGCAAGAGCCTGCTGCTCGGCCCGCTGTCGCAGCGCAGCGTGGCCGAGGCGTTCGGTCACAACCCCGCGCCCTTCGACCGCCATGGCGATGGCGCGGGGTTGCTGCGGGACCGCTGGACGCCGTACTCGAACTTCGTCGTCGATCTGATCAACTTCGCGGTGTGGAAGGAGAACTACCGCCCGGAGTTCCGCACCCACCGCGACGCGAACACCAGGCGCCTGGTGCACGGGTGCGACGGCCGCGACTTCGTGCGCGCCGTCCACGACATCGCCCACCGGCACACCACGGAAGGCATGGACCTGCCCTCCGTACGACTCGGCCTGGCCCTCATGACCGTGGCCGACGCCGACGAGGAAATCGCACGGATCACCTCCGGCATCTACGCCGCCTACCTGGGCTCGTGGAAGGAGCTGTACGCGGCCGTGCTGCGTGAGCGCGGGCTGCGCCTGCGACCGGGGCTCACCCTCGACGACCTGGCCGACGCCCTGTCCGCCGCCAACGACGGCGTGACCCTGCGCGCCCTGGGCGATCCGGCCTCCGGTGTCGTGGACGACGCCCGCCGGCGCTCCCTGACCGGCACCATCACTCTCGCCGTCATCCACGCCTTCCTCGAACCGGCGGACGAAGCCAGCGGCCTGTCCCTGGAACAGGCCGTCGCGACCCGCTTCGGCGGACGGGCCCGGTCGTCGGCCGGGCAGTGAACGTCAACGACCTGGCGGCCGTGCTCCCCCAGGCGGAGGGAGGACGATCTTGCTCTTCCGGCTGACGGCGGGAGCGGTGAAGCAGCGGACGGGCGGCGGCGTGCCGGTGCCCATCCGGCCGCCGCGCATGGTGGGCACCTGCACATGGCCGGGGCGTTCGGCCGTCCCCGAAGCTGAACGTCCACGAGCGACGCACCCCCGCAACCGCTGAGCGGCGGCGTGCGCACCGCTCCCCCACCCTCACGGCCTGCTGCGCGCGTCCGCGCCCGCGGGAAGGACTCCCATGCCCACACCCTCCGAAGCGGTCCACTCGATCGCCACCCGCAGGGCGATGCGCCGGCTGCTGCCGCTGCTCGGTCTGGCGTACTTCATGTCGTACGTGGACCGCACGAACGTCGCGCTGGCCAAGACACAACTCGAGGCCGACATCGGCGTCAGCGCCGCCGCGTACGGGCTCGGCGCGGGCGTCTTCTTCATCAGTTACGCGCTCCTGGAAGTGCCCAGCAACCTGGTGCTCTACCGGGTGGGGGCCCGGGCCTGGATCGCGCGCATCGCGATCACCTGGGGTCTGGTGTCGGCGGCGATGATGTTCGTGCAGGGCGAGGCCTCCTTCTACGCCCTGCGCTTCGCCCTCGGCGCCGCCGAGGCCGGCCTGTACCCGGCGCTGATGTACACGGTGACGCTCTGGTTCTCCCAGCAGCACCGCGTCACCGTCGTCGGCCTCATCTACACCGCGCCCGCCGCGGCGACCATCCTGGGCGCCCCGGCCGGCGGCGGCCTCATGGCCCTCGACGGTGCCGCCGGGCTCCAGGGCTGGCAGTGGATGTTCCTGGTCGAGGGTCTGGTGACCGTCGCCGTCGGCGTGCTGGTGTGGATCGCCCTGCCCAGCCGCCCGCAGGACGCCCGCTGGCTCTCGCCCGAGCAGGCCGCCGCCCTCTCGGAGCGTGCCGCGGGCAGCGAGCCCTCGCCGCACCGGCTGCGCGGCAACCTGAAGCGGGCCTTCGGCCGCCCGGTGGTGCTGCTGCTCGCCGGCACGTACTTCGTGAACCAGCTGGTGGGCTCCGCGGTCGGCTTCAACCTGCCGTCCATCGTGGAGGGGCTCGGCGTCCAGGGCTCCCTGTCGATCGGCCTGGTCACCGGCAGCATGGGCGTGGCCATCCTCGCCGGAGTCCTGTTCTTCCCCTGGCTGCACGGCCGCATCGGCAACGACAGCGGGCTCATCGTGCTCTGCGCCGTCGCCGGGACGGCCGCCATGGGCGCCTATCTGCCCGCCGACTCCGCGGGGGCCCGCTACGCGCTGCTCTTCGCCGCCAACTTCTTCCTGACCGGCACGCTGCCCCTGTTCTGGTCCGTGGCGATGTCGCGGATGTCGGGCCTGATGGCCGCCGCGGGTCTTGCCTTCATCAACACCGTCGGCCTGCTGGGCGGCTTCTTCGGCCCGATGGTCTTCGGTCTGATCGAGGGGCGTACCGGCAGCGACCGCACCCCGTTCGTCTTCGTCGTCATCGCGGGCCTGGCCGGCATCGCCCTGGCCGCTCTCCTGAAGCGGACCGTGGGCCGCGAGGACGGGGCGCTGCCGGCCCGGATCCCGGTGGCCGTCGCCGACTGACCGGGCGACGACCGGCCCGTGACGCCTCTCGGTGCGCCGCTTCCCCGCCGTCCGGGGCCGGCGTGCCGAGGGGCGCTCGCTGTGCGGCTGCCCAACGCCTGATCCGGCGGCTTGGGCGGCCGCATGATTTCAGCCATCGCGGCGGGTGTTTATCCTTCGGCCATGAACGCCGCCACGAACGCCGCGATGAACTCCGCCGTGAACGAGGAGATGGCGCTGCGCCGCGAGCTGGCCCTCACGCTGGTGGAGGACATCGACGGGCTCGTCGACAAGCTGGCGGCCGACATCTGCGCCCACAGCACGACCTACGCCAGCGGCAGCCCGGTCTCCCGCGAGGATCTGCGCCTTGTCCTGCGCGGCAACATGGAGCTGGCCCTGCACGAGTTCGGCGGGATGGCCACCGATCACCGGTTCGAGACGGTCGCGGCCGAGAACGGGCGGCTGCGCGCCGAACAGGGCATGCCGCTGGACACCGTCCTGCGGGCCTACCGGCGCGGCGGACGGGTCCTGTGGCAGGCGATGGCCGACTGGATGCGCGACCGCTCGCCCGCCCAGCAGCGCCTGGTGGGCGACATGGCCGGCGCGGTGTGGGAGACCATCGACCGCTTCTCCTCCGCGATGGCCGACGCCTACCGGCTGCGCACCCTTGAGCTCCTGCACCGCGAGACATCGCGGCGCGGCGCCCTGTTCGAGGCCCTCCTCGACGGCCGGGGCGGCGACCCCGCGGTGGCCTCCGCGGCGGCCACGGCCCTGGGGGTGCCCCGCCATGGCCGGTATGTGGTGGTCGTCATCGCCCAGGACGCCCTCGACCCGGCGTCCCCGCCCGATCCCGGCCCCGCCCTGGAAACGCTGGGCGTGTGGTCGTTCTGGCGGCCCCGCGCGGAGATGGTCGCCGGCCTGGTCCGGGTCAGGGCGGCCGACTCCGCCCTGCTGGCCGACGTGCTGCGCGGCCAGGGTGTCTGCCGGGCCGGGATATCGCCGCCCTTCGAGGAGCTGCCCGCCGCCGCCCGGGGGCTGCGCCTGGCCCGACGCGCCCTGGACACCCTGCCGCCGGGCGGCGGCGAGGTCGCCTCCCTCGACGAACGCCTGGTGCACGCCGCGCTCGGCGCCGAACCGGAGATCGCCGAGCGGCTGGCCTCGCGCTACCTCGACGGGGTCCTGCGCAGCGGCGCCGAATGCCCGGTGCTCCTGGAGACCCTGGACGTGTGGCTCGACTCGGGCTGTTCCGCGTCCGCCGCCGCCACGCGACTGTTCTGCCATCGCAACACCATCCTCAACCGCATCAGCCGCGTCGCGGAACTCACCGGCTGGCCCGCCGACTCCGGCGAGGCCCGCCTCGGCTGGGCGCTGGCCCTGCGGGCCCTGGAGCTGGAGCGCTGACCACGTGCGTCCGCCCCGGCCGCGCGCGGTGCCGCTGCCCACCGCGGACACGGTGACGTTGGGCCCTTGCACATGGCCCCGCGCCCGCGGGGTGCCAGAAGCTGAGGCCGTCGGACACCACCGTTCGTACGCGCAAGGGAGCAACCGTGCAGTTGAGCGTCGCCAGCATCCTCAAGGAATCCGCCGCCCGCCATCCCGACCGGATCGCGGTCGTCGACGGCGACGCCCGTGTCTCCTACCGCTCACTGTGGCTGGAGGTCCTGCGCTTCGCGGGCCGGCTGCGCGCCCGGGGCGTCGGGCCGGGGGTGCGGGTCGCCCTGCTGCTGCCCAACACCACCGACTTCCCGCGCGCCTACTACGCGGTCCTCGCGGCCGGCGGCACGGTCGTGCCCGTACACGCCCTGCTCGTGGCCGACGAAGTGGCCTACGTGCTGCGGCACAGCGACTGCCGCGCGATCATCACCGCCGGGCCCCTCGAAGCCGTCGCGAAGGAGGCGGCGGCCGGGGCCGGCGTCGACGTGCTGGAAGTGACCACCGACGGCGAACCCCTGGAGAGCGTCGAGCCGCGCGACGCGGAGGACACCGCCGTGATCCTCTACACCAGCGGCACCACCGGCCGGCCCAAGGGCGCTCTGCTCACCCACGGCAATCTCGTGCTGAACGCCGGCGTCTGCGCCCAGGACCTGTTCGCCCTCACCCCCGATGACGTGGTCCTGGGCTGCCTGCCGCTGTTCCACAGCTTCGGCCAGTCCTGCGCGATGAACGCCGCCCTGCGCGCCGGCTCCGCCCTGGTGCTGTGCGCGCGGTTCACCGGCCCGGGCGCCCTGGAGCTGATGGCAGCCGAAGGCGTGACCGTCTTCATGGGCGTGCCCACCATGTATCACGCCCTCACCGAGACGGCGGAGCACGGCGCAGACCGCCCCGGCGGCCTGCGGATGGCCGTCTCGGGCGGCGCGGCCCTGCCCACGGCCCTGCTCGAACGCTTCGAGGCCGCCTTCGGCACCGTCGTCCTGGAGGGCTACGGCCTCACCGAGACCTCACCGGCCGCCCTCTTCAACCAGCTCGCCACCGGCCGCCGCCCCGGCACGGTCGGTCATCCCATCTGGGGCGTGGAGGCGGCCGTCGCCGATGCCGACGCCGAGGACCGGATCGTCCTCCTCGCGCCCGGCGAGGTGGGCGAGGTGGTGCTGCGCGGCCACAACATCTTCGCCGGGTACCTCGATGACCCGGCGGCGACCGCGGCCGCCGTCGTCGACGGCTGGTTCCGCACCGGCGATCTCGGCAGGCACGACACCGACGGCTATCTGAGCATCGTCGACCGCAAGAAGGACCTCATCATCCGCGGCGGCTTCAACGTCTACCCGCGCGAGGTCGAGGAGACCCTGGCCCGCCACCCCTCCGTCGCCCGGGTCAGCGTCCTTGGCCTGCCCGACGAGGCCAGGGGCGAGGAGATCTGCGCGGCCATCGTCCTGCGCCCCGGCGCCACCGACACCCCCGAGGACATCGTCGCCTGGGCACGCGAGCATCTCGGCAGGCACAAATACCCGCGTGTCGTACGCCTGTTGAACGACCTGCCGCTCGGGCCCAGCGGCAAGATCCTCAAGCGCGAGCTGAAGGAGACCTGCGCATGAGCACCGTCGACACCGCATCCGGCCCGGTGCGCGGCACCGTCGAGGACGGCATCGCCGTCTTCCGCGGCATCCCCTACGCGGCGGCGCCCGTCGGCCCCCTGCGGTTCGCTCCCCCGGCGCCCGTCCCGCCCCGGCACGACGTCCTGGAGGCCACCGCCTTCGGACCCACCGCCCCCAAGAACCCCTACGCGCCGCCCCTGGACGCGATCCTGCCCGACCCCGACATCCCCGGCGATAACTGCCTCAACCTCAACATCTGGACGGCCGCGCCCGAGGACGGCGCCCGTCCGGTCATGGTGTGGATCCACGGCGGCGCCCTGCGCAACGGCTCGTCCGCCGTGTCCACGTACGACGGCCGGGCCTTCGCCCGCGACGGCGTCGTGCTGGTCTCGCTCAACTACCGCCTGGGCATCGAAGGGTTCGGGGTCTTTCCCGACGCCCCTGCCAACCTCGGCCTGCGCGATCAGATCGCCGCGCTGGCCTGGGTGCGCGACAACATCCGCGCCTTCGGCGGCGACCCGGACAACGTCACCGTCTTCGGCGAGTCCGCCGGCGCCATCAGCATCGCCGCCCTGCTGGCCAGCCCGCACGCCGAAGGCCTCTTCCGGCGGGCGATCCTGCAGAGCGGCGCCCCCACGGCCCTCGACCGGGTCGCGGCGGCCGACACCACGCACGCCATCGCCCAGCACCTCGAAGTCCCCGCCACCGCGGCGGACTTCGCTCGCGTCGACCGCGCCGCGCTGCTCGCCGCCCAGCGGGCCGCCACCGCGGGCGGCACCCCGCTGACCGGCGGCCGCGGCTTCCACCTCGTCGTCGACGGCGACGTCCTGCCCGAGGACCCCGCCACCGCGCTCGCCCGGGGCGCCGCCGACGGCATCGACGTCCTGCTGGGCGGCAACACCGACGAATACCGGCTGTGGTTCGTGCCCAGCGGCTACGTCGACCGCGTCAACGAGGCCACGCTGTGGGCCGCCGTCCACGAGGGCCAGGCCCCCTGGCGGGCACCGGTCGTCTACGGCGCCGCACGGCCCGACGCGTCGCCCGGCGAGGTCTTCGGCGCCATCGTCACCGACAAGGTGCTGCGCGTGCCCCTCTACCGCCTCGCCGACGCCCGCACGGGCCGTCCCGGCCGGACCTTCGTCTACGAGTTCGCCTGGCCGTCCCCGCAGCACGACCTCGGCGCCTGCCACGCCCTGGAGATCGGCTTCGTCTTCGACACCCTCGACACACCCGACAGCCTGCTCCTCACGGGCGAGACGCCACCACGCCACCTGGCCGAGGCGATGCACCACGCCTGGGTCGCCTTCGCGAGCGGCGACGACCCCGGCTGGCCCCAGTGGGGCCCCGAGCAACCCGTCATGACGTACGGGGCCGACGGCGCCCGGGTCGTGCTCGCCCCCCGGGAACAGGAACGCCGCCTGTGGTCCTAGGGGCGCCCGCACAGCAACCCCTCCCCGACCCCGCCCCTCGGCATGCCCATCCACCCGCACAGCCCCACCACAAAAAGGGACACCGCCATGAAAACGCCCTCGCGCGCCCTGCTGGTCACCACCTTGCTCTGCGGAACCGCCCTCACGGCACCGACCGCCACCGCGGCGGCCGCGGCAGGAGGAGAGGACCGCCCCCAGTACGTGGCACTCGGCGACTCCTTCGCCGCAGCTCCGCTGGTGCGCCCCACCGACCTTGCCGACCCCAAGTGCCTACGCTCGCTGGCCGATTACCCGCATGTCGCCGCCGACGCGCTCGGCGCCGACCTGACGGACGTGAGCTGCTCCGGTGCCACCGCCGACCACTTCAGCACGTCGCAGCATGCCGGCACCGCGCCCCAGTACGACGCGCTCTCCGCCGACACCGACCTCGTCAGCGTCACGATCGGCGCCAACGACAGCGCCCTGTCCAAACTCACCGTCAGCTGTCTCAACGCCCTGCCGAAGCCGCTCGGCAAGAGCTGCGCGAAGGCCAACACCCGGGGCGGCACGGACCGGTACGGCAAGGCCATCGACGCCTGGGCCCCGAAGTTCGACGCCGTCCTCGACACCATCCGCCAACGCGCGCCCCACGCCAAGGTGTTCGTCGTCGGCTACGGCAAGTACTTCCGCGACGGAGGCTGCTTCCCCGTCCAGCCCTACTGGGGCCAGGACGCCGACTACATCCAGGCGAAGATCGACCAGGTCGGCGGGATACTGCGCTCCGCGGCCGCACGACACGGAGCGACATTCGTCGACGCCAAGGAACTCGGCACCGGCCACGACTCCTGCGCCCCCGCGGCAGACCGCTACATCGAAGGCGTCCGCTCCACCCGCGACGCGGCCCCCCTGCACCCCAACGCCGCAGGCTCCCGCGCCTACGGCCAGGCCCTGGCCGAGGCCGTACGGGCGGACACATCATCCCGGTGACGGCAGGCCGCCGGATCGTCCGCTGCCGCTCCCTGCCTGTTCCCGAAGGAGCGGCAAGGAGCGGCAGCGGATCTCTTATGTGGACACGGACCCGACGTCAGCCGAACGGAATCGTCAGGGTCGAGTCGGAGGTCCCGGTCCGGAGTTTCGCCGGGGCGTTGCCGATGGCCGACCACACCTCCAGGCGGACCGTGCCGTTCTTCAGGTTGCCCAGGGAGCCGGTCGCCGACTTGAGGCCGCGGCCCTCGCTGTAGGCCTCCCAGCCGTTCACCGGGTCGGTGGCGAAGTACTGGTAGGTCTCCGTGCGGTCGAAGGTGCCGTCGCCGGTGAGGTCGTAGCTGATCCTGGCCTGCTGGCCCAGGCCGACCGCGGTCCCGGCGTCCACCTGGAGGCGGAAGGTCGTGGACTTGCCTGCCGTGAGGGTGCCGTTGACCTTCTTCGCCTCGTAGACCTGCGGCTGGTTCGGGGTGCCGTCGTGGTTCGCGCCGCCCGCCGAGGCGAGGGTGTCGCTGCCCGCGGTGGCCCCGGTCGCCGTGGTGAGCGTGCCTCCGCCGCGGAGCTGGAAGACGTTGCCCGTGGGCGGGTCGGGGTCCGGGTCGCCGCCGCCCGTTCCGGTGCCCGTGGCCGTGGAGCGCGCCGGGACCGTGAGGGTCGCCCCGTCGGAGAAGGTGACCGTGCGGGACGAGGCACCGAAGTTGTGCGCCGCGTAGGTGCGTGTCGTGCCCTTGGTGAAGACCGCCGACGTCGGGATGTCGCCGGTGATGGTCGTATCCGGGGCGCCGAGGGTGTCCAGGGTGTTGATCCAGTGGTAGGTGTGCGCCTTGGACTCGCCCTGCTCGGGCGTGTAACCGGCGTTGCCCGCGTCCCACTTGGATTTGGCCGCCGCCGGGTCGGCGAGCGATTCGAATTCCCAGAGGATGTCGCGCCACTCGACGGCAGGACCGCCGTTCTCCCGCACCATCTCGGCGAGGTTGCGCCGGATCGCGGCCTTGTGTCCCGCCAGGTGCAGTGAGCCGCCGGTGATGGGCAGGGCGTTGATGCCGTGGATCTCCTCGGGGTTGGCCGTCCACCACGTGGCGTAGGCCGCTCCGCTGCCCCACACCATTCCGGCCGTGTCATGGCCGAAGCCGGAGGGGAAGACCTGCTCGTCGGCGTCGAACCAGTACTGGGCGATCGCCTCCGACTCGGTCGTCAGCAAGTAGGCGCCCAGGTCGCGGAGTTCGGCGTTGCCGGTGGCCGAGCCCCACAGTACGAGGGCGGCGCTGAGGTTGGTCGACTCCGAGGAGGATTCCTGGTTGTTGCCCGCGGCGAAGCCCTGGTGTCCGGAAGCCCAGCTGTGGCCCGCGTAGACGTCGAAGCCGCGCAGGAAGGGGAAGGCCGAGTCGCCGCGGGCGGGGTTGGCGGCGTCCTTGATGAGGGTTTTGACCATGCCGCCCCATGCCGAGTCGGCGGCCCAGGCCTGGTCGTACTGGGCGACGATCGCCGCCGCGTAGACGTAGTAGCTGTAGTGGAAGTGGTGGTCGTTGAGTTCGGTGTCGCTGCCGTACGAGGCCGGGTAGCCGGTCAGCGTCTTCCAGTCCTTGTCGTAGGAGAACTCGCTTGCGCCGCCCGCCGTGAACCACTCCTGGAGCCGGCCCTTGAGCAGGCCGAGGAGCTTGTCGCGGGTGCCGGTCTCGCCGATCTGGTCGGCGACGGGGACGAGTTGGGCGAGTCTGCCGAGGGCCTTGCCCGTCCAGTAGGTGTCGGTGGCGCCCGAGAAGGGGTCGGCCGCGTTCGCCACGTCGTCGAGGTAGCCCTTCAGGCGCGCCCGGTCGACACCCGAGGACTTCGGGAGCGCGGGCAGGACGGACGAGGACTTCTGGGTCGTGGTGAACGACGTGCTCTCGCGGACCTTCATCGTGCCGCGCGGCGACTTGTAGGTGTACGAGGTCAGCGCATCGCTCGTGTGCAGCCACTGGTGGCGGTAGAGCGCCTGGAGCGTGCCGGTCTCGCTGCCTTCCTGCGCCTGCGTGGTGAGGGTGTAGGTCGCCTTCACCGAGCCGGACGCGGAGGACCAGGTCGCCTTGGAGCCGGTGACGAAGCTGTAGGCGTACTTCTTGTACGTGGCGAGCGCGTCGGTGGAGGGCAGGACGGCCAGGGAGAAGTAGTCCTTGGAGCCCAGACCGGCGGTGATCGTGGAGCCGGAGACGTTCCAGTCGCTGCCGCTGGGGGCGAAGAGCGCGTAGTGGTGGCCGCCGACCGTGATGCCGAGGACGTTGCCCTGGTCAGCGAAGACGTTCGGCGCGCCGGCGGTGGTGATCTGGGCGTTGCCGCCCGAGCCCTTGGCGTAGACGTAGGGCAGGCCGTGGCCGATGGTGGTGCGCAGGGTCCGGGTGCCGTCCGACCAGTAGGGGGTGACGGTCCAGTCGGACCAGGCGTCGGCCTTGGTGTCCGCGGAGTTGAGGCCGCTCAGGCCGAGGGTGAGGTCGCGCTTGTGCGCGTACTCGTACTGGCGGCCATCGCCGACGACGGCGGCATCGGTGGGATAGCCGACCTCAAGGCCGCCGGAGACGGCCTGGTAGGTGAGCGGGTGTCCGTACATCGGGGTGGAGTACGGGTTGTCGCCGTAGCGCTGGAAGGCCAGGGAGGACCACCAGTCGTTGGTGGGGACCGGCTTGCCCTTGGCGGCAGCGGTGACCTTGGGAGTCACCGGGGTGCCGGTGTTGGTGGTGGGTCCGGAGGTTCCCGCGGGGCGGGTGTCGGAGTAACTGCCGGAGCCTACCGGCACGGTGGCTGCCGCCGCCGGGGTGGCGGCGGGGCCAAGCCCGATGGCGGCCAGGGCTGCGACCAGCACCAGGGCGGCGGCCGGTCTTCCGTGGGGGACGGGTCGTAAGCGGGGGTACGGCATGGACGGCACCTCAAACTCATGACGGGGAGGGCGTCTTGAGAGCGCTCTCAGATGTCGAGGAACGTAAAGCCAGCGCAAACCAGCGTCAATAGCTGGGGCAGGCGAGCGGTGGATGCCCGCCCCCGGACCGTCGCGCCTTCGAGGCTTGAAGAGACCCTCCGCCGACCGTCACTATCCGTTGGTATCAGACGCGTTGGAGCCAATGGGCACCACGGGGGCCGACACCTCTGACGCCCCGGTCGCGTCCAGGGGGCTGCACAGAACCGGGCCGATTGCCCGTGGCGGGGCCGGCACGGTCGTATAGCGGGGTACCCCGAGAGGCGGGCTGCCGTCGCGCGACTCCCCCGTGCCGCGCCACCGCCTGCCTCACCCTCCGCTGCGCAGCCTCCCCGAGATCGCCAGAGTCACGACGGTGCCCGGGCTTTCCTCGGCGCCGCGGTTGAAGGCTTCGTCGAAGGCCTCGTCTCCTATCATCGTGCGGGCCGACTGCCAGCACTCTTCGCGCAGGTCACGCAGTTCGGGGGTGCCGCGCTGGGAGTGCCCCACCGACCGCCAGTAGGTGTGGCCGCCTCCGGAGACCAGGGCTGCCGTTTCGCCGTCTCCGCGGGCCGCGGCCGCCGCGGCCAGGACGTCGAGGCCCAGAGCGATGCCAAAGCTGTCGCCCAGCCGCCGCTTCCCTTCCAGCATGGCGCGGGCGTGTTCGGCTGCGCGTGCGGGCCTGCCCCGGGCCAAGGAGAGCAGCGCGAGCTGGTAGTCGGCGTACGCGCGGGTCCAGCATTCCCCGTGGGCGAGGCAGTCGGCGCGCAGCGCCGTCGCGTACTCGGTCGCCGTTTCCAGGTGTCCGAGGCCGGTGAGCGCGAACACCTGGACCAGGTTGCAGCGCAGCATGGACGCCGAAGCGAAGGCCGGTCCGGGGGCTTGGCGCATGGCCTGCTCGACGACCGCCTGTGCCCTGCTCGCCTCGCCCTGGAGCAGGTGCGTGACGCCCAGCAGGTACGCGGCGGCCAGGCCCTCCTCGGTGTTCCCGGCGCGCGCCGCGTCCCGCGCGCAGCGTGAGCCGATCTTCGCTGCTTCGTCGTGCTCGCCTTGCAGGACCAGCACCACGCCAAGAGCCCAGCGCGCCCGTCCGTGATACGGGCTGGAATCGGCGTGTGCCAGCAGGGCCTGCTCCAAGTAGGTGCGGGCTTCGGGCAGATGGCCGCAGCAGCTCCAGAAGAAACCGACCAGACCGGCCAGTTCGACCGCCCGCGGTGGCTCGTTCGCCAGCAGATGGTCGAGCGCCGCGCAGAGGTCGGTGTGTTCGAGGGCGATCTTCTGATACCACTCGACCTGGTCGGGGCCCGCCCAGGCCGTGTCCGCGGATCGGGCGAGGCCCAGGAAGTAGTCGGCGTGCCGGTCGGCCGTGGACCGGTCCTCCCCCAGCTCTCCGAGCCACATCGAGCCGTACTCCCGCACGGTGTCCAGCAGGCGGTAGCGGCCCGGCGTCGCACGAGCCACCACGGACTTCTCGACCAGCCGGGCAAGAACCGTGCTGACGCGGTCGCCGGACAGCGGGCCGCCCTCGCAGACGGCGCGTGCCGAGACCTCGTCGAAGGTACCCCGGAAGACGGAGAGCCTGGCCCACAGCAGGCGTTCCAGGGGCTGGCACAGTTCATGGCTCCAGCCGATCGCCGTACGCAGGGACTGGTGACGTCGGGGCCAGACGGGAGCGGGCGCGGCCAGATCTCCGAAATGGGCGCTCAGCCGGGCGGCGATCTCCCGCAGCGGCCTGTGCATCACCTGGGCCGAGGCCAGTTCGATGGCCAGGGGAATGCCGTCGAGCAGTCTGCAGATCTCCGCGGCGTCCTCGACCTGGGTCGCGCTTCTTCTCCTCAGGGCAGGGGCGACTGCCTCGGCGCGGGCGAAGAACAGGTCGAGGGCTTCGGTCTCGCAGGGCAGCGGCTCGAGGGTGATACGGACTTCCTCGCGCAGTTCCAGGGGCTGTCTGCTGGTGGCGAGGATCGTGAGGTGCGGGCAGGCGGCCAGCAAGCGGCTCACCAGGTTCTGGCAGGCGGGCACGAGGTGTTCGCAGGAGTCGAGGACCAGCAGCAGGCGCTTGTCGGACAGCCACTCGCAGAGGGCGTCGAGCCGCGGGTCGGCACTGTGGTCGGAGAAGCCGACGGTATCGGCCACCTTCGCCGTCAGCAGGCGTGCGTCCGGGATGGCTCCGAGGTCGACCCAGCGCGGCTCCCCAAGGCCTGCCATGTGCCGGTCCGTCATCTGGTGCAGGGCATGTATGGCCAGACGCGTCTTGCCGACACCTCCGATACCCGTCAGCGTGCTGAGCCGGCTGCTCGTCAGGGCCGAAGTCAGACGTTCCTCGTCGGTGTCCCGCCCGACGAACTGGTTGATCTCGACTGGTGTGTTGCCCAACATCCTCGCATTCTCCACCCTTTGGCATCTGCGCAGTTCCAGAGAGGTGAAACGGCCGCGGTCGGCGGGTGCGGCGCTATTGCGCCTGCGCCCTGCCTTCCTTGGGGTGGGCACCGGCGCGACCCCGATCGTCGCGGGCCTCACTCCAATGGTCCTTCCGAACCCTTCGCGTGTGCGCCAATCGCGGCGTGTCCCCCGGTGCGATGCGGTGGCGCCGCCGGTTCAGGGAAAGACGGGGAAGGAAGAAATGGGAGCAGAATGGTCGATGTCATCGTGTTGATCGGCGTGATTGTCGGTGCGTCCATGCAGATCCAGGCGGTGTGGGACATGGGCCGCACCGTGAACGAGGGTGAGGACAAGACCGCCGTACAAGCACAGGCGTTTGTTCTCGCGGCGGCAGGGTCCGTGATCGCTGTCGGCGCCCTGGGCTCCGCGCTGCTGTTCGCCCCCGGCTTCTGACCCGCCTGCCGCGAGAGGGCAGGACGCCGGAGTGTCCCGGGGCGATCTGCCCCGGGACACGCCCACCCCCCCGTCAGCCCTTGCGCGGGCCGTCGGTCTTGAGCGTCAGTGTCTGCTCGGCGGCGCTGCGGCCGTCACCGACCGGGTTCCGGGTGGTGTCGGTCCAGGCACGGGTCGGCGTCGTCTCGGTGAGCCGGTCCGGGGCATCGGACATTCCGAGCACCAGGCCGCTGTAGCGGTTGACCAGGCGGAACGTGCCGGTGGGCTTGCCGTCGGCGGTCGAACCGGGGATGACGAACCACTGCTGGCCCACGGTGGGCTTGCCGCCGGGTGCCGACGTCACCGTCATCTTGGCTGCCCAGGCGCGGCCCGCGTTCTTGGTGGAGTCGACGCCGATCAGCTTCCCGGTGGCGGCGTTGGTGATGCGGTAGGAGCCGTCGCCGCCCGGCGTGAAGACCCAGCGGCTGCGGGCGCCGGTGTCGCCCGCGGGCAGCGAGGTGGTGTTCTGGCTGCCGGCCGTCTGGGAGAGGACACGGCCCGTGCCGTTGCCGATCGTGTAGGCAGTGTCGGCCTTGACGGGGGCGGCGGGCTCGCTGGTGGTGAGGGTGGTGTCGTAGTACTCGCCGTCCTTGCCGTCCGAGCACTGGAAGGAGCAGTAGCTGCGGAAGTTCTTGCCGACGACCGTGGAGCCGGTCTTGTTCACGGAGTCGAGCATCCAGCGGTACCAGGAGCCCGACTTGTAGTCGCCGGAGTCACCGATGAGCTTCCACTTCTGCGTGGCAAGGTTGTCGGTGACGTAGAACCGCTGGGGTTCCTTGCTGTCCTGGGTGATGGCTTCGGGCTGTCCGACATACAGCCCCAGGTAGGCGTTGTAGGCGATGTTCATGGTCAGCAGGTCGGACTTCGCGGGCAGTTCACCCGCGTCCTGCTGCTCCTTGACGGTGCCGTCGTTGGCCGGGTCGTAGTCGTCGGCGACGGGCGTGTATCCCGTGCCGTTGTGCGCGTCGACCGGCTCCATGTTGCTCTCCATACCGCCGACACCCGGCTGGGACCACGTGCCGTCGTACCACTTCTTCCAGGAGCCCGGCGCCATCTTCGCGGACATCGGGGCGCGCGCCACATGGGCCCGGCTACCGTCGGTCCAACCGCCCGGTACGCCGCCCTTCGGGATGGCCCGCGAGTTGTAGTAGACGTAGAAGTAGCCGGAGGCGGTGTCCACGAAGAGCCGCGGGTCGCCGTTGCCGTAGTGGTAGAGGTCGTTGGGGAAGGCCGCGTCGTCGCCGCGCTCGGTCGAGTACGGCGAGGTGAGGACGTGGTCCTTGATGTCCCAGGTCTTGCCCTGGTTCGTGGAGACGGCGTAGTCGATCGCGTCGTAGTGCAGGCCGTCGCCGAAGGGCTTGGGGGTGAACTCGTTGTGGACCAGGCCGTACCAGTCGCCGGTGTCCGGATCGACCCACACGCCCAGCAGGTCGCAGTAGTTCTTCTGCGCGTAGTGCGCGGTGTCGGGGGCGTTCGTGGCTTCGCGGCCGGTGGGGCTGTTGTTGCACCGCCAGGTGGTGTCGTTGTTGCGGTCCTTGGCGTTGGCCGGGTTCACCGCGTCGCTCAGCTTCGCGTCACGCGTCGCCGCGTCGAAGTCCTTGCCGGTGTAGAACGTCCACTTGCGGGGGTCGTTCGCGGCGTACAGGGCGTGCGCGGACTGGTAGTGGAACGTGCCGTCCTTGTCGATGTACGTACTGGCGGGTGTGTCGTCGGGGTTGGTCCACGCACCCTTGTCGCCGACGCTGACGCCGTAGGAAGGGGCGTGTGCGGAGGCGGACGCCGGGTCGGAGGCCGGGGCGGCCGCCAGGGTGCCGGCAAGGACCGCGGCCGTCGCGGCGAGCGCACCGGCGATCCTCGTTCTCGAACGAGCTGACACAGGTTCTCCTCTCGTGGTCGGACCGCTCGTGGGGCTGGGGGGAGCGGCCCGCGGGTCGATGTCCTTTGCGCCCCGTACGGGTGGCCGGTACGGGGCGGGCGGTTCACCAGGTGATGACCGTCCAGCCCCGGTGCGGCAGGGCGGGTTCGAGTTCCAGCAGGCCGCCGGCCGCCGTGGTGGCGGCCTGCTGGGGTGCGGCGAGCGGTGCGAGCACGGTGGCGTGCACCGTACGGGCGGCTGCGGGCAGGTGGATGCGCGGGTGGGCGGCATCGGCGCTGCCGTTGACCACTGCCAGTTGGTGGATGTCGCCGGATCGCGTCGCGTGCGGGATCAGGTGGGGTGCTCCGCTCACGAGCGGGAGGCGGGGGGTGTCTCCTTCCAGGAAGCGGATGGTGGTGTGGAGCAGCCGTTGGCCTTCGTCGCTGCGGGCCAGTTCGGCGGGCGCCGTGGCGGCCAGGACCGCGACGCGTCCGCCGAGTGCGTTGACGAAGTGGCAGCGTCCGGCGCCCCAGTCGCGGCCGTCGGGTGTCTGGATCTGTGTCAGAACACGGGTGCCGGGCAGTGGTTCGAGGCGGGCGAGGGCGGGCTGGACGTCCACGCTCAGGAGTACGCCTTCGTCCGCCGGGGCGTCGGCGGTCACCCGCTCGACGGCGTACGGTCCCGGCTCGGTCCGCCCGGAGCGGGCGACCGGTTCGCCGGTGCGCACCCCCGTCAGGTCCGCGAGCCCGCGCTGCGCGAGGATGTGCGCGGCCGCCCCGTCGAGCAGCACTCCCCCGCGCAGCAGGGTGCGCAGTTCGTCGTCGTCGAAGGTGTGGGCGAGCGGGCCGAAGAGGGCCTGGACGGGGGCGGGTCCGGCGGTGACCGGGACGCCGTAGCCCAGGAGGAAGTCCGCGGTCGCCGAGGGATCGGCCGCAAGCTCGTCGAGCGTGCCCGTCGCGTTCGGCAGCCGGACGGCGGTGTCGGGCCGCCAGGGCAGTCCGACACCCAGCGGCAGGGCCTGCTGGGTTCGGTGTTCGGCGAGCCAGTCCAGGGCGGGTCGCGAGCGGCGCAGCAGTCGGTCGATGCGCGGGAAGGATTCGGCGCGCTCGGCCCGGGTGGGGTGGACGTTGAGCAGCAGGGCATCGGCACCGCAGAGTTGGGCGGTGACCATCTCCGCCCAGGTCTGGGTGTCCGACTTCGACCACGTGGTGTGCGGCCAGTTCTCGATCTCGGGCTCGCAGGCCACCTGCCGCGGGCGCAGGGCGCGCTGGGCCTCCAGGGACCAGAGCGCGGAGGTCAGGCTCCGCGCCGGGGTGTCGGAGTAGGGCGCGAAGTGCGGCCGGTGGGTCACCTCGCGCCCTGCCGACAGGGCAGCGAACAGGGCCGCCCAGTCCCGCCCTTCCACGGAGTGCATGGCCGGAGCGGAGCTCATGAGGCCCAGCTGCGAGCGGCCTCCGGAGCGCTCCTGGACCACCTGCGCAAGGCCCTGAGCCACCTCCAGCTGGGCCGTGCGCCACACCTGCTGCAACAGCCCGCGCCAGGGGTGCGGCTGCCCGGGAGCGGTGACGGCCGCGACCGCCTGCTCGCGGGAGACGGGTTCGCCCGCCAGGTCGGACAGGCGCTCCAGCATGAGCGGCTCGAAGCCGCCGCCCCAGTCCAGCGGCGCGTGGTTGTGGAAGCGGAAGTCGTCCTCCACCCACAGCACCCGGAAGCCGAGGCCCGCGAAGAGCCCGTAGTGCGCGTACAGCCAGCGGCGCCAGCGCGGGCAGGCGAAGGACGCCTGGGCGGTCGCCGGCCTGCCGGTCGGCGAGACCATGGGCGCGAAGCCGAGCGCGTCGAACCGGCCCCGGTCGGCGTGGCCGACGGTGACCCAGGGGTTGAGACTGACGTCCATTCCCGCCCCGGCCAGGATCTCCCGGGCTTCGGCGACCGCGTCGAACCAGCGCGCCTCGTCCGATCCCGCGAGGTGGCCGGTGTACAGCTGCTCGGCCCCGAGGAGCAGCACCACTTCGTCGACGCCGTTCTCGCCGCACACCTTGGCCAGGGCGCCCGCCCTGGCGGCGATGTCGTCGCCGGGGCTCAGCTGGAAACGCAGGTGATAGCGCGCCCGCCGGGCGCCGGGGGTCATTTGAGGCTCCCCGCGACGAGGCCGGAGCGCCAGTGGCGCTGCAGGCTCAGGAACAGCAGCACCAGCGGGATGACCGAGACCAGCGCGGCCGTGATGACGACGTTGTAGGGCACTGCCGAGCCGATGCCGCGCTGGGCCTGCCAGCCCACGATGCCCACGGTGACCGGCTGCAGTCGGTCATCGGCCAGCATGAGCACCGGCAGCAGGTAGTTCGTCCACACCGTGACGAACTGGAACAGGAACATCGTCACCAGGGCGGGTGACATCAGCCGCAGCGCGATGGTGACGAAGACGCGCGCCTCCCCCGCGCCGTCCATGCGGCCCGCCTCGATCAGTTCGTCAGGTACGGACGCGGCGGCGTAGATCCGCGCCAGGTAGACGCCGAAGGGGCTGACGATGCTGGGCAGCAGCACACCCCAGTAGGTGTTGACCAGGTGGACCTGGGAGAACATCAGGTACAGCGGGATGGCGAGCAGCGGCTGCGGTATGAGGACCGCGGCGAGCACCGCGTTGAAGGTGAACTCCCGGCCGCGGAAGGAGTACTTGGCCAGGGCGTAGCCGGCCAGCGCGGAGATGAGGGTGCTCAGGGCCGCGCCGCCCGCCGCGTACAGGGCGCTGTTGAGCAGCCAGCGCGAGAAGATGCCGCCCTGTGCGGTGAAGACCGCGCGGACGTTGTCGGCGAGCGCGAAGTCGCCGAACCAGAAGCCGTTGCCGGTGAAGAGACCGGAGCTGGTCTTCGTGGCGGAGACGACCAGCCACCACACCGGCAGCAGGAAGTAGCCGGCGCTCAGCAGCATCACGGCCAGGACCAGCCACCGGGACAGTGCCAGCGGCGGGCGGGCGGTGCGCGCCGGGACCGCGGCGGCGGGCTCGGCGGGGCGGGTGAGGGTCTGGAGCGTCACAGGGCCGCTCCTCGTCGCTGGACGAACTTCAGGAAGCCGAAGGACAGCACCAGCGTCAGGAGCGCCAGGATCACCGACTGGGTGGCTGCGTAGTTGAAGTCCCCGGAGTTGACCGCCGCGTAGGCGGCCGAGATGGGGGTGTAGTCGCTGGAGAGGTTCGGGGCGACGTTGTGCAGGATGGCCGGCTCGTTGTAGAGCTGCGCGGTGCCGATGATGGAGAACACGGTCGTCAGTACGAGGGCCGGGCGGACCATGGGGACCTTGATGCGCCAGGCGATGGCGAACGCGGAGCAGCCGTCCATGCGGGCGGCTTCGCTCAGTTCGGCGGGGATGGCCTGTAGTGCCGCGTAGATGATCAGCATGTTGTAGCCGGTCCAGCCCCAGGTCAGCATGTTGCCGATGACGGGCGCGAGCATGCCGTCGGATGTCAGGTCCAGGTGCAGGCCCAGGCTGTCGGCCGCCGCGCTGATGGGGCTGAGACGGGGCGCCACCAGGAACGACCACATGATCGCCCCGATGACGCCGGGCAGCGCGTACGGGAGGAAGTAGGCGAGCCGGAAGAACCGTTTGAACAGCGTCTGGCGGGCGTCGAGCAGCAGGGCGAGGCCGAGCGCGAGGCCCAGCATCACCGGTACCTGTACCGCGCCGATGAGCAGTACGCGCAGCAGTGAGCCGCGGAAGGCCTCGTCGCCGAGCGCGGTGAGGTAGTTGCCGAGGCCGGCGAAGCTCGTGGTGGGCTCGGTCAGGCCCAGGCCGGAGCGCTGCTGCTCGTACAGGCTCTCGAAGAGCGTGTAGCCGATGGGGGCCAGGTACAGGCACATGAACAGCGCGGCGAAGGGAAGAAGGAACAGCCAGGCGGTCCTGGCGCGGCGGCGGTTGTGCCGCGAGGGGCGGCCGGGTGGCGCGGCCGGCCGGGGTGCGGAGGCCAGGGGTGTGGCCGCCGCGGGGGCGGAGAGGGTCACGGGGAACTCCAGTGGGCGGAAGGTGGCGCTCGGGCCTCGGGTCAGCAGGCCTCGGGCCAGCGGGCCTCGGACCTCGGGCCTCGGATAAGCGGGTCAGCGGGTCAGCGGGTCAGCGGGTCAGCGGGTCAGCGGGTCAGCGGGTCAGCGGGTGGTGACGTTCAGGCCCTGGCGCTTGAGCTCGCCGACGGTCTTGCTCTGCACCCCGGCCAGGACGTCCGGCAGCGGGCTGCCGCCCTTTCCCGCGCGTCCCAGGCCGTCGGAGAGGTCCGTCGAGGCCTGCGTCATCGTGGGACCCCACTGCCAACTGGTGTCGATGTGAGCGGACTCCCGCTTGAACACGTCGTAGATCTTCTGGCCGCCGTAGAAGGGGTCCGGCTTGTCCAGGGCGGGGTGGCTCTGCCCTGCGGTGGCCGCGGGATAGATGCCGGCGGCCTTGATCAGGGTGCTCAGGCTGTCCTTGTCGGTGCTCATCCACATCGCGAACTCGGTTGCCTGCTCGGGGTACTTGCAGCCCTTCATGACCGCGGTGGCCGAGCCGCCGTCGTTTCCGTGCGCGGGCTTGTCCGCGTCCCACACCGGCATCGGCGCCACCGCCCACTTCCCGGCGGTGCCCTTCGCGCTGGAGGCCAGGATCGGCGCGTTCCAGACCGCGTTGACGTCGGAGAGGACCTTGCCCGCACCCATGTCCTTGTACAGCGAGGGATCGAAGCTGGGGTGGGCCTTGAGGAGCTTGTCGTCCAGGAGCCCCTGCCAGTAGCCGGCGACCTTGGTGTTGGCGGAGCTGCCGAAGGAGACCTGCCAGGCGTCGTTCCTGGTGCCGAACCACTTGGCTCCGGCCTGCCAGGCCAGGCCCGCATAGGTGTAGGGGTCGTTGCCGAAGGTGCCCAGATACACGTCAGGGTCGGCGCGGTGCACCTTCTCGGCGGCGGCCCGGTACTCCTTCCAGGTGGCCGGCGGCTTGTCGATCCCGTACTTCTCGAACAGGTCCTTGCGGTAGAACAGCCCCATGGGCGCGGTGTCCAGCGGCGCACCGAAGGTCTGGCCGGCGATGGTCACCTGGTTCCAGGTCCACTGCGCGAACTTTTTCTTGTGGGCAGCGGCGTACTCGGAGACGTCTTGAAGTGCTCCCGCGGCGGCGAAGCTCGGTATCGTCTCGTAGCCCACCATCGCCAGACACGGCGCGTTACCGGCCTTGGCCGCGGTGAGCATCTTGGTGTAGCCGCCCTTGGTGCCCGACGCCGTCTTCTGGAAGTTGACCTGGATGTCGGGATGGGTCTTGTTGAACCGGGCGACGGCCTCCTCGTAGCCCGGCGTCCAGCCCCAGAAGTCGAGTGTGACCTTCTGTCCGGCGGCGCTGGATCCGCCGTCGCCGGACGAGCACCCCGCCACCAGGACCATGGCACCGGCGACTGCCAGCGCCCCTGCCCGCATCCGCCGCACCTTCATGTCATCTCCTTGCCGTAATTAGTTCGGCTAGGATCTGAAATAAATAGTGCCTCGTCAACGGGTTGAGGCCGGTGACTTTCGATAGATGAGTGGGGGCACCTCACCCGCGGTGCGCGGCGACCGGCTAACTTGACGGGCGGCGGCGCTTGCCGGAGTTGGCGCTTGACGGGCGGCGGCGAGGGACCCGATCGCCCTACAGAACAGGAGCAGGCCTGGTGAAGGCAGATCTACGCGGAGCAGGGGTACGCGGCGCGGGCAGCGACGGGCCCCTGCGGGCGAGCGACCGCGCCTCGCTGCGCCGGACCAACCTCGGCCTGGTGCTGCGGCTGCTGCGCGATGCCGGGCCCCGGCCCCGCACGCAGATCGCGAACGAGACCGGCCTGCCCAAGGCCACCATCACCAACTTGGTCGGCGAGTTGGTGGAACGCGGCCTGGTGAGCGAGGGCGAGGCCGAGCGACTGGGCTCGGTCGGCCGACCCAGCAGCACCGTGCGGCTCGACGGCCGCACCATCTGCGGTATCGGCGTGGAGATCAACGTCGACTACCTGAGCCTGATCGCCTTCGACCTGCGCGGCGAACTCGTCGCCGAACGCCATATCCCCTACGACGCCCGGGGCAGCGCACCCGACGCCGTCCTCGACCGCATGGCCGAGGCGATCAGCGAGGCGCACGACGCCCTGCGGGCGCGGGGAGTGCACCCGGTGGCGGTGACCATCGCGGCCCCCGGCGTGATCGGGATGGACACCGGCGTGGTCTCCTACGCACCCAACATCGGCTGGCGGGACGTCGCCGTCACCGAGGGCCTGCGCACCCGACTCGCTCCCGGCGCCCTGCCGATCCGCCTCGAGAACGACGCCAAGTTGGGTGCCATCGCCGAGTACCGGGTCGCCGCGGCGGCGGACATCCACGACCTGCTCTACGTGACCGGTGAGACGGGTGTCGGCGGCGGCATCATCTCCGACGGCCGCCTGCTGCGCGGCTCGGCGGGATTCGCCGGCGAGATCGGCCACATGCCCCTGGACCCGACCGGACAACCCTGCTCCTGCGGCCGCCGCGGATGCTGGGAGACCATGGTCGGCCTGGCCGCCCTGCTGCGGCTCGCCGCGCCGCCCGGCGACGCGGTCCACGACCCCAGCGTGGATCTGGAGCAACGCCTGACGGAGCTGCGCCGCCGCGCCGACGCGGGCGATGCCCTCACCCGGGCGGCGTTGGAGCAGATCGCCGACGGCCTCGCGGTGGGCCTCGCCCTGCTCGTGGACGTCCTCAACCCCCGGGCCATCGTGCTCGGCGGCTACTTCGCCCACTTCGGCGACCATCTCCTGGACCGGGTGCGCGGTGAGCTGTCGGCGCGGGTCATGGCTCCCGAGGCCGGTGACTGCGAGATCGTGCTGTCGACCCTGGGCTTCAGCGCCGCGGCCCGCGGCGGCGCGTATCTGGCGCTCGACAGCGTCTACCAGGACCCGGGGGCGTTCGCTTAGGAGCCGCCCCCCCCTGGAGCTCCGTGGTGAACTGCCGTGCATGCCGGTGCAGTTCGGTGTAGCAGCCGCGCCGCAGTGCGCGATCAGCACCGCGCCTACGTCCATCGGATCACCTTAGAGCGCGTCAAGTACCGCGCGACCGGAACCGATCGCGGCCTACCGTTTCCGCCGATGAAGAGGCGGACGGCCCGTCCGTCGCCTGACGGAGCGGTACGACGTCACCGCGCTCGCCCTCCCCCGACCCGGGCGAGGGCGTTCAGGTCCACGTGTCCCGACGGTCCATGGGCGGCCGCTCGAGGATTTCGATGTACATGATCCGGCCGTCCACAACGTCGAGGATCAGCATCCCCTCCGAGGGCGAGAGCGGCACACAACGATGGCCCGAGCCGTACGGCTGCCCCTGCGGATGATCTGCCGTCCGGATGCTCTGACAGAAGTCGTCCTCACAGCCGCACTGGCCGAACATGGGGGGCGAGCGTAACCGCGAGGGGGAACGGACCTGCTGCCTCCCGGAATTGGTGCGGTCCCGAGTGAACCGCTCGCTCCGGTCCCGCGTCTTCCCTCCTGATCCATGATCACCACCACATATACGGGAGAGCAGACCGTGACCGACCAGCACGCCGAGCCGACCGACGAGCCGGAGTACGGCCCAGGGCCCTGGTGGGGCGACCTCGGGACGTGGGGCGCCGTCGGTCTTATCGCCTTCGGCGGAGTCGCTGCAGCGTGGGTCTTCCTCCGACTGCCCGGCACCCCGCAGGACATGGCGGTCGGCTACTACCACGCCGCCAAGATCATCGCGATCGGCCTGGTGGTCGCGGGCAGCGCGTTGCTGGGACGCCGCCGCACCGGGGCCACGACCGCCGAGGAGACGGCC
The DNA here is from genome assembly GCF_040644915.1 of Streptomyces sp. NPDC046925. Taxonomy (NCBI): domain Bacteria; kingdom Bacillati; phylum Actinomycetota; class Actinomycetes; order Kitasatosporales; family Streptomycetaceae; genus Streptomyces; species Streptomyces sp. NPDC046925. The sequence continues at coordinate 222,930 of NZ_JBEYWZ010000004.1, read as the reverse complement.
GGGGCGGAACGCCCCTGACATCACCCGCCGGTGAACAACGCCGGACGGATGTGACATCCACCCCCGGCCCCCTCCCTCCTCGGGCGCCGACCCTGTCGGTCACGGCAGAAGGCGCCGGACCCATCCAGTCCCTCCGCCCCGAAACCGCGACACGGTACGCATCAGCCCCGGGCCACGGTGAACAGCGCGTGCACGGCGGCGCGGACCTGTTCGGCGACCACCTCGGGGGTGGACGTGTCGAGCTTGCCGTCCAGGTGCAGGAATGCCAGGCCGTGCACGAGGGCCCACACCGTGGTCGACAGAGCGCTCGCGTCCGAGCCGGGGAACGCGCCATCGACGATGCCCTGGACGTAGGCCGAGATGAGGGCGGTCGCGGCGACGCGTTCCTCGCTGGTCGGGTCGCACGGCTCGGCGAACATCACCCGGAACATGGCCGGATGGTCGAGCGCGAACCGCACATAGGCGACGGCGACCGAGGCGAGGTCGTCGGGCGTCGAGGGTGAGGGGTGGGCCGCGGCCAGATCCCGGGCGAGTTCGCGGTATCCCTCCGCGGCGACCGCGGAGACGAGCGCGTCGCGGTCCGCGTAATGGCGGTAGGGGGCCGTCGCCGATACTCCGGCCCGGCGGGCCACCGCACGCAGGGACAGCCCGGCGCTGCCATCTTCCTCCAGCAGCTCCCGCGCGGCCTGGAGACAGGCGGCGCGCAGATCGCCGTGGTGGTACGCAGCCGCTTGCGGCACAGGTCACACTCCTCAATGTTTACGGCGCTAACATCCCGCCCTAATGTGAACAGCGCATACATCGTAATCGACACCGATGGAAGAGGGGAACTTTGATGATCAGCGAGCTGTTCTCGCCGCTGCACCTGGGATCCGGGCAGGTCCTGGACAACCGGATCGCGAAGGCGGCCATGGAGGAGAACCTGGCCGACGCCGGCCAGCTCCCCGGCCAGGAGCTGCTGACGCTCTACCGGCGCTGGTCCGCCGGCGGCGCCGGACTGCTCATCACCGGCAATGTGATGGTCCACGCCGAGGCCCTGACGGGCCCTGCCGGGGTCGTACTCGACGAGAACGCGCCGCTTGAGCCGTTCACGCAGTGGGCCAAGGCGGGGAAGGCCGGCGGCGGGAAGCTGTGGATGCAGATCAACCACCCCGGCCGCCAGGTCCAGTCCGACATGCCTGGCGTCGTGTGGGGTCCCTCCGCGGTAGGCGTCGATCTGGGCCGGCTCAGCAGCCGCTTCGGCCGCCCCGTCGCCATGACGGCCGCGCAGATCGAGGCCACCGTGACCCGGTTCGCCGTCACGGCGCACCGCGCCGAGAAGGCGGGATTCGACGGCGTGGAAATCCACGCCGCACACGGCTACCTGCTGTCCCAGTTCCTCTCGCCCTTGGTCAACACGCGCACCGACGCGTGGGGCGGGTCGCTGGAGAACCGGGCCCGGATGCTGCTCGACGTCGTCCGGGCCGTACGCGCCGCCGTCTCGCCGTCCTTCGCGGTCGCGGTCAAGCTGAACTCCGCCGACTTCCAGCGAGGCGGGTTCGACGCCGACGACGCCCGGCAAGTGATCGCGATGCTCGAACCGCTCGGCGTCGACCTGGTGGAGCTCTCCGGCGGCAGCTACGAAAGCCCGGCGATGACCGGCCGCCCCGCCGATGCCCGCACGCAGGCCCGCGAGGCCTACTTCCTCGACCTGGCGAAGGACCTGGCCAGGACCAGTCCCCTGCCGCTGATGCTCACCGGCGGCATCACCCGCCGTGCCACCGCCGAGACGGTCCTCGCCGGCGGCGTGGCCCTCGTCGGGATCGGCACCGCTCTGGCCGTGACCCCGGACCTGCCTGCCCGGTGGCGGGACGGCGGTGAGGCCGGCCGTCAGCTGCGTCCGGTCGCCTGGTCCAACAAGGCTCTTGCCTCGGCCGCGACCATGGCGCAGGTCCGCCACCAGCTCAACCGCATGGCCCGCGGCAGTGACCCGCGGCCCGGCACTCACCCCGCGTGCGCCCTGATCTCCGAACAGCGCAAGCAGCGAAGGGCTCTGCGCACCTACCGCTCCTGGCTGTCCGCCTCCCGGGACGCCGCACCGGCGGCCCGGAACGCGTGACGCTGTCGCTCAGACGTCTGCGGAGGTCGAGAGCGGCAGGTCGGTCACCGGGATGCCGGTGTCGGGGTGAGCGCCTGATGGGCAGTCGAAACAGGCCTCCTCTCCGGTTGTTCCGGCTACGCACCGAGAGGGGGCCGGCATGTGCAACGCGAGTTGGCCTTCGGTCATTACGTCGAACTGCACGATCCTGGTCGGCCTGAGGGAGCGCAGGTCGTCGGCCATGCGCCTTGTGCGAGCGGGGCCGCCTCCAGAGCGGCGCGGCACCGTTCGACTTCCTCGGCGACGTTCTCCATGAACCACCGCATGATCGCGTAAGGGATCACGTGCTCGTCGTCGCCGTGGAAGTGGACGGCCGGTTCGAGATCCGGGTCCTCGTCAGGTATCACCGCCACCAGGAAGGCCGGGCCGGGCAGGTGAGTTGCGGCACCGGGAACGTCCGCCCATGCTTCCGGCGCGCGGACGGCCTCGCTCAGTTCTACGCACCAGGCGTCGTCGGGCAGGGCGTAGTGGAACTGGACGGCGTAGTGGCGGCCTGCGTGTTCGCGCAGCTCTGCTGGCATCCCCGCAGGCTTCCACACCTCTCAAGCCCAGTCACACGGATATCGGTCGGTCACAGGGGTGTTGGCCGCCGAATCACGATCCGGTGCCCCGCGGCCAACACCCCTCCCCCGCTCCCGACCGTAGAGCGGCAGGCGGCCGGACTTACGGGATCACCACGCCGGGGCCGTTGTCGCCGCTCAGGTTCAGGCCGAACAGTGCCTTCTGCGCCGGTGCGCCGATGTCCGTCGGGTTCTGCGCGGCCGACTTCGAGGCCGTCACGCCGGAGGCGGAGCCGCGCAGCAGCCACACCGCGCCGCCGTTCACGACGCTGCCCAGGTTCTCGCCCGGCGCGCCCGCCGTCAGGTCCGCCTTGCCGTCGCCCGTCACGTCGAGCAGGCGCACCGACCCGCCGAACCGGTCGCCGGACTCCGCGACACCCGGTACGTCCGCCGTGTCCTGGTGGAAGGCCTGGGCGCCCGTGCCGGTGAGCCCGTTCCTGCCGCTCTTGAGCACCACCACGGCACCGGCTTTCGCCTTCGTGCCGATGGCCTCGCCGGGGACGCCGACGGCCAGGTCGGGGTAGCCGTCGCCGTTGGTGTCGCCCGTGCTCAGCCGCCCGCCGAACTGGTCGCCCTTCTCGCTCGCCCCGGGCACGCCCGCCGTGTTCTGCGTGATCGTCTGCGTGCGGGTCTGGCTGGGGCCGGACGGCGAACCGTAGTAGATCTTGACGGTGCCGGGGTCCTCCTCGGTGCCCTCGGTGTCGCCGTTCGGGAAGATGCGGGTGGCGAGGTCGGCGTAACCGTCCTGGTCGAAGTCGGCGACGGCCGTGCCGGCGGCGGAGTCCAGGCGCTGGGGGACGGTGGAGAGGCCGGACTTGGTGCCGAGCCACAGCTTTCCGCCCTCGGCGTGGTTCTCGTAGACGTAGAAGGTCGCGAGGTCCTCGATGCCGTCGCCGTTGAAGTCGCCGGCGGCGGTGGAGTTGATGGAGTTGTCGGTGCTGTAGACCTTCACCTGCTGCTCGCGGGCGGGGGCGCCGTCCCGCTCGAAGGGACCGTAGAGCACGTCGTGGTAGTCGTAGTCGTCGCCGTTGCGCATGAACAGGTCCGTGTGCCCGTCATTGTCGAAGTCGCCCGCGGTGATGTCCTCGCCGACCTGGGCGTTCGCCGGTGCCCCGACACGGACGGCGCCCTCGCCGGTGATGCCGGACTTACGGCCCCACAGGACGATCACCGATCCGCCGACGTTGTCCTCCGGACGGTATTCGCGGGTGACCAGACCCAGGTCGGTCAGGCCGTCGCCGTCCAGGTCGCGGGCGATCATCGCGTAGCCGAAGCCCTGGTTGTCGCCGGAGGCGCCGGGCACGCCGGGGCTGTCCTGGCTGATGACCGTGGTACGCGCGGCATCGATGCCCTGCGCCGAGCCGTACCTGATGGTGATGTAGCCGGCCCAGACATGGCCGCCGACCTTCGCGCCGGGGGCGGCGACGGCGACGTCCTGGTAGCCGTCGCCGTCGAAGTCCTCGCGCACGGTGGTGGCGCCGTCCTTCGCGGATGCGGTGCCTGCGACGAGCGGCACGCCGAGCGACCCGATCAGGGCGGCGGCCACGGCGGTCGATATGGCGGGTCTGCGGATGCCCACGGTTCCTCCTTAGGGCGCGAGCGGTGCCGAAACACGTGCGCGCGGATGTGATTCATCTGCGAGACACGCGGAAACGGCTGATGGTTGTGCGCTGAACGCCACTTGAACGGAAGCGGGCGGGCCGTGGGCCCGGCTCTCTCAGGCTGCGGTGTTGAGGAGGCCGGTGCCCGCGGGGGTGATGGTGTGGAGCGCGGTGTTGTGGTGCCGGGTCGTCCGGGAGAGGCCGGCGGTGCGCAGAACGGTCGCGTGCTGGCTGGCGCTGGCCGGGGAGATTCCGGCGTGGCGGGCGAGTTCGGTGGTGGTGCTGCCGGGGTGGTGGGCGATGGTCCACAGCACCACGGCGCGGGTGTGGCCCAGGAGGGCGGTCAGGGAGTCGGGGATGGTGCTCAGGGTCCGCGCGGTGTCGGTGGGCGGCAGGAAGAGGTCCGTGTCGCGCAGGCCGACGGGATAGGTCAGCCACGGCTGGGGTTCGGCTGTTTCGTCCAGCGCGGGGTAGACCGCCCCGAAGACGGAGGGGATCAGGAGCAGGCCGCGGCCCGCGAGATGGATGTCGCCCGCGCTGCCGGAGGCCATGGTGAGTTCCAGGACGGGCGGCTTCCAGCGGATGTAGCGGGGGTTGAGCCCGGACAGCAGCGCTTGGAGCCCGCCATGTGCGGCCTGCCGGGTGCGCAGTGCCTGATCGGCTCCGCTCAGCGCATCGATGTGCTGCTGGTAAGGCGCGATGACGTGCTGGTGGGCGTGGGCGGCGGTGTCGGCCAGGTCCATGAGGAGTTGTCTGTCGCTGCCGAGTGACTGGGTCCAGGCGGGCACGGCACGCTGTTGGCCGCGTCCGGCCCAGGTCTCCATGTCCTTGCGGATACGGGCGGCGGGCGTGGCCCGTATCCGCTCCAGTGCCTCGTCGATGCTGCCGGCCGCCGTGTGATCGAGGAAGTCCACCGTCCAGCCGGTCGGCGGGATGAGATCGAGCAGGCGCCTGCTCCGTGACGGCAGTCGGCGCAGCGATTCCCTGCGCCAGGCCCCGAAACGGGTCGGATGGCTCCCTTCTTGCAGCAATCGCAGCGCGATATCCAGCTCCAGCATGGGACGGGGTCCGTCGGCCAGCCGGGTGCGGGCCAGATCTCCGGCCGTGAAATGGATACGAAGGGACATGGCGCAGAGCCTGATCAAGATGTCGTTATTCGGGCTAGGCCAAATCACGTCGATCCTCGATCACTCACTCGGCCAACCTTGCACGCGAGCGAGCACGAGCACAGTCCGCTAGGGCGCTCGATCGGTGGACCCGATCGGGATGTCGGACGGCCGCGTCAGGGGGGAGGCGACCGCCCGGCTGTGCTCGTGCCGCCGCACAACGCTTTCCGGTAATGCGCCGGGAATGCAAGGCATCCGAGAGAAGGGAAAAGGTCATGCGCAAGCGTGGTTTTCTCGTCGGCGCGACGCTGGGTTCTGCGCTGTTGGTGGGAGGGCTCGCGGCCCCCGCCCAAGCCGCCCCGTCAGGCTGCTCGACGTGGCGGACCAGCCCCACGTTCGCCTACGGCTCCTGCAGTGTCGTACCGCCCGGCGACATGTGGCGTCTGGGTATCCGTTGTTCGGACGGCGACTACGACTGGTCCGCGTGGAAGAAGACGTCGCAGCGCACGAGTTTGCGCTGCAACAACAGCGGGGCGGTCCTCACCAGTGCCTGGATCGACCCGGCCAACTGACGTACTGCGCCGGCCCGGTTCCGTTCTTCCCTTCACCCCACAGGAGATCTCTCATGCGTGTTCGCAGTGCTGTCGCGTCCGTCGGTCTGGCGACGACTGTCGCTCTCGGTGTGATGTCCGTTCCGGCTCAGGCGGCACCGACCGGGTGCGACTCGTGGAGAACGAGTGCCACGTTCGCCTACGGCGTGTGCAACGACATGTCGCGCGGCGGCTGGTGGCGTCTGGGCATCCGGTGCTCGGACGGCGACTACCTCTGGTCGAGCCCGAAGCACACCACGCAGCGCACGAGTCTTCGCTGCACCGGCGGGTCCGTCATCACGCACGACTGGATCGACACATTCTGACCATCCGTTCCGCGAGTCAGCGAGGCCACGGCATCCGCAGGCGCGGATGCCGTGGCGGGCTGTCGTCCCCTGTCGTCCCCGAGCGGCTCAGCGGCCCAGCCGTCGCTGTGCGTCGAATCGGCGCAGCACGCGCACCACGCGCCACACTCCGCACACCGCTCCCGCCACCAGGCCTGCTTGCCGTAGGTTTCCGCGTGCCGGACCGGAAATGCCGAAGGCCAGCGTGAGGGCGATGGCGGCGGCATATACGACCGCGGCCAGCAGGGCGGCCGTCACCAGGGCGAAGACGATCTCCACCGACATCGCGTCCTTCTCCCACCGCGACTCACGCCCCATATCCATGCCGCAAGTCTTACACCACGGCGGTCGCCGCATCAGTGGTACGCCGGGAAGTCCATTCGGTGTTGCGTGGTCACCCGCGGTCCGGGCACGCTCTGTTCCCGCAGACCTGAAGAGGAACCCCGTGAAGATCGCTGTATTCGGCCTCCCCGGCACCGGAAAGTCGACGCTGGCCCTGGAACTGTCCATCCGCACCGGCATCTCCGCCACCAGCCTGGACGCCGTGCTCTTCGCTCCCGGCGGCACGCTGCCGTTGGACGACTTCCGCACCGAGGCCGCCAGCATCACCGACGGACCGGCCTGGATCGTGGAGGGCAACTACTCCAAGCTCGCCGACATCGTGTGGCATCGCGCCGACGTCCTGGTCTGGCTCGACTACCCCCTGCCCGTGATCGCTTGGCGCGTCGCCGCGCGGTGGGCCCGCCAGGTGACGGGCCGCGAACCCAACCCCAACGGCCTGACCTTCCGCCGTACGTTCACCGCACGGCGGTCGGTGTGGCGCAACGCCTGGCGCAAGTACCGCGCCAACCGGCCCCGTTACGCCCGCCAGGCGAGCGAGGCGGCCGCCATGGGGGTACGCGTGCTGCGTTCGCGCAGCCCTCGCCAGACCCTCAGATGGGCACACGAACTGAGCACGGCCGACGGGTCCGGCCGGCGGCAGGAGGGCTTGCAGGCATCGGCGGGCGACGCGCCCCGCCACGACTGACTGGCGGGCCCGACCTGCCGCCCCGGCGTCAGTTCACGCCGGAGGTGAGTTCGCTGAAGAGTTGGCTCGCCGCGGGTGAGGTGAACTGGCGTTGCAGTTCGGCTCGGGCCGTCTGCTTGCGGAACTCCCCCTCATGAGAGGCGTCACCGGCGTTCTGCATGAGCTCGGTGATCCATGCCGCGAAGGCGAGGTCGGTCAGGGTCGCCGCCCGGCCGGGGTCTGCGTGCAGCAGATCGGTGACGGTGCGCAGGCGGTCGTCGGCCGGTTCGGGCAGGTGCAGGGACTGCTCGGGGGTCTCGGCGACCTCATCGATCACCACCGCGCGCAGCCGCTCGAAGGCCGCCGGGCGCATCTGTGCCCGCTCGGTCAGCGCCAGGAGCGCTTCGCGCAGCAGAGGGTTCACGGAGAACACGCTGGGGCGCGCCGTCAGCATGTCGCACAGGTCGGCCGGGACGGTGAGCAGGCGCACGTCGGTCTCGCCGTAGAAGCGGTGGGAGTGTGCGAAGCCGGGCGGCGTCCACGTCATGCGGTTGGCCGGAGCGACCCGGGTCCCGCGCTCGGTGGTGGTGGCCACCGCGCCCGCAGCCGCGTACACCAGCTGGCCGTCGTCGTGGGAGTGCGTGTCGAGGTGATAGCCGTGCGGGAGCCGGCCCGCCCCGTTGAGCTGCGTCGGGTGCGGCGCGGAAGACCGCGGGGAGGGCTGGTGCGCTTTCGGCATAAGCCGTCAGCCTACCGATGGGGAATCGGGGCGAGCTCGGCCGACGGGGCGGTGCGGGCGTGGGTCAGTTGTTCGCGGGCGGGTCAGTTCTTCGCGGGCGGGTCGTCGAAACTGGCGAAGTAGGCGGCGGCCATGTCCTCCTGCCCGTGCCCGGCCGCGGCGGCGCGCGCCAGGCGGTCGGCGCCCGCGGCGGCGACGTCGAGCCGGACACCGTACCGGCGTCCCGCCTCGACGATCAGGTCCGCGTCCTTGACGGCGGTATTCACGGCGAACTGGGCCGGGGACAGCTGGTCGTTGAGTACGAGACCGGCCTTGGCCCGCAGGTAGGGCAGGTCGAGCCCGCCGCCCTCGATGGCGTCGAAGAAGCTCTGCGGATCCACCCCGAGCGCCTTCGACAGGGCGAGGACCTCACCGGTCGCGGCGGTGGCGGCGATGACCCAGCTGTTCGCCACGAGCTTCAGCCGGGTCGCGCTGCCGGCGGCCCCGTCCTCGCCCGTCCAAACGGTACGGGCACCGACCGCGTCCAGAACGGGTGTCACGGCGGGCCGATGCTCGCTCGGACCGGCGGCGAGGACGACCAGCTGCCCGGCTTCGGCGGGCTGCCGGGTGCCGAGGACCGGGGCGTCGAAGAAGACCAGGCGGTGCTCGTCGGCGAAGCGGGCCAGGCCGTCGATCGCCTCGATCCCCGCGGTCGTCGACTGCACCCAGGCCGTGCCGGGGCTCAGGGCCTCAGCGGCCCCCCGCATGACGTCCAGGGCGGCCGGGCCGTCGTACAGCATGGTCAGGACGACCTCGGCGCCGGTGACGGCCTCGGCCGGGGTGTCGGCGATCTGCACGCCGTCGGCGGCCAGGGGCTCGGCCTTATCGCGGGTGCGGTTCCAGGCGCGGACGGTGTGTCCGGCGCGGGCCAGGTTGCGGGCCATAGCCGCCCCCATGATCCCCGTGCCCAGAACGCCCACGGTGCGCGTGACGCTCATCGGCCCGCCTCCTCGGACGCGGCACGGGCGAGGCCGTCTTGCAAAGCCATGTGGCCGGTGCCGGTGCCGGTGCCGGTGCCGGTGCCGGGGAGATGCTTCTCGGACCAGGTGATCGCGTTCTGCCTGTTCATGCGGGGATCGTCCTCTCGGATACGTCGGGCTTCCGCGCCGCGTTGCCGCGTCACAGGCATCCTCACGGTCTGCCGCCTGTACCGCTATCTGGTGACTCCGCCCCTCATCGTGTCAGCCGGATCGTGTCAGTCGGTCTCCGGCGGGTGTCCTGCCGCGTGCCGCCGTACGAACCGGGCACGTGCGGCGTCATGGGCGCCGCGCAGAAGCCGCAGCACCGTCTCCGTGGTCCTCTCCCCCGGAGTGACGACGCAGATCCAGCCGAGCGCTCCGTACACCGGGTGCGGCAGCACACGGTCGGTGGCTGCGTAGTCGCCGGACTCGCCGGCACCGCGCGGCTCCTGTCCGGTGAGTTCCCGGAACGTCGCACGGTCGACGTGGACGTTCACGCGCCAGCGGCCCGCGGGGTCGAGGTCGGAGGCGACGTCGTCGGGGTAGTTCTTGGTGACGATCGTCCCGTAGGGCTGAACGTTCTGGGGCATCTGGCCGTCGGGGGCGTAGTAGAAGAACGCGTCTCCCCACACCAGCTCGGGCAGGTCGTCTCCCGGCCCAGGGGTAACCACGAGCGCTCCGTCGAGGCCTCGCACGTTCGCGATGATCTGTTCCATACTCATGGTTCAAGCATCACCTTCAAGTGCTTATGTGGGGTTGGACCGGTGGGCGAGACCACGAGCGGAGCGCGACGAGCACCGCTGAGAACCGTCGATGTCGCCAAGCAGGCGGGGTATTCGGTGCAGCAGGTGCGTGACCTGGAGCGGCTGGGAGTCCTTCCCCCGGCCGCCCGGTCGGCCAACGGCTACCGCTCGTACACCTCAGCTCACGTGCATGCCCTCGGTGCCTATCGCGGGCTTGCCGGCGCCGTCGGGCCGGTCGCAGCCCGGCAGATGCTCACGGAGCTGCGGACGCAGTCGTTCGCGGAGGCGGCCTCGGCGATCAGCACGGTGCATGTGGGGCTCGCGCGGGAACGGGACGAGGCGTTGCGCGCCCAGAAGGCGTTGCGCGCGATCCGGGAGGAGACCAGCGCCTCCGGGTTCGAGCAGGAGAGCGACGCGATGACGATCACGCAGCTGGCCGCAGCGCTCGACGTACGTCCCTCGACCCTGCGGTTCTGGGAGCAGGAAGGGCTCGTGGCCCCCGAGCGGGTGACGTCACTGCGAGCACGTCGCTACGGACTTCCGGCGATCAGGGCGGCCCGCATCGTCGCGGCGCTGCGGAGCACCGGATACGGCATTCCCGCGGTGCGCGACATCATGGCCTCCCTGCACCGGCTCGACGGCCTGGAGGAGACGCGGCACGTCCTGCAACAGCGGCTCGATCAGATCGCCCTGCGGACCGTGGCCCTGCTGCGGGCGGGCACGGACCTGGCAGCCGTGGTCATGGCAGCCCCGGAGCCGCCCGCCGCCTGACTCAGCCGGTCGTTCGGCGCAACAGCAAGTTCATGGCGGTCAGCGTGAGTACCGCCTCGTCGTGCTGGTTGCGGACTTCGACATCCGTGTGCACGATCCCTCGGTCCGGTTTCGTCCGTGAGGGCCTGGCCGTACGGATGTCGGTGCGGATGGACAGGCTGTCGCCGGGACGGACGGGGCGGACCCAGCGCAGTTCGTCGATGCCGGGGGATGCCAGGCTGGCGACCTTGCTGACGTAGTGGTCGGCGTACAGGCGCATCATCACGGACGCGGTGTGCCAGCCGCTGGCGATGAGCCCTTTGAAGGGGCCAGTGGCTGCGGCCTGGGGATCGGTGTGGATGGTCTGCGGGTCGAACTCGGCGGCGAAGCGGAGAATGTCCTCCTCGATGACGGTGATGCTGCCGTAGGCGTACGTCGATCCGGGGGTGTAGTCCTCGAAGTAGCGTTCTTCGATCGGGGTGTTGAAGTCCGGTCCCAGCGCTGAGGTCGATGGTGTACTCATCGACCGCACGCTAGCGGAGATACCTCCCCCGGCGGGACCGGAAAGGATCAGAACGGCGCATGCGAAGATGCCGTGATGTCCGCTGTGCCCCGATCCCGCTCCCGCTCCTTCGACCAGGCCGCCGAGCGCTATGCCGTGAGCCGGCCTTCCTACCCGCCCGCCATCCTGGACGAGGTCGAGGCGTTCCTCGGACGCCCGTTGCAGGGTGCCCGGGTCGCGGATGTCGGCGCGGGCACCGGCATCGCCACGGTCCTGTTGCGCGAACGGGGCGCCGACGTGCTCGCCGTCGAGCCGGGCGCGGGCATGGCCGCCCAGTGCCGCAACGACCACCCCGGGCTCCCCGTCGTACGCGGCGACGGCAACGCCCTCCCCCTCCGGGGCCGTTGCCTCGACCTGATCACGTACGCGCAGGCGTGGCAGTGGACGGACCCCGCCCGCTCGGTACCCGAGGCGCTGCGCGTGCTGCGGCCGGGCGGGGTGCTCGCGGTGTGGTGGAACACGACGGATTTCGACGTGCCGTGGATCGCTGCCCAGCATGAACGCATCGCGCGCTTCGCCGGAGTTCCGGCGCACGCCCGGACCCGTCCCCGCGACGAGGAGGCCATCGCGCTCGCCGGGTTCACGGGCCTGCGTGCGGTACGCCGACGGCGGGGCTGGAGCCGGACTGTCCCCTTGGCCACACACCTCACCAACATCGCCAGCCGCTCGGCGCTTCTGGTGCTCGGGGAGAGCCGCGTTCGTGACTTCCTGGCGGACGAGCGCGCGCGGCTGAGCGAGATGTTTCCCGATGGCGAGGTGGAGGAGAGTTACGTGGTCGACCTCCTGATGGCGGCGGCGCCATAGGGGCCGACGAGTCCGAACCTCCCGGGGGCTTTCACCGGGACGAGAGGGCGCGTTCTGCGCCGGCTTGCGGGGGCGGGGTCAGTTCGATCAGGAAGTCCTGGTCGGCGGCGCCGGAGCAGCGGCCCTGGACGATTTCCGCTCCGTCTTCGGTGTCCTGGTCGCGCAGGCTCAGACAGCGGCTGGTGATGGCCGAGCGGATGCGGAAGTGCGCTGTGTCCGGTGGGCCGAAGCGCTCGATGCGGAACTGTTGGGTGCGGTTGTCGTCGGCGCAGTCGTCGCGGGGCTCAAGCAGGTTGCGGCCCGGTCCTTTGCGCAGGACGGTGAGGCAGCCGATGCCGTACTTCGGGTGGTGCCACTGGATCTGTACGAGGTTGCTGCCCAGTGGTTCGAGGAACACCTGCGGCAGAACGGCCTTCGTGCAGGGGTGTTGGGCGGCGACGGCGGTCTCGTACCGTCCGGTGCGGTCCTTGCCTTCGGTGAGGCACATCTTGGGGGTGCGCGCGGGGTGGATCCGTGCCCAACTGCCCACGGCGAGCATCCGCAGCCCGGTCACCGGCGTCGCGGGCAACGCGGCCGGGGTCGACGAGTCGTGGTCCAGGCTGCTGACGCCGAGGGTGCCCGCGACCCCGATGGCGACGGCACCCAGCAGGCAGGCCGCCCGGCGCCGCCACGGGGTGCGTGCCGGGGCAGCGGCAGGCGGGGGTGGAGCGGCGGGTTCGGCGTCGGCCTCATCACCGGTTGACGCGGTTTCGGCGGCGGTGGCGATGCGGCGGCGTGCATCGAGCCACTGGCGTACGTCTTCGTCCCCCAAGCCGCAGGCGCGGGTGAAGGCCTCGACGAATGGTTCGCGGGGCAGGGTGACGCGGCCGAGCGTGGTCGCGATCGTGCTCGCCGGGAGTGTGTCGGCGTTTGCGGTGGCCTTGCTCTCGAGCTGGCGGTAGGTCAGTCCGGACCAGAGCCGCAGCGTGCGCAGGGCCGCGGTGAACTCCGCGGGGGTACGGACCTGTTGGAGCTGCGCTGCTGCTTCCGGCGGCTCGGCGAAGCCGGCTCCCTTCTGATCCATTACTTCAGCATGACCCCAGAGATCATCACTGGTCACTGCTGAAACAAGCCGTGTTCAAGGGCGCTCGGAACACACTGAGCCCTGTTCCGAACAGACGCGAACGCTGATTTCCCTTGTCGGCCCGGCGGCCGTGCGGACATGGTCGGCAGCGGCCGGATTCGGCTGGCCGGGGCAGCCCGGTCACTCCCGGCCGATCAGCCCCACCCTTCATCCGACACATGATCCTGAAGGAGCATCATGCGTACTCGTACATGGTTTGCCGGCCTCGCCGCAGGAGCCGCCCTGCTGGCCGGCGGCCCGATCGCCGCCGCACAAGCAGCCCCCGCGCCTTCCCAGACCAGTACGACATCGGCCGTCGCGGCGAACACCGCTGCAGTGCCCCGCACGTACACCGACGTCGGCACCTACCCCACCAAGAAGACATGTGAAGCAGACGGCCGGGCCTCCGTCTACTCCGACTGGTACTGCCAGAAGAGCAGCACGACCACCAACTATCACCTCTGGGTGAACCTGAACTCGTAGGCCTGAGCACCACCGCGCCGGGACGGTCGACCCGTCCCGACGCGGTGGCTCCGGGGGAGGTAGACCCTTGGCTTCGCTGCGGGGGCTGGTGACCGCCCGCTCCCCCAGCGAAGCAACAACCCCGCTGGGCACCACCGGTTCAGCTGCCGCCTGACATCATCGCTTCTCATGAGTTCTGTCGCATGGAGTACTCACGCAGTTGAGGTGGCCGCCGACCAGGTGGTCAAACGGTTCCCGGGTGGGGACAAGGACCGCGCCGAGCGCGAATGGCGCGCGTTGAGGCTCCTGTCCGCTCATGCGCCGGGGCTGGCTCCTGAGCCCCGGAAGGCGGATCTCACAGCGGCCGGGTCGACCGTGCTGATGTCCCGGCTCGCCGGGGTGCCCCTGCGTGGACGCGCCCTGGGAGTCGAGCAGGTCACGGCGCTGGCGCAAGCAGCGCGGAGGCTGTACGCCGCGGTACCCGCCGATACGCTCCGCGAGGTTCCGATCAGGCCCGGCCAGCAGAGCGATCTCGTCGCCCATCTCCACGTCTGGGCCGTGACGGCTCGTCCCGAGGTCCCGGATGGCCCGGTGGCGCTGGCCATGGACCGGGGGCTGGACTGGCTCGCCCGGTCAGGACTGGATGCGAACGGACCCGTGGATGTTCCGCCGGTCTTCGGCCCGGGGGACGGCAACCTGGCCAACTATCTCTGGGACGGCTCCAGTGTTCGCGTGGTCGACTTCGAGGACTCGGGTCGCAGTGACCGGGCTTTCGAGCTCGCGGAAATCACCGAGCATGTGGGCAGCTGGGTCGAGCACCCGCTCGATGTCCCCGCATTCCTGCGGCACTTCGACCTGACCGCGGCCGAGTCCGCACGGCTTGAGCGATGTCGCCGACTCCTCGCCCTGGTCTGGCTGTTCCTCCTGAACTTCGACCAGCACAACGAGAACACCAAGAATCCGGCCGGCACGGTGGAACGGCAGGCCGGCCGATTGATGGGCCTGCTGCCCTGATAGGTGCTCCCGGCCGGCGGCGCGGTAGTCAGTGTCGTGGGCGTCGGAGTGGGTGCCTCGTGTCTGTCTTCGGCGGTTAATCTGGCCAGCGCCCGGGGAACTGCGCGCACTGGAGGCGGCGTTGGCGGAACGGTCGAGTGGGTATCGCCCCACTCTTGAGGACGTGGCGCACCGGGCCGGGGTTTCGAAGTCCACGGTGTCCCGTGTGATCAACGGGGAGCCGCGTGTGCGGGCCGCGGTCGCGGAGCGCATCCGGGAGGCCGTGGACGAGCTCGGCTACGTTCCCAACCAGGCCGCGCGCAGCCTGGTCACGCGCCGCAACAACGCCGTCGCCGTCGTGGTCACCGAACCGCAGAACCGGCTCTTCGTGGACCCGTACTTCAACTGCCTGCTGCGCGGTATCCGGCAGGAGCTCGTCCGGCAAGGGGCGCAGCCGGTGCTGTTGTTCATCGAGGAGCCGGACGACTATCCGCGCGTCGGGAACTTCCTGGGCGGCGGTCACGTCGACGGCGCCCTGCTGTTCTCGCTGCGCACCGACGACCCGTTGCCGGCCATGGTCGACCACATGGGCCTTCCCGCCGTCTTCGGTGGCCGCCCGGCCGACGACTCCGACCACCGCAGCCACACGTACACATACGTCGATGCCGACAACCGCGGCGGGGCCAGAGAAGCGGTCCGGCATCTTCTGTCGCTGGGGCGCCGCCGTATCGCGACCGTCACCGGCCCGCTCAACCAGGCGTCCGCGATCGACCGTCTCGACGGCTACCGGGACATGCTCCCCGACGCCCCGCCCCGGCTCATCGCCGAGGGTGACTTCACGCTGCGGGGCGGCGCCGATGCCATGACCGTGCTCCTTGACCGGTGCCCCGATCTGGACGCCGTCTTCGTCGCCTCCGACCTCATGGCGTCCGGCGCCCTGCGTGTGCTGCGAGAGCGCGGGCGCCGGGTGCCCGAGGACGTGGCGGTCGTCGGCTTCGACGATCTGGCGAGCATCGCCGAGGCAACGGAGCCGCCGCTGACCACGGTGCACCAGGACATCGAGGGAATGGGGCGCCTGATGGCCCAATTGCTGTTCCGGCGGACGTCGGCCCCGTCCGCGTCGGCGGCAGACAGCTCTCCGTTGTCCTCCGTGGTCACCCCGGTGCGTTTGGCCGTGCGGCAGTCCGCCTGAGGCCCAAGAGCCGCTTCCGTGACGACCGCGCGTGCTGTTCAACTACTGAGCGCGACAAGGGCAGTTCGAATGATAGCGCTGCGTAGCCCTATCGCCACGGCCTGTCCGAGAGTACGCTGGGGGCATAGTCCGTGGTACGACCGCATGCCGTCAGCGCGGCAAGCTCGTACCGGCGACCTTATGGGCCCGGAGTGGGGCTCCTCCGCCAGCGGCTGCACCAGCGGGTCCATGCGCCCGCCACACAGCACCGCGAGAGACGCCGCTCCCCTTCGAGGGCTCCCCCTCTCTTCCGGCTTCGATGGTTCTCGACGGTGCACAGCAACCGGGACCTTCTATGCCCAGCTACTTCAACGACGATTCTCTGCTCATCGTGCCCGCCGGCACCTCCGCGGGCGTGCGCCTGTTCGGTGAGGTCCTCGGCGCGCACAAAGGCGCACTCACCGTCGCCCTGACCGATCAGCGCCGCGTCACCCACGAGATCACCATCGACCTGAGGGGGGTGCACTACCTGGCCAACAGCGCCCTGGAGATCCTCGTGGCCCTCGCCCACAACCTCCGCCCACCCCAATGCCTGCTCATCCGCTCCGACCCTGCCCTGGCACTGCGGGAAAGGCTCGCCGAACACGGATGGGACGACATCGAGACCCTGCAACTCGTCGAAACCGGCTGAACTCTTCGTGCCCAGAGCCTGTGTACCGATCCCCACCGCCCGCCACCAAGGGCGAACAGCGGAGATCCGTGCACAGGCTTACGCGGTTCAGCAGCCGCCGCAGTTGTAGTACAGGACATCCCAGTGGTTGCCCTCGTCGGCGTAGATGTTGCCGGAGCCGGACTTGTACTGCGGAGCACCGTCACCCCGCGGTCCGATGTAGGTGAAGGTGTTCTTGACGTAGTTCGTGACGCAGGTGCTCTTGCCGAAGTCGAGCTTGTATCCGTTCCAGTGGGAGTACGTGCCGCTCGCGTGGCCGGTCTCCGTTCCGCCCGTGATGTTCAGGGCGCACCCGCTGGCGCGCTTGAGGGTCTGGGCCCCTTGCGCGGTGGCGAGGTTGAGCTGGTCGAAGGACGTACACGTGGAGTTGTTGCGGTTCGAGCAGCCGCCGGAGGACGACCAGGTGACGCCGGCATCGCGGAACATCGATGTGGCGGTGGCATGGCTGATCTTCGTGGCGGCGAAGGCGTCGGTGGCCGTGGTGAGGACGCCGAAGCCCGGTGCGATCAAGGCGCCTGCGGACAGCGCGAGCGCGGTGAGTGCGGAGCGGATGCGCATGATGGTTCCTTCCTGCTGGTGACCGTGCTGACGGTGGGACAGCGGTGGTGCAGGGGGAGTGCTGCGGTGCAGGTGGAGTGCCGTGGTGCACGTGCAACGCGTGGTGCGGGTGGAGTAAGGAGATGGTGCCCGGATCCACGCCGCACAGCCAGAGGACAAAGCGGAAGGTCTCTCTTCGCTCCGGGGGGACTCCCTCGCCGCCCGGCTGCCGCTGTCTACCGTCCCTCGCTCTGCACGTACCGCTCCGTGATCGCCAGTGCTGTGGCCATGATGCTCAGCTGCGGATTGACTTCCGGGCAGGCGGGCAGCACGGAGCCGTCGGCGATCAGTACGCCGTGTACGCCGCGCAGGCGTCCCTCCGGGTCGGCCGGTGCCCTGCGGGGGTCGCTGCCCGCGGCGACCGTACCGGTGGGGTGGAAGGCGGACAGATGCAGCTGCCGGGCCGTCACGCCACTTAGCAGCGCCGCGAGTTCGGCGAGGTTGCCGGCGCGTGGCGCGGCGGGGATGCCGGTGAGGACCTGCTCGGCGCCGGCGGCGAAGAGGAGCCGGCCCATGGCGTGAACGGCGGTCATGAGGCGGTGCGCGTCGCGCGGGTGGAGGTCGTAGCGGACCAGGGTGTGTCCGCGCCCGAGCACCCGGCCCGAGGGCAGGTCGGCGATCATGGCGCCGAAGGTGGCGAGGTGCTGGGCGGACTCCAGTTCGCGGCGCAGCTCCCGGCCCACGCCCGGCAGGACGAAGCTGCTCATGCCGGGAGGTGTGGCGGTGGCTTCGACGAGGATTCCGTCACGGTGCAGCTCTTCGACGCCGACGCTTTGCAGCACGCCTTCCCAGGCGGTCATCGGCCGGGCGAACCGTCCGGCCATGCTGGTCGCCGGATGCACGCTGAGGTTGCGGCCAAGGCGCGGGTGGTTGCCGAGGCCCGAGCGGCGCAGCAGCTGCGGGGATTGCAGCGCGCCTGCCGCGACGACCACCAGCGGGCTGAGGATTTCCAGGTCGCTGCCGTCCGGGCGGCGTACGCGCACTCCCGCCGCGCGGGGTCCGCCGGGTCGGTCGGCGTCGACCAGGACGGCGCGGACGCGGGCCCCGGTGACGATGCGGGCGCCCGCGGCGCAGGCATCGGGCAGCACCGAAAGCTGCACACTCTGTTTGGCTCCGGTCGGGCAGCCCACGACGCACTGGCAGGAGCCCTTGCAGCCGGGCGCGTTGCGGCGCAGGGCACCGGCCTTCCAGCCGAGTTCGGCGGCGCCGGCCAGGGCCAGGCGCCCGTTGTTGCCCAGGACGTCCAGGGGCTGGGTGGCCACTCGCAGGGTGCGCTCGGCCTCGTCGAGATGCGTGTCGAGTTCCTCTGCGAGGGCGAAGCCGAAGGTGCTGCGCCATCGCTCGATGACCTGGTCCGGGGTCCGGTAGCAGGTGCCGGAGTTGACGATGGTGGTGCCGCCCACCGCACGGCCCGTCGGCAGCAGCAGGGGCGGGTGGCCTGCGGCGACGGTGGCCCCGCCGTCGCGGTAGAGCGCGGCGAACCGGTCGAGCGGCGCACGGCGTCCGAAGGAGGCGGTGGTGTGGTGTTCGCCCTCCTCCAGGACGACGGTGCGCCATCCGGCCCGGGCGAGGGTGCGTGCGGCCATGGCTCCCCCGGCGCCCGAGCCGATGACGACCGCGTCCGCGGTGGACCGGTCGGGCCACTGCCCGGCGGGCGTGCAGTCCAACGGCGGATCGTCCGGCGGGGCCAACGCCGGTGTGCGCGCGCCTTGTTCGAGCATCCGCTCGGTGCCTGCCGCGAGCAGCACCGGCACCTTGAGCAGATCCAGGAGCGGCACGAGCGCCGTGCGGGCGCCCAGTGCTCCCATGACGGCGTCGCGTTCGTCGGGTCCGAGGCCCGCGAGGCGGCGGCCGGTCCGGGCCAAGGCGTAGGCGTCCACGGCGGCCGCGGCGCCGCGCACTCCGGCGCGGGCGGCCGCGGGCATCGAGTCCAGGACGTCGTCGAGCCGCTGCGGCACCCGTGCGGGCCAGCGTTGGCTGCCGTCGTCCGCGAGCAGCGCGGCGACAAGCCCGGAAAGGCTCATCGCGTGCCCACTTCCGCGTGGGCAGTGCCGTCCAGGGTCCACTGGGCTTCCGGGCGCCAGCGGCCCCACCAGCGTTCCAGCCGGATGGCGGCATCGGCTCGCTCGCTGTTGTGGCAGGTGGCCGGCGTACCGTCCGGGTCGGCGTAGTCCAGGTGCAGGGTGCGCTCCTCGGCCTGTGTGACCTCGACCCGGATACGGCGAAGCCCGCTGCGGCCGCTCACCGTCCAGCGGGGCAGGCCCAGAACGACGGTGAAGCGACCGGGGCCCGCCCAGCCCACCGCGGTGCGCTCGGCCCGGCGCGGCCAGGTGCGTCCCCGGCGCCGCAGCCGCAGGAAGACCAGGGGCGGCAGCCGCCGCAGTCCCGGCCGCATCGAGACGGCGGCCACGATCTCCAGTACGTCGCCGCCGCCGAGATCGGCGTGCAACCAGGCCCAGCGGCGGGCGTTGCCGTGCCCGTAGATGCGGGCGGAGGCTCCGGGGGCGTCGTGCAGGATCAGTTCCCTGTCGCCGTAGGTGACGCTGCCGTCGTACGAGGCCCGGGCCGCGGGCAGGAGTTGGGCCGCGGGCAGCAGCGGCCTGCGCCAGGACCAGCGCGGGAAGGTGAACAGCGGGCTGTCCGCCGGGCGTTCGGCCAGGTCCCAGCGCAGGTCTCCGGCGCTGCCCGTGAGGCGTCCGGGGCGGGCGGAGATGCCGTGTGCGGTGAAGCCGTCGCCGCCGGCTCCGCGCCACGGCTCGGGGCCGAACCGTGCGTGCGTGACCGGCCCTTCGGCGGGGAAGACGGCGGCCCAGCCGTGGGCGAAGGGCGGTGTCCCGTCGGCGGGTGCGACCAGTTCGTGGTGCAGCCACAGGCCGCTGCCGGTGGCCGGGTCGGTCGCGGTGGTGTACCAGACCTCGGTACGGCCCGCTTCTCCCTTCCAGCGCGGCCTCATCAGCTCTGCGCCGTCCTCGCGGCGCGGGAAGCGGAAGCTCAGCAGGAAGGGGGCGAGCCCGCCTGCGAGGGGGAAGCGCAGGGTGCCGGACCCGACGGGCCGCTCTTCGTGCTCGTATGTCTCGTACAGCGTGAAGGGCAGGACGGTCATCGACCGGACGGGGCGCAGCGGGGTGATGGACTTCCAGCCGTCCAGGGTGAATCGGCGTCCCTGCGCGGTGAAGGTCAGCCGGTAGCGGATCCGGCGGCGCGCGAGCGGTGATATCTCCAGGGTGCCTGCCGCGTGGGCGTCGTCGGCCCATCCGGCTATCCGGATGCGTCCGGCCAGGCTCGCCCGGGTCGTGCCCAGCGGCCGCAGCACGGTGTCGGCGCCGGCCCGCAGGTCGAGGCGGGCCCGCCGGTCGGTGCCGTCGTCGAGGCGGGCCGTGCCCAGCATGGTCTCCGCGAACCGCGTTCCGCGCGGGCTCACTTGAGGCCCTCCAGCATGATGCGTTCGGTGGCGGTGAGATAGTCCTCGGCGGCCGCACCGGCCGCGGCCTCATCTCCCCTGACGACGGCGTCGATCACCGGAGCGAGGCGGGCGTGCGCGGCGTCAGGGTCGGTGAAGGGTCCGACCAAAGCGGCCCTGACCGGCAGATAGGCGTTGAACAGGGTGTTGGTGAGCAGGGCGTAGACGCGGTTGCCGGTGGCGCGGGCGAGCGCCCGGTGCACTTCGACATCCGCGAGCTGCACGGCATCCCCGCTTGTCGCGGCCCCGACCGCCTCCAGCAGGGTGCGCAGTTCGTCCTTCTGTCCGTCCGTCGCCTTGGCCGCGGCCCGCCCGGCGATCAACGCGCCGATGGAGCGCCGGACTTCGAAGACCTCGGTGATCCAGGCCGGGCTGTGCCGCACCAGCATGGGCAGCAGGTCGGCGCCGCCGAGCCGCGCGTAGTCGCGCACCCGGGTGCCCACGCCGTGCCGGGTCTCGAGCAGCCCGGCCTGGATGAGCCGGCCGAAGGCGTGCTTGAGGGTGGTGCGGGTGACGCCGTAGCCGTCGGCCAGTTCGCGTTCGGGCGGCAGATAACTCCCGGCCGGATAGCGGCCGGTGAGGATGCCCTCACGCAGCCGCCCCTCCAGCAGATCGACGACGGTTTCGCGCGGCAGCGTCTCCACGGGGTGGCCTCTCGAAGTGCTCGAAGTACTCGGGGTGCTCGGGGTGCTCGGGGTACGAGTCGATGAGTGAATGAGTGGCTCATCCACTGACGGAGGTAAGGAGAACAGTGCCGGTGCCGGGGCGTCAAGGGGTCGTGCGCGGTGCCGCCTGCTTGAGTGCCTCTCGCCGGTCCGCGACGCTGGGGCAGCGCGGGCGGGACAACGCGAGCGGAGGAAGGGCGGGAAAAGGCGGGGGAATTACGTCACCCACAGGAGTCACCCACAGAAGAGGAAGCACGGGCACACCATGGATGCCGACCGTTCACCGCTTTTCTGCGACACCGCTCTGGCCGAGCGCATCGAGCGGGTCGAGGCGCAGTTCATCGCCACGGGCAGCGAGGCCGCACGCCGCCGCAGGGCGGACACCGAGGGCTTCGTGATCCCTCTCGCGGGCGGCATGGCGAGCTTCGCCGAAGAGGGGTCACCGCTCAACAAGGTCGCGGGGATCGGCTTCGGCGGCGTACCGGACGCGGACGCTCTCGGGGCGGTCGAGCATGCCTTCGCGGCCTGCCACTCCCCCGTGCAGATCGAACTCGCCCACCTGGCCGATCCCGCGATCGCCGCCCTGCTGACCGAACGGGACTACCGGCTCACGTCATTCGAGAACGTGCTCGGCCTCGGTCTCAAGACTTCGCGCGAGCGCATCACGCCGTCCGGGATCGAGGTCCGGCCCAGCGGCGACGAGGAGTTCGAGCCCTGGCTCGACGTCGTGGCAGAGGGCTTTGCCCACCCCGACGCGCAAGGGGTGCCCTCGCACGAAGAGTTTCCGCGCGAGGTCATCGCCAGGGCCATGCGCGATCTCACGGCAGCCGCCGGCGTCATGCGCTGCGTCGCGCTGCGCGAGGGAGTCATCGCGGGCGGCGCCGGGTTCCGCACGGCCGAGGGCGTCGCGCAGCTCACCGGCGCGGCGACCGCGCCCGCGCACCGCCGCCGGGGCGTCCAGACCGCCCTGCTCTCCTACCGGCTCACCCGCGCCGCGGCCGCCGGCTGCGACATCGCCGTCATCACCACCCAGCCCGGGTCCAAGTCCCAGCAGAACGCGCAGCGTCAGGGCTTCGATCTGCTCTACACCCGCGCCATCCTGGTCAAGCAGCCCTGAGCCCGGGCGGGATCTCTACTCCACGGTCCGCGCCAGAATGCCGAGGGTCGCGCGGAGGCCTGCCTCGGGGATGACCGGGAAGATGTTCGCGTCCCGGTAGCGTTCCTCGATCTCGCTCCAGTCGTAGTACGAGGTGACCAGGGTGCCGCCTTCCTTGGGTTCGAGCCGGTAGCCGTAGAGGTGCCGGATGGGAGGCTGCACCTGGCCGGAGATGGTCCATTCGATCAGGGCGTCCTGCTCGAACTTCGTGATGATCACGGTGACGTCGTACTTGCCCATCGGGTAGTCGTTCAGCGCCTCACGGTCCATGTGGACGACGAACTCGTCACCGGCCCCGCGTACGGGCTTCCCCTCGGCGGACTGCAACATCCCCGAACTGTCGATCGCCACATGCCCGGAGGGCTCGCACAGCAACGCGAAGATCTTCTCCGGGGGCGCTGCTACCTGTCGCTGCACTTCGAATCGCTCGGTCGTCATACGGGCACCCTTACACGATCACCGAACCCGGACCAGCAGCGTCGCGCCCCAGGCCTCGGCGGATCGCCCTCTCCACGGGTGAGTACGCGCCGTCGGCCCGCTCCAGTTCGTACGGCGCGCCCGGCATCAGCGGCGGCTGGGCCATGAAGCGCGGCCTGGCCCCGTGGTGGGGCTGGGCCGCGTGCACCAGGAACGGATGGCACAGGAACACGTCGCCGGGCGATCCGGTGGCGAGGGCGAGCGGCCGGTGGTCGGTCGCCCTCGCCAGATCGGGCGCGAGGGCCAACCCGCTGGCCCCGTCTTCCCCGTACTTCTCGAGGATCTTGGGTACGTCGAGGTGTGAGCCGACCCGGATCCGGGTCGGGGCATCGTCCTCACCGACCTCGCTGAACAGGAACAGCATCAGCAATGCCCGGCCCCGAGAACGCAGGTTGGTGAAGTACCAGCTCTCCCCTTCCGGCAGATAGCTCCCTTCGATGTGCCAGCCCGCGTCGTCCGGCTCCTCCTCGTGCGGGAAGCGCAGCGGGAACGTGCCCAGCGAGTAGCGCGGCTCCCAGCGTCCGGCGCCGACGAGCAGGTCGTACGCGTGGTGCAGGGACGGGGAGTTGGGGGCGGCGGCGAACGGCCCCTGCGCCATGCCGGCCACCCAGTGCACGGGCTGTGTCCAGGTCGCCGGAACGTCCGGGTCGAGGCCCGTCTCGCGCCACAGCAGCCGCGCGCAGTCCGCGGCCACGCGGGGCGCGACGGCTCCCTCCAGTTTCACGAAACCGTCGCGGAGAAAGCGGGATACCAAGGTCGTGTCGTCCATGGCCTCATCGTGCGGCGCCTGCGGCTCCCCTCACCCCACACTTTCCGCACCGCCTTTGTCGGGTCCTGCGAGCCCTCCCCTGATCCTCCGGCCCGGTACGGAGGGGAGGCCATGCCGGTCACCTACCCGATGAACGACTCGGTCGGTTCCGGTGTCGGTGTCACGGAGCCCGAAGAGCGACATCCGGCCCGACGGACACCCCGCACCCTTGCGCCGGATGGTGCCCGTGTAGTGCGCTGGCCCGCATGGGGAAGAAGAGCATCGCCACAATGACCGCCGCCCTTGTCGCGGGGTCCCTTCTGACGGGCTTACCGAATGCGGGTGCGCAAGCCGCCGAGCACGGGAGCGACCGCTCCTCGCCGCCCGCCGGGTCATCTCTCGCACCCGGCGTCGACCTGGACACCGTGACGATTCCGGAGTTGCAGGCACGCATGGATGACGGTTCGCTGACCGCGTCGGCCCTTACCCGGGCCTACCTGCGGCGGATCGAGAAGGTCGATCCCAAGATCCACGCGGTGCTGCGCACCAGCCCGACAGCCCTGCGCCAGGCGGCGGCCAGCGATGCCAGGCACCGGCACGGCAAAACCCTGGGGCCGCTGGACGGCATTCCCGTTCTGCTCAAGGACAACGTGGACACCCGCGACATGCCGACCACCGCCGGGTCGCTCGCGCTCGCCGGGAGCCCGCCGGACACCGATGCCGCGCTGGTGACCCGGCTGCGCAAGGCGGGGGCGGTGATCCTGGGCAAGACCAACCTGTCGGAGTGGGCCAACTTCCGCGCGGCCAAGCCGACATCGGGGTGGTCGGCGGTGGGCGGGCAGACCAACAACCCCTACGTACTGGACCGCAATCCGTGCGGCTCATCCGCCGGCTCGGCCGCCGCGCTGGCCGCGTCGCTCTCGCAGGTGGCGATCGGCACCGAGACCGACGGCTCCATCGTGTGCCCGGCCGGGATGACCGGCGTCGTCGGCCACAAACCCAGCCTCGGCCTGGTCAGCCAGTCGGGCGTGGTGCCGATCTCCGCCGAGCAGGACACGGCGGGCCCGATGGCACGGAACGTCATCGACACCGCGCTCACGTTCTCGGTCCTGAGCGGCGGCAAAGGCGCACCCGAGCACGCGGCGGCACAGTACGGCAGCAGCCTGCGCGGCAAGCGGATCGGCTTGTGGCGCCTGCCCTCGCTCGGCGACGACGTGGACGCGGTGATGACCCGTACGGCGAGGAAGCTGCGCAAGGCCGGAGCCGTGGTCGTCGAGGTGACGCCCCCGTACCAGGCACGGCTCGCCGAACTCGAATTCCCGGCGCTGCTCAGCGAGTTCCACCGGGACATCGACGCCTATCTCGGCACACGCAAAGGTCCCCGCGACCTCGCCGAGCTGATCGAGTTCAACCGCACCCACGCCGGGGAACAGACCTGTTTCGCCGGCCAGGAGCTGTTCGAGCAGGCTCTGGCCGCGCCGCCCACCACCGACCCCGGGTACCGGGCCATGCGCGCCGAGTTGAAGGATCTCTCCCGGCGCTCCCTCGACGAGACCATCGCCGCCCATGACCTGGACGCCATCGCCGCCCCCACGAACCCGCCCGCCTGGACCACCGACTGCGCGCGCGGCGACAACGACGTCATCCCCTCCTCCACACCGGCGGCCGTCGCCGGATACCCCTCCCTCTCCGTGCCCGCCGGGTCGGTGGGCGAACTGCCGGTCGGCCTGCTCCTGATGAGCGGCGACCGGCAGGACGCCGATCTCCTGTCGCTGGGGGCCGCAGTGGAGGACCGGCTCAAGGCCTGGCGGGCGCCGCGCTATCTGCCGACGGTCGGGGCCGGCTCGTCCCGTTGAGCAGGGGGTTCTGAGAGGCTGCTGACGTGCGCGAGGCGTCAGCAGCCTGCCTGGCTTCAGGCGCCGACCGGCCCCGCTCCCCCGTTCCGGGAACGCGACCACACCTCCGGGCCGCCGCCACGCCAGTCGATGAACATCGACGTCTCGACCATGTACGTGTCGGCCTCGTCCATGCCGGCCCGGCGCAGGAACTCCACTATGTCGGCCACGCCGTGCGCCAGGCCGAGGATCTGGCCGTCCACGCGGACGCGGCGGCCTCCGGTCGGGGAGGGCGGGGATACGACGACGGGGAGCGGCTCGGTCATATCGACAGCCTCACGCCTGGTCGCGGGCCCCGCATCCGCAGGGGCCGAACGGCGGGATGCAGTCGGATTCGGACGGCCGCACAGGAAGTTTTACTGCGGAGTAACCCCTGCGCTGTCCATTTTGCGTTGAATGCGAGTGATGACTGTTACATCTCCTACCGGTGGCTTTGACGTGAGGTGCGTAACTTCGCAGATGTCGCCGCAACGACGCGGAAGCATCCCCCACCTGCGAAAACCGACCCGAGAGGGCCCCTTCATCATGCGTACCCCCCGCACTCTGCGCACCACCGCCATCGCCGCCATCGCCACCGCGGGCATCAGCCTCGGCGCCGCGTCCGGCGCGATGGCCGCCACCGCCCCGGACACGGCCGCCCCCTCGTCCGTCAGCGTCGAAGCGGCCGCGCACTCCAAGGCCAAGGTCAAGGCCAAGACCGTGAAGCTGCGCGACGGCTCCACCGCCAAGGTCTACAAGCTCGGCAAGCACAAGGCCAAGGCCGTCATATCGGGCCCCAAGGGCGGCAAACTGATCGCCAACGGGAAGAACGCCTACGCCAACCACAACGGCCTGCACATCAAGCTCACCCCGGGCGGCGCCCTCACCTCCTGGATGGACAAGGCCAAGCCCAAGCCCAAGCCGAAGCCCGAGAAGCGCCAGCACGTCCGTAACGACACCCTCGCCGACGGCTCCATGGCCCGCGTCTACAAGCTCTCGCCCACCCACTGGCAGGCCGTCACCTCCGCCGGATCCCTGGACGCCAACGGCCGCACCGCCCTCGGCAACCACAACGGCATGCACATCAAGCTCACCGCGAGCGGCGGTCTGACCTCCTGGATGGACAAGGCGGGCGACCAGGCACCGCAGCCGGCGCCCGACGACGACGTACAGCCCGACCCGCAGCCCACCCCGGACGACGAGGTACAGCCCGACCCCCAGCCGAACCCCGACGAGCACGTGACGCCGGACGAGCACAAGCCGGCGCCGGACGAGCACAAGCCCGCGCCGGACACCGACCAGACGGCACCCGACAGCACCGTGACCCCGGTACCGGCCCCCGTCCCGGCCGCCTGATCCACCCAAGCCCCCGGCAGGGCGAGCACCACTCGGAGTGAGGGACGTGCTCACCCGATCCCCCACGCCCTGCCGGGCCTTTTCCGCCGCTCCCCCCATCCCAGCCCCAGCCCCAGCCCCCGGAAAGGTCCCTCCCGGCTGTGTCCGCGCGCGTCCGAGCCCTCCTGATCGTCGTCGCCGCCCTCGCGGCGAGCGCACTGCCCACCGTCGCCGCGTTCGCCGACCCGCCCCACGTGCCTGCGACCGTGCCGCACAGCACACCGCGCGAAGAGATCCAGCCCGCCGCCAACATCGCCGGGCAGATCGCCCGCCGCACCGCCGAACGCTCGACCGGCAAGCCGCTCGGCCTCCTCCCCGACCAGGCCACCCACCCGGTAACCCTCAAAGCACCGGTGACATGACCATGAGCGAAGTCCGGTCCGGTGCGTCTCGCGTGTGATGCCCTATCCGGGTGATTACGGGTGTGGTGTGGGCCCCGCGACGCCGAAACCGGACAACGCTCTGATCGTGTGGTTGCCCCCTGCCCCTCCCCGAAAGGAAGACGTCATGACCGATGCCGGGCTGCGAGCCAAGTACATGCGTCGTTTCCAGATTCAGGACGCCGACGGTGACGGCATTCTCGTCCGCGAGGACGTCATCGGCCGCGCCGAGATGCTGCTGGGCGGGCTCGCGGAGTCTCCGCAGTCCCCGCGCGGCAGGGACGTGATCTCCGGAGCGCAGACGTACTGGGAGGGGCTCGTGAAGCTGGCCGGCAATCCCGGGGACGGACAGCTCACGGAGGCAGCGTTCGTCGATGCGCTGCTGCAGGCCAAGGAGTTGGGGACGCTCGGAGAGCTGGTCCGGCCGTCGGTCGAGGCGCACGTGGCGCTGATCGACAGCGACGGGGACGGCACGGTGAGCCGGCAGGAATTCATGCGCTCACAGGAGCTGTTCGGCATGTCTCCCGCGCAGGCCCTGAAGGCGTTCGAGGCGATCGACTCGGACGGCGACGACCGGCTGACGGTCGAGGAGTGGCAGGAGGCCGTGGTCGAGGCCTACAGCACGGGCGAGGACGTTCCCGGTGATCTGGTCATGGGGCTTCGGCACTGAGCGCGGCTCCCGGTTGCTGACCTGCCTCCGCCCGGTCGCGCGCCGGGTCGAGGGCAGCGGGGCCCGTCGCGGCGGTGGGGCGGCCCGTCATGCAGCCGGGACAATCCCGGCAGCGGCGTACGCCGGGAACCTTCACAAGGCTGCGGCCCGCCCCTGGAGCCCGCCCCCGGAGCCTCCATACCCCCCGCCCGCGCCGTGGACCCGCGCCGCCTCCTCCGCGACGGTGAATGGAGCACACCCCGCCCGGCAGCTGTGACCGTGAAGGGACTCCATGATCCATCGCAGCGAGACGCTCGCCCTGCAAACCGTCGAAGACTTCCTCACCCCCGAAGAGCTCACCCGGCTCCGCAAGTTCATGGACGACGAGCTGCACACCACGGGCTGGGCCCCACACTTCGAGGCCGATGTCCTCCCTGCTCCTCCCCTGGCCCAGGAAATCCTCGGCCAGGCCATCACCAGGGCCCTGCCGGCCATCCGCCGGGCGCTCCCCTCCATCGAATCGGCCGCGCCCTGGAGTTACACCGAGCTGACAGCCGGTCAGCGCGTACCCACCCATCTCGACGGCATACCCGACCCCGGTCCCGTCGCCTGCCGTCTCGGCCGGATCGGCGTCGTCCTGGACGAGCCCGAGGCGGGCGGAGAGTTCTACGTCGAGACCACCTCCAGCGACCAAGTCTGGAGCGGCGAGTGTGTCGGCGAATTCCAGGGCTTCCTGCCCGGCACACCGCTCGCCCTCCGTAACCCCCACGCATCCCTCCCGGACATCCATCAGCACGACAGCGAACCCGCCTGGCTGACTTCCGCCTCCCGCACCCGGTGGACGACCGACGCCGGGCCCGGCACGGCCGTCGCCTACGGCGCCCACCTCATCCACGGCGTCCGGCCCGTCCGTACGGGGCGGTTGCGCAAGTTCGTCACCGACCTGCTCACCGGCTCCGCCCTCTGAGCGCCTGCCGTCCGCCCGTCCGTCTCCTGCGGCGGGCGGGCGGACGGTTTCCCCCGGACGGATTTCGCCCTACGACCGGCTACCGTCCTACGGCCGGTCTCCGGACCCGAGCCGGGTCAGTACCCGCTCGGCCTCATCCATCATCGCCCGGACGATGTCCCCGGCGGGCGCGACGTCGTGCACCAGGCCGACGCCCTGCCCCATCAGCCAGGGCATCTCCTCCCAGTCCGCCTCGGTGTCCGGCACCGGCGGCAGCACGCTGAACTTGCGCAGGACCATCTCCTCCCCCTGGAAGAGGGTGATGCCGACCTGGTCGAGTGCGTCGCGGTCCGTCGGTACTTGATCCAGCCGCTCGTTCCACTCGGACACCACGCGATTGCGCTGCACCCGCATCGGGTTGAAGTCCGGCCATTCGGGACCGAAGATCGCGGAACGGACCGAGTCCTCTCCCATGGCGGAGATCAGCCGCCGGTGGTGCTCGGGATGCACCTGCGCTTCACGTGACGCGACAAGGCGGGTTCCCACCCATACGCCGTCGGCGCCCAGGCACAGGGCGGCGGCTGCCTGACGTCCGTCGGTGATCCCGCCCGCGGCGAGGACCAGCGCACGTTCGCCCACGGCATCCACGACGGCGGGGACCCCCACCATGGTGGGCAGTCCGCCGTAGTTGTGGCCGCCCGCCTCCCAGCCCTGGGCGACGACGACCTCTATGCCGTCGTCGACGGCGAGGCGGGCCGCGTCGGCGGAACCGACCTGCTCCCACACCGAAACCCCGGCCTCCTGCAGCTGCTTGAGCTCGTCGCCGGGCGGGTGGCCCCAGTGGTAGGAGACGATGGGCACCCGCTCGTCGGCGCAGACGCGGACATGCTCGGTGTTGTCGAAGTACGAGATCAGGTTGATGCCGAACGGGGCCTCCCCGGCGCCCTGCCGAACCTCGTGGATGATCTGCCGGAGCCGGTCCGGCGGTATGAGCGCGGCTCCCACCGCGCCCACTCCCCCCGCCCGGGAGACGGCCGCCGCCAGAGCGGAGGTGCCGCCCGCGAAGGCCATTCCGGCACAGGCGAACGGGTAGGGGACGGAGAACCTCTCGGTGAACCTGGTGGACAGCACGCTCATGACGGCTCCCTCCCGGAGCTCGGAAGGCGCGGGCCCGTCCTGTGCTCGCGCCTGGCCCATGGCGCAGGTTCCCACCGGACGGCAGTACGAGGCCAGCGCCCGGCACCGAGCGTCGCGAACCCACGCAGCGCGGCAGCATCACCCTCCGCGCCTCCGCGCTATCCCGCCATGATTCGCCAGAAAGTCCGCATTCGCCCCTATCGGCCGTACCCGGGTAGGCACTTACCTGGTCCGTGCGGCAAGCACTCTCCGCCGAAACCGTAGCGACGGACAGGGGGAAAGATGAGCAACGCCGAGTTCGGGCCCAGCTCGCCGGGGGCCAGGATCTACCGGAACATGGCGTGGACGTCCGGGAACGGCCGGGCCGTGCTGCGCATGCAGGAGGACGGCGGCTTCGTCCTGTACAGGGACGGCAAGCCGGTATGGCAGGGCGAGGGCGCCCAGCCGTACGGCCAGTACGCGGTCATCCAGCCCGACGGCAACCTGGTCGTCTACGCCGAGGGCGACAAGCCCGTCTGGGCCTCCAACACCAAAGGAAAGAACGGCGCGGTCCTGGTCGTCCAGGACGACGGCAACGTCTGCCTCTACCACCAGGGCACCGCCATCTGGGCCACCAAGACCACGGGCTGAGCCCCACCACGCGCCCACCGGAACCCTCCACGCCCTGCCCGGAACGGGCCCATCCCCGTTCCGGTTGCGGGTGTTGCTACTGGTCCTCGGCCCCGCGTCGGGCGTGCTGCTGCTCGCGGCCACGCTGCTTCTCGCGTTCTCCTTCGGCACGCAAGCGCTCGTTGCTCAGGGCGATGCCGTCCGTTTCCTTCTTGCGTCCCATCGCCTGCTTGATCTTTGCCTTCATCCAGGTCATCCGGCATCACCCTTCTGTACGGACCGTCGGTCGGTCTTCGTGGCCGCCGGGTTTCCAGATCGTGGCTCTCGATGCAGGGGCTTTGGTCCTGAACGGGAAGGTCCCGGCCGAGGATGTGACCGGCCATGTTGAAACCCAGGAAGGCCGGGGTGGCCTCGGCGGGGACGCCTATGAAGTCGATGGCCTACCTCGCGGGCCGCGCGGCGCCGTCGGCGCGGGCACGGTCACCGCGACGTTCTACAACTTCAACCGCGAGCACGTGCAGCGGTATCTCCCCGCCGCGTGGAGCCTCACCACTCCGGAACCGGTGCTCGCGGCCCGGCCGCGCGGCGCAGACGGAGCCCTGCGACGCCTCCTGGGAAAGCAGGTGCTCGCGTCGAGGAAGATGAGCGAGGCGGCCGAGCTGGTACCTGCACGCCTGACCGAACTGGGCGGCGGCTTCACCGTAACTCTCAGGGCGGCGGGCGCCTTTCCCGCGGTGCACTTCGGCAGGGGGTGACCGAGCCGGGGCCGAGCTCCGCGGTTTTCACCCGGCTTTCAGTGGTCGGCTTCGAGGAACAGGCCCGCCAGGCGGGGAAGCCGGCGGCTCATCTCGCTGTCGTCGTCGAAGTCGAAATCCTCACCCATGTCGGCCTCCGTGCCGCTCTCGGGATCAGCCCGGTGGACGCCGCGCCGGGCTTCGTGGAAGGCGTCGGCGTCGCCCGTGGTCCATTCGAAGGCCTCGGCGGCCGCGTAGTTCACGGCTTCGCGGAACAGCACCTCGTCGCCGGGCTCCTCTGCCGCGTCGACCACATCAGGGTGCCCCGCGAGGCTGTCGGGGTCGGCGGCGACGCGCTCGTACCACTGACGACCCAGGGCGATCACACCGGCGCGGAAGTCCATGAAACTGTCGTCCGAGCAACCGCCCCCGATGAGGTAGGCAGCCGCCCACACGTCCCAGCGGTACAAGGCGTCGTGCAACTCGTCGAAGCGCTGCGCGTACTCCAGGATCTCCTGACGCGGTTTCTTCGCGAGCTGTTCGACGAGAACCTCGTCGAACAGCTCGCCCGAATCGGTCGCCCCGCTGCGTGCGGCCTCGATGATGTCCCAGAAAGTGTCGGTGTCCATGGCCGGGCACTCTGCCACGCCCCTACGACAATGGATCAAGAACGCCCTCAGCGGATGTCGATGACGGCCTTGCCCGGTACGCGGCGGCCTGCCAGTTCAGCGGCTGCCCCGGCCACCTGCGTCCAGTCGGTGCGCAGGGCGACCTGTGGGTCCAGTTCGCCGCGGGCGGTGAGGGCGGCGAGCCAGGTGAGGTCGGCGCCCAGGCCGGCGGCATCGTCAAGCAGGTAGAAGGTGGCGATCTGGCGGTTGTGGCGCTGTCCGTTGCCGAAGAGGGCTCCGTAGGGGAACTGTTCGCCGTCGCCGGATATGTGACCGGCCGCGACCAGCACGCCGTGATCGGCCAGGGCACCGTGCGCGGCGACCATGTGGGCGCCGCCGACCAGTTCGACCACGCCGTGTACCGGTTCGAGGTGTTCGAGCGGGCCGAGCCCGGTGACGATCTCGTGGGCGCCGAGTGCGCGCAGCGCGTCCGCCTTCGCCGGATCGCTGGTCACCGCGGTGACATGGGCGCCGCCCCGGGCCGCCAGTTGCAGGGTGAAGCGGCCCACGCCGCCGCCCGCGCCGGTCACCAGGACGCGCCGGCCCAAGATCGGTCCGATGCGGTGCAGGGCGCGCAGGGCCGTGCCCGCCGCGACCGGCAGCGTGCTGATCGGGCCGAGGTCGGCTCCCTCGGGCACGGTGCCGATGAAAGCGGTATCCACGGCGCGCAGTTCGGCCCAGGCACCGTCGGGCCCCACGGTGACGACGGGGGTGCCGGCCGCGGGCCCGGAGCCGTCTGCGGCCGCCCGGACCACTACGCCCGCGGCGTCCCAGCCGGGCACCGTACCGGCGTCGCCTTCGGGGACCACGTGGTGGACCTCCCCGGCGTTGAGGGAGAAGGAGTGGACCCGCACCAGGGCCTGGTGAGGGGCGGGTTCGGGGTCGGCGACCGTGGTGAGCGCGAGGTGGCCCGGCGCCGAGTGATCAATCGTCAGTGCCTTCATGCCGCCAAATAGTGCCACTGAGTGGCATGAGCCCACAAGAGGCAATCGCGGCTGGTAGGCTGCGCCTGTGCAGAAGGATCTGAAAGAACTGCCGCTGCGGGAGCGCAAGAAGCTGCGGACCCGTCAAGCCCTGGTCGATACGGCCCTCGAACTGTTCACCGCGCGGGACTTCGCCGCGGTCACACTGGACGAGATCGTCGATGCCGTGGAGGTCTCCAAGCGCACCTTCTTCCGGACCTTCACCTCGAAGGAAGACGTGGCCCTGGCCCCGGAGAAGGAATTGTGGGCGGCCTACGTCACCGGGATCGAGGCCCGCCCCCTGACCGGCGAGCACCTGCTCGGCGCCTACAAGGACACCCTGTTCGCGGCGCTGGAGCAGATGACGGACGGCTGGGAGCAGCGCTTCCTGGCCAGCCGCAGCCTGGCCGACCGCACCCCCGCGCTGGCAGCGCACAGCCTGCGCCACTGCTCGGAGGTCTCGGCCGACGTCGTCCGGATCTCGGCGGAGCAACTGGCCGACGCGTCCCCCGGCCACATCGAACTGCGCCTGTTGCTCGACCTCATGCTCGCTGCCTGGCACTGCGCACTGGAGGCATGGACCTCATCGGACGCCGCCCGGCGGGACCGCGCGGCACTCGTCCGGCACATGCACACCGCCTTCGCCGCCATTCCCGCGGTCGCGGCACTGGCAGCACAGGACAGCTGAGCGGATCGGCAGCCCGCGCTAGCGGCGGAGTTCAGCCGCCGGCCCCATCGCGATGACCGGGCGTTGTTGCGGGTCGAGGTGGCGCAGCAGTTGGCTCATCTGAGGCCGCGGAAGAGCGATGCAGCCCTTGGTGGGGCCTCCGTGATCCACGTGAATCCACACGCCGCCGCCCTTCTCCAGCCCCAGCGGTCGCACCTTGTCCAGGGGCGAGACACCTGACCGCCGGTTGTAGTCGATCGCCACGACGTGGTCGAAGGAGCCGGCAAGCGACTCGCCGTAGTAGCCGACCCCCGGTTCGTCGAACTCCTCGTCCTGGTCGTAGGGGAGCCGTGTGCCCGGATTGGGCAGGAGCCCGCCCGCGTCGCCGATCCTGAACACGCCGATGGGAGTGCGCAGATCTCCCGACCGGTGCGCGCCGGTCCAGCCGAGCACGGCGTTGCGGGCCCGCCACGGCCCCGCCGTGCGCTGCCAACCGGCGGGATGCTTCCTCGTATAGAGCACGGCCGTGGCGGTGTCGGACCCCGCCTTGCCGGTGACCACGAAGGCCTGCTGTGTCTCGGGCCCGATCTGGGCCTGCGTGGCCGGT
Organism: Streptomyces sp. NPDC046925; assembly: GCF_040644915.1. Taxonomy (NCBI): domain Bacteria; kingdom Bacillati; phylum Actinomycetota; class Actinomycetes; order Kitasatosporales; family Streptomycetaceae; genus Streptomyces; species Streptomyces sp. NPDC046925. Next base: position 188,801 of record NZ_JBEYWZ010000004.1, on the reverse strand, counting down.
CCGAGACCCGGGATGCGCAGGCCGGCACCGGCGTCCGCGTGGTGGAGCGGACGCCCGTCGGAGGGTACGCGCGAGGAGGCGGCGGGAGGCCCGTGCGCGGGGTCGGTATGGGTGCTCGCGCAGCCGAACAGGAGGAGGCAACCGGCGGAGGCCAACGTACGCCAGTAACGGCTACGGGCTGTGCGGCGCATGATCGGTGTCCTTCGGGAGCCACCGTGCTCGGCCCGGCATGGCTGACGGTTCGACGGAGAGTCCGGCGGCGATTCTCTGCGGCCGGGTTCTTGGCAAACGCTGCCCATCAAGACGTTCGTGTCTCCTGCTGCCTCTTTCGTCATCCCCCCTTCCCTTCCCCGGGCAGACCGCGTCGTGGCGCGAACGCGCGAACTTTGCTGCGATTGGCTGCACCCTCGTGCACTCGAAAGGAGCCGTCGCGGCCAAGCGGCCACGCCCGGCCGCGGCCGCAAGCCGCCCCTCAGCCGTTGATGACGTCGGTGAACCGCTGCGTGTTGATGTTTCCTCCGGAGGCGATGATGCCGATCCGCCCGCCGCGGCCACCGATGTGCCCCGCGAGGAGTGCGGCCAGAGCGGTGGCGCCGCTGGGTTCGAGGACGATCTTGAGGCGCTCGAAGGCGTAGCGCATGGCATCTCGGATCTCGTCGTCGTCGACCAGGGCGATCCCGTCCACGAGCTGCTGGTTGATGGCGAAGGTGATCTCGCCGGGGGTGGAAATGGCCTGCCCGTCGGCGAGGGTCCGCGGCACGGGGATGGTGACGCGCTCTCCCGCCTCCAGGGAGCGCTTGGTGTCGTCACCGGTGGAGGGCTCGACACCGACCACGGTGATCGCGGGGTGCAGGGTCTTGGCGGTGATGGCACTGCCGGCGATGAGGCCGCCGCCTCCCACGGGGGCGATGAGGGTATCCAGTTCCCCGGTTTCCTCCAGGAGTTCGAGGGCCGCGGTGCCCTGGCCAGCGATGACGTGCGGGTGATCGTAAGGAGGGATGAGCGCAAGACCCCGCTCGGCGGCCAGTGCCTCGCCGAGCGCGGCGCGGTCCTGGGTGTAGCGGTCGTAGGTGACGATTTCCGCGCCGTATCCGGCGGTGGCCTCTGTCTTCGACTGCGGGGCGTCCTCGGGCATCAGGATGACGGCGCTGGTGCCCAGCTCCCGGGCGGCCAGTGCGGTGGCCTGGGCGTGATTGCCCGAGGAGTAGGCGGCGATGCCCTTGGCCAGCTGCTCCGGGGGCAGCTGCGCGGCGGCGTTGTAAGCACCGCGCAGCTTGAAGGCGCCGGCTCGCTGGAAGTTCTCGCACTTGATGAACACCTCGGCGCCCACACGGGCGTTGAGGGTGCGCGAGGTCAGGACGGGGGTGCGGTGGACGACGCCCCGGAGGCGTACGGCGGCGGCACGGACGTCGTCGAAGGTCACGGGCAAGGCGGCGGTCATGCGGTGTCCTCACATGGGTCGGGGCTGAGGGGAAGGCCGGACGGCGGGGTGCAGGGGGCGTTCTGACGGCGGGGTGCGGTGGGGTGACGATGGAGTGCGAGGAGGTGGCCCTGACGGCGGGTCACCAGCCGCTGATGCGCTGCCATTTGGCCTGTACGACGGCGGGCTCGGCGCCGGTGGGCTGGGTGCTGTCGATGACGTGGTAGCCGCGGTGCTGGGCCGCGGTGGCGCAGGCGTGGTTGGGCAGGATGCGCAGCCGGGTGCCGACAGGAAGGTCGGGCAGGGTGGCGCCGTCGCGGGCGGTGAGGGTGCCGTGCTCCTGGCTCGCCGCGCTCATGACCAGGTTCGGGATCGGGTTTCCCGCCAGGTCGAGGACGAGACCATAGCCCTGGTCCCGGGCCTGGGCGGCGGTGCCGCGGTCGCGGGACATGGCCATCCAGCCGCCGTCGGTGAGGATCCAGCCGTACTCGGGGCGGTGGCCAATGACGGTGACGACGACCGACAGGGCGAGGTCTTCGATCCGGCAGACGCCCAGGCCGGCCATGACCAGGTCGAAGAAGACGTAGTTGCCGGCGCGCAGTTCGGTGACACCGGTGAGGTCGTCCGCCGCGTGGGCGGTCGGCGTGGAGCCCACACTGACCGTGCCGACGGGCAGACCGGCGCCGCGCAGGCGCTCCGCCGCGGTGACCGCGCTGTCGCGTTCGTTCCGGGCGGCCAGGCTCATGTCTTCCTGCGTGTAGGCGAAGTAGGACTCCCCCGCGTGAGCCAGGACGCCGTCGAGGCAGCCGGCCTCGTGCAGGATGCGGCCGATGTCGGTGAGTTCCGGGGCGTCGGGCTTGAGGCCGCCGCGGTGGCCGTCGCAGTCGGTCTCGATCTGCGCCGGGACGGCGAGACCTGCCTCGCGGGCCGCGTCGGCGACACAGACAGCCTGTTCCCGGCTGTCGAGCAGGACGCGCAGGGTGACGCCGCGGCGCAACAGGGCAATCACGCGGGGCAGCTTGTGCGGGTCGATGCCGACTGCGTACGTGATGTCGGTGTAGCCGCCGTCGGCGAAGGCCTCGGCTTCGGCGAGCGTGGAGGTGGTGACGGGAAAGGGTGCGCCGCCGTGCATCAGGGCGGCGACGTCGAGGCTCTTGGCCGTCTTGACGTGCGGGCGCAGGGTGACCCCGAGCCGGTCGGCCCGGTCCCTTAGCCGTTCGATGTTGCGCAGGGACTTGTATACGTCGACGACGGCGAACGGGGTGTCGGGGTCGGCCAGTGTCATCGCGGAGGCAGGGGGCGGGGTGGTGTTCACGGGGCTACGTCCCTCTTCGGCTTCGTCCCTTTTCAGCGGGGTGGGGTGATGGTCGGGGCAGGCCCGGCTTGGGGTGTTCCTGCTTGGGGTGCTCCTGCTTGGGGTGCTCCTGCTTGGGGTGCTCCTGCTTGGTCCAGGGCGGCAATGGCATGCACCTCCACCGCCGACCCGTGGCGCAGCTCCCTGGCTCCGACGACGGCCCGTGCGGGCCTGCTCGCGCCCAGCCAGTCCGCGTACAGCCGGTCGAAGGCCGGCCAGTCGTCGATGTCGGTCACGTGGACGGTGACCGAGAGCAGCCGCCCACGGCTGGTGCCTGCCGTGGCCAGGCACGCGTCGAGGTTGCTGAGGACCTGCCGCGCCTGGACGTCGAAGGGCTCCCCGGCCAGGCGGGAACCGTCGGGCGTCACGGGCAGCTGGCCGGAGATGTAGGCAACGCCGCGGTGGGTGACGACGTGCGAGTAGTGGCCGGCAGGCGAGGTCAGCTGCGCGCAGTCGAGAGTGGCGATCCCGGCCCCGCCGCCCCCACGGGGGTGGTCGTCCCCCGCAGGGTCCTCAACTGCGGTCATCGTCGCGCCTCGCGTAGGTGTAGACGCTGGCCCGGGAGATGCCCAGGAGGTCGCCGATGGTCTGGGCGGCGTTGCGGGTGTCGAAGTAGCCGTCCTCGTGCAGGCGGCGCACGAGGTCCTTCTTCGCCTCCCGGGGCAGGGCCCGCGGAGTGGTGGAGCGCTCGGCGGCCGTGGTCTCGATGACTTCGCGCAGTTCCCGGCGGCTTCGGTCGCTCAGCTTCTCCAGCGGGGCGTCCCGGGTTTCGGGGTCGGTGGCGACCAGGTTGGACAGGGTCAGCGTGATGGGCGAGAGCGTGGAGATGTCCAGGTTCAGGCAGAGGGCGGCGATGTACTGGCCGGCGGCGTTCTTGATCCCGATCGAGGTGCTCTTCGCGGGGCGCCCGTCGGGGAACTGGTTGGCGTAGTTCTGGATGACGCTGGGGTACTGCGGGTCTCTGATGCGGGCCAGCCCCAACTCGGTTGCGGACTCACCCACCTGACGTCCCGACAGGTTGTTCTCGATGCAGCGGATGGCGTGGTCCGGGTCGCGCAGATCGTGCAGCACGACTTCGCAGATGCCGGGGAACATGCGGCCCAGCGCCTGCGCGATCTTCTCGGCTTCGGCCAGGAGATGCGCGTCCGCCTGCGCCGCGGCCGACTCGGGTTGCGGCGCCCTTTGCCCACTCCCCTGGCTCACTCCTTGGCTCCCGCTCCGGACATCACAGATTTTCCGTCTAGCTCCATACAGATAATCTATACACCTCTGGACACTGCGTCCAGCCGGGGTTCGTCGTACGGAAGATTGAGCAGCTCTTCGGGGACCACTACGTACCCCAGCCCGGCAAGCACCTGCTCCGCCCTCGCAAGATCCGATGGGGCCAGAGCGCCCTTGTCAGACCCCCTCAGTACTGTCGGCGCATGAGAGCTGCGGCAACATTCACCGTCAAGTCCTTCGTGCCGACCGAGCTGAAACCCCAACCGGCCGTGGCCACCGGGCTGCCGGTCGGCGTCGCTACGATCGAGAAGCACTTCGAAGGCGAGGCCACAGGGCGTTCGTCGACGCTTTTCACTGCCGCCTTCGACGAGTCGACCGATGTCGGCACCTATGTGGCCATGGAGTCATTCGAAGGTTCGCTGCTGGGGCGCGAGGGTGCCTTCAACTTCGTGCACTCAGCGACGACATCCGGCAGCGACCGCACGGCGGAGTTCTTCACCATCGTGCCATCGAGCGGCACCCGCGAGCTGGCCGGGATCTCCGGTGGCGGAGGGATGGCTGTCGACGATGACGGCACACACCGCATCTGGTTCGACTACCGGCTCGGCTGAGCAGCGGTTCGCGTCCCGGGCTGGCTCTGTGCCCGGCGGGCGCTGAACACGATGTCGTGGTGTGGAACACCTGCCGGACAGGACCGACCCTGCCGCCGGCGCTCCACACCCTCACCGGTTCCCCCAACAGCTACTTCGGCGGGTGGAGCTTGCGGAAGTACGTCCAGCTCGTCTCGTTCGGTTCGCTCCACTTCTCCGGGGCCTGCGCGAACTCCGGGTGGTGGTCGGCGATGTAGGCACGGGTGCGCTCGGGGACCTCGGCGTACGAGCCGAGCTTGCGGCCCCGGCAGTGATAGGTGAGACCGCCGGGCCGCTGGCCGCGGGCCATCCACGGGAGCCACGGGGACATCCGGGTCCACGACATGGTCGCCGGAACGCTGGGCGCCGTACCGACCAGGTCCGCACGGTCGGCGAAGAACTGGAAGAGCTCAAGGGCCTTGTACGTATCGCCTGCCGAGTGCACGGGGTACTCGGCCACCGGCAGGGGCGAGGGGTAGGCCAGGGGGATCTCCAGGCTGAAGCAGACCTGGTCGCCGAGGTCGGTCGTCGGGATCGGGAAGGGGCGCCACTTCTGGTTCGCCGGATCGTTCCAGATGTGCACGACCGGCAGGTCCTGCCAGGTCTCCAGGATTTCGCGCGTGAGGGGGTCCAGGTAGAAGGCGGCCTCGCGGGTCAGCAGTTGGTAGGCGTCCGGTCCGGCTTCGGTGTCCTGGACCAGGCGGGCGACGTTCAGCCCCTCGAAGCCGAAAAGGCGCTGGTAGGGCTCATCGGGGGCCCAGGAGTACACATCTCCGGACCACCAGTACGTGACCTCCTCGCCGTCGAGCGAGGCTCGGGTGCGGGCGAAGGAGCGAAGCAGCTCTGCAGGTGTCGTCATAAGGAGTACTCTGCGCGACTCCCGCTCCGGCCGGAAAGGAAACGCCACGGCCCGGCCAGGAAACCAGGCCCCGGGGACAGCAGCGTTCCTGTCACCGCCGTGGCAGGCTGAGGCCTGCCGGAGCATGGGGGGATCACATGGCGGGGGACGCCGACGGTTTTGCCGAGTTCATCGGACGGCCCTGGTACGCGGCCAACGAGGTCCTGGCGTTCGTGCTCGAGCTCGCGGCGCTGGTCTTCTTGAGCTGGTGGGGATTTGGCGCCGGGCATGAGGGCGCCCTGCGGATTGTTCTCGGTGTCGGAACGCCTCTGCTGGCCATCGTGCTCTGGGCGTTGTTCGCCGCGCCCAAGGCACGACTGCGGCCGCGGCTTCCGTTCGTATTGGTGGTCAAAGCGCTGGTGCTCGGTGGTGGAGCGGCCGCCCTGTACGCGGTGGGTCACCCCGTCGCGGCAGTGGTCGTCGCGGTGGTGACAGTGCTCAACACCGCGGTGGCCGAATCCCAGCGTGCCGCCCTCAGGGCCACGGCATCGCCGCCCCGGCCCCACCGCTCTGAGGACCCCAACTGAATGCCGAGCCCGAGAACGCCCTGCCCTGCCCGGCGTGCGTCAGCGGGCGCGGCGGATACGGATCGGCCCGCGGGCCTTGTCCGGGTCGACACGGCGGCCCGACTGGGTGACTTCCACCTTCCCGGCGGTGACCAGCCGTCCCGCCACACGCCGGGCCGGTTCCATCAGCTCACGCCAGCCGTCGCCGTCCCCTTCGTACGCCTCCCGCGCGGCGTCGGAGGGGCAGATCGACGCGGTGGGGCCCCGACGCTCCAGCAACTCCAGAATGGCTCGCTCCAAGCGCCGGTCCGTCTGCCGTCCGGTATCCGTCACTCCTCCAGTGTGGCACCGACGACCACAGCAGGCAGGCGGAGCGATCTCGAGGCGCCCGGCGAGGCCCCGTGAATCAGCCGTCACGGCTCCGGCTCACGGACGCGCCCCCCGGCGCCAGCGTTCGGGGTCGATACGGCCCGCGTACAAGGGGAGTTCGAGCGGCGGCTGGTCGTGTGCGAACGGGTCCCAGACCTGGGTCAGGCCGGCCGTTCCCCGCAGGCGCACCCGGCGGGCCTCCGCCAGGTCGAGCACATCCGTCATGACCTCTTCCCCGCCCGGCCCGGCCTCGGCACGCACGTGTCCCTCGGGGTCGACGACGATGCTGCGCCCGACGCCGTCCGGTGAGGCCGCGTTGAGGCTGGCCATGAACACCTGGTTCACGATCGCGTTGGCCTGCGCGAGCACGACTTCCTGGGCGCGGTCGACGGTGGGCGTGCGCACCAGGTTCAGTACGAGGTCGGCGCCCTGCCATGCCAGATGGCGGGTGATCTCCGGAAACCAGGAGTCGTAGCAGATCGTCAGCCCGACGCGTCCGTAGTCCTCCATGTCGAAGACCACGAAGCTGCTGCCGGACGCCGTGGTCTCGTAGGGCCGCCACGGGAAGATCTTGCGGTACTCGGTGACCCGTTCGCCCGCGGGCGAGTAAACGGGGGCCGTGTTGTAGATCCGGCCGTCCGGGCCCTGCTCGTAGACGGTGCCGGGCACGAGCCAGATGCCCAGCTCACGCGCGAGGGACGCCAGGTGCCGTCCGCGGGGCCCGTCCAGCGGTTGGGCCGCCGCGGTCATGACCGTCTCCGGGTCCTCGCCGGGCCGGTGACCGCTCAGGTGCAGCTCCGGGTAGGCGAGAAGCCGGACATCGGGGTGCTCCCCGATGGCGCGGCGTACGTCCGCGGCGAACGCGTCCAGATCCTCGGCGGCGTGATGTCGCGCGGCCGTCTGGACCAGGCCGATCGGCAAGGGGATCGTCGTCATGGCAGGGCCAACCTTCCGCGCAGGGGGTGTCCGGGGGCGCGGACGAGCCAATCAGCGCGTCCTCAGTGGGACAAGATCCCCTCTCCCAGTGGCAGCCACAGGGAAATCCTGTGGGAGGCCGCAACGCCCTGGATCGGTTGGTCAGCTCTCATGAACATGCGCCGCGAAGGGCGGCAGTTCTGACCTCAGAACCCTGACGGACTTCAGGTCCGGGGCCTCTTCCGGAGTTCGCGCAGGCGTTCCGCGGTGCCGGGCAGGGCGAGTGACCACATCTGCTCCCTCGTTTCCTCCTCCACGACTTGGTCGTGGCCCCGTCCGTCGCCCGCCCGCCGCAGCGATTGTTTGGTGCGGCGGAGCAGCTCCGGGTCGACCGCGCCTGCCCTGGCGGCGAGAGCGTGGGCCGCCGGGAGCAGGTCCGCGTCGGGGACGCAGCGGAGGGCGAGGCCGGCGGTGGTGGCCGCGGCGCCGTCCAGGCGTTCGCCGAAGAGCACCATGGCGGCGGCCGTCTGCGGGCCGACCAGGCGGTGCAACATCCAGGTGTGGCCGCCGCCGGGGTGCAGGCCGAGCTTGAGGAAGCGGGTGTCGAACCAGGCCGACGCCGCGGCCACCCGTACGTCGCAGGCCAGCGCGAGGTTGAGTCCGGCGCCGACCGCGGGACCGTTGACGGCGGCGATGGTGGGCAGTGGCGAGCGGGCCACGCGGAGGAATGCCCCGTAGACGGTCTCGACTCCCGACGAGTCGCCCTCGGCTGCCGCCGTGAGGTCCGTGAGGTCGGCTCCGGCGCAGAAGGCCGGGCCCGCCCCGGTGAGGACGACGGAGGTGACGGACGCGTCGGCCTCCAACTCATCAAAAGCGGCGAGGAGTTCGCCGACGAGCCGGCCGGACAGGATGTTGCGGCGGTCCGGGTCGTCAAGCGTGAGGGTGGCGGCGCCCTGCTCTCGCTCCACCCGCAGCAGGCCGCCCACGTCGGACTGAGGAAAGCTCGGCATGATCTCCAGCCTCTCGGGAGGGAGTGCGCATTGACGGTCACGTGCTGCTGAGCACTGTCACGTACCGCTGAGCACTGTCACGTGTGCCGAGCGGGGAGCTCGGTCAGCTCGTCCAGGGTAGGTGGCGCACTCCCTTCACGCGGCACCGGGCAGGCGCTGGTTCGCCCTCTCAGGCCGGGTCGATGCGAGACCTGAGCAGACAGAACTCGTTGCCTTCGGGATCGATCAGGACATGCCAGGACTCCTCGCCCGTCTGACCGACGTCGGCGGGCCGTGCGCCGAGCTTCAGAAGGCGTTCGAGCTCGGCGTCCTGATCGCGGTCGGTGGCGTTGACGTCGATGTGCAGGGGGAGTTTCCCCGTCCTCGGATCGTCGCTGCGGCTGAGCACGAGCGTCGGCTGGGGGCCTCCGAAACCTTCGCGCGGGCCGATCTCGATGTCGTCCTCTTCACGGCCGAGCACCACGAAGTCCAGGACTTCGCACCAGAACCGCGCCAGCGCCTCGGGGGCGCGGCAATCAAGCACGAGCTCACTGATTCGGCATGCCATGGACGCAACCTGCTCTCTCGGCGTGGGGATTGTCGGGCGCTGGGAGGGTCGTGTGGGTTAGCGCGCCACGCGGTAGCGGAGGTAGACGATCTTCGATTTGAAGGTGCGGGTCTCCGCGAGTTCGAGGTTCACCCGGCGCTCGCGGTGGGCGAAGTACGGAACGCCACCGCCGACCAGGACCGGGTGGACCATGATCTGGTACTCGTCGATCAGATCGGCCGCGGCCGCCTCGGCGGCAAGCGTCGCGCCGCCGATCGCGATGCCGCCCTCCGCCGGCTCGGCACGCAACCGTCGGAGCTCGTCGAGTAGGTCACGCTGCACATCCGAAGTCCTCCTCGGTCACGGGGATTCGACCGTACGACCACGGGACGGCGCCGTCAGCCGGTCGGTCAATCGGTGGTTCAGTCAGCCGGGTTGCTCACTTGAGTTTCTTCTTCACCGCGTCCTTGACGGCGTAGGCCGCGCCGATCACCGAGGCCCGGGTCTGGTGCAGGACCGTGCCGAGGGACCGGCTTGAGCCATGTCGGCTCGTCAGTTGGGCGCAGGTGTCGGCAAAGCGGTCCGCGATGAGCGTCGGCTCGTATCGCGCCGAGGATTCTCGTGCCGCCTCAGCCATACGCTGACGGAGCTCGTCCCTGTTGATGAGTTCCAGCAGCTTTCGGGCGAGGGACTCCTCGTCGCCCATGGGCACGAGACATCCGTCGACCCCATCGGAGATGATCTCTCTCGGTCCGAGCGGGCAGTCGGTGGAGACGACGGGCACACCGCATCGCATTGCTTCGACGATCGTCATGCCGAAGGACTCGTGATCCGATGCGCTGGCCGCCAGCCCCGCTTTCAGCCAGTGCGTCTCCAAGGGAGAAACCGCGCCCATGAGGAAGGCATGGCCTTCCATGCCCAATTCCTCGATGAGGCGCTGGAGTTTCACCCCGTGGCCTCCCGCCACGCCGGGGCCGAAAATGCGCAGATCCCAGTCGGGGCGCGCGGCGCGCACGGCGGCGAATGCCCGGATGAGGAGGTCGTAGCGTTTGGTCGGGACGAGCCTTCCCGCAGCGACCACCACTTTGTCCCTGGCATCTGGCGGGGCGCTTTGCGGCGCCGGGACGGGATTGGGGAATGCCTCGATGCGTACGCCCGGCAGTGTCATGCGTTTGCGGTAGATGTCCGCGTCGGCCGATGTCGTCGTCGTCAGCATGTCCAGCTGCGGGTACAGCCGGCGCAGCGTGAGCCGTAGTGGGCGCGAGTGATTGTGGAACGTCAGGTGTTCTTGTCCTACGCGCAGCGGGCCCCGCTTGGTCTGCGCGCAGATGTGCGCGTTCAGGCCCGGCCGCGTACCCACGACGACGTCGCTGCTCAGGCTGTTGAGGTGTTGTGCGATGCGCTGGTCGGTCAGTCTGCTGTAGTGCGGGTACTGCGTCTCGTGTCTGGGAAAGACGGCGGCGGGTCTTCGGGCTTCGGGCAGGTCTCCTTCGTATCCCGGTGTGCCCTTCCTGAGGTCCACCAGGTGGTGCAGCCGGATGCGCGGATCGACGGGGAACACCGGCGCATCCCTGTGCCGGTAGACCGACACGATCTCCACGTCATGTTGTTCGGCAAGGGCGTTGGCGAGGTTGATGGTCGTACGGATCGTGCCGCCGAAGCCGAAGGAATTGTGGATCAGAAATGAGAGGTGCAAGGTGCCGTAGCTCCAGTGGCCGGAGTCAATGCGGGTCCGCCTGACCGGGGTCCCGACAGGACAGGACTGCGCAATCGGGGCGATTCGCCTTTTCAACGACAGGGCCGACTGAAGGTTGCGAGCCGGGAAGTGGCGTCGACCTGCCGCTCCGGGGCCTGCCATGTCGAGGCCGATGGCCGAGGCCGATGGCCGAGGCCGATGGTTGCCCATTCCGCGTGAGTACGGCGCAAAAGTCCGCCACAGCGCCCTGCGCCACTGATGCAAGCGACGCATCCGCATCGCGGAGGGCACGCGGCACATTGACCCCCGGGGTCCCACGGTGTTCGCTCGCCCAAAGGTGCACCCGGTCATGACCACCGGCCGATCCGGCCGATGACCGGGGGTTCCGGCGCGAGCGTCCGCCTTTCGGGCCGGACCGCTCGCAGCGGCCGGGGCCGGGCCCTCGGGGGGACAGCGCACGGCTGCGCACGGCTGCGCACGACAGCGCACAGGGAGCGGCACGCATGGGCGTTGCGTGCTCTCGCCTTTCCCGAGCGTGCCCGGACTCTTCCGAGCGTGCCCGGACTCTCCCGAGCGTGCCCGGACGGCACACCGAGATCGCTGTCGACAGCAGGAGGAAATGATGAGGACCGTTCATCAGCGCGTGACGGGCGCCGGCGCCGTACTCGCCGCTCTGTGCGCCGTGACCGTGTTGTCTCCCGCGGGCGCATCCGCCGATCCGGCGGTGCCGCGTACCGAGCGGGTGAGCGTCGGGCCGGAGGGCGTCGAGGGCAATGCCGCGTCGACGAATCCCGCCATCAGTGCCGACGGGCGCTACGTCGCGTTCGTCTCGGCGTCGCGCAATCTCGTCGCGAACGACACCAACGGCACGCCCGACGCCTTCGTCCGCGATCTGCGCACCGGCAAGACGGAGCGCGTCAGCGTCAGAAGCAACGGAAAGGCCAGCCACGGTGTCGTACGGGAGGTCTCGCTGAGTCCGGACGGGCGGTACGTGGTCTTCACCTCCACGGCCGACGATCTCGTGAACGGCGATCCCAACGACCTCGACGACGTGTTCCTGCACGACCGGGACACCGGCAAGACCCAGCGGATCAGTGCCACGGGCGCGTTATACGACGGGCTGCGCAACCATCTGACGTACGACCCGGTGGTCAGCGGCGACGGCCGCTATGTCGCGTACGCGTCCGGGGCCGAGGATCTGGTGGAGGGGGACGCCAACCAGCGGGACGACGTCTTCCTCTATGACCGCAAGAAGAAGACCACGGAGCTCGCGCAACTCGACAACGCCGGTCAGCAGGGTCAAGGGGACGCGTTCGCCCCCGCGTTCGCGGGCGACTCGGGCGGCCGGTATCTCGCCTTCACCTCCAACACCGCCAATCTGGCCGGGGTGGAGGACCACTCCTCCGCGACGGACATCTTCCTGCGCGACCGGGAGAAGGGCACCACGGAACTCATCAGCATTCCGCAGGCCTACAACCGCAAGACGCCCTCCTGGGGCGCCGCCCTCAGCGGCGACGCCCGCTATGTGGCGTTCACTTCGTCCTCCCGGGTGCTGCGGCCCGAGGGACCGGCCCCGACCAGCGCGCACAACGTCTTCCTCTACGACCGCGAGGCCAAGCGCATGCGGCTGGTCAGCGCCACGCCGGACGGCACACCGGCCGACGGGGACAGCGACGACGTCTCGCTGAGCCGGGACGGGCGTTATGCGGTGTTCACCTCCGCCGCCTCCAACCTCGCTCCGGAGGACGACGGCGACAGCAGCTCGGACGTCTTCCTGCGGGACATGGAGACCGGGGAGGTGCGCCTCGTCAGCGGTGAGAGCGAGCCGGTGTCGGAGGACACCAAGCCCGGACGGCGGACCGGCGTCAGCGAGGGCGGCGGCGCGGTGGTGTTCGACTCCCCCGCCGGGAACCTCGTGGCCGGCGACACCAACGCCGCGGCCGATGTCTTCCTGCGTCAGCTGCGCTGATCACCAACTGCCGTGACGGAGAAGCCTGTTCCTAAACCGCTGCCGCGTCCCCGGCCCGAAGGTGCTGTGCGGCCTCGGCCGCGGTGTAGGAGGAGGCGAAGGTGAAGGCGCGCGGGGACGGGCCGTGGGTCTGCAGGTCCGCAAGGCGCTCCAGGGCTTCACCGACCGTGGGGAGGTGGCCTGCGGGGACCCACCAGAGCACCATGTGGGCCTTGACGTGCCGTTCGAACCATTCGCGGCGCCGGCGCATCACTTCCAGGTGCCCGCTGCGGTAGGTGAAGTCCCACAGGGCCTCCCGGGTCTCCCACACCGACAGGTTGACGATGACGTCCTCACCCGCCGGACGCAGGGCGGTGGCGTCGTCCGCGCCCTCCTCCACGAGCCGCCACACGAAGCCGGGTGCGCCGTCGGCGGAGGCGTTGACCGGGTCGAGCAGGTCGACGAAGGGGGCGATGCGCGGGTCGTCGAGGGGGTGAAGGAGCGTGGCGATGTTGAGCTCGGCGAGGTGCGCGGCAGGCGCGGATGCGGTCATGGCCTCATCCCAGCACGCCCCGCTTTTCTATGTCAATGGTCATTGTTTTTAGAAGACTCGAGCACCACGCAGCACTCCCCCGGCCTGGCGTCCATGCGGGCGCGCACCGGGCCGTCCGCGCCGAGCAGCCCCTCGAGCAGCGCCAGATTCATGCCGCACACCAGCGGCGGGAAGCGCTCGGCCACGGCGTGGAAGGGGCAGTTGCGCATGCGGAGTACGGGGGCTGCCCCCTTATCCGCAGGCACATCTGCGTCTGCGGCTGCGGCTGCGGCTGCGGCTGCTTCCGCGGCGTGCGGGGCGCCCTCGCCGGCGCCTTCCAGATGCGGTTCGTAGCCGCGCGCGGCCAGCATCTCCATGGCCTCTTCCAGGTCGCCGCAGGGTGCTTGCGACCCGCGCAGGGACTCGCCCCTGCGGCGCGCCGCGGCGCAGAGCCCGGCGTCGAGACCGGCCTGTTCGGCTGCTTCGGCGAGGAGTTCGGCCGCGGTGCGGTAGTCGCGGGCGGGCAAGGACACCGACCGCTCGGTCCGCGCCCGCGTGTACACCTTGGCGGGGCGGCCCGCCCCCGGCCCGGAGCGGCCCGTCAGGCGTCGGCTGCCGCTTTCCAGCAGCCCGGCTTCGGCCAGCTTGTCCAGGTGGTGCGCGGCGAGCGTGCGCGCCACCCCGGCCGCCTCGGCGGCTTCGTTGCGGCCGACTTCGCGGCCCTGGGCCGCCACGTACTCGTACAGGCGGCGGCGCACCGGATCCTGCAGCACCGCGATCGCGTCGATGTCCTTCACCCGGCCATTCTAGGAACAACGCGGGTTGGAGATAGAAGGCCGGGGTCAGGATTCCCGCTGGTTGTAGGCGTCGGCGGCCCGCTCGTTCAGGGCGCTTCCCCACGACTGGAAGCGGCCGCTCACCGCCCCGTGCGGCGGTTCGACCTCGGCGCCGCGGCGTCGGCGCGGGCGTCCGGGGGGTGCCTGCGGCAGCAGGCGCGCCACCACGCCGTTGAGCCGGGTCGTCACCGCGGGCGCCACGCCGTGCGCCAGGTCGGCCGCGCGGGCCAGCGGCGTCAGGACCAGCCGGGTGCGGCGTGCGGCCACGGCCTTGACGATGCGTTCCGCGGCGCGTTGGGCGTTCATGGAGACCAGGGGCGCGCCCGCCGCCGCGGAGAACCAGCCGAACTCCTTGCTGCGCGCGCCGCCGAACTCGGCCTGCACGTGCGAGCCGGTCCGCATGAGGCCGGGATAGACCGCGGTGACGCTGACGCCGCTCGCCGCCTCCTCGGCGTGCAGGCCCTCCGCCAGGACGCCCGCCGCCGCCTTCGCGCCGGCGTAGGGCAGCAGATGGGGGACGCCCATCAGGCCGCCCACCGAGGAGATGACGCCGAGGCGGCCTCCGCCCGGGCTCTCCCTGAGGTAGGGAAGGGCCTCCAGGCAGGTGTGCACGGCTCCCATGTACATGGTGTCCATGGCATCCCTGAACTCCTTGGCTCCGATGGCGTCCACCGGTGCGACCTGGATGATCCCTGCGTTGGCGATGACGAGGTCGGGGCCGCCGCAGGTGTCGTGGGCGGCCCGGAACACGGCGTGCACCTCTTCCTGTTCACGCACGTCGCAGACCGCGGTGTGGACGGCGGCGTCGGGGTGCCGGTGGAGCAGCTTCTGCTGGGCCGAGGCGAGTTCGCCGGCGTCACGGGCCACGATGGTCACCGTGGCGCCGCGGGCGGCAAGGCGGTCGGCCATCAGCAGGCCGAGACCCCGCGATCCCCCGGTGACCAGTGCGCTCCGCCCGGCCAGGGTCTTTTCTGTGGTCTGTGCCATGAGCGCCTGTCGCTCCTTCCTCACATCCCGCGATGCCGCGCCGGCGGCACCGCGCGGTCGGGCTCGCGGGCTCAGGGCTTGAGCAGCGTTTTGATCATGCCGTCTTCCTTGTCCTGGAACATCTGGTACGCCTTCGGAGCGTCCTCCAGGGGCATGTGGTGCGTGGCGAAGGCGTCGACGCCGAGCGGGTCCGCGTCGGTCAGGAGCGGCAGCAGATCGTCCACCCAGCGCCGGACGTTGGCCTGTCCCATGCGCACCTGGATCTGCTTGTCGAACATGGTCAGCAGCGGCATCGGGTCGACCGCGCCGCCGTAGACGCCGGAGACGGAGATCGTGCCGCCGCGCCGGACGATGTCGATGGCCGCGTAGAGCGCGTCGAGCCGGTCGATGCCGAAGCGCCCCATCAGCTTCTCGGCCACGGCGTCGGGCAGCAGCCCCACGCCCCACTGTGCGGCCTTGGCCAGCGGCGCGCCGTGCGCCTCCATGCCCACGGCGTCGATGACCGCGTCGGTGCCGCGTCCGTCGGTCAGGTCACGGATCGCGTCGCCGATGTCCTTGCCGTACCGGCGCAGGTCGAAGGCTTTGACGCCGTCGGCGTGGGCGCGGCTGAGCCGTTCCGGTACGAGGTCCACACCCACCACGAGGCTTGCGCCGCGGTGCAGGGCGATGCGGGCGGCCATGGCGCCGATCGGGCCGAGGCCAAGGACGGTCACGGTGCCGCCGGGCGGGATGCCGGCGTACTCGACCGCCTGCCAGGCGGTGGGAAGCACGTCGGAGAGGAAGACGAACCGGTCGTCCGGCGGGCCGTCGGGCACCTTGATGGGCAGGGTGTTGCCGAACGGGACGCGCAGCAGTTCGGCCTGGCCGCCGGGGACTTGGCCGTAGAGCTTGGTGTAGCCGAACAGCGAGGCGCCCGTGCCGCGCTCCCTGTTCTGGGTGGTCTCGCACTGCGAGTGCAGGCCCCGGTCGCACATGTAGCAGTCACCGCAGGAGACGTTGAACGGCACGACCACGCGGTCACCGGCCGACAGTGCGGTGACCTCGGAGCCGACCTCCTCGACGATGCCCATCGGCTCGTGCCCCAGGATGTCGCCGGGGTCGAGGTAGGGCCCGAGCACTTCGTACAGGTGCAGATCGGATCCGCAGACGCCGGTGGACGTCACGCGCACGATGACATCGGTCGGCGCCTTGATCACCGGGTCGGGGACGGTCTCTACGCGGACGTCCCGCTTGCCTTGCCAGGTCAGTGCTCGCATGGGGGTGCCTCCTGCTCGCGTTGGTGGGCCGCCGGGGTCATGCGTCGCCGTCGACGGATTCCTGGGCGGCCTCGTTCGGGCTGAGGGCGTCGCCCGCTTGCCCGTCGTGCTCGTCGTCTTCGAAGGGCTCGTCCCGCACGTCGGTTTCGGCGTCCTCGAACTCCTTCAACACTTCGCCGAGCGGGGTGTCGGGCGGTTGCTCGTGACCGTTCGGGTCCTTGGGGTCTTGCGCTGCCATGGCCGTTGCTCCTCCGTCTCTGCCTGGCTCTTCTCCCGCCGGTGTTGCTCTCGCCGGCGCCACCGGGCGCCGGGTGCCCGACCGGGCGGAATTGACTCCTCCGGCACCGGGATCCTCTTCGTCGGCGTGCGGCGTGTGAGGGCCCTGATTCCCCCTGTTTCACGAGGCGCCCCCGGGGGAACCCGGGCCGCAGTTCAAGCGTGGACACGGCTGAAGAGGCGTGGACACGGCAGTAATCCGGCGACGCGGGGCGAACTTCGCCGCGCGCGGGGAATCGACCGACGCAAGGAGGCGTCATGGAGTCGTGGTGGCGGCGAGCCGCCTGTGCTGATGAAGATCCCGACCTGTTCTTCCCGGTCGGCACGTCGGGCCCCGCCGAGGAGGACCTGATGGCCGCGAAGCGGGTGTGCCACAGCTGTCCGGTCATCGAACGGTGCCGGAACTGGGCGCTGGAGACCGGACAGGCCTCAGGCGTGTGGGGCGGAATGGGTGAGGACGAGCGCTCGCGGCGGCGGCGCAGGATCAAGAGGGCCGAGGCCCGCAGGACGCTGGCCAGAAACTGACCCGGGGTCCGCGCCCCCGGCAGATCACGTCGAGTTGCCGCCCCCTTCCGGGGTGGGGCTCGACGTCCGGCGTTCGGAACGGGAGATGCCGCATGACCGCCCGCTGCCCGCACGTGAGGACGTGGGCCGGCGGGCTTTCGTACGTGACGCATCCGTACGTGGCGAGGGCGGGCCTCCGCCATGACCACTCCTCCGTCCCGCGGTCCGGGGGCCCCTGCGTCGGCTTCGCGCCGGTATGGGGCCCGGGGACTTCAACGTAGGCGGGTCGTGCGGACGTCGCCT
Source organism: Streptomyces sp. NPDC046925 (assembly GCF_040644915.1). NCBI lineage: Bacteria > Bacillati > Actinomycetota > Actinomycetes > Kitasatosporales > Streptomycetaceae > Streptomyces > Streptomyces sp. NPDC046925. Next base: position 171,615 of record NZ_JBEYWZ010000004.1, on the reverse strand, counting down.
GTTCAGCGGTGACGCACGGTCACCGCGAGACGGGATCGCCCTCCGGCCGGATCACGGCCGGTCCTGCCAGCCGGTACGGGAGGCGCCGGAGCGGGTGCCGTCAGTCCTCGCCGCGTACCACGTTCCAGTCAGCGGCCCGCTCGGCCTCGCCGGGCCCGTCGTCGCCCGGCCGGATGCGCGCCGGGACGCAGGTCCGGATGGTGCCCGTGGTCCCGCGGCCCGATGTCGTGGCCCATCGGCTGCCCTTCGTCTGCCCCCGCTCTCTCGTTGCGGTGCGTCCCACCATGACGATTCCGGCCTCCTTCATCCTTCGCTCTCGCGTGCGACTGTCGCACTTCGCTTTCCCCCTCGGGTTCCACGATGTACGGAAATAAACCCTCCCCCGGCCGGAGTGCCGACCGGCTGCCGCAGGTCAACTCCGCGACAGTTTCTCCTCGTTGAGGACAAAGTATGGACGGCGTGAGGCATGCTTCGTACGCTAGGCGTCGCTCTCGTACGGAAGTCTGCGCAACGCGCGGCCAAAAGCCGCGGCCCGCACCACCGGTATGTGCATGAACTCCACTCCGCGGACACGGGCCGAGGCGGCCCGGGCCGCCTCGCAGCGCCCAGCAGGAGACCGAGTGACGCCACACGAGCACCCCACGCCCCCGCCCCGCATCCGACGCCGCACGCGTCTGAGACCCCGCCGAACCGGCAGAGCCGGCAGAACCACCGGGATGTTCCTCGGACTTCTGCTCGCCGCCGGGCTCACCGCACCGGCCGCCGGGGCCGCCGACAAGCCCTTCGCCGACCTGCCGCCGCAGGAACCCGGCGTCACCCTGCGGGTGTTCGACGTCCAGTCCCCGCTCAGCAAGCTCTGCGACCTCAAGCCCGCCCAGACCCCCAACGTCGACAAGCTGATCCCCACCGTCGACTGGTCCTCCACCGACGGCTTCGGGTTCACCGACAACTTCGTCTCGCAGATCATCGGCAACGTCAACGTCCCCTCGAACGGCGCCTACACCTTCCGTCTGATCAGCGACGACGGTTCGCGTCTCTTCATCGGCGACAAGCAGGTCATCGACCACGACGGGCTGCACGGCGCCGAGCCCAAGGACGGCGAGATCACGCTCGACCCGGGCTACCACCCGCTGCGCATCGACCACTTCGACCGCGGGGGCGACCAGCAGGTCACCCTCCAGTGGAAGCCGCCGGGCGCTGACGCCTTCACCCTCGTGCCCAACTCCGTGCTCAGCACCGACGCCGACGTCGTACGCGTGACCGCACCGGGCCGCAAGGAGTGCGAGGGCACCTACGACACCCCCGGCGACGGCCTCCCGCTGACCTCGGTCAACCCCGGCTACGACCTGACCGACCTGCGCCCCAAGGGATTCGAGCCGCAGGTGTCCGCGATGGACTGGCTGCCCGACGGCAAGCTCGCGGTGACCACCTGGGGCGGCAGCCAGGAGACCAAGGGCCAGGTGTACGTCCTGGACAACGTCACCGGCGACACCGGCCCCGACAAGGTCACGTACAAGAAGATCGCCGACGGGCTCAAGGAGCCGATGGGCATCAAGTACGTGGACGGCAAGCTGTACGTCTCGGAGAAGCACCAGCTGACCGAGCTCGCCGACCTCGACGGCGACAACGACGCGGGCGAGACCCGGAAGATCGCCGAGTGGCCGTACGGCGGGAACTTCCACGAGTTCGCCTTCGGGCTGCTCTACGAAAAGGGCAACTTCTATCTGAACCTGTCCGTCGCCATCAACTACGGCGGCGCGACCACCGACCCGCAGCCCGCCGCCAACCGCGGCACCACCATCAAGGTGAACAAGGCGACCGGCAAGGTCAGTTACCTGGCCGGCGGCCTGCGCACCCCCAACGGCATCGGCCGCGGACCGGACAACGAGCTGTTCGTCACCGACAACCAGGGCGGCTGGCTGCCCGCCTCGAAGCTGGTGCACGTCAAGCAGGACCGGTTCTTCAACCACTACACCAACCCCGAAGGCCCGTTCGACGACAACACCGTCACCAAGCCGGTGCTGTGGCTGCCGCAGAACGAGATAGCCAACTCCCCCAGCACCCCGATGACCGTGAAGAAGGGCACCTTCGCCGGGCAGCTCATGTTCGGTGACGTCACCTACGGCGGGCTCCAGCGCGCCGACCTGGAAAAGGTCAACGGCGAGTACCAGGGCGCGGTGTTCCGCCACACCCAGGGCCTGGAGGCCGGCGTCAGCCGCATCTCCACCGGCCCCGACGGGGCGATCTACACCGGCGGGCTCGGCGCGGACGGCAACTGGGGCCAGGAGGGCAAGCTCCGCTTCGGTCTGCAAAAGCTCACCCCGAACGGCAAGACCGCCTTCGACATCAAGACCATGCGCGCCACCGGTGACGGCTTCAAACTGACCTACACCAAGCCGCTGTCGGACAAGACCATCGAGAAGCTGACCAGCGGCGCCTACTCCGTGGAGCAGTGGCGCTACGCCCCCACCCCCGCCTACGGCGGCCCCAAGGTCGACGAGGAGGCCCTGCCGGTCAGCGACGCCCGTATCTCCAAGGACCGCCGCACCGTCCAGCTGACCGTCCCCGGCCTCAAGGCCGACCGGGTGGTGCACGTGCGCTCGCCGCGCCCCTTCTCCTCGGCCGACGACGAGCAGCTGTGGTCCACCGAGGCCTGGTACACCCTCAACGCGCGGCCCGGCCAAGACGAGCCCGTCACCACGTACGACGCCGAGTCGGCGCGGCTTTCGGGCGGCGCGGACATCGACACCGAGCACGCCGGCTTCACCGGTGCCAGCTTCGTCGACAGCATCAAGGACCCGGGCGCCACCGTCACCTTCGACGTCCAGGCTCCGGCCAAGGGCACCTACGCGGTGGGGCTGCGCTATGCCAACGGGCCCAACCCTTCCGCCGGTACCAAGACGCTGGGGGTCAGCGTGAACGGCGGGCAGGCGCGCCAGACCAGCCTGCCCTCCACCGAGACGTGGAAACGCTGGTCGACCAAGACCGAGAAACTCGACCTGCGCAAGGGCCGCAACACCCTCACCTACTCCTACCGGCAGGGGGACACCGGTCACGTCAATCTCGACATGATCGAGGTACGCAAGCCGGGCGCCCGCATCGACCTGTTCTCCGGCGGCAGCACCTCCACCGCCTGGCAGCACACCGACGGCCGCAGCGTGAAGTGGCCGCACACGCCCGAGAAGTCGATCGAGGTGTGCTGCGGGGACATCCGCACCAAGCAGGCCTTCGGCGACTTCAAGCTGCACGCCGAATTCCGCGTGCCGAAGCTGCCCGACGATGTCACCGGGCAGGATCGCGGCAACAGCGGGATCTATCTCCAGGAGCGCTACGAGGTGCAGATCCTGGACTCCTACGGCGTGGAGAAGCTCGCGAACAACGAGGCGGGGGCGATCTACACCAAGAAGGCCGCGGACCTGAACGCCTCGACCGCGCCGGAGACCTGGCAGAGCTACGACATCACCTTCCGCGCCGCGCGCTTCGACGCGGACGGCAAGAAGACGGCGGACGCCAGGATCAGCGTGGTGTGGAACGGCAAGAAGGTCCACGACAACGTGGCCGTCGACGGCCAGACCGGAGCGGGCGATCCCGAATCCGCGGCGGCCGGCGCCATCCGGCTGCAGGACCACGGCAACAAGGTCCGCTTCCGCAACGTGTGGATCGAGCCGGTGGACTGATCCGCGCCACCGGGTGACGTCACCCCTGCGGGGGATGGCGGTCCACCGGACGGCACAAGCAACCTGACGTGACAACGGCCCGCGCACCGCGGGCCGTTGTCCGCATCATCACGGACCCACGGGTCCCTACAGCTAAGGCGGATCAGCATGCAACTGAAGCGGACCGGCATGCGCAGGGCAACGGGCGCGAAGAACGGACTCCCGGGACTCCTCGTGGCCCTGGCCGCGGCGACCGCCGCCCTGGTGCCGGTGTCCACGGCACACGCCGCCGACGGGTACGACCGGTGTCCCGACGGCTCCTACTGCATGTTCTCGGGCCTCGACGGAACCGGCGACATGATCGCTCTCAGCGGCAGCACCCCGGATCTCGCGGCGCTGGGCATGGACGACCGGGCCAAGTCCGACTGGAACCGGACGGCGTCGAGCATCTACCTGTGGTCCGAGTCGAACTACTCCGGCTGCACCGTCGTGACCTCTTCCGGCCCGACCGGCAAGGGCAACTTCTTCCCCGCCTATCGGGACTTTCTGAGCTCGGTGCAGTTCGGCGGGCCGGGCGGCCCGAGCTGCGGTACGCCGCCCGGCGGGGACAGCTGACGCTCAGCTCCCGGCCCCCGGCCAGGTCTCCGGCTGCCACAGGCCCGAGCGGCGCAGGGACTGGGAGCAGTGCAGATAGATCTCGTCGATGTCGACGACGAGCGCCAGGCGCGGGCGCTGGCCCTTGACGGTCATCAGGTCGAAGAACGGGGCGTCCGTCAGGATGCGCGCCCGGCCGTTGATGCGCAGGATCTCGCCGCTGCCCGGCACCAGGTGCAACAGCCCCACGTGCGGGTTCTTGAGGATGTTGCGGAAGCTGTCGCCGCGCCGGTTGCCGGGGCGGTCGGGAAGCACGACGGTGCGCGCGTCGAGGACGTGGATGAAACCCGCCGAGCCGCCGCGCGGGGAGGTGTCGCAGTTGCCGTCCGCGTCCGAGGTGGAGACGGCGCAGAACGGGGAGCGGGCCAAGATGGCCAGGTCCTGTTCGGTCAGCTCGGCGTGGACCTTGTCGATGACGATCGGGTGGGGCTCGCCGAGCAGTTCGGTCAGCTCCTCTTCCGAGCCGAGCTCCTGCCAGATATGCGGGGCCGTGGCGCTACCGCCAGAGGACGGGGCGGTTGCGGGTATCGCGGCGTCGGGCACGAGGGTCCTCACAGATCGGCGAGCGGACGAACAGACTGGCGATTATGTAATGTTAGGCTCACCTTACTGGAGTGGAAAACGGCAGGTGAGTGCGCCCCTGCCTGAACAGAGAGCGGTCGATTCATGGCTGGGAGCAGCCGCACTGGGTGTGCGTCCCCAAGGCGACGGTCATGAAGGCAGCCTCCGCCTCCGCCCCCTCGGGCGGCGATACGGCCACGCGGGCTCCGGCCCCCACGCCACCGCGCGGCGGCGGGCGCGGGGCACCCGCGCTCGGCGCCGGTCTGGTCGTCCTTGTCGTGGTCCTGCTGCTCGTCATGTGGGCGAGTCTGCTGGTCGGCTCCGGCGATGTCGGTGCCGGTGATCTGCTGCCCGGCATCTTCGACCCGGATCTGTCCGACAAGGGTCAGCTGATCTTGCAGGAGGTGCGGCTGCCGCGTACGGCGGCCGGGCTGCTGGCGGGGGTCGCGCTGGGCCTGGCCGGCACAGTGATGCAGGGCGTGGCCCGCAATCCGCTCGCCGATCCGGGTGTCCTGGGCGTCAACTCCGGTGCCTCCGCCGCCGTCGTCTTCGCGATCAGCATTCTGGGCATGTCCGATCCCGGTCACTACATCTGGTTCGGTTTTCTCGGCGCCCTGGTCGCCTCCCTCGTCGTGTTCGGCATCGGCTCCATGGGCCGGGAAGGGGCCACGCCGGTCAAGCTGGCCCTCGCCGGCGCGGCGACCGGTGCGGCGCTGCTGTCCCTGACCACGTCGATGCTGCTCACCGACTCCAAGTCCTACGACCAGTACCGCTTCTGGCAGGTCGGCTCGCTCACCGGGCGCGAGGCCGCGGTGCTGTGGCAGGCCCTGCCGTTCATCGCGGTCGGCACCGCCCTGGCGCTGCTGCTCGGTCCGCGCCTGAACGCCCTGTCCCTGGGCGATGACCTGGCACGCGGCCTGGGCCAGCGCATCGGCGTGGCGCGTGCCGCCTGCGCGGTGGCCGTGGTGCTGCTGTGCGGCGCCGCAACGGTCGTCGCCGGGCCGATCGCGTTCCTCGGGCTCGTCGTGCCGCACGCCGCCCGGCTGTTCACCGGGCCGGACTACCGGTGGGTCCTGCCGTACAGCGCGCTGATCGCGCCCTCGCTGCTGCTGATCGCCGACATCGTGGGCCGGGTCATCGCCCCGCCCGGTGAGGTGCAGGCGGGCATCGTGACCGCCGCGATCGGTGCGATTCCGTTCGTGCTGCTCGTACGCCGCCGGAAGCTGTCCGAGCTGTGAGCGCGGGGTGCACGTGGTGAGTGAGCGCATGGAGAAGGCGGGTATGGGCGCGGCAGGATCTTCCGGCGGCAGTGGAGTCGGCGGTGCGCGCGGACCGGGCGGCCCAGGCGGTGTGCCGGCCGTGCGCGGCGCCGGGAGCGAGGTGTCGCGGGCCGAGGCGGTGCGTCGCATCCACGGTGTGCGGCGCGCGCGCCGGGCGCGCGGGGTGCTGGTGCAGGCGGTTCTTCTGGCGGCGCTCGCGGGGGTGTTCTGTGCCGCGCTGAGCTACGGCGACATGTCCGTGCCGCTGGGCGACGTGATCGGCGCGCTGAGCGGCGGCGGCGGTGCCGGCTCGCGCTTCGTGGTGGTGGAGTTGCGGCTGCCGCGGGTGCTGCTCGGGCTGCTCGTGGGTCTCGCCTTCGGGCTCAGCGGGGCGCTGTTCCAGGCGCTGCTGCGCAATCCCCTGGCCAGTCCCGACGTGATCGGCATCAGCCAGGGTGCCAGCGCCGCGGCCGTCCTGGCCTCGCTCGGCTTCGCGGTCAGCGGCATCGCGCTGTCGGCCGCCGCGCTGGGCGGCGCGCTGCTGAGTGCCGCGGTCATCTACGCCTTCGCCTGGCGCCGTAATGTCTCCGGCCAGCGCTTCGTGCTCGTGGGCATCGGCATCGGTGCGGGGCTCTCCAGCGTCACGTCGTACCTGCTGACCAACTCCGAGGTGACCGAGGCGCAGAACGCCCTGGTGTGGCTCACCGGCAGCCTCAACGGCAGCACCCTGGAGCAGGTGTGGCCACTGCTCGGCGCGCTCGCGGTCCTGCTGCCGCTGACCGCTGCCGCCGCGCGTGACCTGGGCCCGCTCCAGCTCGGCGACGACACCGCGGCCGGGCTCGGCACGCGCGTGGGCCGCGGCCGGCTCGCGCTCCTGGGCTGCGCGGTGGCGCTGGCCGGGGTCGCCACGGCGGCGGCGGGACCGGTCGCGTTCGTCGCGTTCGTGTCGGCGCCGGTGGCCCGGCGTCTGGTGCCGGGCGCGGGTGCCGCACTGGTGCCCGCCGCGCTGACCGGCGCGCTGCTCGTGACGGTGGCCGACTTCGCCGCCCAGCACCTGCTGTGGTCCAGCCAGTTCCCGGTCGGCGTGGTCACGAGCCTGATCGGGGCCCCCTACCTGCTGTGGCTGCTGGCCCGCGCCAATCGCACGGGAAGGGCCGGATGACGGTGGCAGACGTACGGATCGACAAGGACGAGGACATGGGCGCCGGCGGACACACCCTGGGCACACAGGACATCCACCTCGGCTACGACGGCCGCGAGGTGGTCCACGGCCTGAGCCTGGACATCCCGCCCGGCAGCATCACCATGATCGTCGGACCCAATGCCTGCGGGAAGTCGACGCTGCTGCGGGCCATGGCGCGCCTGCTCACCCCGACGTCCGGCAGCGCCCTGCTCGACGGGCGCGGCATTCACACGATGCCGACCCGCGAGGTCGCCGCACGTCTTGGCATCCTTCCCCAGACGCCGGTGGCGCCCGACGGCATCACCGTGAGCGACCTGGTGGGCCGGGGCCGGTATCCGCACCAGGGCTGGTTCCGGCGCTGGACGGCCGAGGACGATGCGGCCGTCGCCGACGCGCTGCTCGCCACGGACGTCCTGGACCTGGCCGGGCGTCCGGTCGACGAGCTGTCGGGCGGCCAGCGCCAGCGTGTGTGGATCGCCATGGCGCTGGCCCAGCGCACCGACATCCTGCTCCTTGATGAGCCGACCACTTATCTGGACGTGAGCCATCAGCTGGACGTGCTCGACCTCCTGGTCGATCTCAACCAGGAGCACGGCACCACGATCGTGGTGGTCCTGCACGACCTGAACCTGGCCTGCCGCTACGCCGATCACCTGGTGGCGATGCGCGACGGCCACGTCATCGCGGAGGGCGCGCCGGGCGATGTCGTCACCGAGGAACTGGTCAACGAGGCGTTCGGGATGCGCTCTTCGCTGGTGGCCGATCCGGTGTCGGGCACGCCGCTGATCGTGCCCATCGGCCGCCACCGGGTGGGCTGACCGTAGGCGGAGGGGGCGTACGCGGCCAGAAAAGCGGAACCCCGCGTTCCAAACGACACTTAGGTTAGGGTAACCTAACCTCATGCCCCTCAGAGTCAAGTCGCTGTTCACGCGGGCCTCGCGTGTCACCGCCCCCGTCCGCCCCGCGCGACGCCACTCCGTCGCCGCGCTCGTCGCGGCCCTCGCCCTCACCGGCACGCTGACCGCGTGCTCGTCCTCCGACGACGACGGGGGCGGCTCGGCCGCCTCGACGGCGGGCTTCCCGGTGAAGGTCGCCACCAAGTTCGGCGAGATCTCCGTGAAGAAGAAGCCGCAGCGCGTGGTGGCGCTCGGATGGGGCGACGCGGAGACGGCGCTCGCCCTCGGCGTGCAGCCCGTGGGCGCCAGCGACTGGCTCGCCTTCGGCGGAGACGGCGTCGGACCGTGGGCCAAGGGCCTGTACAAGAAGAGCCCCACCAAGATCGGCACGCTGGAGCCGGAGTACGAGAAGATCGCCTCCCTCAAGCCCGACCTGATCCTGGACACCAAGTCCAGCGGCGACCAGAAGCGTTACGACACCCTGAGCAAGCTCGCCCCCACCATCGGCGTGCCCAAGGGCGGCGACCAGTACCTGACCAACTGGGAGACCCAGACCAGGATGGTCGCCGACGCGCTCGGTCTGCACGACAAGGGCGAGAAGCTCATCGCCGAGACGGAGAAGAACTTCAAGTCCGCCACCGCGAAGCACCCCGAGTTCAAGGACAAGACCGTCACGACCGGCTCGCGCACCAGCGTCGGCTACGGCGCCTACGTCAAGGGCAGCGGACGCGTCAACTTCCTGGAACGGCTGGGCTTCAAGAACAACCCCAAGGTCGACGCCAAGGCGGGCAAGTCCTTCTCCGTGACGGTCTCCCGCGAGAGCCTGGACATGCTCGACGCCGACCTGGTGGTCATGGCGCCGATCGGCCTGCCCGCGTCGAAGATCGAGAACGACCCTCTCTTCAAGGACATCCCCGCCGTCAAGGCCGGACACAACGTGGTCTTCGACCCCAAGTCGACGCTCAGCTCCGCGTTCGCCACCGACTCCGTCCTGTCCGTCTCCTACGCCCTCGACAAGGTCGTTCCCGAGTTCGCGAAGGCGCTGCGCTGATCGCACCGCACCCGGCGCACTGACACCTGATACGCCAGAAGTAGGCAGGACCCTCGTGGACCTGCCTACTTTTGACGTATGGACAATGTGTCGCGTGACCGCACCGCGCCCACCGGCGCGAACCCGCTGACCCCGGCGCCCACCGCCGCGAACCCGCTGACCCGGCTCTCGCTGGAACAACTGCGCCGTCGTACGAGCATGAAGTGGCGGACCTACCCGCAGGACGTGCTGCCGCTGTGGGTGGCCGAGATGGATGTCCCGCTGGCCGCTCCGGTCGCCGGGGCGATAACCGACGCCGTGGCCCTCGGGGACACCGGCTATCCGGCCGGCACGGCCTACGCCGAGGCCCTGGCCGAGTTCGCCCACAAGCGGTGGAACTGGGACGGCATCGCCGTCGAGCGCACCGCGATCGTGCCCGACGTGATGCTCGGCATCGTCGAGATGCTCAAGCTGGTCTCCGCGCCCGGCGACCCCGTCATCGTCAACTGTCCCGTCTACCCGCCCTTCTACCAGTTCGCCGGCAACCTGGACCGGCCCGTCGTCGAGGCGCCCCTGGGAGCGGACATGCGCATCGACTTCACCGTCCTCGATGATGTGTTCCGGCACGCTTCCGGCGGTGCCAGCAGGCCGGTGTATCTGCTGTGCAGCCCGCACAACCCCACCGGGACCGTGCACACCGCCGACGAGTTGACCCGGGTCGCGCACCTGGCGCGCGAGCACGGCGTGCGTGTGGTGGTCGACGAGATACATGCCCCGATCGTGGCGGCGGGCACCTCGTTCGTGCCCTTCCTGAGCGTGCCCGGAGCGGAGAACGGGCTGTCCCTGATGTCGGCGTCCAAGGCCTGGAACCTGGCCGGACTCAAGGCCGCCCTCGCAATCGCGGGCCCCGAAGCCGCCGGCGACCTCGCCCGCATGCCCGAAGAGGTCAGCCACGGCCCCAGCCATCTCGGCATCATCGCCCACACCGCGGCCCTGCGGGACGGCGGCGACTGGCTCGACGCACTGCTGCGCGGCCTCGACGACAACCGCCGGCTGCTGGCCTCCCTCCTGTCGCAACACCTGCCCTCCGTCGGCTACACGCCCGCACAGGCCACCTTCCTGGCCTGGCTGGACTGCCGGGAACTGACCCCGGGCGACGACCCGGCCGACGTCTTCCTGCGGCGCGGCCGCGTCGCCCTGAACTCCGGTCGGCCTTTCGGCACCGGCGGAGAGGGCTTCGTACGACTCAACCTGGCCGCATCGCCGGACGTCATCACCGAAGCCGTACGACGCATGGCATCGGCCGTCAACTGACCCCGACCGGCCTCAAGTACCGCACACATGTGGCACACATTGGTGCAGACCTAGGTGCATTTTTGTGCCTCCGGACCCAGAGACTTCACCCAATGCGCCCGCGAGCGAACACAAACACGTAACCTTCGCTACCGGCACATGAGTTACTGCTGTTGCAGGTTGGGCAGTCAGCATTAAGGGGTGCAAACATGCACCCTCACCAGGAGTGCTCAGTCGTGAGCACGCCCCGCCACTCGCACGACTGCGTGCGCCCACGAAAAGGTCACTGTCATGTCAGACACCAAGCAGGAATCAGCCGGAGTCCAGGCCCAGTACGCCGTTCGCGTAGCCGAAGACCTGGAGAACAACCGCAAGGAACAGGAGCGCATCGGCACCGAGGTGGCAACGCTCCAGGCGCAGTTGCAGGAACTGGAGGCCGACCACGCGGTGTTGCTGAGCATGCAGCAGGCCCTTGGCTCCCCCGCCGCCGCTTCGGAGGCCGCCGCCAAGAAGGCATCACCCCGTAAGACGGCCGTACCCGCCCCGCGCACGGGCACGAACAACTCCGGTGCCGCCCGCGCGAAGAAGCCCGCCGCCACCAAGGCACCCGCCACCAAGGCACCCACGGCCAGGGCGAAGGACAAGCCCGCGAGCAAGGCCAAGGAGAAGACGGCCAAGAGCACGCCCAAAGCAGCCGCGAAGAAGCCTGCCGCCGCGGCGACGGGCCCGACGCTGGTCGAACTGATCGACAGCCACCTCGGCCAGCAGAAGGAGCCGCGCTCCGCCGCCGAAATCACCACCGCGCTCGCCAAGGCCCGCCCCGACCGCGCCCTGAAGACCACCGTCGTGCGCACCACGGTCGAGGGCCTGGTCGCCAAGGGCCGCGCCCTGCGCACCAAGCAGGGTTCCTCCGTCTTCTACACCGCCGCCGCCCCGGCAGCTTCCGCCGCGGCACCGAAGACCGAGGTCGCCGCCGGCTGAACGGCTTACGGGCGACACCACACGTGATCGCCCCGCCCGGATCGGCCCGCCCGGCAGGACGTTCCCTCGTGATGTGCGAAGTGCGCAGCGAGGGAAACGTCCTGCGCGGGGCCGACTCATGTGTCGCGGGGGCCGTCGCACATACCTGGCCCGCTCACCTCAGGGACGGCAACCCCATTCGACTATGGCGGTCGTCCCGTGCGCGCCGTACGAGATCGGCTGCCGCGTCCGGCCAAGCGGCGTGCCCGAAGTCGAAGCCCTCGTCGAGCAGTCGGCCGGGCACGACGCGGCGGCTCTTGAGGAGCAGTTCGGTGTCCGTGCGCAGCGCGAAGGCACCGATCTCCGCCATCCACTTGGTGGCGGGAAGCCCCACACGCACGCCTGCCGCTGCCCGCAGGTCCCGCATGAACGCGCGATGCGGGAGCGGGTTGGGGGCGGCGAGGTTCACCGGGCCCTCGATGTCGTCGCGGGCGACGAGGAACTCCACCGCGCGCACGAAGTCACGGTCGTGGATCCAGGACACGTACTGGGCTCCGCCCGCGACGGGCCCGCCCAGGCCCAGGCGGGCCATCTTCAGCAGGACATCGAAGACACCACCCCGGTCAGGGCTCATGACCATAGCGGCACGCAGCGCGACTTTGCGGGTGTGCGGGGTGGCAGCCTCCTGCTGGGCCTGCTCCCAGTTCTTGGCGATCCGGACGCTGTACTCCCAGTAGTCCGGGATTCCCGCTTCCGTGCCGCCGATGACACCGGTGGCCTCGTCGTGAGGTGCGTCGTAGCGGTGGGCGTAGATGGTGGCGGTGCTCATCTGGAGCCAGAGCGCCGGGGGTTTCGCCGCCGCGGATATCGCCGCACCCACGACCTCGGCGGACTGGACCCGCGAGTCCATCATCTCGCGCAGATTGGCCTCGGTGTAGCGGCAGCTCACACTGCGTCCCGCCAGATTGACCACCACGTCGCTGCCGTCGATCTCGGCCGTCCAAGCACCCGGCGTCCGTCCGTCCCAGGCCACTTGGCGGGCACGCACGGGGTTCCGCGTCAGGACGACGACGTCATGTCCCGCTGCGGTCAACGCCCGGTCCAGTACGGCTCCGACCTGCCCGGTGCCTCCTGCAAGCACTACCTTCATCAGCCCATCCCCCTCGCTCGGTGAACCACTCGCTTCAGTGCAGCACGTCGTCCGCTTCAGTGCCGGATCAGGCCACCTACCGGGACCGGAGCGACGTGGCCGGTCGCCGGGCGGGTCTGCGCCAGGGTGATGCCGATGTCCACCAGCGACGAGCGGCGCAGGCGTGCGACATCGGGGAGCGGGGTCCAGACCGATTCGGCGATCGCGCCGTCCGGCTCGGGCCGCAGCTGGCCGCCGGTGATGCCGACCTCGTAGAAGATGCCGACGTTCTGGTGCTCCGGCCCGCCGGGGACGGTGCGTTCGGCCGCGGGGATCACCCTGGAGTCCACGCCGAGCAGGCCTTGCACCACGGCGTCGCAGCCGGTCTCCTCGGCCACCTCCCGGATGACCGCGTTGTACGGATCCTCCCCGTGCTCGACTCTGCCGCCCGGAAGAGTCCAGGTGGACTCACCGAGAGGCGACACATGACGGGCGAGCAGCACGCGCCCGTCCTCGATGCACACGGCGTACGCCGCCAGCCGGAAACTCATCCCGCACCCTTCCGCCGGGCCTCGCGCCCGGCCTCGATGAGGCACGCGGCGTGGTGAGCGCGGCATGCCGCCGCACCAACTTCTCATGTCCGGCGGCCACTTCTGTCCCCGAGTGATCCCGGAAACCGTCCGGCTCCGGACGCTCTTGCCGACACTCAACTCTCCCTCGGCCGTAATGGCTCACGGATGAGCGGCGGCCGGGCTAGGGTCCAGGCGTGAACAGCAGGCAGCCACACACGCCCGATGACCGCTGCGCGACCGTGATGGTGGCCTCCTCCGCCGGGGGCATCGAGGGCCTCAAGACGTTGCTGGGCGGTCTGGACGCCGGGCTCCGGGCGGCCGTACTGGTGGCCCAGCACCTGCGCCGCTCCCGCGAGACGCGCATCGTCAACATCCTGTCGCCCTACACCACCCTGCGCGTCAAACTGGCCGAGGACGGCGAGCACCCGACAGCGGGGACCGTATACATCGCACCGCCCGATCACCATCTGTGCGCGGAGACGGGCGGCGTGCTGGCCCTGTCCAAGGAGGACCCGGTCAACTTCGCGCGTCCGGCCGCCGACCCGCTCTTCGCGTCGGCCTCGAAGGTCTACGGGCCGCTGCTCATCGCCTGCGTGCTCACCGGATCCGACGGCGACGGCGCCCGGGGCGTGGAAGTGGTCAAGTCGCACGGGGGCCTCGTCATCGTGGAGGACCCCGCGACAGCCGCGTTCCACGGGATGCCGAAGGCGGCCATCGAGACCGGCAAGGTCGACTTCGTGTGCCCCCCCGACGAGATCGCTCCGCTCATCAACGATCTCGTGGAGCGGGCCTGCAACTCCTGAGCCCGGCCCTTCACCGGGACCGCAGGGCGTTGAGCCGGGCGGCCTGACGCGTCAGGTGGTCCCGCTCGGGGAGGTTGTCGGCCTTGCGGGCCGCCTCGGCGTACAGCCGTGCCGCCCTCTCCAGGTCGCCGTCACGCTCGTGGAGGTACGCCGCCACCGCGGTGTGGCGCGGCAGCGAGTCGTCGAGCGCCGCGAGCGCCGCCAGTCCCGCGCGCGGCCCATCGGCCTCGCCGACGGCCACCGCGCGGTTCAGACGGACGACCGGGCTGTCGGTCAGGCCCGCGAGCTCGTCGTACCACTCGACGATCTGTACCCAGTCGGTCTCCTCTGCGGTGGGGGCGTCCGCGTGGAGTGCGGCGATGGCGGCCTGGGCCTGAAACTCGGCCAGACGGTCACGGGCGAGGGCGCCTTGCAGGATCTGAATACCCTCGGCGATCGCCTGCGTGTCCCAGAGGCCGCGGTCCTGCCGGGCGAGCGGCACCAGGCTGCCGTCGGGCGCGGTCCGGGCGGCGCGCCGGGCGTGGTGCAGCAGCATGAGGGCGAGCAGCCCCGCCACCTCGGGGTGGTCGATCTGGGCCGCGAGCTGCCGGGTGAGGCGGATGGCCTCGGCGGCGAGGTCGACGTCGCCGGAGTAGCCCTCGTTGAAGACCAGGTAGAGGACGCGCAGCACGGTGGCGACGTCGCCGGGCGTGTCGAACCGGATGCCGGAGACGGTGCGCTTGGCGCGGCTGATGCGCTGCGCCATGGTCGCCTCGGGCACCAGGTAGGCCCGGGCGATCTGGCGGGTGGAAAGACCGCCGACGGCGCGCAGCGTGAGCGCGACGGCGGAGGAGGGCGTGAGCGAGGGGTGGGCGCACAGGAAGTAGAGCTGGAGCGTGTCGTCCACCGCGGGCGCCGGGCCGGGCGCCGGCTCCTCGTCGACGCGGTCCTCACGCCGGCGTCGTGCGGCCTCCGAGCGGGTCGCGTCGAGGAACTTGCGCCAGGCTGCGGTGACCAGCCAGCCCTTCGCGTCCCGCGGCGGGTCGTCGGGCCAGACGCGGACCGCTTCGAGGAGCGCGTCCTGCACGGCGTCCTCGGCCGCCGCGAAGTCGGCTCCGCGGCGGACGAGAACGGCGAGCACACCGGGCGTGAGGCTGCGCAGCAGGGCCTCGTTCACCGGTGTGAGGGGCAATCCGTGTCGGTGGAGTGGCCGCCGAGCAGCGGGCGCAGTTCGAGCCACTCGTGGATGGGCTTGCCGCCCGCGCCGGGGGCGGCCGACAGTTCCCCGGCCAGTTCCAGGGCGCGCTCGTAGCTGTCGACGTCGATGATCATCCAGCCGGCGATGAGGTCCTTGGTCTCGGCGAAGGGGCCGTCGGTGACCGGCGGGCGCCCCTCCCCGTCGTACCGCACGAATGTCCCTTGGGGGGCGAGCGCCTTGCTGTCGACGAACTCACCGGTCTTCTCGAGGCGCTCGGCGAAGTCGTTCATGTACTGCACGTGGGCCGAGATCTCTTCCGGCGTCCACTGCTCCATGGGCGCGTCGTTGACCGAAGCCGGGGCGCCGCGGTAGTGCTTCAGCAGCAGGTACTTGGCCATGATGTTTCTCCTTGGTGCCGGTGCGGCCCATTGTGGGCGCGTTCACTTCGGGGACGGAGCCGGTTTCGGGTTCTCGACATCGCGGGGCGACGCCCCGGCGATGAGTTCCTGCCGCGCCATGAGTCTCCCCCGGGGAGACACTGGAGCCGAGCTAAGGAACAGCCGTGAACGAAGATGTCTGGGCACTGGTACATGCGGAGCGTGCGGCGCTGATCGAGGACCTCGCGCGTCTCGACGACAAGCAGTGGGAGCAGCCGTCGCTGTGTGACGGGTGGACGGTGCACGATGTGGCCGCCCATCTGGTGAACACCGCTCGCACGACGCGTCTGGGGTTCATCGGCGGCATGATCCGGGCACGTTTCGACTTCGACCGCCAGAACGCACGCGGGGTGGAGCGCGAGCGCGGCGCCTCGCCCAAGGAGACGCTGGAGCGACTGCGTCAGGTGGCCTCGCGGAAGACGGGCCCTCCGGCGCCCCTCGACACCCGGATCGTGGAGGAGGTCATCCATGGCGAGGACATCCGACGCCCGCTGGGGATCGGCCGCTCCTATCCGATCGAAGCCGTCGCCAGATCCCTGCGCCTGCAGGCTCGCACCTCGGCGTCCATGGGCGGAGCCAAGGAGCGAGTGGCCGGCATCCAACTGGCGCCGACGGACGCCGACTTGACCATCGGGGAGGGCCCGCAGGTGCGCGGAACCGCGATCTGCCTGCTGCTGGCCATCTCGGGGCGACCGGGAGTACTGGAGGAGCTTGAGGGACCGGGGGCCGCCGCGCTGCGGACGAGCACCTGACTGCGTACGCGCGTGCCTGTCTGTCTGTCTGCGGGCCGGCACCGTGTGCTCCCCCGCGCCCTGTCGACCGCTGCCTTAAAAGCCGTGCCGTCTGCCCAGGGCCCGACGACAATCATCGGTCATGACCTTCCCCGGACGCGATGTCCTCGACGCCTTCCGACTCACGGGCCACGCCGTTCGCCTGCCCGGCGGGGAAGGACGCAGTGTCCGCGTGGGCGACGTGGTGCTCAAGCCCACCGGCCCGGACGGCGAGTTCGCCGAATGGCTGGGGGACGTCATGGCCTCGATCCCGGAGGACGGCTTCCGCGTCGCGCGGCCGCTGCGGGCGGCCACTGGGTCTTGGAGTCACGGCGGCTGGACCGCCTCCCATGTCGTCGAGGGCACCGAACCCGATCACGCGGCCGCGCCACGCTGGCTGGAGATCGTGGCCGCGGGACGCGCCTTTCACCGCGCACTGGCCGACGTGCCACGCCCCGGTTTTCTCGACCGGCGCGGGGACTGGTGGGCGATCGGCGACCGGGTCGCCTGGCAGGAGGAGGCGGCCGACCTGCTTCCCGCTCTGCGCGCACCCTACGGCGAGTTGACCGCGCTGCTCGGTCCGATGCCGCAGGACCGGCCCCAGCTCGTCCACGGCGATCTCACGGGCAACGTCCTGTTCGCTCCGGGCCTGGCCCCGGCCGTCATCGACTTCTCGCCCTACTGGCGGCCGCCGGCCTTCGGGGAGGCAGTGGTGGTGGGCGACGCCGTGATCTGGCACGGCGCCGGCGAGCGGCTGCTGCGAAAGGCGGTGGCCGCGAGCGGTCCCGGCTTCGCCCGGTTCGTCGCCCGCGCCCTCGTCTACCGCCTGGTCACCACCGGCGAGCGTCTCCGTGCCCTGCCGGTCGACGGCCGCCGCGGCATCGACACCGACATCGAGATCGAGGTACGCCGCTACGAGCACGCGGCACGGCTTCTCGCCGGCCTCGTTCGTACGCCCCGCCGGCCGGCGCGCTGACGCCGAGGTGCGGCCCTACAGCACCGGCGGGCCCTGCTCGACGCGGCGCAGCACCGGGGTGAGCCGGTCGAGTCCCTCGCCCGTCTGGATCTGCCGCTCGTCCCACCACGTGGCTCCCGCCTCGGCCAGCGGTCCGACCAGGTCGCGGGTGCGGGCGGCGTCCTCGCCCGGCGTGGCGCCGCCGAGGACGATCTCGAAGGGGGTGTCGGACGACCGGTCCTCGCGTTGCTTGCGCAGGTAGGCCACCAGGTCGCGGACCTGGTCGAGGGGCGGCACATGGCCGTGCTTGGCGTCGGCGAACAGCGGGACCGCGCCGTCCCAGCGGGCCGCCCGGCGCATCGGCGGGCGGTTGGGCCAGAATCCGGCGATCCAGATCGGCGGTCGGGGGCGCTGCGCGGTGGCGGGCAGCAAGGTCACGTCCCGTGCCTGGTAGTGCCGTCCCTCGTGGTTCACCGCCTCGCCCGACCAAAAGCGCGGCAGCAGGTCCAGGCCCTCGTCAAGGCGCTCGGCCAGCACCCTGGGGTCCGTGGTGTCGCCGAAACTGCCGTACTCGTCCTCGACGGGCCCGCCAAGTCCCGCACCGAACGTGACCCGGCCGCCGCTGAGGACGTCCAGGGTGGCCACCTGGCGGGCGAGCTGCGGCGGGCGCCGCCGGGCCACCGGGGTGACCAGCGTGCCCAGCCTGATGCGGGAGGTGGCAAGGGCGGCCGCGGTCAGCAGCATCCACGGGTCGCCGAAGGGTCTGTCCGCGTGCTTGCGGTGCAGTACGTGATCCCAGACGAACAGCCCGTCCCAACCGGCCTGTTCCGCCGCGGCGGCCACCTTCGCCACGGTTCTGGGGTCGGCGAAGTCACCGAAGTTCGGGATGTTCACCGAGAAGCGCATTCCCGCATCCTGCTGCACGGCATCGGGGGCGGCAACTCAGTTACGGACCGACTCCGCATGCCGTACCGCGGCTTGTGCGAGCCCGGTGATCAGCGGGTGGGGGCGGGTGCCGTCGCCCTGCAGTTCGGGCTGGAACAGGGTGGCCAGGAAGAAGGGATGGCCGGGCAGTTCGGCGATGCGGACGTCACCGTTCTCGTCCGTGCCGGTGAAGCTCAGGCCGTGGGCCCGCAGCCTCTCCACGTGAGCGGGGTTCGGCCCGAAGTTGCAGTGGTAGCGCTCCACCGTGCGCCGGGCGCCGATGAGCCGGGCCGCCCGTGACTCCGCGGTCAGAGTGATGGTGCCCTCGTGGCCGACCAGCGAGCAGGCCAGCGGGACGATCACCTCGTCCGCGCTCGTGATCCCGTCCGCGCTCGTAATCCTGTTCTCGGAGGTGTTCTCGGCGTGCACGGCCCGGTCGAGGCCGCCCACCGACCGAGCGTACTCCAGGAGCATGTGCTGGAATCCGCCGCAGGTCCCCAGGAAGGGGATGCCCTGCTCCCGGGCGGTACGGATGGCCGCAAGCGCTCCGGATTCGCTGCGGTAGGGGCTGCCGGGCAGCACCCAGACGGCGTCGAAGCCCTCGACCCCGGCGTGGGCTTCCGGGGTGGGGATCCAGTAGGCGTCCAGGTCGAGGCCCTCGCGGGCGCGCAGGGCGTCCAGGAGGGCGGGGACGCGGGTGTGGGAACGGACGTGATCGGAGCGGTCTGCGACCAGGGCGATACGTGCGGCCGGGAAAGTCATGCGGCCATCGTCGGCGGCGCCACCGCATCACGTCCAACGATGATTGGTGCATCCTGCATCAGCGATACTGATGCTCATGGACCCACATCTCCTGCGGACCTTCGTCGCCGTCGTCGACCACCGCTCCTTCTCCGCGGCCGCAGGGGAGTTGGGCTACACCCAGTCCGCCGTCTCGCAGCACATCGCCGCGCTCGAAGCCGACCTCGGCGCCCGGCTCGTGGAGCGCAGGCCGGTGGGGCCCACCGGGGCGGGCGAGCGCCTGATGGAGCATGCCCGGCCCCTGCTGCTGCGTCTGGCCGCGGCCCGGGCCGACATCACCCGGCTCCACGCGACGCGTCCCGCGCAGCTCACCGTCGCCGCCGGCCCTCTCGCGCTGACGTCCGCCGTCGCCGATGCCCTGGCCCGCGTCCGCCGGTCGGCCCCCGGCCTCGCGGTGATGCTTCATGTACTGGGGCGCGATGCCGTGGTGGGGGCGGTCATGGCGGGGGATGCCGATCTGGGCCTGGTGGACGGGGCGGCGGCGCCCACCGATCCGCTGCCGTTGCCCGATCCCGGGCCTCTGAGCACCGCCGCCCTCACGGCCGCCGAACAGCCCCTGGCCGTGCTGCTTCCGGCCGGTCACCCGCTGGCGCGCCGGGCCGGCCTCCGGCTCCCGGACCTCACCGACGCGCAGTGGCTGGACGCACCCGACACCGCCATCCCCCTCCCCCAACTCCGCGCGGCCGCCCGCACCGACGGCTTCCGCCCCCAAGTCGCCTACTGCGGAACGGACATCAAGGCGGTGGGCACACTCGTGGCCGCCGGACACGGCCTGGCTGCGCTGCCCCTCACGGCCGCCGCCGAACTGCCGGGCACCGCAGCCGTACCCCTGTCCGTACCTCGCCTGATCCATCGCACCGAAGCCCTGCACCCGGCCCGTCCCCCGGCACCTGTCACGGAACTGCTCGCTCTTCTGGGGTCATGACGGCCAGGTGAAGGCGGCGGTGGGCCGCGGCGCTGCTGAACGCACGTGTACGCCCGCGCCCCGAGCGGCAGTTGACCGCACAGGTGTGCCTCGACGGCAAAGCGGCCGCCGGTCAGCCCCTGCGGGGTGTCCGGCGGCCGCTGCTCGCAGCGAGGCCGACTGCGCTAGGCGACCGGCGCCGACGCGGTGGTCTTGCTGTCGTCGTCCGGCTGCGTGCCGCTCTCCTCGGCGAGCCGCTCCATGCCGCTGGTCGTCTTCAGCGGCTTCTCCTTGATGAAGAGCACCGCAACGAGTGCGAGCGCCGCGAACGGGGCCGCCAGGAGGAAGAGGTCGGCGGTCGCCAGGCCGTAGGCGTTCTCCACGATCTCCCGCATCGGCGCGGGCAGTTTCGTCATGTCGGGCACTGAGCCCTCGCCGCCGCCGGAGCTGTCGGCGGCCGCACCGCCCGCCGCACCGACACTCTTGGAGATCTCCGAGGCAACGCGGTTGGCCAGGACGGCGCCGAGGACGCTGGTGCCGATCGTGCCGCCCATGCTGCGGAAGAACGACAGGACGGAGGTCGCCGCGCCGAGCTCGGCGGCCGGTACGTCGTTCTGTGCGGCAAGGACCAGGTTCTGCATCAGCATGCCGACGCCGATGCCGAGCACCGCCATGTACAGGCTGAGGATGCCGAAGCCGGTGCCGGCGTCGATGGTGGCGAGCAGCCCGAGCCCTGCGGTCATGATGACGGCGCCCGCGACGAGGTAGGCCTTCCACTTGCCGGTCCTGCTGATGATCTGGCCGGCGATGGTGGAGGAGACCAGCAGACCCAGGATCATCGGCAGGCTCATCAGGCCCGCCACCGTCGGGGACTTGCCGAGGGCGATCTGGAAGTACTGCGAGAGGAAGACGGTGCCGCCGAACATGGCCACGCCCACCAGCAGGCTCGCGACGGTCGTCAGCGTGACGGTCCTGTTGCGGAAGATGGCGAGCGGGATGATCGGCTCGGGCACCCGTGACTCCACGAACACCGCCGCCACCAGCAGGATCACGCCCGTTCCGGTGAGCGCCGCGGTCTGCCAGGACGCCCAGTCGAACTGCTGGCCCGCCAGCGAGGTCCAGATGAGCAGCGCGCAGACACCGGCCACGATGAGGAAGGCACCCAGGAAGTCGATCTTCACTTCGCGGCGCACGGTGGGCAGTTGGAGCGTGCGCTGCAGGATGAGGATGGCCAGCAGCGCGAACGGCACGCCGATGAAGAAGCACCAGCGCCAGCCCAGCCAGGAGGTGTCCACCAGGACGCCGCCGACCAGCGGTCCCGCCACCGTGCCCACGGCGAACACGGCGCCGAAGATGCCCGCGTACTTGCCGAGCCTGCGCGGCGGGATGACGGCCGCCATGACGACCTGTGCCAGCGCGGTCAGGCCACCGGCACCGATGCCCTGCACGACGCGGCTGAAGATGAGCAGGCCCACGCCCTGCGAGAACCCGGCGAGCAGGGAGCCGACGACGAACATGGCCAGGGAGAGCTGCAGCAGCAGCTTCTTGTTGTAGAGGTCCGAGAGCTTGCCCCACAGGGGGACGGTCGCCGTCATGGCGAGGAGCTCGGAGGTGACGACCCAGGTGTAGGAGGACTGGCTGGCGCCGAGGTCGGCGATGATGCGCGGGAGTGCGTTGGCCACGACCGTGCCGGCCAGGATGGCGACGAACATGCCGGCCATCAGCCCGGACATGGCCTGGAGTATCTGTTTGTTGCTCATGGAGGTGGGCGCCTGCTCGGGCGCCGCTGCTGTGCTCAAGATGTCCCTCTTGGAAGTCGATCCGCTGGTCGGGCAGAAGTGGAACGCGGGAGTGATGCGGGCTCAGGAATCCGCTGCGGGCGCGGCCAGACCGGTGGCCAGGTGCGCGAACGTGCGGCGGAAGACGTCGACGAAGGCGGTGTCCGTCGTCCGGGCGCACCAGTCCTCGATGGCGACGCGGACGGCGGTCGTGGCGGATGCGGCGGCCAGTCGGGGGTAGAGCCCGACCGCCTCGCCCGGTACTCCCCCGAGCCGTTCGGCGATCGCTTGCGCCAGCTCCGACTCCTCGGCCATGTGGGCCCCCAGGCCGCGGACGAGGAGGTGCGGCGAGCGCTGGAAGACCTTGGCCCGCAGGCTCCAGATCTCGTGGCGCTCCTCGATGTCCACCAGTTCGGCGGCGAACGCCTCCCGCAGCACGTCCAGGACGGGCAGGTCGGCGGGTGCCTGGCGCACGGCGCGCCGGATCCGTTCGCCGACCTCCTCGTCGATCATGAGGAAGGCGTCGTCGTGGCTGTCGAAGTAGTTGAAGAAGGTGCGCGGTGAGACGCCCGCCGCGCTGCTGATCGCCTCGACGGTCACGTTCTCCGCCCCGTGTTCGGCGGCAAGGCGCACCGCGGCGTCGGCCAACGCCGCCCGCGTGGCGCGCTTTTTGCGCTCGCGGAGTCCGGGCGCGGCGTCTTTGCTCATCACATCTTGCAGAGTACGCAAAGATGCAGAGCATGCAAAATTACGACCTGCTCCGCGCCGCGCGCCTCGATGAGTTAGGTTAGGCATACCTAAGTAGAGCTTGGGTCTCTTCAACGGCATGGAGCATTTGGATGCGCCCACACAGCACCCGCATCACGCAGCCGACCCCCGCCGAACGCGTGCACGCGATCCTGCACGCGGCTCAGTCGATGACAGTGATCAGCGACGGGTGTCACACCGAGGTCCACCGGCTCGACGGCGCGGGCGCGGGCCACATCCACCTGCACGCCCCCGGCCAGGACAACCCGCCGTCGGCGCACGAACGCCGCCCGGTCCGCCTGGAGTTCACCGACATCGCGCCCACCGCCGTACGCGATCGTCTGCGCGCCCGCGTCACCGTCACCGGGCTGCTGGCGCTCCCGTACAGCGACGAGTCACCCGAGAGCACCTGCATGGAGTTCGGCCAGGCGCTCCTCAAGGACGACCAGGGCCGCCACTTCGTCTCCCTGGACCAGCTCTGCGCGGTCACCCCGGACCCGGTCACGGGCAGCGAGGCGGACATGTTGACCCATCTCGTGGACAGTCACCAGGAGCTCGTCCCCCTCCTGGTACGCCTCGTGCAACCACGCCCGGCGAAGGGCATGCTGCGGGCGATCCCGCTGGCCATGGACCGCTACGGCGTGACGCTGCGCCTGGAGTACCCCGTCACGCATACCGACGTCCGGCTGCCGTTCGCCACGCCCCTCGGCAACATCGACCAGGCAGGCACGCAGATCCGCGGTCTCCTGGCCGCGGCCCGCCGCGCCTCGCACCGCGGCCGCCTGATCGTCTGACGGGGCTGCCGGCACCGACGGAGTTGACCGGGCAGCCCCTGCACGGGCATGGGTGTTCGCCCGCAGCGCGGCCTCCGGCCGGAGGCCGCGCGGGTTCCGCTCAGCGTGCGGCGAGCAGTTCGAGCGAATCGATCACGCGGTTCGAGAAGCCCCACTCGTTGTCGTACCAGGCGACCACCTTGATGTGGCGGCCGTCGACGCGGGTGAGTGCCGAGTCGAAGATGGCCGAGGCGGGGTTGCCCGTGATGTCGGAGGACACGAGCGGGTCGTCCGAGTACTCCAGTACACCGGCGAGCGGACCCTGTGCCGCCGCGCGGTACGCCGCCAGGACGTCCTCGCGCGTCACGTCGCGGGCGACGGTCGTGTTGAGTTCGACGATCGAGCCCACCGGCACCGGCACGCGGATCGAGTCGCCCGACAGCTTGCCGTCGAGGTTCGGCAGCACGAGGCCGATCGCCTTGGCGGCGCCGGTCGTGGTCGGCACGATGTTGACGCCGGCGGCGCGGGCGCGGCGGGCGTCGCGGTGCGGACCGTCCTGCAGGTTCTGCTCCTGCGTGTAGGCGTGCACCGTCGTCATGAACCCGTGCTCGATGCCGGCGAGATCGTCGAGCACCTTGGCCAGCGGGGCAAGCGCGTTGGTCGTGCACGAGGCGTTCGAGACGATCGTGTGCGCGGCCGGGTCGTACGCCTCGGTGTTGACGCCGAAGGCGAGGGTGACGTCGGCGCCGTCCGACGGCGCGCTGACGAGTACCTTCTTCGCGCCCGCGTCGAGGTGGGCGCGGGCGGCCTTGGCCGCGGTGAAGCGGCCGGTGGCCTCGAGCACGATGTCGACGTCGAGCTTGGCCCACGGCAGCTGCGCCGGTTCGCGCTCGGCGAGCACCGTGATCCGACGGCCGTCGACGACGAGGGCGTCCCCGTCCGCGGTGACCGGGCGGCCGAGCCGGCCGGCCGTGCTGTCGTAGGCGAGGAGCCGGGCGAGCGTGGCGGGTTCCGTCAGGTCGTTGACGGCGACGATCTCCAGGGTGCTGTCGCGTTCCAGGAGCGCGCGCAGCACGTTGCGTCCGATGCGGCCGAATCCGTTGATGGCGATGCGAGTCATAAGTGGGGTCCCTTCCCGTTGCCACCAGGCTCGCTCGCGGCGTACGCCGCTGACAGTGGCAAGATCGCCATGGTTCAAAAGGATCCCGCCAGGTGGTGTCGGGCGGGTCACTCGCCCCGGGTGAAGGTGCGCCGGTACTCGCTGGGTGTGGTGCCCAGGATGCGCTGGAAGTGCAGGCGCAGGTTCGCTCCGGTGCCGAGCCCGATCTCGGCGGCGATCTGTTCGACGCTGTGCTGCGAGCGCTCGAGCAGTTCGCGGGCCAGGTCGATGCGGGCGCGCATCACCCACTGCATCGGCGTGTAGCCGGTCTCCTCGACGAAACGCCGGGAGAAGGTGCGCGGCGAGACCCCGGCCCGGCGCGCCAGTATGTCGAGCGTGAGGGGCTTCCCGAGCCGGTGCAGTGCCCACTCGCGGGTGTCGGCGAACCGCTCACCGAGCGGCTCGGGGACGCTGCGCGGCACGTACTGGGCCTGGCCGCCGCTGCGATAGGGGGCGGCGACGAGGCGCCGGGCCGCGTGGTTGGACGCGGCCACTCCCAGATCGCCGCGCAGGATGTGCAGGCACAGGTCGATGCCGGAGGCGGCGCCGGCGGAGGTGAGCACGCTGCCCTCGTCGACGAACAGCACGTTCTCGTCGACCCGGACGAGCGGATGCCTGGTCGCGAGCGCCCGCGTGTAGTGCCAGTGCGTCGTGGCGCGCCTGCCGTCGAGCAGGCCCGTGGCGGCGAGCGCGAAGGCGCCCGTCGAGATGGCGGCGAGCCGCGCGCCCCGCTCGTGGGCGGCGATCAGCGCATCGACGACCGGGCGCGGCGGGTCGTCGCGGTCCGGGAACCGGTAGCCGGGCACGAAGACGATGTCGGCCCACTCCAGTGCGTCCAGACCATGGGCGACGTAGTACGACAGGCCGTCGCCGCCGGTCACGGGACCGGGCGCCGCGCCGCAGACCCGTACCTCGTACGGCATGCTCGCGCGGGTCGTGAACACCTGCGCGGGGATGCCGACATCGAGGGGCTTGGCGCCTTCGAGCACGAGGACGGCGACGTGATGCAGGGGTGAGGCTGGCACGGGAAGAGGGTACGCAGGACCCGGTCGCAGTGAGGCAAGCAGGCGCCGACAGCGCGCCGTCGGGCGTGCGGCGACGGGGGTTACTTCCCGGCCTTCCCGGATTCGTTGCCGAGGGCCTCCTGGTAGAGGTCCGCGTAGGTGCGCGAGTCCTTGATCAGGTCGTCGCAGAACGCGGCGACGTCCGTGCCGATGAGTTCCAGGACGCCCTTACCCGTGGCGGCGCCCTCCTCGAAGAAGTCGACGATGCCGGGGAGGAGGGTCCCGTCGGACAGGCTGACCGGGCCGACCTTGAAGAAGTACTTCTGCATCTCCTTGTAGACGATCTGGTAGTCCGGCGGCAGTGCCCTGACGCGGGCCACATGGGCCCGCCACTGCTTCTTGCCCTCGATGATGTCCTGGATGCCCACGTCAGCCTCCCAGCCGGTTCAGTTTCCTTGCGACGTTCCGGTTCAACTGCTCGCGCCACCGGTCGCGGTAGGTGCGGACTCCTTCTCCGCCGGCCAGCGCCGCGCAGAAGCCCGGGATGTCGTCGCCGAGCACCTCGTGGACGCTCTGCCCGTCCGCCGCCGTCTGTTCGAGCAGCCCCAGGGCCGAGTCGAGGATCGGCATGAGGTTGCGGCCGGTGAAGTCCCCGTGGGGCAAGAGGTGGGCGACGATCTGGTCCCACGCCGCCCGGTGGTCGTCGGGCAGGACCTCGGCCCGTGCTTCGAACTCCTTCCAGTCCCTGGTGAGATCGCTGCCGGTGACCTTCTCCCAGAAGTTCATCGCCCGCCCTTTCCGAGCTTGTCGATGCGTGATGAGACGTACTGCCACTTCGCCCAGAACGTCGCGAGTTCCTCGCGTCCGGCGTCGTTGAGCGCGTAGAACTTGCGCGGCGGGCCGACGCCGGAGGGCCGTTTCGTCACCTGGACGAGCTTGTTGCGCTCCAGCCGCAGCAGGATCGTGTACACCGTGCCCTCGATGACGTCGCCGAAGCCGAGCTCGTTCAACTGCCGGGTGATGGCGTACCCGTAGGTCTCCTCGCGGTCGATGATCTCGAGCACGCACCCTTCGAGCGTGCCCTTCAGCATCTCCGTCAGGTCATCCATCGCGGAGGCCTCCTCGCTCCACTCGGTACTGCGTAGTACCGAGTACCACTATACGGTACCACTGAGTAGTGGAGCTGTCAGGAACCGCGAACGCGCAACGGCCTCCGGTACGGCTGTACCGGAGGCCGTTGCGCCGACGCGCGGGGCGCCGGATCAGCGGTGGATGTCCGCGCCGGGGCCCAGCGGCAGGCCCAGGCCGTAGAAGAGGCCGAGGACCGCGAGCCAGGCGATCAGGAACGGGATCACGAACACCGAGAGGCGGGAGAGGACCGTGCCCAGCTGCGCGCCGGGTTCGTAGCGGCGCAGGATCGTCAGCATCAGGAAGACGTACGGGTTGAGCGGCGTGATCATCTGGGTCGCGGAGTCGCCGATCCGGAACGCCGCCTGGGTGACGGCCGGTTCCATGCCCAGGAGCAGGAACGCCGGGACGAAGACGGGCGCGACCAGGGACCACAGGGCCGAGCCCGAGGTGACGAACAGGTTCAGGACGCAGACCAGGAGGACGAACAGGACCAGGCCCGTGAAGCCGGTCAGGCCCGCGGACTCCAGGAGGTTGGCGCCGTTCACCGCGAGCAGGGTGCCGACGTTGGACCAGTCGAACACGCCGATGACCTGGGAGATCACCAGGATGAGGACGATGTACCCGGACATTCCGGTGATCGACTCGGCCATCATGCGGGGCGCGTCCTCGGCCCGTGTGAGCGTGCCCACGGTGCGGCCGTAGACCACACCGGCCAGGACGAAGGCGACGAACAGCAGCGGCACGATGCCGTCCAGGACCGGCGAGGGGACCAGCGCGCCGCCCTCGCCGCGCAGCGGGGAGCCCGGCAGCAGCCAGCAGGTCACCACGACGGCCGCGTACAACAGGACGGCAAGGCCCGAGCGCAGCAGGCCGGTGCGCTGCCGGGCGGTGACGGTGACGGAGGGACGCGCGGTGGCGGGGTCCGCGTTCCCCTCGGTCTCGGTGCCGCCCTCCTCCGCCGCCTCCGACTCCTCCGACTCGGCGGCCGGGTCCGGCTGGGGCAGCCGGGGTTCGAGGACCCGGGAGATCAAGAAGCCGCCGATCAGGGCGAGGACGCAGCTGGCCGCGGCCGTGTAGAAGTAGTTGATCAGGATGTGCGTGGGGGCGCTCTCGCCGCCCGGCACGACCGCGGCGGCCTGGTGGGTGATGCCGGTGTAGAGCGCGTCGAGCGCTCCGATGGAGAAGCCGGCCGCGTAGCCCGCGCAGGTGCAGGCGAAGCCGCCGATGAGGCCCGCGATCGGGTTGCGTCCCGCGTTCTTGAAGGCGAGGGCGGCCAGCGGCGGGATCACCAGGATCGCCACGTCGCTCATCAGGTGCGCCTGGCAGGCCACGAACGCGACCAGGTAGGGCAGCAGCCGGCGCGGGGCCCGTGCGATGGAGGCGCGTACGGCCGTTTCGAGCAGGCCCGTCTTCTCGGCGACGCCGACCGCGGCCATCATCAGCAGGACGGTGCCCAGGGAGGGGAAGCCGGTGAAGTTGGGGATGAAGTTCTCGAGCAGCCAGCGCACGCCCTCGCCGGTGAACAGTCCCTTGACCGCGAGTGTCTCGTCCTCGCCCGGCACGGTGACGGTGGTGCCGGTGGCGGCGAAGACCGTCGAGACCGTGCCGATGATCAGGAACAGGCCGAGGAAGAGCAGCACCGGGTGGGGCAGTTTGTTGCCCGCGCGCTCGATGCCGCTCATGACCTTGTCGAGCGCGGTCCGCTGGGGTGGTCCGCCCGCCGGGGTCTTCGCGGTGGTGACCGAGGGGCTCATCCGGCGGCTCCTTCCGATGGCGCGCCGTCGGCCGCGGGGGCGGTCCCGGCGAGTCCGAGGGTGTCCTTGCGTACGGCGCCGCGCTGGGCGACGAGCACGATGCGGGCCGGGTCGGACAGCACGGAGATGTCCGCGAGCGGGTCACCCTCGCACATCACCAGGTCGCCGTGCTTGCCCGTCTCCAGGGTGCCGATCTGCGCGGACAGTCCGAGCAGTTCGGCGGCGTGGCGGGTGCCCGCCTCGATGGCCCGCGCCGGGGTCATGCCCAGGGACACCAGGTGGGAGAGCTCGCGCAGGTTGCGGCCGTGCGGCACCATCGCCGCGTCGGTGCCCATCGCGATGCGTACGCCGTCGGCGATGGCGGCGGCGATGTTCTCGCGGGTGATGCCGGACCAGCGGACCTTCTTCTCGTAGTGGAAGGGCTCCATGGTCGAGCGGTCGATGCCGTCGAAGACCGTGGAGAGGGTCGGCACCACGAACGTGCCCTGCTCGCCCGCCAGTTCGCGGGCCTGCGCGGTGAGGCCGTAGCCGTGCTCGACGCTGCTGACGCCGCCGCGAATCGCGTTGACGATGCCCGCGGTGCCCTGGGCGTGGGCCGCCACGGGGCGGCCGCCGTGCCGGGCCACCTCGTCGACGACCGTACGGATCTCCTCGACGGTCAGGCCCTCGTCGTCGGGCTGGTCGTAGGGGCTGCTCATGCCGCCGGTCGCACACACCTTGATCACGTCGGCGCCGGAGCGGAGCAGGCGGCGCACCGCGACACGGACCTCGTCGGGGGTGTCGGCGATCTCGCCCACCCCGGCGCTGGGGTCGAAGCCGCACTCCGAGCGGAAGTCGGCGTGGCCGCCGGTGTGGCTGAGGATGCGCACCGCGGTGTGCAGGCGGGGTCCGACGGTCAGACCCGCGGCGACCGCGTCGCGGTAGCCGGCCGGCAGGCCGCCCAGGTCGCGGGCGGTGGTGATGCCCGCCTCCAGGGTGATGCGCAGCCGCTCGGCGGTGCGGAACGTCTCCAGCGTCGGATCGCTCTCGTGGCGGCGGACCATCTGGCGCGGTGATTCGACGGCGAGGTGGACGTGGGTGTCGATGAAGCCCGGCAGGACCGTGCGGCCCGCGGCGTCCACCGTCCGGGCCCTGGCGGGCGCCGGGGGCGCCGTGGCGGCCGGTCCCGCGTAGGCGATGGTGCCCTCGTCGTCGATGTCGATGACCGCGTCCGTCACGGGGGCCGTCCCGGTGCCGTCGACAAGGCGGGCCCTGGTGATGCGCAAGGAGGAGAACAGTGCGTGGCTCATGGGCGACGATCCTCGGTATGAGGGATCACGACTGTGTAAAATCGCCGGAATCCTTCATCACGACCGCTTCGACGCAGGATTCGGCACCTTTCATGGACACGGACACACCGCGCGCACCCGCCCTGGACGAGCTGGATCTGGCCATCGTGCACGCCCTGCAGATCCAGCCGCGGGTGCCCTGGGTGCGGATGGGCGAGGTCCTGGAGGTCGACGCGGTGACGGTGGCCCGCCGCTGGGAGCGCATGGTGCGCGCGGGCGTGGCCTGGGTCGACGGCTATCTCTCGCCCGGCCACGACGAGGGCGTCTACGCCCAGGTCGAGATCGACATGAACGGGCGGCTGAGCGAGGACTCCATCGGGCGGCTCGCCCGTGATCCCCAGGTGCTCAGCCTGAAGCAGACCTCCGGCGGCCGCGACCTCCTGGCGATCGTCGCCGCCGCCGACCTCGACGGTCTGGCCCGCCTCTCCGGCGAGCGGATGTCGCAGCTGCCCGGGGTGCGCGGCGTACGCAGCCATGTCATCACCGCGGCGCCCTTCGAAGGGGCCTCGTGGCGGCTGCGCAGCCTGACCCGGCAGCAGCGCGGCGCGCTCGCCGTGGAGCGGCCCGCGCTGCCCGACGAACCGCTGCGGCCCCTCGACCGGCGCATCGCCCTCGCCCTCGGCACCGACGGCCGGATGCCCCTGACGGACCTGGCCGAGAGCGTCGGCGCCTCGGCCGCGACCGTCCGGCGCAGGCTGCGCGTCCTGACCGGCACCGGGCGGCTCTCGCTGCGCTGCGCGCTGGCCCGCCCGCTGACCGGCTTCCCGGTCTCGGTCGTCTACTTCGGTTCGGTGCCCGCCCAGCATCTCGACGAGACGGTGAGCGCGCTGCGCACCCTGCCCGGTCTGCGCATGTGCAGCATCACGGCGGGCGCGCACAATCTGATGCTCGACATCTGGCTGCCCGCGCTGTCCGAGGTCCACACCACCGAGGCGCTGCTCAACAGCCGCCTGGCGCACCTGGATCTGCGCATCACGGAGCGCGCGGTGGTGCTGCGCACGGTCAAGCATGTGGGGCGCATCCTGGACCGACGCGGGCACAGCGTGGGCTCGGCGCCGCTCAACTACTGGGACGCGTAGCGCCGTTGAGTGCCGCCCGCAGCGCGTAGAGCCGGGTCAGCGGGTGGAAGCGGTAGCGGCCCGGCGCCCGTGACTCCAAAAACTGCACGTCCACCAGATGCTCCAGGATCGCCTCGGTCACCGACGGTGCCCCCTCGGTCGTCGCCGCCGCCCGCTCCACCGTCAACTCGCCCTGCGCCGCCGCCAGCAGGGGCAGCGCGAGTGCGGCCGCCCGGCCGGTGGGACCGCGGGCCAGCAGCTCCCGGTGGCCCGCCTCCAGGGCCGCGTGCATGTCCAGGTCCGCGAAGGAGAGTTCGGCCAGGCGGCGCGCGGGGTCGGCGAGCCGCCCGGCCAGTTCGCCCACCGGCCACCGGGGGCGTGCCGCCAGGCGGGCGCCCGCGATGCGCAGGGCCAGCGGCAGATGACCGCAGTGGTGCGCGATCGCCGCGGCGGCGCCGCGTTCGGCGCTCAGCCGCCCCGCCCCCGCCCACAGGCCGAGGACCTGCACGGACGCCGGGGGCGGCAGGGGTGCGAGGTGCAGATGGGCGGCGCCATTGAGGGCGGCGAGGACACTGCGGCTGGTGACCAGGACCGCGCAGCCGCGCCCGGCGGGCAGCAGGGGCCGTACCTGGGCGGCGTCCAGGGCGTTGTCGAGCACGACAAGGACCTGCCGCTCGGTGAGCAGCGTGCGGTAGGCCGCCGCCGCGTCCGCCTCGCTGACCGGATGCGGGCGCGGCACACCGAGCGCGCACAGGAAGCGCCGCAGGACGACCGCGGCCGGCAGGGGATGCTCGTCGCGGCGTGAGCCCCGCAGGTCGGCATAGAGCTGGCCGTCGGGGAACCGCTCGGCGAGCCGGTGGGCCGCGTGCACGGCCAGCGCCGACTTGCCCACCCCGCCCGGCCCGTCGAGCGC
The DNA here is from genome assembly GCF_040644915.1 of Streptomyces sp. NPDC046925. Lineage (NCBI taxonomy): Bacteria > Bacillati > Actinomycetota > Actinomycetes > Kitasatosporales > Streptomycetaceae > Streptomyces > Streptomyces sp. NPDC046925. The sequence goes on along the minus strand of NZ_JBEYWZ010000004.1, from coordinate 140,006 downwards.
GACCACCAGGGGGCCGCCCCGCGGCTCCGGGCGGATCACGTCGAGCGCCTGCAACTCTGCCGTCCGGCCGGGAAGTTCGGACAGGTCCGCGGGCAACTGGCGCGGCACGGGCGCCAGGCTGCCGGAGCCGACAGGGCCGTCGGCTCCGGGCGCACCCGGACGGCCGCCCGGGGCGGGGCGGGAGCGGCGCGCCTCCTCGACCCGGTCGCGGGCCGTCGCCAGCATCCGCAGCTCGTGACCGGTGGCGCCGAGCAGCTGCACCAGCGTGTCGAAGCGGTCCGTGGGCGGCAGGGTCTTGCCCGCGAAGTAGTCGCCGATCACCCCGTGCGCCCAGCCCGTGCGCGCCGCCAGCTGCCGGTAGGTCAGCTGGGCGCCGCCGTCCCTGCGCGCCGCACGCCTGCGCAACTGCCGCAGCAGCGCGGCCAGCGCGTCGGCCGTGTCCACCGAGCCCACCGGGCCGACGTCCTCCGCCGCCGCCTCGCGCGGCTCCCCTTCCGGCGAGTGGCCCGCCGCCCCCGTAGCCCCTGGCATGTATCGCATCCTCCGCACCGGCCCGCGCCGGGCGACCGGGTGTGACCGTCGCCTGGCCGAGGCCATCCGGACCTGTCCGGCGGTGCCCGGTTTCGGGGATCTCCCCCCGTGCCGCGCTGCCAGCATCCCTCTACCGCTCGGATCCCGCGCACCGCCGACCGGGCACCGCACCGGCTGCCACTACGGCATTCGTCAAATGCCGTCGGCCGGTTTGGTGCGACTTCCCGTCGGAGGCAGCAGGCCGGGCGGCGCAACACCGCACGACCGACACAGGACAACCAAGGAGGCACGACCTATATGAGTAGGGTCTGCAACAAAGCCCCCAGCCTGCCGGACGGCAGCGTGGCCGATCAGTCCCTGTACGAGCGCGTGGACGGCCCCGTCGCCACCGGTTCGGCCCACTTCATGCGGGCGGGCAGTGAGCTGCACCTGATGCACTCCGACCTGGAGCTCAACGACGTGCGCCAGGCCGCCCTGCGGGTGCGCTGTGCTGCCGCCGCCGTCGGCGCAGCGCTGGTGGAGTACCGCACCTCACACCGCGTCGCCCTGGAGCTGGGCTTCTACCCCGTCCACGACGAGCGGCTGCGGGCCTCGGGCGGCGGGACCGCCCCGGTACGCGAGACGCTCGGCGAGGCCCGCGACGCCGACCTGGTCCAGCTGGACCAGGCGGCCGTCGAGGCCGTCGCGCTGCGCTACGAACAGGGCGGCGACGAGGCGGCGTTCGGCCACTTCGTGTCCGAGCTGACCGACTTCTCGGCGGACCTCGAGCGCTTCGCGGCCCACGCCTCCGAGGCCGGCGCCGCCGACTGGCAGCGCGTGGCCTGGCAGTTGCTCACCGGCTTCGACCGCATCCGCATCTACGGCCAGGCCCTGGCCGTCATCAACATCCTCGGCATGACCCCCGACGCCGTCGCCGTCGCCGGTGGCGGACAGGAAAGGAGGAACGGGATATGAGCGCCGTCTGCAACAAGCTCCTCAGTCTCAGTGAGGAGGACCTGCGCGACAAGAAGCAGCTCGCGCTGGCAGCGGGTACCGAACTCAACGCGGCCACCAGCGAGTTGTGCCGGGCCCTCGAACTGGCGGAGCACGGCGACGGGGCATCAGCAGCCGCCGTGTACGCCGCGGCGGCACGCGACCGCCTCGGTGGCGCCGCCCGGATGCTGGCCCGGGTGGCCGACATCCTCGCCACGGGCACCCTCACCGAGGAGACCGCCGCGTGGTACAGCAGGCTCGACTACGAGCGGCTCTACCGCTCGGGCATCAGCCTCGGCCAGGTGCCCCAGTCGGCCGAGCTGTGGCAGGCGTTCACCGAGCAGGCCCGCACCGGCGGCCCGCTGGGCATCTGCCACGACATGCGGGAGCGCACCCTCGCGGTGTCCGCGCTGATCGGTGACTGGCTGGCGCGGATCGACGACCCGGCGGCGGACGCCGCGCTGCCGCGCATCCAGTCCGCGATGGCCGACCTCGCCGCGTACGCCCAGCTCGTGGCCTTCGCCAACAAGGTGGAGCCGCGTGACCCGGCGTGGGTGATTCCGCAGAACACGGCCGCCTAGCCGCCGGTCGGCGGCAGAACACAGAACAAGAAGGAGCGCTGGCCCGGGCCGGCGCTCCTTCCGTGTGTCCGCGAGCCCCCGGTGCTCACCGGTAGGCGCGCGCCTGCAGCCCGTACATCTGCGCGTACAGACCGCCCCGCGCCAGGAGTTCCTCGTGCCCGCCCGTCTCGGCGACGCGTCCGTGGTCCAGTACGACGATGAGGTCGGCGCCGCGCACGGTCGAGAAGCGGTGCGAGACCAGCAGGGTGATCGTGTCCGCACGGTTGCCGTCCGGCCGGGGGCGGCGGGCCGCCTCGATGTAGCGCTCGAAGATGAGGTGTTCGGTCTCCGCGTCCAGGGACGCGGTCGGCTCGTCCAGGATGCGCAGCAGGGGGTGCGGTCGCATCAGGGCGCGCGCGAGGGCCAGCTTCTGCCACTGGCCCGTCGACAGGTCGATCCCGCGCTCCCACCGGCTGCCCAGCTGGGTGTCCGGGCCGTCCGGCAGTACGCCGGGCAGGTCGGCGGCCCCGCCCCGGTCGAGAGCGCCCGCGAGCGCACGCGGGTCGTCGATCCGCCGCAGGTCCCCGACGCCGACCGTCTCGCGCAGGGTGAACTCGAAGCGTACGAAGTCTTCGAAGGCGGCACCCAGGCGCTCGCGCCACTGCTCGGGGGCCAGGGCATCGAGGCGCGTGCCGTCGACCGTGATGCGGCCCCGCGTCGGCTCGTACATCCGGCACAGCAGCTTGACCAGCGTCGATTTCCCCGAGCTGTTCTCGCCGACCAGGGCCACCACTCCCCCGGCGGGCAAGCGCAGTTCGACGTCGTGCAGCGTGGTCACCGCCGTGCCCGGATAGCGGAAGGAAAGACCCTCGACGGCAATGCCCTGCCGCAGCCGCGACGGCACCGGCGTCCGGGAAGCCCCTGCGGCGGCCTCGGCGGCGGCTGCGGGTACAGCGGGCGCGAGGCTCGCCCGCCGCGCGTACGTCCGCAGCCAGCGCAACCGCTCGGCGCTTTGCAGGAGTTCGACGACGGCCCCCGTGGCCTGTACGAGTCCGCCGACGTGACCGGTGAACCGCCCGGCGAGAACGACGGCGAGCAGGACGGCGCCCAGGCCGGTGTGACCGCTCACCGCGAGATGCACGACGAAGGCGACCGCGCCGATCAGGCCGAGCGTGTTGAGCAGCCCGGCCACGCAGCCGATCGCGGCGAACCGCCACTGGGCCCGGCTCGTCACGGCGTCGGCGCGGCCGCGCAACCTGCCCACCCTGGACCACAGTTCGGGCCCCGCCTCGAAGACGCGCAGCTCCTTGCCCGCCTCCGGCGAGGTGGCCAGGCGTGCAAGGCGCGCGGCCAGCCGGTAGTCGGCCGCCGTGGCCTCCTGGGCGCGGGCCAGGACACCGCGGGCGGAGACCTGGAGGCGCAGGGCAAGGGCCCCGATGAGCGGCAGTACGAGCAGGGCGGGGTGCACGGTGGCAAGGAGGGCGGCGGTCACCAGGAATCCGCCGAGCTGTTCGAGCAGGTTGAGCACCCAGTTGAGCAGGGCGCCCATGGCCAGGGTGCGATCGCGCAGCAGGTGGAGGCGGTCCTGGAAGGCGGGCGACTCCTGGTGGCGCAGGCCGGGTATGCCCGCGGTGATGCGGGCCAGCATCCGGTCGAAGGCGAAGCCCACCCGTTCGCTGAGCCCGATCCTGGCTCCGATGGCCGCCAGTTCGACCGCCTCCCACACACCGAGGCTCACCACGAGCAGGAGCGCCGCCATCATCGTGGAGGCCACCAGTTCCCGCTCCGCGCCCTCGGCCATGGACTGCAGCCACAGCGCCTGCAGCGCGGCGAGGCCGGCCGCGGCGGGCACGAGCAGCAGCCCGAGCACGGCGAGTTTCCAGGACTCCCGGAAGGACTCGACGACCAGGGTGCGCAGCGCGTGCAGCACGTCGCGCCGACCGCCTTCCGGCACTTCGGGCGGGGCGGCTGCATCCGGGCCCGGGGGTGCCTCGCGTCCCGTCGGCCGTACGGCGGCGGGCTCCGGAGCCGGGATCGCGGGCGCATCAGTCACCGGCCCGTCTTCTCCGTCCGCGAACCGATCCGCTTGCAGCCGGTACATGCGGGCATACCTGCCGCCCAGCGCCATCAGCGCGTCATGTGTGCCGCTCTCCGCGATCCGCCCGCCGTCCATGACATGGATCAGGTCGGCCTTGCGCACGCCCGAGAAGCGGTGGGAGACCAGGACCGTGGTGGCGCCCCCGCTCACCGTCAGGAACCTCTCGAAGAAGTCGGCCTCCGCCCGCGCGTCCAGATGCGCGGTGGGCTCGTCGAGGACGAGCACGGCGCCCGCTCGTGCGGCCAGGAGCGCACGGGCCAGCGCGACCCGCTGCCACTGCCCTGCGGACAGGTCGGCGCCGTCCGCGAACTGGCGCGAGAGCACGGTGTCCCAGCCCGCCCCGAGCCTGCGGGGCAGTTCGGCGCCGTCGGCCTGTTCCAGGGCGTGTTCCAGCGCGCCGGTGTCGGCGCCGATGTGCGGGGCGCCCATCGCCACGTTGTCGCGCAGCGTCAGCGGGTACTTCACGAAGTCCTGGAAGACGACCGACATACCGCGGCGCCACTGCCGCGCATCGAAGGTCCGCAGGTCCGTGCCGTCGGCCGTGATGCGCCCGGTGTCCGGCTCGTACAGCCGCGCCAGGAGTTTGATCAGCGTCGTCTTGCCGGAGCCGTTCGCCCCGACGATGGCCACGGAGGCCCCGGCCGGGATCTCCAGATCGAGCCCGCGCAGCACGGGTTTGTTCGTGCCGGGGTAGGTGAAGTCCACCGATTCGAAGGCGATGCGGGGGCGGATCGTCGCGGCGCGGCCGTTCAAGTGACCGTTTACGTAAGTCCCTTGGCCGCCGCCTTGGGTACTGCCCCGCAGCTCCAGCGCGGCAAGGGACCGCAGCCCCAGCAGCGCATCGCGCACCATGAGGTCGTCGTCGCCGACCCAGCCCAGGGCGGGCAGGGCGAGCGCCGCCTGGACGCTGATCACGAGCTGGGTGAGTCCCAGGTCGCCGCGCGCGGCGGCGAAGGCCGCGTAGCCGAGCACCGCTCCCTCCGCGCACACCACGAAGCCCACCGCGCCATACGCGCGCCGCGCGGCCGTCCCGCGCGTGGCCCAGACCCTGGCCATGCCCGACTGCCACACGGCCGTCATCCGGTCGGCGAGCCAGTCGCCGAGCCCGAAGACCCGTACCTCCTTGGCGGGTTCGGGGTCCACCGCGAGCGAGCGCAGATAGCCCGCCCTCCGGATCACTGCGCTCGCTTCCTCCATGCTGCCGTGCACCTGGCGCGAGAGGCGCAGATAGGAGCGGTAGGTCAGCACCGCCGCGAGCCCGAGCACCGGCGGCGCCCACCAGGCCAGGGGCGCCAACAGCACCAGCAGGCCGGTCCCTTCGAGCCGGGGGCGCACGATCTCGGGCAGCAGCAGGGCCAGTTGGTCGGGCCGGGTGCCCGGCTCGGTGGCCAGGCGCAGCGTGTCGGCGTAGCCGGGCTCTTCGAGATGTCCGATGCCGTCCGGACCGCTCCCGGCCGCGATGGCCCGGTGCTCCACGACGGTGGCCGCGCGCAGCCGCAGCACCGCCGCAAGCCCGCCCTCCAGGGTGCGCAGTGCGGTGCGTACGAGGGTGAGCGCGCCGAACAGGGTGAGGGTGACCAGGGCGTCCCTGGCCTGAGCCGATCCCCCGCCGGCTTCGACGGCGCCGGGCAGCGCGCCCACCAGCCGCCCCGTCGCGACCACGATGAGCGGGCCGGTGAGCGCCCCGCAGACCACGCTCACGGTGAGCGCGAGCGTGTGCCGGGGCCCGGCCCGCCACAGCAACCGCACTGCTGCCGTCCACTCCTGCCACGTGCGCATGCCGGCCTCCTGAGCTGGGCGCCACCGTCGGGAGCACGATGCTCACAGAGGAGCCGGGCGGCCCGGTGACGGTCCCGGTCGCGACCGGACGCTGCCGGTCGTCCGCCGGGGTGCGGGGTACGAGGCGCTCAACTGGGCCTGTGGCATAGCCTCGTGCCGGTTGGGACCGGGGGGATGGGGGTGGTGGGGATGGAGCCGATCGTCTGCGAGTCCGTCAGATACGTCGCGGAGTGTCAGGACTGCGGTGCCGAGCTGGAGTGCTGGGGTACGCAGGCCCTCGTGCAGGGCCGCCTGGAGTGGGACGTCGTGTCGAGTTGCGCCGCCTGCGGGTCCGCGTTCGCCGTGTGTTTCGGGGACATACCGAGCGAGCGGCGGGCTCAGCTGCTCTCCGAGCACGGCGCGGCGACACTACGGGTGATCGGTCCGTCGGCGAGGAGGGTCGTGATCATGCGGGTGCTGCGGGCGGAACTCGGCACGGACCTGGTGGGCGCCAAGAGTGTGCTGGGCAGCGTGCTGGAGGGCGGCTACGCGGGAACTCTCCCCGAGATGGAACTCCTGGCCCGGAAACTGCGGGCGGCGGGCATCACGGCCGAAGCCACCCGGCCCTGAAGGTGCCTGTGCGCGGCTCCCGGCGGCTCAGCTGCCGGTCAGGCCGCGCCGGCTCGCGTTGACGCCGGCCTGGAAGCGCGAGTCGGCCTCCAGCGTGGTCATCAACTCCGCGACCCGCCTGCGGTAGGTGCGTACGGACATGCCGACGCGGCGCGCGCCCGCGGCGTCGGTCAGTCCGGCCGCGAGTGCCTGCAGCACGGTCAGCGAGTCAGCGTCCAGGCCCTCGCTCTCGCCCTCGCGCCGCAGGTAGTCCGTGAGCGGTGTGCCCGCGTCCCAGGTCGCGCACATCAGGGCGTACACGCCGCCGACCAGAGCCGGTGCGGTGGTGATGGTGAATTCGCGGCCTCGTGAGCCGTTGCGGCCGGCCAGGATCATGATCCGGCGGTCGATGATGATCGTCTCGTGCGGCAGGCTCGCGGCGCGCACGCGCACCTGCCCGCCCGCTTCGGCGACGTCGAACAGGTGCGACCGCTGTTCCTCCTCGGCCAGTACGGCGGGCGTGTAGAGCTTGCGTACGACCACGCCCTCGGCGGCGCGGGGGCGAAGGCGGCGCACCATCGCCTTCCTGGCCTCGGGCCGGGCCCAGGTGTGCAGGTCGTTGGCGGCGCAGAAGAACTCCCGCGTCGTCTCGCCGAAGAGCATCGCGGTCCGCGCGGCCAGTTCCCTCTCGCCGTGCACCGTCAGCGTCGTTTGTTCGGTCACTCCCCCAGTCTCGCTCACCCTCGTGGCAACACGTTGCCATCTGGGCTCCGAGGGCTCCTGGCCGGGTGAAGGTGGGGGCATGACCTCACAGATCACGGCCGCTGCGAGCGGCCAGTTCCTGCTCGGCGGCGACCGTCCCGTCAACCGTCTCGGCTTCGGCGCGATGCGGCTGCCGGCCGGCACCTTCTCCGGTCCGGCCCGCGATCCGCAGACCGGCATCGCGGTGCTGCGGCGGGCCGTCGAGGCGGGCGTCGATCACATCGACACGGCCGGCTTCTACGAGCGGGGCGATGTACGCGCCAACGAACTGATCCACAAGGCGCTCGCGCCCTACGCGGCCGAGCTGCTGATCGCCACCAAGGTCGGCCCGCTGCGCGGACCCGACGGCATGCCCACCGGACAGGCCCGCCCCGAGCAGCTGCGCGAGCTGGTGACCGAGGATCTGCGCGCCCTCGGTCTCGATCGGCTCGAACTCGTCTACCTGCGGGTCGGGGGCATGAGCCAGCCGGGCGGCGAGAGCGTGGCCGACCGGTTCGCGGCGCTGGCCGAGCTGCGCGAGGAGGGGCTGATCCGGCACCTGGGCGTCAGCAATGTCGATGTGGCGCAGCTCGACGAGGCGCGGGGCATCGCGCCGGTCGTCGCGGTGCAGAACCAGTACCACGTGCACCGTCACGACGACCCCGCGGTGCTCGCGCGCTGCGAGGAGCACGACATCGCCTACGTGCCGTTCTTTCCGCTCGGCGGCGGCTTCGATCCCATCGAGCACGACCGACTCGCGCAGGTCGCCGGGCGGCACGGCGCGACGACCGCGCAGGTGGCCCTGGCCTGGTTGCTCGCGAGCTCCCCGAACATGCTGGCGATCCCCGGCACGGGCTCGCCCGCCCACCTCGCGGAGAACCTCGCCGCGGCCGGTCTGCGCCTGGACGCGGCCGACCTCGCGGAGCTGACGGCCTGACGGCCTGATGGCCTGACGCTTCACGGAGCACTGTCTGCCCGCGGCTTTCGCGGAGCGGCGAAGTCCACTTCGGCCGCGGGCAGCACCCGGATGCTGCGCCCGGGGAAGGCGAGGTGCCGGAAGATCTCGTTGTGGTGGGCGATCGACCGGGCGGGGGCGGCGTACTCGCCGCCGTCGGGCCGGACGGACGTGGTGTGGCCGTCGGCGACGAGCACCAAGTCGTACGCGTGGCTCAGCGCCTGCCGCGCCGTGGTGTCCACGCAGATCTCCGTCGCGAAGCCGGTGACGACGACCTCGGTGACGCCCCGCTCCTTCAGGACCTTGTCGAGATCCGTGCCGAGGAAACTGTCCGGGCTGGCTTTGCGGACCACCGACTCGCCGTCGGCGGGGGCAAGTTCGGGCACGACCCGCCATCCGTGGGTGTCCGGCTCCATCCCGCCGCCGTGGTCCTGGATCGTCACGACGGGCACTCCGGCGGCTTTGGCGCGTTCTCGCAGCCCGGCTATGAGGGCGACGGTCTCGGCGGCCCGGTGCGCGATGGCCACCGGGCTGTTCTGCATGTCGATGACGAGGAGCGCGGAGGTATGGGGCAGCGGCATTGGGACACCGTAGAGAACCCTCCGCGCCGGAGCGCCCCGGGGGCATGATCGACCGGGCGGCCGCCCGGCTAGCGCTTCTCCAGTGCCTTGCTGAGCGCCGCGCGGATCTCGCCGGGCAGCGGCTCGCCCTCCGTCGTGGCGATCAGCTCTTCCGCGACGGCGCGCAGTTTGGTGTTGGAGTGCTGGGAGACTTCGACCAGGACGTCCCATGCCTCTTCCGCCGTGCAGGGCCCCAGCGTCATCAGCATGCCCCGCGCCTGATCGATGGCGGGGTGCGACTCCATGGCGCGGTGGAGGTCGTTGACCTCGGTACGCAGCGCCCTGATCTCAGCAGCCTCGTCCGCGCAGTCCTCTTCTTCGGCGGACTGCGGATCGGGATTCTGTTGTTGATTCAGTACCAGGTTATGGACCGGGTCCGGGTCCGGGGAGGTAGCCACCCGCTCTGCCTCTCATTGACTCAGGGCAGCCTCCGTCAAGCCGACAGAGCTGCCGCTGAATCGAGCATCGCAGATCCTCCACAGCCATGGCCATAGCCCCCGTACCCCAGGGGAAGGGCGGCGCCGGCGGCTGTCTGTCCCAACCCACCGGCGCCTACGTCGCACAGCGCTGCGCTCTCGTGGCGGTCGAGTAGCCAGCTTCGCCGAGCTGAAACAGGTGCGATGAGCAAATGCCCAACCGCCCTCCTGCGGGTGCCGATGCACGCTAGCGTCGCGGCAACGCACTGTTCGGCGGGAGGGCAGGGATGCGGCGTTCGACTGGGCACGATGTGCTGCTGCAACGCGTGGCCGACATGCAGCGCACGACCGATGGATGGGCCACGGGGGGACCCGGACTCGATGAACGCGCCACGGGGCCCCTGGTGCGGCTCGGGCTGGCCAGGGCCGCGCCGCCGGAGCATCGGGCGGAGCTCTCCGAGAAGGCCGGGCGGCCGGTCGCGTGGGCGGTGCAGCTGACGGACGACGGGTGGGACGCGCTTTTGTACGCACAGGCGCGGGCCGCCCCCGCGTCCGTCGGCGCTCCGGCGCCCGGGCTGCAGCAGGTGGGCCTGCGCCGCTCGGACCTGGACGCGCTGCGGCGGTTCGTCGCGTTGCGCGGGCAGCTGCGCCGCGGGCCCGCGCCGGGTCTGGAGGCGGCGGTGGAGGCGGCCCACTTCAGCGCGGCCTCCAACCGGTGGGTGCTGTACGTCAGCGGTGAGCAGATGGAGTCGATGGCGCGGGCGTTCTTCCTGGAGCGGCTCGGCGGATCGGCGGCAGCGGCCAACCGGTTTGCCCGTGTGTACGGCGTGACCTACACGCCCGCCGCTCCCCTGCTCGTCTCCGAGGCGAAGGGCGGCGAGGCCGGGCCGTAGGGCGGCGTCGGGCCGTAGTGCGGCATCGGGCGGTAGGCGGCGTCGGGTCGTAGGGCTGCGTCAGTTGGTGACGGCCGCGGCGCTGCCCGCGGAGATCGCCGCCATGGTGCGCATCACGGCGGAGTTCACCGCTTCCGCGCCCCAGCTGCTCTGCTCCAGCTCCTTGGCGCGCTTGTAGACCTTTCCCGACCATGGAATGGCGCGGTGCAGGCTCGGCAGTGTGCCGCTGGCGGAGAGGAGTCCCACCAGGGCGGCAGTACGCGCGTCGGGCTCCGCGTCGTCCAGCAGCACGGCGCGCACCTCCTCGACCAGGGCCTTCTTGTACGCGGTGTTCGCGACCGTCGTCGACGTCGAGGGGATGACGCCCAGCCACTTCTTCTTCTCCTGGCGCAGCATGCCCCGCTCCACGAGCCGTTCGAGCACGACCGGGCGCAGCCCGGTGCCGATCTCGGCGAGCAAGCCCTGGACGCCCCGCGGCCGCTTGGCGACCGTGTCGTGGGCCCTTTGCAGCAGCGGATCGGGCAGCGACGCACCGGCGACGGCGTGCACCTTCACGCCGCTCAGGCTCATGTCCCCGGGGTCGACGCTGACGTACTGGCCGAGGCTGAGTTCGACGAGGACGGCTCCGCCCAGGGTGTAGTAGAGAGTGCCTTCCCCCGCGATCGCCCCCGACTCGTCGTCGGTCATGAGGAGCATCAGGTCTTCGACAAGGAGCAGTTCGTTCTGCATGGTCTCTCTTTCCGCGTCCGGGCCTTCGGCGAGGGCGCCTCACGCGGGCGGCACCCCGGAGAGGGCTGTCACCGCCTACGAGACACTGTGCCGTCGCGTCATAGTCAAGCAGTGCGCGAGAGGTGTCACGAGCTGGAGCGACGCGGCGCTTGACCCTGCCGTGGCGGCATGGTGTGGACTGGGCCCATGGCCTGGAGCACCCGAGAGATCGCCGAGCTCGCCGGCGTCAGCCTGCGAGCGGTCCGGCACTACCACGAGGTCGGGCTGCTGGCCGAGCCCGGCAGGCGCGGCAACGGCTACAAGCAGTACGGCGTCGAGCATCTGGTGCGTCTGGTGCGCATCAAGCGCCTGGCCGATCTCGGGTTCTCGCTGCCTCAGATCGCCGCCATGGGCGAGCGTGACCATCCGCAAGAGGCCCTGCGCGCGCTCGACGCCGAACTCGCGGCCACCATCGAGCGCCTCCAGCGGGCCCGCGCCGAACTCGGCGTGATCCTGCGGCAGTCCCTGCCGGCCGATCTGCCCCCGGAGTTGGCGCCCACCGCCGGCGCGGAGCTGTCCGAGGCCGATCAGGCGCTGTTCACCGTGATCACCCGTGTCGTGGGCCCGGCCCCGCGCCGGGCCTACGCGGACATGCTGCGGGAGCAGTCCGGCGACGCGCTGGACGAGCAGTTCGACGCGCTTCCCGCCGATGCCGGCGAGCAGCTGCGCCAGGACATCGCCGAACGCATGCTGCCGGGCCTGCGGGAGATTTTCGAGGAGCACCCCGGCCTGCGCGCGCCGCAGGCCGACGCGCCGCGCGGCGAGGAGTACGCCATGGAGACGGTCGGCAGGGCGCTGCGGGATCTGTACAACCCCGCGCAGCTCGACGTGCTGCGGCGCGTCCACGCCCTGCTCGCGGAGGGCGCCGGGGCGGAGAAGCCGACCGGATCCCCACGGCCCGCAGGTGCCAGGAGCAGGCCGGCAGGGGATCTATAGGCTTCGCCTGTGGCCAGTACAGACGATTCAGTGTTCAGCGACGGTGCGGCATCCGAGCCGGTGCCGACGGATCTGCAGGCGTTCGCGGTGCAGCTGCGGCGCATGAACGGCGAGATCAACCGGGTCATCCACGGTTTCGCCGCCGGCCACGATCTGCACGCCACGGACGTCCAGGCGCTGGCGGCCATTCTGGACTCCGATGATCCGCTCACTCCGGGGCGGCTGCGCGAGCACCTGGGGCTGACGTCGGGCGCCGTCACCGCGTGCCTGGACCGGCTGGAGCGGGCCGGGCACATCCGCCGGTCGCGGGACAGCCACGACCGCCGGGTGGTGCATCTGCACTACGCCGCCGGGGCCAAAGCCGCGGCGCGCGCCTTCTTCCGTCCGCTGGCCGCGGCGACGGAGAGCGCTCGCGTGCGGTTCACCGACGACGAGCTCTCCGTGGCGCTGCGTTTCCTGGCGGCGATGAACGAGGAGCTCTCCGAGCTCCGCGCACGCCAGCGCTAGGGCGCCTGCCCGCACCCGCACGCATATTCCGACGGACACGGGACACCCGCTGCACGCTCCCGGCAGCCGGAATGTTTCAATCATTGAGATACTTATTTGTTGAGGTATTGAGCCCCGCAAGGAGATCCATGTCCACAGGTACGCGCCTGGCACGCTGGCTGGTGCCCGTCGTCCTGCTCGTCGCCTGGCTCGGCATCGGCGGCACACTCGGGCCGTACGCCGGGAAGCTCGGCGAGGTCGCCACCAACGACCAGGCCGCCTTCCTGCCCCAGAACGCCGAGTCCACGCAGGTGATCGACGCACAGAAGAAGTTCAGCCAGGACGAGACCCTGCCCGCGATCGTCGTGTGGACCACGGACGGTGAGCGGGCCGGCGCAATCGACGAGGCCCAGCAGGACAGCGCCACCCGCGCCCTTGCGTCTCTCGACGACCGGGCGGGCTTCGCCGGACCGGCGTCCCCCGCGCTGCTGTCCAAGGACGGCCGGGCGCTGCAGGGCGTCGTCCAGCTGCGCCCCGACCTCGGCGAGGAACTGGAACCCACCCTGGAGCGCGTCAGAAAGGCCGCTGACCAGGTACCGGGGACCAAGGCGCAGGTGGCAGGGCCCGCGGCCAGCCAGGCCGATCTGTCCGACGCCTTCGGGGGCATCGACGGCCTGCTCCTGGGGGTCGCCCTGATCACCGTCCTGGTGATCCTGCTGCTCGTCTACCGCAGCCTGCTGCTGCCGCTGGTGATCATCCTCGGGGCCGTCTTCGCCCTCGGTCTTGCCTGCGGGATCGTCTATGTTCTGGCCGACCACGACGTCGTACGGGTCGACGGCCAGGTCCAGGGCATCCTCTCCATCCTGGTCATCGGCGCCGCCACCGACTACGCGCTGCTGCTCACGGCACGATTCCGCGAGGAGCTGGCCGTCAGCCAGGACCGGATCGCCGCCATGCGGGCGGCGCTGCGCCGTTCGCTGGGCCCCATCGTGGCCAGCGGCGCCACGGTCGCGCTGGGACTGCTCGCCCTGCTGCTGAGCGACCTGACCAACAACCGCGCGCTCGGGCCCGTGGGCGCCATCGGCATCGCCTGTGCCGTCCTGAGCACGCTGACCTTCCTGCCGGCGGTCCTCATCCTTCTCGGGCGGGCGGCGTACTGGCCCGCCAGGCCCAAGTCGGCCACGGAGAAGTCCGCGGGACAGGGCCTGTGGACCAAGGTCGCCTCGCTCGTCGACCGGGCGCCGCGCAAGGTCTGGGCCGCCACCCTCGCCGGCCTGTTCGTCTGCGCCGCCTTCGCCCCCACGCTCAGCTCCAAGGGCGTGCCCCTGGACGAGATCTTCGTCAACGACGCGCCCTCGGTGGCCGCGCAGAAGACACTGGGCGATCACTTTCCCGGCGGCTCGGGCAATCCGGCCGTCGTGATCGCGGACGCGGACAAGGCCAAGCAGGTCACGGCCGCGGCCGGGCGCACCGAGGGGGTGTCGTCGGCCGCCGCCGTGAGCTCCTCGGGCAGGCCGGGTGCGGGCAAGCCGCTCGTGGTCGACGGGCGCGTCCGGATCGACGCCACCTTGGAGGATGCCGCCGACAGCGACGCGGCGAAGGACACCGTGGCCCGGCTGCGCGACGCCGTCCACGCGGTGAACGGCGCCGACGCCCTGGTGGGCGGCTACACCGCGCAGCAGTACGACACCCAGCGCACCGCCGAGCACGACCGGATGCTCATCGTCCCGGTGGTCCTGGCGATCATCCTGGTCATCCTGATCGGACTGCTCAGGTCGCTGCTCATGCCGGTCCTGCTGGTGGCGACGGTGGCGCTCAACTTCGTGGCCACGCTGGGCGTATCCGCCCTCGTCTTCCAGCACGTCCTCGGCTTCAGCGGGACAGATTCCTCCGTACCGCTGTACGGGTTCGTCTTCCTGGTGGCGCTCGGCGTGGACTACAACATCTTCCTGATGTCACGGGTCCGTGAGGAGTCGCTGCGCCACGGGGCCCGCGAAGGGGTGCTGCGCGGTCTGACCGCGACGGGCGGCGTCATCACCTCGGCCGGGGTCGTGCTCGCGGCGACCTTCGCGGCCCTGGGCGTCATCCCGCTGGCGTTCCTCGTGCAGATCGCCTTCATCGTCGCCTTCGGTGTCCTCCTCGACACCCTGGTGGTCCGCTCGCTCCTGGTGCCGGCGCTGGTGCGCGACATCGGCCCGAAGGCGTGGTGGCCCGGAGCCCTCAGCCGCACGGGGCCGGGGTCCGGGCCGGGGTCGGGTCAGGCGCCCGCGGAGACCGGCGATTCGCTCTTGTCGCCCACCGAGTCCTGAGTGGCGGACTTCGGGATGGACCGGTCCTGGCGCAGGGCGGACCACACCTGCTGCGACGCCTTCTTCAGCGGCAGGACCCGTCCGGCGTCCCGTGAGTCGTAGGTGACCGGCATCGTGACCATGTTCGTGCGCTCCGGGCTGATGCCCTTGAGCTCCTTGGCCAGACCGAGGAGCTTGTCGGCGGAGGCCAGCTCGGAGTCCGCGCTGATCGACTTGGTCGCGGTGTCGGCCAGGTCGTAGGACTGAGCGGGGCTGCCCAGCGGGTCGACGGTCTCGGCGCGGTGGATCAGCGCCTTGATGAACGCCTGCTGGAGCTGGATGCGGCCCAGGTCGCTTCCGTCGCCGACGCCGTGGCGGGTGCGCACGAGTTCCAGTGCCTGCTTGCCCTTGAGCGTGTGCTTGCCGGCGCTCAGGGCAAGGCCGCTGTTGGGGTCGTCGATGGCCTTGCGAGTGGTGATGTCGACGCCGCCGAGCTCGTCGATGAGCTTCTGGAAGCCCTTGAAGTCGACTTCGAGGTAGTGGTCCATGCGCACGTGCGACATCTTCTCGACCGTCTTGACGGTGCACGCCGGTCCGCCCGCCTGGTAGGACGAGTTGAACATGGTCTGCTGCGCGCCGGGTGCGGTGCCGCCGTGCGGCTTGGCGCACCGGGGCCGCTCGACCATGGTGTCGCGGGGGATGCTGACGACCGAGGCCTTCTTGTGGGTCTTGTCGACGTGCAGGACCATCGCCGTGTCGGCGCGGGCGCCGCTGACGCCCTTGCCGTACTGGCCGTGGGTCCCGGCCCGGGAGTCGGACCCGAGCAGGAGGATGTTCATCGAGCCGTTCTTCTGCTGGCTCGGCCGGTCTTTCCCGAGTGCGGCGTTCATGTCCGTGCCCTGGATGTTGCCGTTGAGGTGCTGCCAGGCGTAGGCGGTGCCTCCGCCGCCTATCAGGACTGCTCCCAGGGCGCCCCATGCGACATAACGCAGGGTCTTCTTGTGCGGCTTGCGCCGCCGGGAGCCGCGTACCCGCGGGGGCCCGTACTCGGGCACTGCGGGGCCGGTGGCCATGTGCGCCTGCTGCTCGTTACTGCCTTCGTGCGGCATGCGCTGCCTCTTCTCGTCGACCGTTGACCGGTGACCGGTGGATCAGTTGCTTGGTCGGCCGGTGGCTCAGTACGCGGAGTCGACGTTGTCGATCGAGCCGTACTTGTCGGCGGCGTAGTTCGCGGCGGCGGTGATGTTGGCGACCGGGTCGGTCAGGTTATCGGGGGTGCCGGCGACGTGGTACGCGTCGAAGGTGGGCTGGATGACCTGGAGCAGTCCCTTGGAGGGGGTGCCGGCCTGCGCGTTGACGTCCCAGCCGTTCTGGGCGTTGGGGTTACCGGCGGACTCGCGCATGATGTTGCGGTGCAGACCCTCGTAGGAGCCGGGAATGCCCTTGGACTTCATGATGTCCAGGGACTCGCGGATCCAGCCGTCGAGGTTGTTGCCGTACTTCTTGTCGTCGGCCTTCGCGGCGGCGGCCTTGGCGGTCTTCGTCGCCGCGGTCGGCTCGGCGGCCTGGGCCTGCGTGGGGACCAGCGTGAGGGCTGCGGCCGCGGCGCCTGCGGTGGCGATACCGGCGACGGAGATCTTGCGCAGTCGGTTGATGCGGCCGGTGCTGGTCTGCGTCTGGGTGGTGGCCATGCGGGGGTGACTCTCCAATGCGATGTACGGGAGGGGGGCTCGGTCGAAGCGAGCGGATGTGCTCGGTGCGTCCCGTGCTCCCCGGACTTCAGCAAGGGTTAGCGGTGGCCGAAGCGGGGCGCAATGATGTGACGTACTACCCCGTTACGCAGGTCGCCCCTGGTCAGACGCTGTACAGGAGAACCACGGCCCCGCGCCGGAGCCCCGCAGGGTCTACTACCGTCGTTAGCATGTGACCTGGCTCCTATGGGTGGGCTCACAGCCTCGGCGGTGTTTCGCGGGCGAACCGGGCGTGCAGAGGGGGTCGTCGGGTAGACGACCCGCCCAGATGCCGCTTTCCGGCTGATATTTCGGTGAACGTGCAGGTCACGTCCCTTTTTGGCGTCTTCGTGACGGCTCCGGGACGCCGATGTGCCGGTCGGTGTCAGCGCCGCCCGCCCGGGAGGCCCGCGGTGAAGCGGGACGGGGGCATGCCGAAGGCGCGGGTGAACGCGGCGGTGAGAGCGGCGGTGAACGCGGCGGGAGAGGCGTAGCCGATCCGGGCGCCGACCTCGCTGACCGATGCGGTGCGCAGCAGCGGGAGGGACGCGAGCAGCCGGGCGCGGGCGCGCCAGACGGCGGGGCTCTCGCCGGTCTCGGCGCGGAAGCGGCGCGTGAAGGCCCGTTCGCTCATGGCCGTCTCGGCGGCCCATGCGGCATTGGTGGCCTCGGCGTCCGGTGCGGCCAGGTAGGCGCCGCACAGCCGCGCCAGGTCGGCGGAGGCGGGCATGGCGACGCGGAAGGGCAGCGGGGTGCGCTCCGCGATCTCGTACAGGAGAAGGGCGGCGATGCCGCCCTCACGCCCGTGCCCATGTCGGGCTGCTCGGCCTGGTGACGGTCGCGATGCTGCTCCTTGCCTGAGGGCTGCACGCTCCGCCCCGGGCCGGAGCGGAGCGTGCCGGGGCGCGTCGGTCAGCTGTGGGCGGCGAGCCAGTCCTCGTAGCGGGCGGAGGCCAGGCGCGCGTCGGCTCCTGCGATCAGGACGTCACCCTCGACGGCGGCGAACATGCCCGCCTTGTCGTCGGTGACGACGGTGCGGGGGTCCTTGCGGGCCGCCAGCGTCAGGCGGCCGAGCTCGTCGAGCGGGAAGACGTCGGGCCCGGCGACGTCGAGCGTGCCGTTGAGCGGCGGGGCGGTGCTGACGTCGGCGAGGGCCCGGACCACGTCGGCGGTGGCCATGGGCTGGACGCGCGTGGCGGGCAGCCGGACGGTCTGCTCGTCGGAGGTCCAGGACAGGACGGCGTCCATGAACTCGAAGAACTGGGTGGCGCGCACGATCGAGTACGGGGTGGGGCCCTGCCGCAGCAGGTCCTCCTGGAGGGTCTTGGCGCGGTAGTAGTCCAGTTGCGGCACCTGGTCGACGCCGACGATGGAGAGGATGACCTGGTGGCGGACGCCGGCGCGCTCCCCCGCGGCCAGCAGGTTGCCGGTGGTGGTGCGGAAGAAGTCCGGGGACGCTTCGTCGAAGGTGGGCGAGTTCGACACGTTGACGACCGTGTCCGCACCCTTGAGCGCCTCGTCGAGGCCCGCGCCGGTGAGCAGGTCGACTCCCGTCGACAGGGACGAGGCGACGACCTCGTGTCCCGCCTCGCGAAGCCGGGCGACGAGCTGCGAACCGATCAGTCCGGTACCGCCGATGACCGTGATGTTCATGATCGTGCCCTTCTGTGAACCGAGTGCGCTGCTGCACAAACTCGGATACCTGTTGTCCGAGATATTACTCGGATATCCTGTGTCCGAGTCAACTGGGAGGGCGCATGAAACTGTCCGGCGGCGTGGAATGGGCACTGCACTGCTGTGTGGTGCTCACCGCGGCAACCGAGCCGGTCCCGGCTGCCCGATTGGCGCAGCTGCACGACGTCTCGCCCAGCTACCTGGCCAAGCAGATGCAGGCACTTTCGCGGGCGGATCTGGTGAAGTCCGTCCAGGGCAAGACGGGCGGTTACGTACTGACCAGGCCGGCCGCCGACATCGCGGTCCTGGACGTGGTGCAGGCCGTCGACGGGGCGAGCCCGGCATTCGTGTGCACCGAGATCCGTCAGCGGGGCCCGTTCGGGACGCCGCCCGAGGACTGCACCAAAGCGTGTCCCATCGCCCGCGCGATGAGCGCGGCCGACGCCGCCTGGCGGGCATCCCTGCGGGAGGTCTCCATCGCCGATCTGGTCGGCACGGTGGAGCAGGAAAGCGGGCCCGACGCCCTGCCCACGATCGGGACGTGGCTCAACGCGGCGAACGCCGCGGACGGCTGAGGTCCCGCGCCCCGCGCCGCTCTATTTCCCCGGCCGTCACCGGCGCCTGGATGCTGTACACGTCGCCGACCCGCAGACGATCGGGCGTGCTGTATTCGCCGTAGGTGGCGATGACCGAGACGGCCACCCGGGAATCGGGCTGCCAGAAGGTACGGAAGTACGGGGCGTTCGCCGGGAGTTCGGGGATCTCCAGGAGCGGGACCCCGCGCCGGTCCAGGAGGCGTTGCAGCTTGGCGAACCGGAGCCGGGGCGTGAACCGGCCGTAGCGGGCGCGCAGCACCTCGTTGACCAGGGTGCGGTCCCGGTGCGCGAGTCGGTGCACCTGGAGGGTGAAGTGGTGGCCCGACCAGGGGCGGTCGGCCGAAGCGCGGTCCCAGGAGAACTCGGCGAGGCCGTAGTCACGGCACATGCTGCGGCGGCCGAAGACGTTCTCGGCGAAGCCCGGCCCGAGGATCTCGGTGACGGCGTCGGGAGAGGCCGCCGGACCCGCGCCGAGCACGGTGCCGGTGGTGACGACGTCGACGTAGAAGGCCAGGGAGTACGGGGTCACGGGTGCTTCCTCGGTGCGGTGCCGTCCAACGGTTGCGCCCCCAGTGAATCAACCCCCGGCGGCCCTGCGGCCACTGCAGCACACCTGTGACAGTCGGCCGACGGTTGCGGCTACGGCCGTCGATAAGATCCGAACATGACAACTCGGGGGCGCACACTCAAGATCACAGCGGCACTGGTGCTTTCGTCGATGGCCCTGACCGGCTTCACGACGGGGCGGGGCCACGGCGGCAGTCGCCACGGCGGCGGGGGTGGCGGAGGCGGCTGCAGCAGTTCGAGCCAGGACCACGACAGTTCGTCGTCGAGCAGCTCCGGCTCGTCCGGATCATCCGGGTCGACGACCTCGGGATCGGGCTACGACGACGATGACGACTCCTACGGCAGCAGCGGCGACACGAGTAGCAGCTCCAGCGGCGGCAGCTACACCCGGCGCCCCACCCACGACTCCACCCCCTCCGGCTCCTCCGACGGCGGGCAACTGCAGGACGCCAAGGCCACGTTGGTGACCTGCGCGACCAAGACGGCCCCGTACGCGACGGTCAGGGTCACGAACGGCAATGAGAAGAAGGGCCGCTTCTGGGTGTCGGTCACCTTCGTGGACGACAACGGCCTCACCATCATCGAGGAGAGCGAGAAGGTCACGGTGCCAGGGAAGGGCAAGGTGACCACCCGGGTGGAGATCAGCGGCGAGGGCCTGGCCGACTCGGTCGATCACTGCGAAGTCGACCCGCAGGCCCTCGTGGTGTCGGGCTGACCGATGGCCGCCATGGGTCCGCAGGAGAACCCGGAACTGTGGGCCTTCCTGGAATCACTGTCCCGCGGCGAGATCCTCCGGGGCGCGGTCGCGGCGACGGAACGGTTCGGGGTGTTCGTCGCGCTGGACGACGGCCCCGCCCACCCCGTCTTCCCCGGCGTCGGGTTCATCACGATCCCCGAACTGTCCTGGATCCGGATCGAGGCGGCGACGGACGTCGTCGCGGTCGGACAGCGCGTCGCCTGCGAGTTCTTGCAGTTCGACACCCGGAACCTGGAGGCCAGGCTGTCCCTGCGGGCGTTGCGGCCCGACCCGTTGCGGGAATTCGCCGACCGCACCGCGGCGGGCCGCCGACTGCGCGGCCCCGTCACCAAGCTGGTCCCGTTCGGCGCCTTCGTACGGGTCGCCGACGGGATCGAAGGACTGGTGCATCTCCGAGAGCTCGCCGAGACGCCCGTGGACAAGCCGGAGGATGTCGTCGCGGTCGGCGACGAGGTTTCCGTCGTCGTCCTCGAAGTCGACCTGCCGCGGCGCAGGGTGGCCCTGTCCCTGCGCCGGGCCTCCGCTCCCCGGTAATCCGGGGCCGTTGTCGGCTTTATGGGGGAAAGAGCGTGTCCGCGGCCCCGGAAGAGCGTTGATCATCGCAGGCGCCAGGAAGCGGTGTGCTCCGGCCGCGCGACGTTCGCCGAGGCCGGCCTGGCGCCTTCTGGCTGATCGAGCTCAAAGAGAAAGAAGTGTGTCCGTCATGAAGAAGATGATGACTGTGGCGCTGGCCGCCGGTGCTCTCGTCCTGGGTGCCGCGGGTCTCGCGTCCGCCGACGCCGGCGCGCAGGGTGCTGCCGTCAACTCGCCGGGCGTGCTCTCGGGCAACGTGGTTCAGGTTCCGGTCCACATCCCGCTCAACGTGTGCGGCAACAGCATCGACGTCATCGGCCTGCTGAACCCGACGTTCGGCAACACCTGCGTCAACAGCTGACCCCGGCTGATCGCACCGTAGAGCCTGCCGGCTCGACACGGTCCGAGTGAGCGCGCCACCGATGCTCCATTTCGGTGGCGCGCTCGCTTGTCTGCCGGGGCTGTCCCCCGGGGCAATCGGGCTCCGTCACCGCGACCGAGCGCGTATAGGCACGGCCTATGCGGGGCATCGGTTTTTGGTCGTGGACCTCCTTTGCTGTGACCGGCTTCACTGACCCGGTAGTTGGTGCGGCGACCGGTCGGGACCCGGTGCCGCACGGGGCTTCGGGCCGGCTCTCCGCATACGACGGCACCCCGTACAGGGGCGTGCCGCCACCGTGCGGAGCACGCCGGCGGGCCCCTGCCCGTGCCTGGATGGAGGTTGGTGCAATGACGCATGCCCCGGACCGTGCCGCAAGCGGTGCCGCAGAAGGCCCTGCGGTGAAGAGCAAGCCGTGGTACCGGCAGTTGTACGTGCAGGTCCTCGCGGCGATCGTCATCGGGATCGTGCTCGGTTGGCGGTGGCCGGATCTGGCCACGTCCATGGAGCCGATCGGCACCACGTTCATCACCGCGATGAAGATGCTGATCGGGCCGATCGTGTTCCTGACGATCATCGGCGGAATCTCCGGGGTCTCCGACCTGAAGAAGGTGGGCCGGACGGGGCTGAAGGCGCTGACCTACTTCCAGGTGGGCACGATCATCGCCCTGCTGACCGGTCTGGTCGCGATCAATGTCTTCCGGCTCGGCGAGGGCGTACACGCCGACCCGTCCGCCCTGGAGGTCTCGGGGGACGCCGGAAAGTACATCGACGCCGGCGAACACCAGCAGTGGTGGGAGTTCTTGACGGGCCTCGTGCCGGACAGTTTCTTCGGCGCGTTCGTCGAGGGCGACATCCTCCAGGTCATCTTCCTCGCGGTGATCTTCGGAATCGCGCTGAAGTCGGTGGGCGCGGTGGGCGAGCCGATCATCGCCGGGGTGAACCGGCTGACCCAGGTGGTGTTCAAGGTCCTCGCGTTCGTGATGAAGGCCGCGCCGCTCGGCGCGTTCGGCGCGATGTCGTACGCCATCGGGAAGTTCGGCCTCTCCACGCTGACCAGCCTCGGCTCGCTGATCCTGCTCTTCTACGTCACCTCGATCCTGTTCGTCGTGGTGGTGCTCGGCGGAGTGCTCGCCGCATATGTGCGGCTGAACGTCTTCCAGCTCTTCCGCTACTTCAAGGAGGAGTTCTTCCTGGTCCTCGGCACCTCCACGGCCGAGCCCGCGCTGCCGGGCCTGATGCGCAAGCTCCAGTTCATGGGCGCCGAGCGCTCCACGGTGGGTCTGGTCGTGCCGACCGGCTACAGCTTCAATCTCGACGGGGCCGCGATCTACCTGTCCCTGGCCGCCCTCTACATCGCCCAGGCCACCGACACCGCGCTGTCCCTGGGAGCGCAACTCGGCCTGCTCGCCGTGATGCTGCTGACGTCCAAGGGCGCGGCCGGGGTGGCGGGAGGCGGCTTCATCGCGCTGACCGCGACCCTGTCGACCGTCGGCCATGTGCCCGCGGCCGGGATCATGCTGATCTTCGGCATCGACAAGTTCATGTCGGAGTGCCGTGCCCTGGTCAACTTCTACGGCAACGCCGTCGCCACCTTGGTCATCGCCCGCTGGGAGGGCGGTCTCGACCTGGAGCGGGCCCGGCTGGTGCTCGCCAGGCAGATCAGGGAGGACGCCCGGCCGTCCGGTGAACCCGCCGCCGTGCCGCAGCAGGACACCGGCGGGGCAGGCGGGACAGGCGGGACAGAACCGGTCCCGCGGCCGGCCGAAGGCGGTGAGGCGGTGGCCGCCACCCGATAGGGTCCGCCTATGGCCACAGGTCGTGGCCGTGGGAGGCACAGTGGACGCGCGGCAACTCGAATACTTCCTCGCCATCGTGGAGCACGGCGGTTTCAGCAAGGCCGCCGCCGCGCTCCACGTGGCGCAGCCGTCGTTGTCGCAGGCGATGGCCAACCTGGAGGCGGACCTCGGCGTCTCGCTCTTCCACCGCATGGGCCGCGGCGTGGTCCTCAGCGAAGCGGGCGCCGAACTCCTCGAACCCAGCCGCCGCGTCCTGCGCGACCTGACCGCCGTCCGCGACAAGGCAGAGGCCCTGTCCGGTCTGCACGGCGGCACCGTCGAGATCGCCGCCATGCCCTCGCCCGGCATCGAGCCGCTGACCACACTGACCCACCGCTTCACCGAACTGCACCCGTCCGTCACGATCAGCAGCCGCGCCGCGTTCACCCCC
This sequence comes from Streptomyces sp. NPDC046925, assembly GCF_040644915.1. Lineage (NCBI taxonomy): Bacteria > Bacillati > Actinomycetota > Actinomycetes > Kitasatosporales > Streptomycetaceae > Streptomyces > Streptomyces sp. NPDC046925. Next base: position 116,870 of record NZ_JBEYWZ010000004.1, on the reverse strand, counting down.
GAAGACGTCGTCGGCCTCGTCCGCAGCGGTGTCTGCGAGCTCGGCCTGCTCGGCGCCGCCAAGCCGGTGGCCCTCTCGGGCGTCGACGTACTGCCCCTGGAGGAGCAGCCGTTCGTCGTGGTGGCCGGGCCCGGCGGGGACGTGCCGGACGGGGCCGTCCTGCGCCCCGAGGACCTCGGCGGGCGCAAGCTGATCGCCGCCCGCGGCGGCAGCCTGATGCGTTCCATCGTCGACGACATCACCGCGCAGACGGACGGCACCGACATCGTCGCGGTCGTCGACCACCGCACCTCCGTCCTGCCCCTGGTCCTGACCGGGGTGGGCATCGCGGTCCTGCCCGCGTCCTGGACACGCCTTGCCCGCCGCTGCGGGGCGTCCGTGGCCGCCATCGAGCCGACCGCTCACCTGCACGTCGCGATGATCAGCCTGCCCGCCCATCTCACGCCGGGGGCCCGCGCCTTCCTGGAACTGACGCGCTCCTACGCCCGGCACAAGCAGTCCCCGACGCCCTAGCCGCCCCGCAGGCGACCGGTGAACTGATCGGTGGCGCCTATGGGTTGTATCGGCAGCACGTCTTGGACGGGACACGACCGCACTGGGTTGACTCGGGACATCGACCGAAGACGTCGATCCACTTGTCGGTTCCCCGCTCCGTCCGAGCCCGTGAACCCGCATGACCGGAGGCTCCCGTGACCGTACCCCGCACCTTCCGTATCGCCGCCATCCCCGCCGACGGTGTCGGCTCCGAGGTCGTCGCCGCGGGCCGCGCCGTTCTGGACGCTTTGGCGGCCGACTCGCAGGGCGCCTTCGCCTTCGAGTGGCAGGAGTTCCCCTGGGGCTGCGGCTACTACGAGCGCACCGGGAAGATGATGGACGACGACGGCCTGGAGCAGCTCAAGGACTTCGACGCGATCTACTTCGGCGCCGTCGGCTGGCCCACCGTCCCCGACCACATCAGCCTGTGGGGCCTGCGCCTGAAGATCTGCCAGAGCTTCGATCAGTGGGCCAACGTCCGCCCCGTGCACTTCCTGCCCGGCGTCACCAGCCCGCTGCGCAAGGCCGACGACACCGAACTCGACTGGGTCGTCGTCCGCGAGAACAGCGAGGGCGAGTACGCGGGCCTCGGCGGACGCAACCTCGCGGGCCGCGGGCCCGGCGGTGAAGTAGCCCTGCAGTCGGCCCTGTTCACCGAGGTGGGCTGCGAGCGCATCATGCGTTACGCCTTCGACCTGGCCCGCACCCGGACCCGCCGCAAGGTCTCCTCCGTGACCAAGAGCAACGCCCAGCAGTACGGCATGGTGCTGTGGGACGACGTCTTCAAGCGGGTGGCCGCCGATTACCCCGACGTGGAGACCGAGAGCGTCCTGGTCGACGCCATGGCCGCGAAGTTCGTCCTGCGCCCCGAGGATCTCTCCGTGGTCGTCGCCTCCAACCTCAACGCCGACATCCTCTCCGACCTCGGCAGCGCCCTGGCCGGCAGCCTGGGCCTCGCGGCCAGCGCCAACCTCAACCCCGAGCGCCGCTTCCCCAGCATGTTCGAGCCCGTACACGGCTCCGCGCCCGACATCGCAGGGCAGGGTCTCGCCAACCCGATCGGCGCGGTCGGCAGCGCCGCGCTGATGCTGGAGCACTTCGGACTGGCCGAGCAGGCGGCGCGGCTGCACAAGGCGATCGAGGCCACCACCGCGGCCGGTGTCCTCACCCGTGACATCGCGGGCACCGCCTCCACCGAGGACGTCACCAAGGCGTTGATCGACGCGCTCGGCGCCTGATCCCGCCTCCCCCGCACGTCCGGTCCGTCCCCATGTCGCGCCGACGGACCGGACCGGGCCGCTCCCGGACGAGCGGCCACCTCGTGCCGGGCCCGCCGGCCATCACCGCCGCGGGCCCGGCACGTCGTCGCGTCGGGCTGCCGCGTGAGATCACTCCGGGGCCGGTGCGGGCCATCGCCGGGCGGCGGCGAACACTCCGTCGTGATGCACCAGCGCCTCGGCGTCCCGGCGCACGGAGCCCGCTTCGACCTCGCCGACGACCAGGAGATGGTCACCGACCCGCTGGCGCAGCGTCACCCTGGCCGTCAGCCAGGCGGGAGCCTCGTCGAGTACGGGAAGACCGTCCTCGTGCGCGGTCCATGCCACGCCCCGGAAGCGATCGATGCCACTGCGCGCGAACTGCCCGGCCAGCGCGGCGTTGTGCGTGCCGAGCACGTGGACGGCGAACCGATCGGCGTCGCCGACCGCCGGGGCGGTGGAGGCGTGCAGCCCCAGGAAGAAGGAGACCAGCGGCGGTCGCAGGGATACGGAGGTGAAGGAGGTGGCCGTGAAACCCGCGGGGCCGGGGACGGTGATGACCGTGACTCCGGCGGCGTGGCGCCGCAGCGTGCGGCGGAGTATCTCGTCGGTGGCGGGTGTCGCGGACGTCTGCGCCGGGTGGTCGGTGGAGGTGGTCATGGCGGTCCCTCTCGGCTGGTGGGCGCCCCGGCCCCGCTGTGGATGGTCCGGCAGCGGGGCAGCGGCTCGCGGTACGTGGGTCGTGGGGGCCCCTGGCGGGCCGGGCACGTCAGGCCTCGGGGACCGGTTCCAGGGTCAGGATCGGGCGCAGGTTCTCGTCGGCGCGCAGCCGCTCGAGCCACACGACGATGTGGGCGGCGCTGGTGCGGTGCGAGGCGTCGTTGAGCACGTCGTGCAGGCCCGCGTGCAGAATGCCGAAGGTGGCGTGCGGCAGGCGTCCGGCGAGAGTGCGGGCCTGCTCCAGCGGTGTCACCGCATCGGCCGCACCGTGCAGGATCAGAGCGGGCAGGGCGGGGCGGGCGTGAGCCAGAAGGTGCTCCGGCACGGGGGCGGAGAGCTGCCCGCGCTCGAAGTCGGCGTCGGTGGTGAGCTTTTGGCGGTGGGTGGGGCAGGCGGTGCGCGCTTCGAGTTCGGCGTCCCAGTCGGCGGGGCCGGACGGCGCAGCCGTCGTGGTGGCGGTTCCGGCCGCGATGATGCCCGCCAGCGGCAGCCGCGGGTCACCCCCGGCCGCGAGGTGCAGCGCCTGGAGGGCTCCCGTGTCGCTGCCCACCAGGACCACCGGGGTGGTCGCGTCCGGGCCTATGGCTGCCTCCGCGGCTGCCCGTACGTCTTCCAGGGAGTCACCGGCGGTGGTGTCCAGGGCGTGCACGACGTATCCGTCGACGGCCAGGCGGCGGCCGAGGCGTTCGTAGACCAGGCCGTGTTCGCCGCGTCCGGGCAGGACGACGAGCGTTCCGCGCGGTGCGATGCCGGTGGGCGGCTGCCAGGTGCGGGCGGGTGTGGTGGTGGCGAGGTCGGTCATCGGGTGCTTCCTGCGGGGGTGAGGGGCGTGGCGGTGGCCGCGCGGTGGGCGAGTTCCTGGCGGACCAGGGGCAGCAGATGGCGGCCGTAGTCGATCGCGTCGTCGAGGGGGTCGAAGCCGCGGATGAGGATCGTGGTGACGCCGATGTCGATGTAGTCGAGAAGGGCCCGGGCGACGGTTTCCGGGGTGCCGACCAGGGCGGTGGTGTTGCCGCCCGCTCCGGTTGCCGTGGCGGTGGGGGTCCACAGGGCGCGGTCGTGGAGGTCGCGTTTGGCGGCCGCTGCCAAGAGCCGCCGGGATCCGGTGTTCTGCGGTGAGGTGCTGCCGGTGTGGTGGCGGGCCTGGTCGAAGAAGGGGCGTCCGGCTCCGGACTTGATGGTGTCGAGGATGCGGTGGGCGCGGTCCCAGGCGAGTTCCTCGGTCGGCGCGAGGACGGGGCGGAAGGAGACGCTGATGCCGGGCGGTTCGGCACGGCCCGCGGCTTCGGCGGCCTCGCGTACGGAGGCGATCTGCGCGGCGGTCTCGGCGAGCGGTTCGCCCCACAGGGCGAAGGTGTCGGCGTGCTTGCCGCCCACGCGGTAGGCCGCTTCGGAGGAGCCGCCGAAGTAGAGCGGAATGCCGTCGGGGCGGTAGGGCAGCACGCCGGGGGCGTAGTCCTCGAAGCGGTAGTGGCGGCCCTCGTGGCTGATGGCATCGGTGGCGGACCAGGCGCGGCGCAGGATGCCCAGGTATTCGTCGGTGCGGTCGTAGCGCTCGTCCTTGTCCAGGTAGTCGCCGTCGCGGCGCTGTTCGGTGTCGTTGCCGCCGGTGATGGTGTGGACGGCGACGCGGCCCTCGGTGAAGTGGTCGAGGGTGGCGAAGCTGCGCGCGGCCAGGGTCGGGGCGATGAAGCCGGGGCGGTGGGCGACGAGCAGGCCGAGCCGGTCGGTGCGGGCCGCGACGTGCGCGGCGACCTGGAGGCCGTCGGGCCGCGAGGAGCTGTAGCCGATGAGGATGCGGTCGAATCCGGCGTCCTCGTGGGCGCGGGCGAAGCGGGTGGTGTAGGCGGCGTCGATCAACGGGCCTTGCGCGGGCCTCGTTTCGGAGCTGTCCCGGGTGCCGATCATGCCGATGAACTCGACGGACGACGGGCTGGTCATGGTCATGTGCCTTTCGGTGCGGTGTGGCGGTCGCGGTGGGTGTGACGGTCGAGTGCGGCACGTCCTGCCGCGCTGAGGACGGAGTCGTCCTGCGGGGTGTGGACGCGGCTGCAGAGCACGTCGCGGTAGTGGCGCTGGAGCGGGTTGGCGCGGGTGAGGCCGTGGTTGCCGGTCAGCGCAAGGGCCTGTTCCACGGCGTTGATGGCGGCGCGGGTACCGGTCACTTTGGCCATGGCCGCCTGCTCCACGGCGCTGTGGTCGCCCGCGTCGACGCGGGCGGCGAGGGTGTCGACCAGGGTGGTGGCGCCGGTGAGTGCGGTGTCGATCTCGCCGACGGCGGTCTGGAAGCGGGGCAGCGTGGCCAGCGGCGCGCCGAGTGCGGTGGGCACGCGTTCGTGGAGGAAGCCGATGAGCCAGTCGCGGGCGGCCTCGGCGACACCGAGGTAGAGCGCGGTCAGACCCAGTGCGTTCCAGGCGCCGGTGGTCGGGTCGGGGCGGGCGCCCGGGACGGCTCCGGGTTCGGCCAGGCCGATGACGTCGTCGGCCCGCACGGGTACGGCGTCGAGCAGGACGTCGTCGCTGCGGCTCGCGCGCAGTCCGACGTGGTCCCAGGTGGGCTCGATGCTCAGGCCGGGACTCGGGGCGCGGACGATGAACGAGCCGACGCGTACGGGGTCCTCGTCGGTGCGGGCGAAGACGAGCATCCGGCTCAGCCCGACCGCTCCCGTCGAGTAGATCTTGCGGCCGGTCAGGGCCCAGTGGTCGCCGTTCCGCCGTGCGGTCGTGGCGGGCAGGCCGCCGCGCACGGGGCTGCCCAGCTCGGGTTCGACGCGCAGGGCGTTGACGAGGGCGGGGTGCGTGGCGCTCTCGGCCAGCAGGTTGGCGTACGCCTCGGCCGGCCAGGCGGGGGTGCGGGCTTCGGCCGCGTGCACGAAAAGCGTCATCGCGGTGACCAGGGCGACGGCCGGGTCGCCGGTGCCGAGGGCACGCAGGATGCGCACGGTGTCGGCCAGTCCGGCCCCCGGTCCGCCGTGTCGCGGCGCGACGGTCGCGGTGAGCAGCCCCGCTTCGTGCACGAGGGCGACCCCTTCGTCGGGGAAGGTGGCGTCACGGTCATGCTCGGCGGCGCGGTCGGCGAGGGCGTGGGTCAGCCCGGGCAGGCGAGCGAGGTCGAGGGGCGGCAGCGCGGCGGGCCGGCTGTGGGTGGCAGCTCGGGGACGGGTGGGGGTCTTCGGGGTGCGGGTCACGGGGTCTCCGGCCGTCGGGGGTGCGGGGTGGGGCCGTGGTCGACTTGCTGGAGGCACGGGCGGCTCGGGGTGCCGGGGGTGTCTCGGAGCGGGAGCGGCGTCGCGTGGCGTGGGATTCCTGCGCCGTCCTGGAGCGGGGGCGGCTGTCGCACTGTCACGGGTGGGGCTGCTCCTTCGTATCTCTCCGCCTGGACCAGGGCGTGTTGGCCGGTGCAGCCCTGGGTGAGGCGGGAGCTGGGGATGTCGGCGGTGAGGGTATTGGGGTTGCCGTGCACGCACAGGGGCGGCCCGTCGTCGCCGGGTGCCGGGTCGAACCAGGCGCCGGTGGGCAGGCGCAGCACGCCGGGCCGCAGGCCTGAGGTGATGCGGGCTCCGGCCAGCACGGCGCCGCGGTCGTTGAAGAGACGCACGACATCTCCGTCGCGGATGCCGCGGGCGGCCGCGTCGTCGGGGTGCAGTTCGACCGGCTCCCGGTCTGCGACTTTCGAGGCGAGGCTGTGCGCGCCGACGTCGTTCTGGCTGTGCAGCCGCGTGGCGGGCTGGTTGGCGATCAGGAGCAGGGGGTGGCGTGCAGCGGCGGGAGCTCCGTGCCATGCGTCGGGTTCGAGCCAGGCGGGGTGGCCGGGGCAGTCGGTGAGGCCGAAGCCGTCGATGGTGGCGGAGGCCAGCTCGATGCGGCCGCTGGGCGTGTCGAGGCGGTAGGTGTCCGGGTCGCGCCGGAAGTCCTCGAAGAGGGTGAAGTCGCGCGGTCCTTCGGGCAGTTCCAGCTCGCCCGCCGCCCAGAAGGCAGCGAATTCGGGGACGGCGGCGCCTTGGGCGAGCTGGTCCGTGCGCCATTGACCGTAGAGGTGCTCGAGCCACTGGCGCGGGGTGCGACCCTCGGTGAAGCGTGCGGCGAAGCCGAGGCGGGCGGCGAGGCCCGCCAGGATCGTGTGGTCGTCGCGGGCCTCCCCCACCGGGTCGGCCGCCTGGTGCATGGCGATCAGGTGGGTGTCGCGCCGGCCTCCGCCGAAGTCCTCGCGCTCCAGGGTGGTGGTCGTGGGGAGCACGATGTCGGCGTGCCGGGCGGTGGCCGTCCAGTGGGGTTCGTGGACGACGATCGTTTCGGGGCGGGTGAAGGCCCGGCGCAGCCGTCCGAGGTCCTGGTGATGGTGGAAGGGGTTGCCGCCGGCCCAGTGGACCAGGCGGATGTCGGGGAAGGTGCGGCGCCGGCCGTCGTAGTCGTAGCTTTCGCCGGGGTTCAGCAGCAGGTCGGCGATGCGGGCGCAGGGGATGAACTCGTCGACGGGATTGGGGTCTTGGGGCAGGTGTGGGAGGCGGATCGGGGGTCCGTGGTCTCCGACGTCGCCCATGGAGCCGTAGCCGTGCCCGAAGCCCGCGCCGGGCAGGCCGATCTGGCCGAGCATGGCGGCCAGGGCGAGGCCCGCCCACACGGGCTGCTCGCCGTGCTGGATGCGTTGCAGCGACCAGGTGACGGTGATCAGGGTGCGGGAGGCGGCCATGCGCCGGGCCAGCCCGCGGATGGCTTCGGCGTCCAGGCCGCAGATCCGGGCCGCCCATGCGGCGCTCTTGACCGTGCCGTCCGCCGCGCGGCCCACGAGGTAGCGGGCGAAGGTGTCGAAGCCGACCGTGCAGCGGTCGAGGAAGGCCCGATCGTGCAGGTTCTCGGCGAGGAGGGTGTGCGCCAGGCCCAGCATGAGCGCGGTGTCGGTGGCCGGTGCCACCGGGTACCAGGTGGTGTCCAGGCTCTCGGGCAGGTCGGCCCGCAACGGGCTGACCAGGGCGATACGGGTTCCGGTTCGCGCGAGGTCGGCGAGGTGCCCCGGCGTGCGGTGGCGGGTGACTCCGCCGGGGGTGACGTGCACGTTCTTGGCGGGGATGCCGCCGAACGCCACGATCAGCTCGGTGTGTGCGGCCAGCGTGGGCCAGCTGGATGCGGCCCGCAGGACGGCCTGAGCGCCTGCCCGGCCCACGAGGTGGGGCAACAGGACGAGCGAGGCGCCCAGACTGTAGGAGTTGCGGGAGGCGGTGTAGCCGCCGAACTGGGCCAGAAAGCGGTGCAGTTGGCTCTGCGCGTGGTGGAAGCGGCCGGCCGATGCCCAGCCGTAGGAGCCGCCGAACACCGCCTGCGGGCCGTGTTCGTCGCGTACGCGGGCCAGCTCTGCCGCCACAAGGTCGAGTGCCTCGTCCCAGGTGACCTCGACGAACGGCTCACGTCCGCGGCCACGGCCCGTGCCGGGCCCGTGTTCGAGCCAGCCGCGCCGCACGGCGGGCCGCCGCACGCGGGTGGGGTGGCGCAGCGCTCCTGCCACGTTGCCCAGGAGCGGTGACGGCGAGGGGTCTTGCGGGTGGGGCCGCAGGTCGAGCGAGCCGTCGGCGGCGGTCCGCACGCCGTAGGCGCCCCAGTGCGAGGTGGTCGGCAGGTGCCGGGCGGGGGCAGGGCTCGTGTGCCGGGCGGGGGCGGAGGTCATGCGGGCACCGCGGGGTCTTCCAGGGCGGCAGGGGCGACGTCCTCGGCCTGGTCGCGGACCAGCCGGATGAGCGTGCCGTAGTCGCGTGCGTCCGCCAGCGGCGAGAAGCCGCGGATGAGCAGGGTGGAGACACCCAGGCCGACATAGTCGAGCAGTGACTCGGCGACCTGTTCGTAACTGCCCACCAGTGCCGTGGAGTTGCCCGCCGCGCCGGTGGTCTTGGCGATGGCCGTCCACAGCCGCTTGTCGTGCACCTCGCCCCGGGCCGCGTACTCAAGGAGCCGCTGGGAGCCGCGCTGTTCGCTGTGGTCGAGAGGGAACGCCTTGCGTGCCTCGCCCGCCCGCTCCTTGGTCAGGCGCAGGATCTCGCGGGCCCTCTCCCAGGCCTCGGCCTCGGTGGCGGCGGGGATGGGTCGCAGGCTGACGCTGAAGCGGGGGTCGCGGCCGTGGGGGCGGGCGGCGTCGCGCACTTCGCGGATGCGCTGGGCTATGCCGTCCAGTGGCTCGCCCCAGAAGGCGTAGACGTCCGCGTGCCTGCCGCCCACCCGGACCGCGTCCGCGGAGGCGCCGCCGAAGTACACGGGGATGGGTGTGTGGGACCGCACCGCCGACAGCCCTCCCCTGACCCGGTAGAACTCGCCGTCGTGGTCGAAGGGCCGGCTGGCCGTCCACTCCTTGCGGACGACGTCCAGGAAGTCGTCCGTACGGCGATAGCGCGTGGGCTTGTCGGTGAAGTCGCCGTCGCGGGCCTGGTCCGCGTCGTCTCCGCCGGTGATGACGTGCAGGGCGATCCGTCCGGGGTGGAAGGCGTCGAGCGTGGCGAACTTGCGGGCGGCCAGGGTCGGCGCCACGAAGCCGGGCCGGTGGGCGAGCAGGACGCCGAGCCGGTCGGTGTGGGTGAGGATCTGGTCGGCGACGATGAAGCCGTCCGGGCTCGCGGAGGAGTGGGCGACCAGGACACGGTCGAAGCCCGAGGTCTCGTGGGCGCGGGCGAGGTCGCGCAGGTAGCCCGGCTGCACCACGGGGCCGCGGGCATGGCCCGACTCGGTCTGTGCGGAGATGCCGTCACGCCCTGCGACGGGGGTGCCCGAGCCGCTCTCGCTGGTCTCCTGGGTGGCGGCTATGCCGATGAACTCGATGGCCATGAGGGGTCTCCGGGGGTGAGTGATGAGGTGGGGCCGGGTGGGGCGAGGGGGCACTCAGTGGAGGCGGTCGCGCCAGGTGGCGGCGTGGTGGCAGGCGACGGTGAGGGATGTCTCGGGCGACGTGAGCCGGTCATCCGTCCCGGGCGACGCGAGTCCGTGGGCCGCCCCCGGCGACGCGGGTCCGTCAGCCGTCCTGGCCGACGCGCCCCCGACCGTCGCCGAGGCAGGCTCCTCGCGGCACTCGGCGCCCGCGAACCGGCACCGTGGCGCGAAGACGCAACCCTCGTCGTCCGGCCACGGCGCGCGGTCGGCGGACGCGCGCAACTGGGCGGGCAACAGGCGGTGTTCGCGGCGCACGCTGGGTGCCGATGCGGTGAGCAGGGCGGTGTACGGGTGCCGGGGGTGTGCGAGGACGTCGCCGATGGGTCCCTGTTCGACGAGTCTGCCGCGGTAGAGGACGGCCACCCGGTCGGCGATCCCGGCCAGGGAGCTGAGGTCGTGGGAGATGACCACGACGGCCAGGCCCAGTTCGCGGCGGAGCCGCTGGAGCAGGCTCAGGACGAGGTTGCGGTTGGAGGCGTCCAGGGCGCTGACGGGCTCGTCGGTCAGGAGCAGCCGGGGGCGGGTGACGATGGCGCGGGCCAGGGAGACCCGCTGGCGCTGGCCGCCGGAGATCTGGCCGGGGGTGCGTGAGCCGAAGACGTCCGGGTCGAGGCCGACGAGCGTCAGGGCCTCGTCGGCGCGCGCGGCGCGCTCCCGCCAGTCCAGGGCGCCGACCGCCGCGAGGGGTTCGGCGACGATGCGGCGGACGGTCAGCTCCGGATCCTGGGAGCGCAACGGGTCCTGGAACATGTACTGGACGCGGCCCGAGCGCCGGAAGTCCCGCAGTGCGCCTCTGCGCAGCGTGGTGAGGTCGCGGCCGCCGAACGCGATGCGGCCCGCGTCGGGGCGGACCAGGCCGACGGTGGCGCGGGCCAGGGTGGTCTTGCCGGAGCCGGTCTCACCGATGATGCCGACGATCTCCCCTGCGCGTACGTCCAGTCGCACGTCGCTGAGCACGCGGGCGCTCTTCGCGGCGCCGCCCACGACGCGTGCGGCGCGCCGGCCGTAGGAGACGGCGAGCCCTTGGATCTGCAGGAGCGGTGCTTCGGGTGCGCCCGCGTCGGGCTGCTGGCCCGGTCGGGTTGTCGGGGCGCTGCTCACAGGGCGGCTCCTTGTACTGCTGCGGTACGGTCGGCTGCCGTCGCGCCGCCGTCATCTGCCGCGCCCGGTGGTTCCGTTGACCAGGTCGGACGCAGGCAGCGTGCCCGCCTGCCGGTGTCGAGCGTGCGCAGGGCGACAGGGCCGTCCGTGCACTGCGGGGTGACGTAGGCGCATCGGTCGGCGAAGCGGCATCCGGGCAGGTCGGCGCCTGTCTCGGGCGGGCGTCCCGGAATGATGTCGAGCTCGCGCCGCCCCCAGTCGCCGACGGACGCCACCCGTAGAAGCGCCTCGGTGTACGGGTGCGCGGGCGCCTCGAGGACCTGTGGGGTCGGGCCGTCCTCGACGATCTCGCCCGCGTACATCACGACGACGCGGTCGCAACTCTCGGCGACCACCGCGAGGTCGTGCGTGACGAGCAGGAGCGCGAGTCCCTGCTCCTTGCGGAGGCTCCCCAGCAATTCGAGGATTTCCGCCTGGATGACGACATCGAGTGCCGTCGTCGCCTCGTCGGCGATGAGGAGCTCCGGATCGCAGGAGACGGCGATCGCGATGAGGACGCGCTGCAGCATGCCGCCCGAGAGTTCGTGCGGGTACTGGTGGTAGAGCTCCTCCGGGCGGTGCAGTCCCACGGCGGCGAAGAGCTCCACGGCACGGGTGTGCGCCGCCGGGCGCGACAGGCCCCGGCCCACGCGCAGTTGCTCGGCGAGCTGCCGTCCGACGGTGAGCGAGGGGTTGAGGTAGGAGGCGGGCTCCTGGAAGACCGCTCCGACCCGCCTGCCCCGTACGCCGTTCCAGCCCTTGCGGGTCAGCGCGGTCAACTCCGTCGTGGCGTCGGCGTCGCCCTCGCGGACGGCGAGGGTGATGCGCCCCTGGCCCACCTCGCATCCGGGAGGCAGTACGCCCAGGACGGCGCGGCAGGTCAGGCTCTTTCCGCTGCCGGACTCCCCCACCAGGCCGACGGATTCGCCGCGTGCGAGGCTCAGAGACACGTCGCGTACGGCGCGTGCGGCGCCGCCGATGGTCACGTCGAGTCCCTCGACGGCGAGGACGGGCCGGTGTTCCGTGCGGTCGGTGGCTTCAACGGGCCGTGACATGGTGTTCGGCCTCCTTCAAGTCCTGGGTGGTGTGCGCACTCCCGTGCACGTGAGCCGTGGTGCGTTGCTGGGCCGCGACGGTCCGGGACGCCGGGGCGGTGACCGGTGCGGCGGCTGCGGGTGCGGGTGCCGCGAGGTCACCGGCATCCGGTACACCGCTGTCGCGGATCGCGTCGGCCAGGAGGTTGAGCGATCCGACGGTGATCATGATCGCGGCGCCCGGAATAAGGGGCGCCCAGGGCTGCTGGGCGAGGTAGCCCAGGTCAGAGGCGAGCATGCCGCCCCAGGTGGGCGCGGGCGGCTGGACGCCGAGCCCGAGGAAGGTCAGCGAGGAGACGACGAGGAGTGCCTGGCCGACCATCTGGGCCGTGGTCACCGCGACCGTCGGCAGGATCTTGCCCCAGACATGGGTGCGCAGGATCCACCACCGCGAGGCACCCATCAGCTCGGCCGCCTCCACGTACTGCGCCTGCTTGAGGCCGAGCGCCGCGGCCCGGGTGACGCGGAAGTACAGGGGAGCGAACAGCACGCCGAGGGCCGCCATCGCCTGGTGCATGCCGTTGCCCAGGGCGCCGACCACGGCGATCGCGAAGACCGTGAACGGCATGATCATCAAGGTGTCGGCGGCACGCTGCGCGGTCCATTCGAAGGTCCGGCCCAGCCATACGGACGCGACTCCGGGCACGATACCTAGCAGCATCGCGGTGGCGACGGCTTCAAGGGCTCCGACCAGGGAGAGGCCGGTGCCGTCGAGGAGGCGGCTGAGTACGTCGCGGCCCAGGTAGTCGGTGCCCAGGAGGTGGCTGCCGCTGGGCCCTTGCAGCATGTCCGAGGGATTCTGGCCCAGCGGATCGTGCGGGGCCAGCGTGCCGCCCGCCACGGCCAGCAGGGCCACCAGGACGAGGACGGCGAGCGCGACGCGGGCCGAACTCCTGCGCCAGGTACGGCGGAGAACCCTCATGCCGTGCCCCCTGCCGTGCCGGCGCCTCGACGGCGCGTGGTGCTCCGGCGGGCGGCCGGGTTGAGGGCGGCGAGCGCCGCGTTGACCGCGACGTTCGCGGCGAGCACCACGGCGACGGTGACCAGGAGGGTGCCCTGGATGACGGGGATGTCGTGGCGCTCGGCGGCCTGGAGGGAGAGTTGGGCGATACCGGGCAGGTTGAAGATCTTCTCGGTGACGACCGCGCCGCCCAGGATGACGGGCACGCTCACGCCCAGGACGGTCAGCGCGGGCCCCGCCGCGTTGCGCAGCACGTGCCCGAACAGGACACGCCGGGCGGAGAAGCCCCGCATCTCGGCGCCGGTCACGTAGTTCTCCCGCAGCGCGCCGACGAGGGAGGTGCGCAGTTGCCGGGCGATGGAGGCGGCGGCGTCCAGGCTCAGCGCGAAGGCGGGCAGGATCGCGTAGCGCAGCCAGGGGCCGAGTCCGGAGCCCAGCGGTTCGTAGCCGCCGGTGGGCAGCGCACCGAACTGGACGGCGAAGACGACGATGAGCACGATGCCGATCAGAAAGGGCGGCAGGGTGGCGAGGGCCGAGCAGACGAGCGTCACGGCGCGGTCGATGCGGCCGCCGTTGTCGAGCGCGGCAGCGATGCCCGCGCCGCCCCCGATCACCACGGCGAGCAGCAGCGCGAGCCCGGCGATGGACAGGTCCACGGGCAGGGCCTGGCCGATGCTGTCGGCCACGGGGACGCCGGTGAACCACGAGACGCCCAGGTCGCCGGTGAACGCGCCGCCGAGCCAGGTGAAGTACTGCACGTACAGCGGCCGGTCGAGGCCGAACTCGGCCTCCATGCGGGCGATGTCCGCCGGGGTCGCCGTATCACCGAGGACGGCGGCCGCCGGGTTGGCGTCGGACAGCGCGCCCAGGGCAAAGGTCAGCAGCGAGGCGAGGACGAAGACGGTGGCGGTGGTGGCGAGCACCCGGCCCAGGGGGCGGGGCGCGGCGGCCAGGCGGCGGGAGAGCGGGGCCCACGTGCGGCGGCCGGTGGCGGAGGACGGTTTCTTGTCCGGGAGCGCGGAGGGCGGTTTCGCGTCCGGGAGTGCTGAGGTGCTCACGAGACGGTGACCCCCTCGAATCGCTGGACGACCGTGTAGGAGGGGATCTCGGAGACCTTGGGGCTGCGGGCGAGAATGCGCGGCACGGTGTACAGGAACACGTTGGGCATGGTCCGTACGGCGATGCCGGTGGCCTTCTGGAGCACCTCGGGGTACTTCGGGTCGTCGAGCGGGGTGCGGCGCACGGCGTCGAGGGCCTTTTCCAGTTCGGGTGCGACGGTCCGGCCGGGGTTCATCAGGCCTTCCTTGCCGAAGAGGACCTGGAAGCCCTGGACGGCGGAGTCCCGCCCGGCGAACTGGTCGACGTACAGGGCCTTGGCCCGCTGGATGTACACGATCTGTGTCGACTGGTCGGCGGGGATCGTCTCGATTTCGGCGGTGATGCCGACTTTCTTGAGCTGGGCCTGGATCAACTCGGGTACGCCCTCGCCGTTCTGGGCGGACAGCGTGATCTTGAGTCCGTCGGCGTGGCCCGCCTTGGCGAGGAGTTCCCTGGCCTTCCCGGGGTCGTAGGGGAAGAGCTTGTCGAGTGTTTCGTCGTGACCGGCGTAGCCGTGCGGGAAGGGCTGGCGGGTGGCCTGGCCGTAGCCGAACGACGCTGTCTTCAGGAGCTCTTCGCGGTCGATGGCGTACTTCAGCGCGAGTGCCACATCGGGGTCGGTGAAGGGCTCCCTGCCGATGTGCACATCCAGTACGGCCACCACCATGGACGGGATGACCTGGACCTTCAGGCCCGCGGCCTTGGCCGCCTTGACCTGGCTGCCGGGTATCTGCGCGACGTTGTACTGCCCCGACTTGAGGGAGGCGACGACCGTGGAGGGCTCGGGGAGCGGGTAGAGCTCGAAGTTCTGCGTCGTGATGTGTCCGGCGTCCCAGTAGGCGGGGTTGGCGCGCAGCACGGCCTTGGAGTTCTCGACGTAGGAGGCCAGGGTGTAGGGCCCGGCGCCCGCGGGCTTGGTGGCCAGTCTCGCCGCGTTCTTCTCGAAGGCCTTCGGGTTGACGACCATGCCGGTCTTTCCCGCGAGGAGTGCGGGGATCTGGAAGTCCGGTTCTTTCAGGTGCAGTTCGACGGTGTGTTCGTCGACGGCGGTGACCGTCTTGACCCCGATGAGCTGGGCGGCGATGAGCGACTTCTTGTAGTCGCGGCCCCGCTCGATGCTCTTCTTCACCGCGGTGGCGTCGATGGGGCTTCCGTCGCTGAACTTCAGGTTTTTGCGGAGGGTGAAGGTAACGACCGTGCCCTCGTCGTCGTACGTCCAGGAGCGGGCCAGGGCGGGGACGGCTTCGCCCTTCTCGTCGAGCTTGGTGAGGCCCGCGTAGACCAGGGAGAGCGAGTGCACGTCCCATCCGGCCGACGAGGTGACCGGATCCCATGAAGTCGGCAGGTCCCAGCCCCACTTGAGGACCCCTCCCCCGCCGGCTCCGCCTGCCGTGGACTCACCCCCGCAGGCCGACAGGGCAAGGGCCGCACCGGCGCCGAGCGACATGCCCAGGAAGGCGCGGCGGCCGGGGGCGGGCAGCCGGGCAGGGGGCGGAGCGCCGGCGTCGGCCGATGCTCCGGAGGGGAAGGGTGTGCCGGACTTCGGCATGGGTGCGCACCTTTCTGGGCCGTGCCGGACCGCCTGTGCGGACGGACGAAGCCATGGGTCGCCCGGTGTGCGGGGGCACGGGCGAAGGAGGTGGGGAGGAGAGGGGTGTTGCGCGGCGGGTCGCGGCGTCACTCGCACCGGCCTGCCGTCGGGCCGTCGCACCGGGTCGGGCAAGGGCCGTCAGCGGGAGAAAGGATCGCGGCGAGGAAGCGAGGAGGATCGACGCGGGCTCGTGTCGGCGGAGTACGTGCGCCGTGAGGCATTCAGTACGTGCCGACGCAACGGGAAGTCGACTGTCCCCGCAGCTCAGGGAAGCCGTGCTGCGGCACGGCCACCGGACGGAGGCTGTGCCGCACCGCCCGGCAAAGAGCAGGGACGCCGGGACCGGAGCTTCGCCAGGGGCGGCCGGTCGACCGGGTCAGCGACAGAGCGCGCTGGAGGTGCGCAGATAGTCCACGTAGCGGCAGACCACGCCGGGGTGCATCGAAGGCATGCCCTGCATCCTCACGGCCGCGGCCCCGCCCTGTCAATGGACACCTTTAGGTGTCTCATTGTCCGAGACCCCGACGACCTGCGCCTTCCCTCAATCCGTGAGCCGTCAGGGGGTGTTCGACGTCAGCCGTGCGTCCGTGTCGCGGGGTGCGTGGCCGCCTCCTCCGGGTGCAGCCACAGCGGGCCGTTGCCCGTCTCGACGCGCACCGCATCGCGCGGCACGACGGACGTACCCGCAAGCAGTTCCAGCTCCCGCCGGGTGAGACTGCGCCACTGCGCCAACGCCGCGTCGGCCGCGAGGGGTTCGGGCACGGCGAAAGGCGCCGGCTGCCCGGCGGCTGTCGTCGCCGCCGCGAGGTAGGTCTCCGGCGGGCGCCATCCCGGCACGCAGACGCGCCCGCCGGGCCCGTCGAACAGCAGGGTCGGCAGCGCGAAGCGGTACCGCTCCTCCCCCACTTCCTTGGCCCGCCCCGGATGCGGTCCCGGCCCTTGCAGATCCCGCACCTCGGGCAGCGGCCTGCGCGTTGCTGCCCAGTCCGCGCGGACCGCGGCGAGGGTGTCGGGGTGCGTCAGATCGGCGAGCAGCCTGTCCCGGTCGAGCCCGGGCACGCCGTCCACGGCGTCGGCCGCCGCCTCGGGCGTGTCGGCCGGTTCGCCCAGGACAAAGGTCGTCTCGCGCAGCCTGCGCAGCACCCGTTCGGCGACCTGCTCGCCCTGCGCCTCGGCGGCCTTGGCGGCCAGGGACGCGGGCCAGCTCGTACGGGTCAGCCAGTGCAGCCGGGCGGCATAAGGGGCGCGGGTGTGCGCGCTGACGTCCTTGATGAAGCCTTCGTACCAACGGGCCTCGGCATCGGGGTCGGGCGCCGGATCGTCGTCCTCGTCGAAGAGGATCCCGAACACCCGGCGCCACCGCAGCTGCGGCCGCAGACTGTGCCGCAGCAGCCGGAAGACGGGGTCGGATCCCCAGGCCCACGGGCAGGCCGCGTCGGTGAACTCGGTTACCTCGACGAGAGCCGCGGGGACACGGGCGTCCGGGGGCGGTGCGGCGCTCATGCCGGTACGGCCGCGGAGATCTCGTGCGCGCTCCCGCCGCCTTCGATGCCCGCGGTCTCCGTTGCGCGCTCGGCGAGCGCCGCGATGCTCGTGCCGTCCAGGACCGCCCGTGCGGCCGCCTCGGTCGCACGCCACAGGTCCGGCAACCCGCCGGCCGCGGCGGGGTAGCCGAGCCCTTCGGGGCGCTCGCCCCGCACGGTGAAGAACTCGCCGTCGACGGCGGTCATCACCTCGCCGACCGTGATCGAGTGCGCGTCCCGTGCGATCCAGTAGCCGCCCTCGCAGCCGCGCTGACTGCGCACCAGACCGGCCGAACGCAGGTCCCTGAAGACCGACTTGAGGAAGCGGAACGGAATGTCCTGCACGGAGGCGATGGCCTCGCACGTCAGTGGCCGCGCGCTGTCGGCCGCCAGCTCGACCAGCGCCCGCACCGCGTAGTCCGCCTTGGCAGAGATCTGCATGTGCACCGTCTTCCCGAAGCATCCGTACGTACCGACCGCCCCCGGGGGCACGGCGCCGAACGGCCGCCCCGACGACAATGGACACATCTTGACATCCATTCGCCCGGCTCTCTACGGTCGCCCAAGGATCTTGGGTACGCCGTCCGCCGGCCGAGCGCCCGCCACCGCCTCGCCGCGGGCCGCTATCGGTGGCCAACAGCGGCGTGCGCCCGCCCCATTCCGGCCCGGCCGTCACGGCCCGCCCCGACGAGCAGGATTCCCATGGCCCCGCACACCGCGCCCACGCCGTCCGACGACGAGCCGTCCGCCGCCCCTCACGACGCCTTCCACCCGGACCTTCCCGGCCACGACGGCGCCGCACTGCCGCTGAGCGCCCGCCTCCACCACATCCGCGCCGATGCCCTGGACGGCGACACCGCCCAGACGGGCGGCATGCGGCGCTTCGCGGCGATCAGCGGCGCGAGCGTCGGATCGGAGCGCATCTGGATGGGCCAGACCCACGTCGCCCCGGACACCGCCTCCTCCAACCACCACCACGGAGCCTCCGAGACGGCCATCCATGTCATCAAGGGGCACCCGGAGTTCGTCTTCCTGGACGACTCCGGCGGCACCCCCGAGGAGATCCGGATCCGCACGGCACCGGGCGACTACATCTTCGTCCCGCCCTACGTCCCGCACCGCGAAGAAAACCCCAGCCCCGACGACGAGGCCGTCGTGGTCATCGCCCGCAGCACCCAGGAGGCCATCGTGGTGAACCTGCCGGAGCTGTACGTACTGGGCAGCGAGGCCGACGCCGGCCACCCGGAGGCCTGACCGCGAGGAAACCCCTCAAGGCGCCCGCCTGGTGGCCGACATCTCATCACAGGAACGGAGTTGGCGTACCGCGCACGGTTGACCGCGGAGCCGCCGGTGATGACCATGGCCTCCGACAGGCGGCACGGGGTGCGCATCAGCGGGGGTGTGATGGCGCGGTCACGGCGGGGAGTGTCGATTCTCGGCGCCGTCATTTCGGTGGGCGGCCTCGCTGTCCTGCTCGCCGTGCCCGGAGTGCTGCAGTCCACCGATGTCAGCACGCCGTGGATGCTGGCCACCGGAGTGGTCGTCGCCAGTGCGGGAGGAATCTGCACGGACCTGGTCAAGCAGAGACTCCAGCGCACCGCCAACGGCCGGGAGGTCGCTCTCGACGGGTGCATCCGGCTCCCCGGCGACAAGCGGCTCCCGCTGGTGGCCGACATCGACGACCCGACCCTCGTCGGCGTCAGACCCACCTGGCCGGTCGACACCGGGCCGCCGTCACCGCCGTACGTGCGGCGAGACGTGCACGAGGGCCTGGTGGCGCAGTTGCAGGCCGGCAAGTTCGTCCTGCTGGTCGGCGACCGGTTGTCGGGTACGACACGGACTGCGTACGAGGCGGTGCGTGCGGCTGTTCCGGGACACACACTGATCGCGCCCAGCAGCCCCGGCGTGGACAAACTGCGCGCCGTCATCGAGCACGCCAAGAACCTGCCCCGTGCAGTGGTGTGGCTGGACGACCTGGATCAGTACCTGGTGCCGGGCGGCCTCACCTTCCAGGATGTCCGGCATCTGGTCGGCGGCGGCCACCACCGCGCCATCATGGCAACGATAAAGATCAGCAACCTGAACCAGTTGCAGAGCGATGCCTCTTCGGAAGCTCAGGAAGCCAGGCGCGTCCTGCGGGACCCCAAGCCGGTACCGCTCGAATGCAGGCTGACAGGAAGCGAACTGGACCGCGCGCGGGCCCTGTCGGCCGACGAGCGCATCGGCGCCGCGCTGCGCCCGCCCCGGGAGTTCGGTCTTGCCGAGTACATCGGCGCCGGCCTGCCCCTCTTCGACCGCTGGCGCAACGCCTCGGGCACGGGGGCCTATCCCCGCGGAGCGTCGCTGGTCAGTGCCGCCGTCGACTGCCGCCGTCTGGGCCTGACCCGCCCGCTGGCCCGCGCGATGCTGGAGGACCTGCACACCCTCTACCTGGCCCATCGCCCGCGCCTGCGTCCCGAGCCCGTCCCCGAGGCGTGGGACTGGGCCCTGCAGCAGCATGAAGGAACCCTCTCCCTGCTGATGCCGGCCACGCCGCACAGCGACAGCGCGCCGCTGGACGTGTTCCGGTATCTGGTGGACGCCAGAGAACGCGAGGACAGCGAACGTGCCACGGGACCCGAGTGGGTGCCCGATGACATCTGCACGAGCGTCCTTGCTCTCGCCGCCCCCCATGAGGCCGAGGCCATTGCCTCGACCGCCCACAGCTACGGGCGCTACACCACCGTGCGCCGCGCCTTCGCTCATGCCATCGCGCAGTACTCCCGCCGGCACAGCCCCGAGGACGAACGGACACTGGCCGCCCGGTTCGGGTTCGCCCGCTGGCTGCACGTCATCGGCGCCTTCACCGAAGCCGAGGAGGTCGTCCGTGCGGTCCTTCGCGTGCAGGAGCAGACGCTGGGCGCCGGTCATCCCAGTGCTCTGGCCAGCCGTCAGCAGCTGGCTCTGCTGCTGTTCGAGAAGGGCCGGCCGGAGGCCGCCGTGGCCGAGTGTGAAAGTGTCCTCGCGCGGCGGATCGAGCTGCTCGGCGAGGAGGCACCCGAGACGTTGGAGAGCCGTATCGCCCTGACCTCCATGCAAGACCGTCAGGAGTCGCCGCACACGGCAGCGGCGCGCCTGCGGGCGGACACCGATGCCCGCGTCGCCGACCCGGACCTGGGCCCCGGCCACTATGCGACCCTGACCTCGCGCTTCTCCCTCGCCATCGCCCTGTGGCAGCTGGGACAGACGCATCACGCACAAGAGGAGTGCCACACCGTGCTGGAGGGGCGGCGCCGGGCGCTGGGCCACGCCCATCCCGACACCCTGGAAGTCCTCGGCACCCTGGCCTCCTGGCGCGGGCAGGCGGGAGACGCCGCGGGAGCGGCAGCGGGTTTCGCGGAACTGCTGGCCGCTCAGGAACTCACGCTGCCAGCCAGCCACCCGTCCCTGCGGGGCACGCGGAGACTGCTCGCCCACTGGCTGGACCGCGCGGCGGAAGCGGACGCCTGACGGTGCGTGCGGCGTCAGCCCCGCACTGCGTGCCGAGACCGGGCCAGGAGCGCGGGTCGCGTGGTAACTTCCGTATACAAGGTGTATGCGATCTCTGGGGGTAGCGGTGGCGTCGGGTCGGGAGAAGGCGTACGCGTATCTCAAGGACACGGTGCTGACGGACCCCGCGATGCAGGGGGAGTTCCTCTCCGAGCAGGACATCGCCGATCGGATCGGCGTCTCGCGCACCCCGATCCGCGAGGCGTTGCTTCTTCTCGCCGCCGAGGATCTGGTCGAACTGGTGCCCAAGCGCGGGGCCCGCGTCGCCCCGCTGTCGGGGCGTGAGATCACCGAGCTGATGCAGCTGCGCGGCATCGTCGAGCGGTACGCGGCGCAGCACGTCATCGGCACGGGCCAGGCCCCGGTGCGGGAGTTGGGCGACTTCCTGGAGCGCCAGCGCACGCTGAGCGGCCCCGACCAGGCCAAGGAATTCATCGACGTGGACCACCAGTTCCACTCGACGCTCGTGTCGGCCGTGGGCAACGCCCTGCTGGACCGGCATTACGAGGGACTGCGCAGCCGCCAGGTGCGGGCCGGTGTCGTGGCCCTCTACAACCAGCAAGGCCGTCAGGACGCGGTCCTCGACGAGCACCGGACGATCGTGGACGCGCTGGAAGCCGGCGACGCGCAGGCCGCGTGCGCCGCGATCGACAGTCACCTGGAGTCGACGCTGAAGGTGCTGCTCGCCGGGTAGGCAGTAGACGCAGACCGGGCCGGAGAGCTCTGGCGGGAGCCCACCGGCCCGGCGGGGCAGGGGTGTTGCGGGCCGCGGCCCGCCCGGTTCAGTTCCCCAGCCGCCGGTTGGCAAGGACCGGGATCTTCGCGCGGACCTCCGCGACCTCATCGGCGTCGACCTCCGTCATCAGCAGCTCGGGCCCGGCCCCCAGACGGCTGCGTACGGTCCCGTCGGGGCCGACGATCATGCTGTGTCCCACTCCGGTGGGCGCCGTGCCCGCAGCCGCCACTCCCCCTGCGGCCGGGTCGGCCTGGCCGACGGCGGCCACCCACAGCGTGGCGTCCAGGGCGCGGGCGCGCACCAGCAGCTCCCACTGATCGACCTTGCCGGGGCCCGCGCCCCACGAGGCTGCCAGCAGCGTCGCGGTGGCCCCGGCGTCGGCGTGCGCCCGGAACAGCTCGGGAAAGCGCACGTCGTAGCACGTGGCCAGGCCCAGACGTACGCCCTGCACGTCGATGGTGACGACCTGCGATCCGGCGGCGACGGTGTCGGACTCCGCGAAGCCGAACGCGTCGTAGAGATGGATCTTGTCGTACGTCGCTTCGACGCCGCGCCCCGTGGCCAGCAGCGTGTTGGTCACCCGGCCGTCCGAAGCCGGGGTGAACATGCCCGCCACGACGGTGACGCCCGCGGCCTCGGCGATGGCGCGGACCTTGTCGGCCCACGGGCCGTCCAGGGGTTCGGCGAGCGGCGCCAAGGAGGTGCCGAAGCAGGCCATCGACGCCTCGGGGAACACGACGACGTCCGCGCCGGCGTCCGCCGCGCGTGAGGTCCATTCCTCGATGAGGGCGAGGTTCTTGCCGGGTTCGGGACCGGTGGTGAGCTGGCTCAGCGCGATGCGCACGGTGGACCGCCTTTCGGGTGGTGTCGGTTCGGGTGGGGTCGGTTCGGGGTGGTGTCGGGTGGGCCGGATAGGGCGAACCTAACGGGCGGGGCGGGCGCTCACGGGACGCGGGCGGCGGACTCGGCCTCCGCTGCGGCGCCGCCGAGCAGCGCGTCCTCCTCCTCGGCGTGGTCGGAGTCCCTGCCCAGGACGAGTCCGACGAGGGTCACGGCCGCCGCCGCTGCGAGATAGAGCGCCAGCGGAACCCAGCTGTCGAAGGAACTGAGCAGGGCGGTGAACAGCAGCGGGGCGACCGCTCCGCCGATGAGGCCCGCCAGGGTGTAGGCGAGGGAGGAGCCGGTGTAGCGCAGCCGGGGTGAGAACTGCTCGGCGACGAAGGCCGCCTGCGGGCCGTACATGAAGGAGTGGATGGCCAGCGCCACGACGACGCCGCACACGAGGAGGATCCAGCTGCCGCCGTCGACCACGAGGAAGAACACGAACGGCCAGACCCCTGCGGCCAGGGCGGAACAGCCGTACAGCACACGGCGGTTGACCCGGTCGGACAGGGCGCCGGCCAGGGGGATGAGGAAGATCTGCAGGAAGGATCCGAGCAGGACGGCCGTCAGGGCCGAACCGCGGGTCATGCCCAGTTCGTCGGTGGCGTAGGTGAGCACGAACACGGTGAACATCGCGTACAGCACGTCGGGGGCGACCCGGCTGAGTATGGCCGCGCACAGGGCGCGGGGCTGGGTGGTGAAGACCTCGCGGATCGGCGCCTGAGGCTGCGATTCCTCGGCTTCCATGGCCTTGAAGACCGGTGTCTCCTCCAACTTGGCCCGAATCCACAGGCCGAAGGCGACCAGGGCGCCGGACAGCAGGAAGGCCACGCGCCAGCCCCAGGACAGGAACTGCTCCTCGGTCAGGAGCACGCCCAGAGCCGCGAGGACGCCGTTGGCCAGGAGGTTTCCCGCGGGCGGTCCGATCTGTGCGGCGGATGCGTAGAAACCGCGGCGGCGCGGGTCGCCGAACTCGCTGGACAGCAGGACCGCGCCGCCCCATTCGCCGCCGACCCCGACGCCCTGCGCGAAGCGCAGCAGGACCAGGGCGATGGGGGCGGTGACGCCCGCGGTGGCGTAGGTGGGCAGGACCCCGATGAGGAACGTGGCCGCGCCGATGAGGACCAGCGTGGCGATGAGGACCTTCTTGCGGCCGATCACGTCGCCGAGCCGGCCGAAGACGAAGCCGCCGAGAGGGCGTGAGACGTAGCCGACGGCGTAGGTGGAGAACGCCAGGAGGGTGCCGGTGAGGGGGTCCTCCGAGGGGAAGAAGAGGTCGCCGAAGACCAGTGCCGCGGCGGCGGAGTAGACCGCGAAGTCGTACCACTCCAGAGCGGTCCCGGTGAGGCTGGCGAAGAAGGCCCGGCGGATGCCGGAGCGGTCCGGCGAGACCGCCGGCGGGCCCTTGGGGGTGTGCTGCATGCTTCCCGATCCTTGCGTCGAGGGGACATCGACCTGGACATCGACCTTCCGGCATACTTCTTGTATACAGGTCGTATGCGCAACCCCCGCGCCGGAAGTTAACCGTGTCGAGATCCGCCTTTTCTTGGAGTGCCCCATGGCCGTGCTGACCTTCGAACTCCCCGACGGCTCCACCCGCGACGTCGATGTCGTGCAGCTGCTCAACGCCGGATACGCCGGGCGGGAGCAGGCCGACGTCGCCGCGCACGTCGCCGAGCTCGCCCTGCTCGGGGTGCCCGCACCGTCGGTGACCCCGGCGCTCTACCCCGTCTCCCCCTACCTGGCCCAGCAGACCGACACGGTCGCCGCGCCGCACGCGCACACATCAGGGGAGGCGGAGTGGGCTTTGGTCGTCGCGGACGGCGGCGAACTGCTCCTGACGGCCGCCTGCGACCACACCGACCGCGACCTCGAGGTCCACGGCGTGGCCTGGAGCAAGAACGCGGCACCCGATGTCCTGGCCCGCCAGGCCTGGCTCCTGGCCGACGTCGAGGACCGTATCGACGAGCTGACCCTGCGCGCCTGGGTCACCTACGACGACGGCAGGGAGAACGAGATCCAGCACGGCACGCTCGCCGAACTCCTCACGCCCGGCTACTGGACGGACGTACTGCGCGAACGCGGCGGCCTGACCCCCGGCACCGTCCTGATCTCCGGCACCATCCCCATGGCCCACGGCGTGGACCAGTTCGCCGACGGCTGGCGCGTGGAACTGGGCGACCCCACCACCGGCAACACGATCCGCCTCGCCTACCGGGTGGTGCCCCTGCCGCAGCCCATCGGCTGACCATACGCTCGCCCGGCGCGGCATGCCGCCCGAAGCGCTAGGCCCGGCGCGCTAGGCCCGGCGTTGGGCGCCGTCGCGGCGCGTGCCGGGCAGGCGGTGGTCCATGAAGGGAGTGCTGGTGATGAACTCCCGGAATTTCAGGGCGGCTTCCGACAGATAGCCCTCGCGGTTCCATACGAGGGTCAGCAGGCGCTCGCAGTCGGGCGCGTCCACATGGACCCAGGCGACCGGGACGGTGGATTCCGTGCCCGCCCTGCGGGAGATCGCCGGGATCAGACCGATGCCGAGGCCCGCGCTGATCATGTCCTGGCTCGCGCCCGGCTCGTCGCCCTCGCAGGACAGCAGCGGCGTGAGCCCTTCGGCCGCGAACAGCCGGTCCAGGAGGGCGCGCTGCCAGTGGCCCGGGCGCGTGGACACGAAGGGCTCGTCGGCGATTTCGGGGATCGTCACGCTCTCCCGCCCGTCGAGCCAGTGCCCGGGCGGCACCGCCAGCAGCACCTCTTCGCGCGCGAGCTCCACCGACTCCAGGTTCGTGCCGGTCAACGGCTGCGAGGCCACGCAGAAATCGACCTCCCTGGTGCGCAGCCGGCGGTCCATCTCCTGCGCCGTCGACTGGAAAAGCCGTACATCGGCACGGGGATGATCGGCCCGGAAACTGCCGAGCAGGTGAGTGATCGTCAGAAGGGTTTCTGAGGCGACACTCACGCGCCCGAGCCCCGTGTCACGGGCCTCGCGCACGGCCCTGCGACCGTCGTCGAGCTCGCTCAGGGCCCGCTCCACGTGCCGCAGGAACATCGCGCCGTACGGGTTGAGCCGGATGCGGCGGCCCTGCCGGTCGAAGAGCGGGGAGCCGAGCTCGGACTCCAGGCGCGCGATGGTGCGGCTGAGCGAGGGCTGGGCGACACGCAGCTCCTGTGCGGCGCGGCTGATGTGCTCGTAACGGGCGACGGCCTGGAAGTAGCGCAACTGCAGAAGATCCATGATCCACCTTCACTTATGCCTTCCCGGTCATCTTCACATGGCAAAACCGGTCTTGGAATGCATAAGCGGATCTCCCTACGGTCTTCATCGAGGCACCACGCCTCCGCCGGCCCTCCGACCGGCCCCCTTGCTCCAGGAAGGCTCCGCCATGAGCGCTGCGGATCTGGCCCGACTCCAGTTCGCGGCCACGACCGGCATCCACTGGCTGTTCGTGATCCTCACCATGGGGCTCGTCCCCCTCGTGGCGATCATGCATACCCGGGCCGCGTTCACCCGTGATCCCGCCAAGAAGGCCGTCCGGGAGCGCATGACCCGCTTCTGGGGCCAGCTCTACGTCATCAACTACGCGGTCGGCATCGTCACCGGCCTGGTCATGGAGTTCCAGTTCGGGCTCAGCTGGAGCGGTCTGAGCAAGTTCGCGGGCAACGTCTTCGGCGCCCCGCTGGCACTGGAAACCCTCATTGCCTTCTTCGCCGAGTCCACCTTCCTCGGCATGTGGATCTTCGGCTGGGGCCGGATGCGCCGGGGCGTACACGTCACGCTCATCTGGCTGGTGGCCCTGACCGCGTACGCCTCCGGGTACTGGATCATGGTCGCCAACGGCTTCATGCAGCATCCCGTCGGCTACGAAGTACGGGACGGTGCGGCCTACTTGACCGACTTCGGGGCGCTGCTCACCAACTCCAGCGCACTCATCGCGCTCTTCCACATCGCCCTGGCCGCGCTGACGACGGGCGGCGTGTTCGTCGCGGGGGTCAGCGCCTATCACTTCCTCCGGCGCACGAAGGAGACCGAACTGTTCGGCGGCTCCCTGCGCCTGGGGCTGTGGGTGGCGACGGTCACCTCCTTCTTCGTCGTCATCGTCGGCGAGATGCAGCGGCCGGTGATCGAACGCACCCAGCCCATGAAGGACGCGGTCCTGGAGAACAGCGGCGTCGCCGAGGTGCAGGCGCAGCTCGTCAGGGAGCACGGGCCCGGCGACTACGTGCCCTGGCAGGACACCATGCGGATCTCCATGGACGTGATGACGATCATCGGCAACACCGTCTCCAGCATCACGTTCATCGCCGTCATCCTGCTGTGGAAGAACCGCCTCGTGCGCTGGCGCCCCGCCCTGTGGGTGCTGGTGGCCAGCGTCCCGTTCCCCTTCATCGCCTCCGCGGGCGGCTGGGTCGTACGGGAGGTCGGGCGCCAACCATGGCTCGTATACGGCGAGTTGACAGTCGAGGACGCGCTCTCCCACGTCAGCACGGCCGCCCTGGCCGTGTCCTGCACCGTGTTCATCGCCGTCTTCCTCGCCCTCGCGGTGACGAACTGGACCCTGATCACGCGCTTCGCCCTCCGGGGCCCGGACGCCACCCAACTCGGCACCACCGAACCGCTCCCCGAGGATCTGCCCGGGCGGGCGGGGGACGGCTCCGACGAGACACAGTCGGTGCCTGCCTTCTGACCCCGTCTTCTGACCTCGCCTGCTGACCCCGCCTGCCGACCGGCACTACTCCCCTGCCATCACGGAAAGTTGAGCGAAATGACTCTGGAGACCGCCTGGCTGGCCCTCCTCGGCCTGCTGCTCGCCGGGTACTTCGTGCTCGGCGGCTACGACTACGGCGTACAGATGCTGCATCCCTTCCTCGGCGGGCGAGACGGGGAGAGCGATCGCGACGGCGACGGCGACGGCGACGGCGACGGCACAAATCGTAATGCCGCTCTGGATGCCATCGCCCCGTTCTTCCTGGGCAACGAGGTCTGGCTTGTCGCCTTCGCCGGTGTCCTGTTCGGCGCCTTCCCGCACCTGGAAGGCACCCTCCTGTCGGGCCTGTACCCGCTGATCGTGGCGATCCTCGTCGGCCTGGTCCTCGGCAATGCCGCGATCCAACTGCGGCGCCGCGCTAGCACCGCACGCGGGCGGCGCCGGTGGGACGTACTGATCGTGTGCGGCGGGGCCCTGCCCGCCGTGTGCTGGGGGCTCGTCGTGGGCCTGCTGCTGCACGGCGTGCCCCGCCGCGCGGGCGGGAGCTTCCACATCGGGCCCGGCGATGTGTTTTCGCCGTTCACCCTGGCCTGCGGCGTCACCACCGCGCTGCTCTTCGCGGCGCACGGAACGGCGTTCGTGGCATTGCGCTCGGGACCTGAACTCGCCTCCCGATCGCGGCACTTGGGGGCCCTTCTGCTGCGCGGGGCTGCCGCAGTGGGTGCCCTCGCGCTGCTCCTCACGCTCTTCGGAGCGGGCGCCTCGATGACGAACCGCGCGACCTCGGCGGTCATCGCCGCCCTGTTCGCGGCGGCGCTCGCCGGCGCCTGGTGGTTCATGACCCACGGGCACTCCGTCCCGGCGTTCGCGGCCACCTGCTGCGCCACGGCACTGCCCGTACTGCTCGTGGGGGCCGGGCACTATCCGTACCTCCTGATCAGCTCGGCGGGGACAGGACTGACCGTCGACCACGCCGTCACGGACGGCGCAACGTTGCAGATCCTGAGCGCGTTCGGGGTCCTGGTGGTCCCGGTGGTCCTCGCCTACCAGTCGTGGAGTTGGTGGGCCTTCCGCGGCCGGACGGGCCAACGTCACCCCAGCTACTTCTGAGAGGGATGCAGTCATGAAGCCCGTCGAGCGACGCCTGATGCGCGAACTCCCGGCGCTGCGGCGCCACATGACGTACTCCTCGGCGCTTGCGCTCCTCTCCGCCGGGCTCATCGTCGCCCAGGCGACCCTGCTGGCGGCGGTCCTGGCGGACGGCTTCGCCGGACACCCCTTCCCCTTCACCTTCCCCTTCTTCCCCGGCGCACCGCTTGCCGCCCTGACCGCCCTGGCCGCCGTCATGATGCTGCGGGCGCTGCTGACCTGGGTCCGCGGGGTGCTCGCGCAGCGCGCTGCGGCCGACGCCAAGCGCGTGCTGCGCGAGAGGATCACCGGCAGGCTGCGGCACACCAACCCCTTGCGGCTCGCGTCCCGGCGCCACGGCGAGACGGTCACCCTGCTCACCCGGGGCCTCGACGCCCTGGATGCGTACGTCGTCGGCTATCTGCCCACCATGACGGCCACCGCGGTGGTGCCCCTGACGGTGATCGCCTGGCTGGCGTGGACCGACTGGACCTCGGCGCTGATCATCGTCGTGACGCTGCCGCTCATCCCGGTGTTCGGTGCGCTGGTGGGCGCCCATACCGCCCGGCGCACCGCGCGGCAGTGGCAGTTGCTGTCCCGCCTGGGCGGGCACTTCCTGGACGTGGTGGCGGGACTGCCGACCCTGCGCGCGTTCGGCCGCGAGCGGCGTCAGGCCGAGGTGCTTGGCGAGATGGCCGACGCTCATCGGCGGGCCACGATGCGTACGCTGCGCGTGGCGTTCCTCTCCTCCTTCGTCCTGGAAACCGTCGCCACGCTCTCCGTCGCGCTGGTGGCAGTGCCGGTCGGGTTGCGGCTGCTGGGCGGCGAGTTGGACCTGCGGACGGCGCTGGTCGTCCTGTTCCTGGCCCCCGAGGCCTATCTCCCGTTGCGCGCGGCGGGTGCGGCCTTCCACGACAGCGCCGAGGGGATCGCCGTGGCCGAGCGGGTGTTCGCCGTCCTCGACGAAGCCGCCGGGGGTGACCGCTCGGTCCTGCCTGCGGCGCGCCCCGCTTGCCGGGCCCCGATGCCCGAGGCCCGTGCCCCGATGCCCGACGCCCGCGCCGCGATGCCCGACACCCACACCCCGATGCCCGACGTCCACGCCGCGCACCTGCGTCTGGACGGGGTCACGGTCCACTACCCGAACCACGCCACGCCCGCCCTGCGAGGCGTCTCCCTCACCCTGCGCCCCGGCGAACACATCGCTCTGGTCGGGCCGAGCGGCGCGGGCAAGTCCACGCTCCTTGCGCTGCTCCTCGGCTTCACGGCTCCCGCGTCGGGACGGGTCACGGTCGACGGCACCGATCTCGCCGACCTCGACCCCGACACATGGCGCGCTCAGGTGGCGTGGGTGCCCCAGCGCCCACACCTGTTCGCCGCCACCGTCGCGGACAACATCCGCCTCGCCCGCTCCGATGCGAGCGACGCCGAGGTCCGCCGGGCGGCACGCGCCGCCTTCGCCGACCTCTTCATCGAGGAACTCCCCCGGGCGTACGAGACGCAGCTCGGCGAGCACGGCGCCGGGCTCTCGGCGGGCCAGCGCCAGCGGATCGCCCTGGCCCGCGCCTTCCTCAAGGACGCGCCCGTACTGCTCCTGGACGAGCCGACCGCCCACCTCGATCCCCGGAGCGAGGCCGCGGTCACCCGCGCCACGGTCCGCCTCATGCGCGGCAAGACCTCGATCGTGGTCGCCCACCGCACCGGGCTGCTGCCGCACGCCGACCGGATCGTCACCGTCGACGCGGGCCGCATCACCACGGCTTGTTCTTCGGCGCCGACGATGCCGCCCGCTCTTGCTGCTGAGGGACTGATGGCCCCGTGACCGCGCGGATGGCCTCCGCTCAGGACGTGCCGGGGGCGCGGCGTCACGGCGGGA
The DNA here is from genome assembly GCF_040644915.1 of Streptomyces sp. NPDC046925. NCBI lineage: Bacteria > Bacillati > Actinomycetota > Actinomycetes > Kitasatosporales > Streptomycetaceae > Streptomyces > Streptomyces sp. NPDC046925. The sequence goes on along the minus strand of NZ_JBEYWZ010000004.1, from coordinate 87,197 downwards.
CGGGAACGGGAACGCAGTGCTTGGATCTGCGGCTGGGCCCGCCTCTGCGACTGCGGCTGCGCGGGGGCCTGCCTCTGCGGCTACAGCTGCGGCTGCGCGGGGGCCCACACCTGCGGCTGCGACTGCACCGGGCCCCACGTCTGCGGCTGGCCGGACACAGGGCGCCTGGATGCGAAGGGGCCGGCACCGGCTCCCGCGAGCCGCTCTTCTCGTCCGCACCCGATCCGCTGCCGCACGCCGCCACCCCGGCCCCACTCACCCGAGCACACCACCACCCCCTCTCCCAACCTTCCCCCGCAGAAAGCCCGGTGGCCAAATGACCCTCCCCGCCGAAGCCACCGCAACCGCGACCGCAACCGGAACCGCAACCGCAGCCGCCTCACCCCCACCCACACCCCGCGCCACCCTCCGCCTCCTGCGCAGCCTCCTGCCGTACTGGCGCCGCCTGCTGCCCGCCGTGCTCGCATCGGCCGGCAGCGAACTCGCCGCCGCCGCGCTGATGGCCACCGCCGCCTGGCTGATCACCCGCGCCGCCGAGCAGCCCCCGCTCGCCTCGGTGAGCCTGGCCATCGTCGCGGTCCGCGCTCTGGCCCTGGGGCGCGGAGCACTGCGCTACACCGACCGGCTGCTCGGCCATGACGGCGTGCTGCGGGCCGTCGCGGGCTTCCGCAGGCGGGTGTACGAGGCGCTTGTGCCGCTCGCTCCCGCGGGCACGCCCGCCTTCCGCAGCGCTGACCTGCTCGCCCGACTTGTCGACGACGTCGACGCCGCGCAGAACCTGCTGCTGCGGGTGCTGATCCCGGCCGCGTCGGCCTGCACGGTCGCCGCCGGAGCCACCGTCCTGGCCGCGGCGCTGTTGCCGCAGGCAGGTGTGCTGCTCGGACTGGTCCTGGCGACGGCGGGCCTCCTCGTACCGGCCCTGGTGCTCACGCTCTCCCGCCGTACGAGCCACGCAGAGAAGGCCGCGCGCACCGAACTATCCGCCCTCACACTGGACTTGATCCAGGGCGCGGCAGATCTCGCCGCATGCGGAGCACGGGGACGCGCCCTCTACCAGACACGCCAGGCCTCGGCCCGGATCGCGGCCGTGGAGCGCAGGGCGGCCTGGACCACCTCGCTCGCCTCCGCCACGATCCTGCTCCTCCAGGCCGCGGCGACGGTCGGCGTGACCTGGCTCGGGCTCAGCGCCCACGCGGCGGGACGGCTGCCCGCCGTGCACCTCACCGTCCTCACGGTCCTCGCCCTGGTCTCCTTCGAGGCACTGACTCCCCTGCCTGCCGCGGCCCGCCATCTCGCCGACGTACGCGTCAGCGCGGGCCGTCTCGCCGACCTCCTCGACACACCGGCGCCCGTCACCGAACCGCCTTCACCGGCCACGCTCGCCATGCACGAACCCCTCGGTGTGGACATCACCGACCTACGCGTACGCCACCGCCCCGACGGTCTCCCGGCTCTGGACGGAGTGAGCCTGCGCCTGCCGCCCGGCCGCCGCACGGTGCTCCTGGGCGCCAGCGGCTCCGGCAAGTCGACACTCATAGCCGCGCTCATGCGGTTCATCCCGTACGAGGCCGGAAGCATCCGTCTGGGCGGACGCGAACTGCGCGACTACGCGGGTGCCGACGCCCGCCGCGCGATCACCGGCATGACGCAGGACGCCCACGTCTTCCACACCACCATCCGCGCCAACCTCCTGCTGGCCCGCCCCGACGCCACCGACGCCGACCTGCGCGAAGCCGCCCGCCAGGCACAACTCCTCGACTGGATCGAGTCCCTGCCCGATCGCTGGCACACCCTCCTCGGCGAGAACGGCTCCGCCATGTCCGGCGGCCAGCGCCAACGCCTGCTCCTGGCCCGCGCCCTGCTCGCCGATCCGCCCGTACTCGTCCTGGACGAACCCACCGAAGGGCTCGACCCCGACACCGCCGCGGCCGTCCTCACGGACATCCTGCGCGCCACCCACGGCCGCACGACCCTCCTGATCACCCACGACCCCACGGGCCTCACCGCAGCCGACCAGATCCTCACCCTGGACGACGGCCGCATCATGACCGCCCCCCGACCCCCTCTCCCTGATTGGATCTCCGCATGACGAACTGGCCGCAGCTCAGCCACGCCTACGGCCCCGCGGCGGACTTGCCCGCCCAGCTGGAGCGCCTGGCATCGGCTCCCACCCCCGAGAGCTGGAACGCCTTGTGGTCGGCGCTGTGCCACCAAGGCAGTGTCTACCCGGCCAGCTTCGCCGCACTTCCGTGGCTGGCCGGAGTGGCCGGCGGGCAGGACCGCGAACAGGCCGGCAACGCGTTGGCCCTGGCGGGCGCGATCACGGCAGGAGTCGACCAGCCGCACGGGGCCGGTGATGTCCGCGCGGAACACGCAGCCGACATCGCGGCTCTCGCCTCACTGGCCGACGCGCGACTCCGGACGGCGGAGGACCCCGCCGAATACGCCTACCTCCTGGAAGCCGTGCTGAGTTTCGAGGGCGTGGCGGGCTGGCGGGAAACCCTCGCCCAGGTGCTCATGAACGAGGAGTACGAGGTCACCTGCCCGCAGTGCGCAGCTGAGCTGTTCCTCGTCCTGGGAGAGCCCGGCTTCTTCTCCTGCACCGGGGACTACGCGCTGTCGGACGACACCACCGCCGTCGAGACCAGGCCCTTGCGCCCCGCGAACCCGGCCGACCTGACGGGCATCGGCCGACGCCTCCACGACCTCGCCCGCACCGACGAACAACAGACGGTAGCCCGAGCATTGACCCACCTCTTCGGCCAGGCCACCTGCCCCGCCTGCCAGACCTCCTTCTCGGTAGAGGCCCGCGTCAACGCAGGCACCACCGGATTCGCCTCCGGGCGCGGGTCAGCAGCGGAGCCCGATCACGCCCCAGCCGCGGCGGTCGGCTTCCGTGACCACCTCGGCCCAGCCCCTGAGGAACTCGGCAAATGACTCGAAGTCGCCGATCCAGCCGCCCGGTTCGGCGGCGTGCTGTGCGAACGGCTCGCGCAGTGTGTCCAGGTCAGGGGCCGCGCGGGTCCAGAAGGCCTTGATTGCCGCGATGTCGCGCGGCGGCTGCCACATCAGCAGATCGGCGTCCCAGGGGGCCTCCCGCTCGGGAAGGGGTGTGGCGGTGCCGTCAGTCATGTAATCCAGCCCCTCCCAGAACAGTGCAGCCGTGAAGTGATCCAGGGCCGTGCGCAGGCCGGGGGCGGCGAAGTCCCTGACGTGCTCCCACCGCTCGCCCGCCCAGAAGTGCGGCTTGTAGGAGCCCAGGGTGCGGCGGAAGGCGTACCGGCCGTACCAGTCGGCGTCGGCTGCCGGGGGCCAGATCCATCCCTCTTCGTCGAGGTCGCCCTCGTCGCCGAAGGCGGCTTCCTCCAGCAGCACGCGTCGCTCACCCGCCGGTTCCGCCTCGACCCGGCGCCAGTCGACGATCAGAACTTCGATGCCCACTCCCATGCCGTAAGGCTAGGGTTCATGGCCGGTCACTGGATCAAGCACTGGACAGCGCGGCAAAGCGGGCGGCGCCGCTCGGCCGCATCTGCGCACGTCGTATGCTGCCGAACACCGGAGCGACAGCCACTTGACCAGGGGTGGTGCCCCCGAAGGCAGAGTGAGGAACCATGCCGCAGCGCGCCGCCGCCATCGTCGGCGGTGGGATCGGCGGTCTCGCGGCGGCCATCGCCCTGCACCGCCGGGGATGGCACGTCGAAGTGCTCGAACGCGCCCCGGAGTTCACCGAGATCGGCGCCGGCATCTCCCTGTGGCCGAACGCGCTGCGGGCACTTGAGGCGCTCGGCCTTGCCGACGCGGTCCTTGAGCTCGGCGCCGTCGAGGCCACCGGCGGCGTACGTAACCGCCGGGGCCGCTGGATGTCTCGTACGGACAATGCGGAACTCACCCGTCGCTTCGGCCACCCCCTCGTGGTCCTGCACCGCGCGGACCTGCTGCGGGTGCTCGCCGATGCGCTGCCCGCCGACAGTCTGCGCCCGGGCAGTGAGGTGTCCGCCGTCCGCGACGACTGCGAGGGCGAGGGTGAGGGCGGCGAAGAGCGTCCGGTCGTCGTGCATGCCGGTGGCGAGTCACGGCCCGACCTGGTGGTCGGCGCCGACGGGCTGCGCAGTGCGGTCCGCGGTGCGCTGTGGCCCGACGCGGCAGGGCCTCGGTACGCCGGGTACACCGGCTGGCGCATGATCACCGAGCCGCTCGCCGAACCGCCCTCGCAGGGCGCGGTGACCTGGGGGCGCGGGGAGAGGTTCGGCTACACGGTGCTGTCGGGCGGGCGGATGTACTGCTTCGCGACGGCCTCGCTACCGGCGGGGGCTTCGGCACATTCGGCGGGGACCGCGGCACTTCCGGCAGGGACTCCGCCACTTCCGGCAGGGACTTCGACCGACGGCTCCGCCGAGTACGCCGAACTCCTGCGCCGCTTCGGCGCCTGGCCGGACCCCATCCCCGCCCTGCTGGCCGCCGTGCCCGAGCACGCGGTACTCCGGCACGACCTGTACGACCTGCCGCCGCTGCCCTCCTTCGTCCACGGCCGGGTCGCGCTGCTCGGCGACGCGGCCCATGCCATGACCCCGAACCTGGGCCAGGGCGCGTGCCAGGCGCTGGAGGACGCGGTCACTCTCGCCCACTGCCTGGACGACACCACGGACATGACCGCCGCGCTGCGCTCGTACGACCTGCTGCGCCGCCCGCGGACCCGGGCCATCACGCGCCGCTCCGCCCGGCTCGGCGCGATCGGCCAGCTGTCGTGGCCGCCCGCCGTTCTGCTGCGTGACACCGCCGCCCGGCTGATGCCGGCCCGCGCCACGCTGCGTTCGATGACTCCGGTGCTCGGCTGGACCGTGCCGGGCAGCCGGGTGACCGCGACGGGGAACGAGAGACGCTGATGCCGGACTGGACGTACCACCCGCTGCGCGGCGCCGCCGCTGCCGTACTCGGCCTGCGCCGTTCGCAGCGCACTGCCCTGCGGCTGCTGGCCTCGGTGGGTGCCCGCCCCGCCGGGGCGCGACTGATCGCCCGCGGGTTCGGGCACCGGCATCCGCCGGAGGTACTCGCCGGTGAGATAGCCGGGACGCCCGTGACCGTCCGCCTCGGCATATCCGTCCCGCCGTCGCTCGCCCGCGACACGATCCGCGCCCTGGCCCCGCTGGGCGCCGGGGTCGTCGAGGTGGCTCCCGTTACGGCCGAAGACGCCCGGACCGTACGCGAGGCCGCCGCCGGGCGCTCGATCCCGGTGGTCGTCCGCACCTGCGACCCGGAGACCGAGGCCGCGCTCAAGCCCCATGTCGACGGGTTCACGACGAGCGACGATCCCCACGTCATGCATGTGTCCGACCCATCGGTCACCGCCGCGGCAACCGTGCTCGAAGCGGGAGCAGGCACCGTCGTACTCGCCCGGCCTGAAGTCCTGGTGGCCGCCGGACCCGGCTGGTTCGCGCGGGTCACCGAGGCCGCCACACCCACGGAGCCCGCCCCGGCACTGCGGGACGTCGGCCGTTCACCCCTCCGCTGGCCCGCCTGGTGGTGGGCCCTGCTGGTCGGGCTCGGCATGACGGTCGCGGGACTGGGCGCCGCGGCGATCACGCTGGGTCCGGTGCTGCTCTGGTACGACCACGACTACCTCGGCATGACGCTGCACGAACTGCACGCGGCCAACCACCACTTGGTGCACTTCCTCCAGCACGACCGGATCACCATGGCCGGCACGATGGTGTCGATCGGCGCGCTCTACACCGGCCTCGCCGCGGGCGGGATCAGACGCGGCTGGCCCTGGGCCCGCCAGGCCTTCCTGCTCTCGGGGGCGATCGGTTTCCCCACCCTGTTCTACTTCCTGGTCATCGGCTTCGTGGAGCCGCTGCACACGGCGGCAGCCCTCGTGCTGTTCCCGATGTTCGTGCTGGGGGTGCGCCGCGCCCCCGACCGACCCAGGTGGCGCCTGGCACCCGAGGGCCCGGAACGGGAGCGCCGACGGGCACTGGTCGGACAGCTCCTGATGATCCTCACGGGAGCGGGACTGTTCGTCGGCGGCGCGGTGATCTCCGTGACCGGCCTGACCGATGTCTTCGTCCCCAGCGACCTGACCTTCCTGGGCACCGACGCGCACACCCTCGAAGCCGTGAACCCCCGGCTCGTACCGTTCATCGCCCACGACCGCGCGGGCTTCGGCGGCGCCCTGATGTCCGCCGCGGTGGCCATCGTGCTGCTCAGCGCGTGGGGCTGGCGGCGGGGCGAGGCCTGGGTGTTCTGGACCCTGGCCGCCGCGGCGGCGGCCGGCTTCCTGCCGGTTGTCGTGGTGCACGGTTCGATCCACTACACCGACCTGCTCCACCTCGCGCCGGTCTACTTCGGCATCATCCTGACCGCCACGGGCCTGCTCCTGGCCCGCCCGTATCTCTGCGCCAAGGCACCGGCGGGACGTGCGGAGGGCTGAGGTTCCGCCCTGCTCGGCGCTGCTCGGTACTGCCCCGACCGCAGCCTCCCGATCACTCCACCTCAGTCCACCTCACTCCACCTCAGTCCAGCGGTCCCCCGCCGAACCCGATCTCGTTGCCGTCCGGGTCGCGGAAGGTGGCCTTGCGCACGCCGTTGGCGTAGGTCTCGCGGGTCTCCGGTTTCAGGCCCCGCTCGGCGATCTGCTCGAGACGGGAGTCGTAGTCGCTGACGAAGAGGGTGTGGAAGGCGTGTCCGGCGTGATCGGGGCGCACCTCGACGAAGACGTAGCGGTGTTCGTCGACCTCCCACACCGCCTCGGTGTCATTGGGCAGGAAGGACGGCGGCGTGCCGAGGAGTCGCCCGTACCAGGCCACTGCCGTGTTGTAGTCGCGGACGGGAATGCCCGCGAACAGATCTACGGTCATGACGCCCATGCTAAGCACGCCGGTCACCGCGCGGGGCCCCAACGAGCACACGCGGGCGCGCCGGGGGCTGCGGTACACAAGTATCCAATTTGTGCTTGTCCCGAAGATCGTTCCATTGGAGGCTACGGGCATGCCAAATCAGCCGACATTCGTATTTGTTCATGGCGCTTTCGCGAACTCCTTCTCGTTCGCGCCGCTTCAGGCCGAACTCGGCCTGCTCGGGCACCGCTCCGTGGCGGTCGACCTTCCGGGCCACGGTTTCGAGGCGACCTACCCCGCGTCCTACCAGGCTCCTCAGGATCTCGACGCGCTTGCCGGCGAACCGGGCAGCATCAAGGGGGTCACCCTGGCCGACAATGCCGCCCGCGTGATCGACGTCCTGGAGCGGGCGAAGGAGAACGGCCCGACGATCCTCGTCGCCCACAGCAGGGGCGGCGCCACGATCACGGCGGTCGGCAACGCCCGCCCCGACCTGATCGACCGGATCGCTTACGTCTCCGCCTGGTGTCCCGTCGACCTGAATGTGGGCGACTACTACGCGGAGCCGGAGATGGCGAGCGTGGACCCGGGCACCTTCGCCGCGGCGCTCGTCGGCAATCCGGCCGAACTAGGCCTGCTCCGGGTCAACTTCCGCACCGCCGCGCCGGAGCCGCTCGCCGGGATGAAGCAGGCCTTCGCCGCCGACCTCACCGACGACGAGTTCCGGAACTTCCTCAACACCTTCCAGCCCGACGAGAACCTCGACGCCGGCACGTCCGCCGACCGGACCCAGGCCGCGACCTGGGGCCGCATCCCCAAGACCTACGTCCGTCTGACCGACGACACCAGCATCCCCCTCGCCATGCAGGACCGCATGATCCGCGAGGCCAACGCCCTCACCCCCGACAACCCCTTCGACGTAGAAACCCTGCAGGGAAGCCACCTGCACTGGCTGGTCCACCCGAAGCCGGCCGCTCAGGTGCTGGCGGCTCTCGCCGCACGCTAGAGCCCTTTCACTGGCCAACCATCCCGGCCCGGCGGCTGCACTCCGCCGGGCCGCGTCACGCTCCCCTGCGGTGGAGGGGGTCGTGGCGGGTGTACCACTCGGTGCCGAGCATCCGTTCCCGCTCCGCAGCCGGGAGGCCGGCGATCAGACCAGGGGCGGCTCCCCGTTCCACCTCGGTGCGGTGAGCCAGCACCGCGTCGACCTTCCGCTTCAGCCAGGGCCTGACGTCGACGGTCTCGGTGACCCACGCGTCCGGAACACTGTGCATGGCCTTGCCCATAGCGGCCAGATGTCCGCCCCACACCCGCATGGCCGAGTCAGGGTGCGTGGCCAGATACAGGGCGCTCGGCTGCCAGGGCACACCAGCGTCGGGGTAGAGCCGCTCGAGTCCGGCCGCCTGGAACGCAAGCATGGTCACGCGGTGGGTGTGCACATGGTCCGGGTGTCCGGTCAGCCCTCCGTACGCATCATGCGTGATCACGATCTCCGGGCGGAACTCCCTTATGTGCGCGACCAGTTCCCCGACCGTCTCGTCGATCGGCGCATCGCAGAACCGCAGCGCGCCCGGGGCCGACTGCGGTACGCGCGCGTCGGCGTAGCCGAGCATCCGTGGCTGGCCGGCGCCGAGGATCTGAAGCGCCCGGGCGAGTTCTGCGGCACGCGCCGTGCCTGCCGCCCAGGTCGCCGTCACAACTGCGGTGCGGGCACCCTCGGTTGCGTGGCGGGCGAGCAGTCTACCAGCTGACAGTGCTTCGTCGTCCGGATGGGCGAAAACACCGAGCAGGCTCGCCACGGGCGCCACTGCCTTCACGGATGCTGCCCCGGCCCCCGGTCGTTCCCCGCGAGCCTGCTGGGGGAGAGGTCCGTCGGGTCCTCGTCCGCTTCAAGGAGTGTGTCGGCCGGGCCGATGATGAGCGGGTCCGCCTCCCCCACCGCGTCTTTGTCCATCGATTCGTAGTCGACACGCAGCAGCAGGTGCCGCATGGCTTCGAGGCGGCCGCGGCGTTTGTCGTTGAACTTGATCACCGACCACGGGGCGTGGACGGTGTCCGTGGCGCGGAACATCTCCACCTTGGCGTGGGTGTAGGCGTCCCACAGATCCAGCGAGGCCAGGTCCGTGGGCGAGAGCTTCCACTGACGTACGGGATCCACCTGGCGGATCGCGAAGCGCGTGCGCTGCTCCGCGCGGGACACGGAGAACCAGAACTTGACCAGCACGATGCCGTCATCGGTGATCATCTTCTCGAACAGCGGGGCCTGCCGTAGGAATTCCTCGTGCTGTCGTGGAGTGCAGAAGCCCATGACGGGCTCGACGCCGGCACGGTTGTACCAGGAGCGGTCGAAGAAGACGATCTCCCCGGCGGCGGGGAGCTGTGCGACGTACCGCTGGAAGTACCACTCGCCCGCTTCCCGCTCGGTGGGCTTGTCCAGCGCCACGATGCGGGCGCCTCGGGGGTTGAGGCGCTCGGTGAAGCGTTTGATCGTGCCGCCCTTGCCCGCCGCGTCCCGCCCCTCGCACACGACCACGACACGCTGCCCCTGATCGCGCACCGACTTCTGCAGCTTCAGCAGCTCGATCTGCAGGATCCGCTTCCGGCGCTCATAAGCCTTGCGCCTCAGCTTCTCGCTATAGGGATAGTTCTCCCGCCAGGTCCGCAGCGGTTCTCCCTGCCCGTCGAGCAGCACCGGACGCTCCGGCCGGGCCTCATCCACCGACAGCCCGTCAAGCAAACCCTCCACGTCCCTGTCGTCCGACGCCACACCGTCTCCTCTCATCGACACACATCATTCTTCTCCTACCCGCGTCGAGCGCTACTCCGCAATATCCACCGCCGTACGCGCCGGGAGCTGCGACTTCTGGGAGCTGTGATTCTTGGACGCCCTGCCATGAAGCTCACCCAGAGGACCGTGGACGATCTGCTGGCCCGGCTCGGTCCGGCGGACGGCTACAGGCACGGCACGGGACGGGACGGAGAGGGCGCCGAGCGTCCGGTGCTGGCCATCGCTCACCGGCAGCTGCCGACGCCCTTGGTGATCGCTCCGGGCGAGGACGTCGACTGGGTGGAGCGGCTCAGGCGGATCACCTGCTGGGCACAGCCCGCCCAGCGGCCGGACACGGACTGGGCGGAGGTGGAGTCGCGTCTGGGCATCGCGCTGCCCGGTGACTACAAGCGCATGGTCGAGACGTTAGGCGAGGGCGCCCTCGACGGCGAAGACGCCGCTTTCGACAGCCGGACCGCGGAGTTCGTCTGCCGCATCCTCGTGGACCGGTATCACCCGTACTCCATGGCCCGTCGCGTCGACACGCACCGGTTCATGAACCACGGGGAAGGCGGCTGAACCGGGTCGCGAGGCGCGCTGCGCCCTGCTTCCTCAGCCCGCGTGCCGTACGTGCAGGTGGCCGTCGCGGGGGAAAGCCGGCGGTGACGCGGGCAGGATTCCGGCGAACTCGTATCGCGTCTTCTGCGCCACCCGGCACGAGGCCAGGTTGTCCTCCTGGTGGAGGAGCTCCAAGCGCCCCAGCCCGGTGGCCGCGAAGGTGTCGAAGGCCCAGCCGGTCAGTGCCTCCAGTGCCCGGACGGCGACGCCCCGCCCGCGTGCGTGCGCGGCGGTCCAATAGCCCACCTCGGCGGTCGACTTACCGGGCGTGGCTTCCTTGAGGACCACACTCCCGGCCAACTGTCCCTCGGGCGCGTCCGGTTGTTCCTCGAGGACGGCGAAGTCGAGCCGTATCCCCGTGGCCCACCCCGCTTGTTGGGAATGCACCCACCGCGCGGCATCGGCGACGTTGTCGACGGGAGAGCTCGTCCACTGGCGCAAGTACGGGTCCCGATATGCGTTGATCAGCGCGGGAGCGTCCTGGTGAGCCCAGGGGCGAAGCACGAGGGCGGGAGCGGACGGGGTCGCGTTGACCCGCAGTATGACGGCGTCGTTCACCGGCCCAGCATAGGCAGATCGTCGTCACCGATCACAGGAACGGATCAAGGACCCCAGGGGCGCCCGAGCCGTCCCGGTCTTCGAGTTATCTTGCTCGGGCGAAGGCTGTTCCAGGGAGCTGAAGATGACGACGGGCGCACAGGACACACAGAGCACACAGAGCACACAGAGCACAGAGAATCCGGGGGACCCGCAGGACCCGCAAGACAGACAAGAGCCGCAGGAGACATCGGACGCGCACGACACCGCCCGGCGACTACGGGCGATCAGCGGCGAGTTGGCGGACCGTTTCTACGAGCGGGCCGACGTGGTGCGCACGCTGGTGGTCACGCTGCTGGCCGGACAGCACTCGCTGGTGCTCGGCCCGCCCGGCACCGCGAAGTCCGAGATGGCCCGTGAGCTCACGGGCAGGGTCGAGGGGGCTTCGTACTGGGAGATCCTCCTGTCGAAGTTCACCGCGCCAACGAAGATGTTCGGCCCCATCGACGTCGCCGCGCTGGCCCGCGGCGAGTACCGCCAGGTCTACGACGGCCGCGCCACCACCGCGCATGTCGCGTTCATCGACGAGATATTCAAGTGCTCCACGGCCGCCCTGAACGAAACGCTGGGCTACCTCAACGAACGGATCTACCACCCCGAGAGCGGCGGTGAGCCGATCCACTGCCCGCTGATCGGGGCCATCACGGCGAGCAACGAACTGCCCGCCGAGCAGGACGCGGCCGCGATCTACGACCGGCTGCTCGTACGGATCGAGGTCGGCTATCTGGAAGACCCCTCGAACTTCGCCGCGCTGGTCCGCTCCGCCGTCGGACGCCCGGCGGCACAGCACCGGACCACCGTGGAGCTCGCCGCGTTGCAGCAAGCCGTGAGCGACTCCGTCCCCGCCGTCGACGTGCCCGACGTGATCGTGGACGCGGTGTGCACGCTGCGGGCGGCCCTGCGCCGCAAGGAGCTCGTCGCCTCCGACCGCCGCTGGCGGCAGGCGGTGAGGCTGCTCCAGGCGTCCGCCTACCTCGACGGCCGGTCGGCAGTCGCCGAGACCGATCTGTCGGTGCTGACCCATGTGCTGTGGGACTCCCCCGCCGAGCGTCCCGCCGTTGAGCGCGAGGTGTTGCAGCTCGTCAACCCGGACGCCAAGGAAGCGCTCGACCTGGCCGACACCATCGAGGAGCTGGAGGCCCAGCTCGACGCCATGGCGGGGCAGTCCCGCGAAGCGCTGAGCGACTGGGTCATCAAGCAGGCCCACAACAAGCTGGCCATGGCGGGCAAGCGCCTGGAGAAGCTGCGCGAAGAGGCGGCAGGGGCCGGCCGCTCCACCGCCGCCATCGACCGGGTCACCGGGCGCCAGCGCGCCGTCCGCGCCCGCGTGCTCACCGAGGCTCTGGGCCTGGACGCGAGCATGGTGCAGGCCCAACTCTGAGCGCCGAGGAATCGAGACCATGGCCGAGACATCACCGAGCAGGCTCGAGGAGCTGGCGAGCCGGGGCGCGAAGTGGCTCGGCCTGCCCGCTGCCCCTGCCCCTGCCCCTGCCCCTGCCGCTGCCCCTGCCGCTTCCGACCAACACACCGCGGCCGTGGTCGCCGATCGGTTCGAGCAGATCACCTGGCGCGACACCTACGCGCAGTCGGCCGGACTGCGCGAGCTGGCCGAGGAGTTGAGCACGCACCACGCCTGCGCCACCGATCTCCTGACCGACGTGTTCCTGGCCGCCTACAAGGTCAGCCCGCGGCTGCGCGAGCGCGCGGACATGGCCCCTTCCCGGCTGCTCAACCACCGGATAGCCGCCGCGCTCATGGAGTCACCGGACTTCGCCGAGCTGCACCGGGAGACGGTCGGCGACCCCTATGCCGCCGCCATGGCCGTGCTCGCCCAGGCCGCCGCCCTGCGCGGAATGCTGGAGCGTTTGCGTGATGCCGGGGAGCAGGCCGAGCGGGCCGATCAGGCCCAGCGGGGGGCCGAAGGCGCGGCGACCGCCGTGGGCGAGGCACTCCAGCAGGCCGCCGATGCCGCCGGTGAGGACGGCACCGTACCGGCCGCGGCCACGGACGCCGTCCACCGGGCGATCGCTGACGCCGAAGCCGGTGAGGCAGCTGCCCGGCAGGCAGCCCTGGAGGCGGCGCAGGCACTGTCCGCGGCAGCCCCCGCCATCCGTACCGGCGCACGCAAGGCCGCGGCCAAGGCCGCCGCGACCGTACGGGAGGAAGCCGCGCTGATGAAGGCGTGGGGCGTGGGACCCGGCGAGCTGGAACGGATGCCGTTCGACCAGCGCGCCCGCCTCGCCGAGCGGCTGCGCACCGGCCGTCTCGCCCAATGGGCCGAACTGATCGGCCGCTTCCGGCAGATGGCGGCCGGTGAGCGCGCCCGCAAGGTGGAGAACGCCACAGGCGAGCTGGTCGGCGTCACGCTGGGCAACGATCTCTCCCGCGTCATCCCCTCCGAGCTGGCCAACCTCGGGCTGCCCGGGCTGCGTGCGGTGTTCGCCGCGCGTTACGCCGCCGGGGAGCTGATGCTCTACGACGTCCAGGGAGAGCAGAGCACCGGCAAGGGCGCCGTCATCGCGTGCGTGGACACCTCGCACTCCATGTACGTGGCAGGGCCCGGCGGCATCACCCGCGAGGCATGGGCCAAGGCGTGTGCCCTGGCACTGCTCGACCAGGCCCGCCGTGCCAAGCGTGACTTCGTCGGCATCCTGTTCGCGGCCGCCGACAAGCTCCAGGTCTTCCGCTTCCCCGCCGACCGGCCCGCGGGCGTCACGCAGATGCTCGACTTCGCGGAGACCTTCCTCGGCGGCGGCACCAGCTACCAGCGGCCGCTGAGCGCAGCCGCGGAGCTGTTGAAGGAGGAGTTCAACGACACCGCTCGTATGCGCGGTGACATCGTGATGCTCACCGACGACGAATGCGATGTCACCGAGGAATGGACGCGCGGCTGGAACGAGGCCAAGCGGCTGCTGGGCTTCCGGGTCTTCGGCGTGGCCATCGGAGCCCCGGACGCGGCCGGCACCGGCTCGGCCCTGGAGGCCCTGTGCGACAACCTCCGCTCCGTCGAAGACCTCACCGACGTCCACGCCGCCGCCGACCTCTTCCGCGTGATCTGACCACCGCCCCGCTCACCGGCCGCGGCGGCGCCGGGGCATGCGCATGAGCATGAGCATGGGCGGCAGCTTGGTGCAGCACGAACCGGGTGCTGCTCAGACGTCGATCCTGGACCGGTCGAGCGTGGCGGCGGAGCCGGTGATGAATTCCTTGCGGGGAGCCACGTCGTTGCCCATGAGCAGGTTGAAGACGTCTTCCGCCGCCTCCAGGTCGGAGAGGTTGATGCGGCGCAGGGTGCGGTGGCGGGGGTCCATGGTGGTCTCGGCCAACTGGTCGGCGTCCATCTCGCCGAGGCCCTTGTAGCGCTGGATCGAGTCCTTGTAGCGGATGTTCGCGCTCTCGAACTCCAGCAGCTTGTCGCGCAACTCCCGGTCCGAGTACGTGTAGACGTACTTGCCCTGCCCCCTCTTCGGCTGGATCAGCTCGACCCGGTGCAGCGGCGGCACCGCGGCGAATACGCGGCCGGCCTCGACCATCGGCCGCATGTAGCGGTGGAAGAGGGTCAGGAGCAGGGTGCGGATGTGGGAGCCGTCCACATCGGCGTCGGTCATCATGATGATCTTGCCGTAGCGGGCCGCGTCCAGATCGAAGGTACGCCCGGAACCGGCTCCCGCCACCTGGATGATCGCGCCGCACTCGGCGTTCTTCAGCACGTCCGCGACGGACGACTTCTGGACGTTGAGGATCTTTCCGCGGATCGGCAGCAGGGCCTGGAACTCGGAGTTCCGGGCGAGCTTGGCCGTGCCGAGCGCGGAGTCGCCCTCGACGATGAACAGTTCGCTGCGCTCCACGTCGTCACTGCGGCAGTCCGCGAGCTTGGCGGGCAGGGACGAGGACTCCAGGGCCGTCTTGCGGCGCTGCGTGTCCTTGTGCCGGCGGGCCTCGATACGCGTACGGGCGGCGGCGACGGTCTTCTCCAGGACCGCACGCGCCTGCTGGGCCGCGTCACGCTTGGCGGAGGTCAGGAACGCCTTGAGTTCCTTGCTGATCACGGTGTTGACGATGCGGCGGGCCGCCGAGGTACCGAGCACCTCCTTGGTCTGCCCGTCGAACTGCGGCTCGGCCAGGCGGACCGTGACGACCGCGGTGAGGCCTTCCAGGGCGTCGTCCTTGACGATGTCGTCCTCGGCGACGCGCAGGAGCTTCTTGGCCCGCAGAACCTCGTTCACCGTTCTTGCGACGGCCTGCTCGAAACCGGCGACGTGGGTGCCGCCCTTGGGGGTGGCGATGATGTTGACGAAGGACCGCAGCGTGGTGTCGTATCCGGTGCCCCAGCGCAGCGCCACATCCACGCCGAGTTCCCGGGTGACCTCGGTGGGCGTCATCTGGCCGTGCTCGTCCAGGACCGGGACCGTCTCCTTGAAGCTGCCCTGGCCGGTGAAGCGGAGCACGTCGCAGACCGGCTTGTCGTCCGCCAGGTACTCGCAGAACTCGCTGATGCCGCCGTCGTAGCGGAAGGTCTCCTCGCCCTTGGTGCCGCCCTCGCCGAGGCCGTACTCGTCGCGTACGACGATGGTCAGGCCCGGCACCAGGAACGCGGTCTGCCGGGCGCGCTGGTGCAGCGTGTCGAGATTGAGCTTGGCGTCCTTGAGGAAGATCTGGCGATCGGCCCAGTAGCGCACGCGCGTGCCGGTGCGCGTCTTGGGGATCTTCTTGGCCTTGCGCAGGCCCCGGGCCGGAGTGAAGGGGGCATCGGGTCCGGGGCCGGTGAAGGCGCCGGGCGCCCCGCGGCGGAAGCTGACGGCGTGGGTGCGGCCGTGCCGGTCGACCTCGATGTCAAGGCGGGCGGACAGCGCGTTGACCACGGAGGCGCCGACGCCGTGCAGACCGCCGGAGGCCGCGTAGGAGCCGCCGCCGAATTTTCCCCCGGCGTGGAGTTTGGTGTAGGCGATCTCCACTCCGGACAGGCCGGTGCGGGGTTCGGCGTCCACGGGGATACCGCGGCCGTTGTCGGCGACCTCCACGGAACCGTCGCCGTGGAGAACAACCTCGATGCGGTCGCAGGCCCCGGCCAGGGCCTCGTCGACGGAGTTGTCGATGATCTCCCAGAGGCAGTGCATCAGGCCGCGGCTGTCGCTGGATCCGATGTACATGCCGGGGCGTTTGCGTACGGCTTCGAGTCCTTCGAGGACCATCAGGTGGCGTGCGGTGTAGTCGGAGCCGTCCTGCGGGCGGCTGCCGACGGACGGAACGGGGCGGGTGCTCACGCGGTGCTCTCCTGTCCAACAGGGGTACGGGCGGGCCGGGGGTCAGTCAGATGTCGAGGAAGCGGACGTCCTTGGCATTGCGCTGGATGAAGTGGCGGCGGGCTTCGACGTCCTCGCCCATCAGAACGGAGAAGAGGTCGTCGGCGACGGCCGCGTCAGCGAGGGAGACCTGGCCGAGGACCCGGTGGTCGGGGTCCATGGTGGTCACGCGCAGTTCCTCGGCGTTCATCTCTCCCAGTCCCTTGAAGCGCTGGATGGAATCGTCCTTGATACGACGGCCCTCCTGCCGCGCCCGTTCCAGGAGCAGATTTCGTTCGCGGTCGGAGTAGGCGTACTCGACGTGGTCCCGGCTCCACTTGATCTTGTACAGCGGGGGGCGGGAGAGGTAGACGTGGCCTTCCTCGATCAGGGGCCGCATGAAGCGGAACAGGAAGGTCAGCAGCAGGGTGTTGATGTGCTGGCCGTCGACGTCGGCGTCCGCCATCAAGATGATCTTTTGGTAGCGGAGCTTGGCGATGTCGAAGTCCTCGTGCACGCCCGTACCGAACGCGGAGATGATCGCCTGGATCTCCTGGTTGTGCAGGATCCTGTCGATCCTGGCCTTCTCCACGTTGAGGATCTTGCCGCGGATCGGCAGGATCGCCTGATACTGCGGGTTGCGGCCGGACTTGGCCGAACCGCCGGCTGAGTCGCCTTCCACGATGAAGATCTCCGACATCGCCGGATCGTTCGACTGGCAGTCGGAGAGCTTGCCGGGCAGCGCCGCCGTTTCGAGCAGGCCCTTGCGACGGGTCAGGTCGCGCGCCTTGCGGGCCGCGACGCGGGCCGTGGCCGCCTGGATGGTCTTGCGCACGATGTCCGCGACTTCGTTCGGATTGCGGTCGAACCAGTCGGTCAGATGCTCGTGGACGACCTTCTGTACGAAGCTGCGCGCCTCGGTGTTGCCGAGCTTGGTCTTGGTCTGGCCCTCGAACTGCGGCTCGCCGAGCTTGACCGAGATGATCGCGGTCAGGCCCTCGCGGATGTCCTCGCCGGAGAGGTTGGCGTCCTTCTCCCGCAGCAGCTTCTTCTCCCGCGCGTACCGGTTGACCACGGTGGTCAGGGCCGTGCGGAAGCCTTCCTCGTGGGTGCCGCCCTCGTGGGTGTGGATGGCGTTGGCGTACGAGTAGACGCTGTCGGTGTACTGGCCGTTCCACTGCAGCGCGACCTCGGCCGACAGCAGCCGTTCGCCGTCGCGGGCGGCGATGGTGATGACCGAGGGATGGACGGGCTCGCCCTTGCGGGAGTTGAGGTAGGCGACGAAGTCGCTGATGCCGCCGTCGTAGCGGTAGGAGACCGTCTTCGCTGCCGGGTCGGCGCCGGCTTCGTCGGCCGCGGCCGTCGCGCGCGCGAAGGGCCGTTCGTCGGTCAGGGTCAGGGTGAGCCCGCGGTTGAGGAAGGCCATCTCCTGGAAGCGCCTGGACAGCGTCTCGAAGGAGTAGGTGGTCGTTTCGAAGATGTCGCCGTCCGCCCAGAACGTCAGCGAGGTGCCCGTCCGGGTGGTGGCCTCGTGGCGGGCGAGCGGGGCGGCGGGAGCGCCGTTGCTGTAGTCCTGCGTCCAGCGGTGGCCGTCGGTCCAGATCTCCGCCGAAAGGCGGGTCGACAGGGCGTTGACCACCGAAAGGCCCACCCCGTGCAGGCCGCCGGAGACCGCATATCCGCCGCCCCCGAACTTCCCGCCCGCGTGCAGCACGGTCAGCACCACCTCGACGGCGGGCCGCTTCTCCACCGGGTGCAACCCCACCGGGATGCCGCGGCCGTTGTCGACGACGCGTACGCCGCCGTCGGCCAGGATCGTCACGTCGATCCGGTCGGCCACCCCCGCGAGAGCCTCGTCCACGGAGTTGTCCACGAGCTCCTGCACGAGGTGGTGCAGCCCCTGCTCCCCCGTGGACCCGATGTACATCCCCGGCCGCTTGCGCACGGCGTCCAGGCCGTCCAGAACAGCGATCGTGTTGGCGTCGTACGCCACCGCGTCCACCTGCCCGGGCTGCTGGGATCCGGGGAGATCGGCGGCGGTGCGAGTGTCGAAAGTGGTCACAGATGCTCTCTTTCGGGCATGGCGGACCGCGCTCCCGCACCTCGGTGCGGAAGCGGCCGGACAGCTTGACGGAGACGAAGGAAGACGGGAGGGGAAGGCGGAGGAAGAAGGGGGCGGGCAGCCCAAATAGAACCCAGGAGGCTCGCGAACCTCGGGACCATTGACTGACGGAACGCTGTCCAGAATACCGGAGGCACCTCTCACCGCAGGGGCCAGAAGGCCTCCATACGTCGCTGTGCGCGCTCCACTCCCCGCAAGACAATCCCCCCTGCGCAAGTTCACTGAAAATGCGACAGAGGGCCGCCCAGGCGGTTTCCTGGCGCCTTGCCGCGCAGTGCTCCAGGCGCTATTTCTGACGCCTCTCCGGAGCGGCCAGTCGCGCTGCGTCATGCGCCGGGCATAGGTTCGCCCGATGCAGATAGGTCAGCTGATGGGTTCGGGGCGCAGCACTGAGGTGTTCGCGCTCGACGACGACTGGGTCCTGCGCCGCTATCGCCGCGGCGGCGACACCGAGGCGGAGGCGGCCGTGATGGCGCACCTGTAGACGAACGGTTTCCCGGTCCCGGTCGTACGACGCCCGGTGCGGTCACCCTCCGAGCTGGTGATGCAGCGGTTGTCCGGGGTGACGATGCTGCAGGCGTGGATGGACGGTGCGATCACGGAAGAGGACGCGGCGGCCGTCCTGGCGCGACTGCTGCACCAGTTGCATGCGATACCCGCCCGCTTCTCGGTCCGTCCCGAGGACCGGATCCTTCACCTTGATCTGCATCCGGAGAACGTGATGCTGACGCCGCAGGGCCCCGTCGTGATCGACTGGACCACCGCGGCGGAGGGGCCTCCGGGGCTGGACTGGGCGATGTCGGCTCTGATCCTCGCGCAGGTCGCGGTGGACCCGTCGATCCCGATCGCGGCAGGAGCCCGGTCCATGCTGACCGTCCTCTTGGGCAGTCTCGACTACGCCGGAGAGCTGCGTGACGTGCCGGGCGCGCACCTCGTACAGGCCAAGACGAGGAGGGCCGCCGATCCAAACCTGAGCGCGCAAGAGCTGGGCCTCCTGGATCAAGCGGCGGACCTGGTACGCGACTTGGCGCGGTCGTAGGGCGAGCCGTAAGGCGGTCGTAGGGCGATTCGCAGGGCGGCCTTACGTGTACCAGCGTCATGCGAACCGGGACGCAGACGCGAGACTCACCCCATGACCACAGACTTCACGGTGCGCCCGGCCACTGGAAGAGGCCGAACACTGGACCCGTGACCGGCTCGGCCGCGGACTCTCCCTGTGCCCGGCCCGGTCCCAGCCCGCTGAAACCGCGGTGAAACCCCGCTGAATGCGCCTTGCCGCAGCCTCTGCGACATGACGACAACGAAACCCTCACTCGCCATCACGGCCAAGGGGCTGCGCAAGGCGTACGGGGACAAGACGGTCCTCGACGGCATCGACCTGGCCGTCCCCGAAGGAACGGTCTTCTCCATGCTCGGCCCGAACGGCGCCGGCAAGACAACCGCCGTCAAGATCCTCTCCACACTCGTCACCGCCGACGCCGGGGATCTGCGGGTCGGCGGCCACGACCTGGCCGCCGACCCGCAATCCGTACGCGCCGCTATCGGTGTGACCGGGCAGTTCTCCGCCGTCGACGGCCTGATCACCGGTGAGGAGAACATGCTCCTCATGGCGGATCTGCACCACCTCTCCCGCCGCGAAGGGCGTCAGGCGGCAGCCGAGTTGCTGGAGCGCTTCGACCTCGCCGAGGCCGCCAAGAAGCCGGCCGTCACCTACTCCGGCGGCATGAAGCGCCGCCTGGACATCGCCATGACCCTGGTCGGCAACCCCCGCATCATCTTCCTGGACGAACCGACCACCGGCCTGGACCCGCGCTCACGGCACAACATGTGGGGCATCATCCGCGAACTCGTCACCGGCGGAGTGACCGTCTTCCTCACCACCCAGTACCTGGAAGAAGCCGACCAACTCGCCGACCGGATCTCGGTGTTGAACGAAGGAAAGATCGCCGCCGAAGGCACCGCGGAAGAACTCAAGCGGCTGATCCCCGGCGGACACGTCCGCCTCCGCTTCGCCGACCCCGCCGCCTACCAGTCCGCCGCCCTGGCCGTGCGCGAGGCCACCCGCGACAGCCAATCCCTCTCCCTGCGGATCCCCAGCGACGGCACCCAGCGCGAGCTGCGCGCCATCCTCGACTGGCTGGACTCCGAGGGCATCGAGGCCGACGAACTGACCCTGCACACCCCCGACCTCGACGACGTCTTCTTCGCCCTGACCGGAGGCACCGACCGTCCCACCAAGCAGCCCTCCAAGCAGCCCGCCGACCAGCCCAAGGAGACGGTCCGATGAGCTCCCTCCCCCTCGCCGTACGCGACTCCTCCACCATGCTGCGCCGCAACCTCCTGCACGCGCGGCGCTATCCCTCCCTCACGCTCAACATCCTGCTGACGCCGATCGTCCTGCTGCTGTTGTTCGTCTACGTCTTCGGCGACGTGATGAGCGTGGGTATCGCAGGCGGCGGAGCCGATCGCTCCGACTACATCGCCTACCTCGTCCCCGGCATCCTGCTGATGACCATCGGGGCCACGCCAGCCGGGACCGCGGTGTCCGTGTCCATGGACATGACCGAGGGGATCATCGCCCGCTTCCGCACGATGGCCATCCACCGCGGCTCTGTGCTCATCGGACATGTCGTCGGGAGCGTGCTGCAGGCGATCCTCAGTGTGCTGCTCGTCGGCGCCGTCGCCGTGGCCATCGGCTTCCGGTCCACCGACGCCACGGTCGTGGAGTGGCTGGCGGCATTCGGGCTGCTGGCGCTGGTCGCCCTGGCGTTCACCTGGATCGCGGTGGGGATGGGCATGGCAAGCCCGAATCCCGAGGCGGCCAGCAACAACGCGCTGCCGCTGATGATCCTGCCGCTCGTCTCCAGCGCCTTCGTCCCGGTCGACGCGATGCCGGGCTGGTTCCAGCCGATCGCCGAGTACCAGCCCTTCACCCCGGCCATCGAAACCCTCCGCGGCCTCCTGCTCGGCACAGAGATCGGCAACAGCGGCTGGCTCACCATCGCGTGGTGCGTGGGCCTGGCGGCGCTCGGCTACCGCTGGTCCACGTCGCTGTTCAACCGCGACCCGGAATAGGTGCCCGACGGGCTGGTTGCGCCCGGGCTGGTTGCGAGGAGGCGGGCAGCCCGGGCGAGGATGCCCGCATGAGCCAGGAAACGGACGAGATACGCGAGGCGATCGCAGGCGAGCTGCGCCTGATGGACCCCGGCGTGCGTACCTCGCGCGCACGTGCCCGGCAGCTGCTGGACCCGGAGTTCACGGAGGTCGGCGCTTCAGGACGCCGGTGGACGTACGAGGAGATGCTGGACGCGCTCCCGGAGCTGGACGGCGCGGACGGAGACGGGCCGCGCTACGAGCCCTCAGCCTTCACCGGCGTCCTCCTGGCACCCGGCCTCGTACACCTCACCTACGAGACCACGCAGGGCGAAAGGCGGGCCCGGCGCAGTTCCCTGTGGCGCAAGCAGGACTCGAACGCCCCCTGGCAGATGTACTACCACCAGGCCACACCGATCCCTCCCGAGAGCACGTAACGGCGGCTCGCGGTCAGCGATCGGCCACCCACCGCGCGTCCGAGGGCCACGATCCCCGGCCAATGATGTGGCCCACGATGGCGAACGCCTCACCGATGGGCACGGTGTCCTCATTCGGATACGTGTCGTGCTGCCCGTTGGAGAGAACGAAGCCCTCACTGGATCCCGGCACCCCCGACTCCACGGCGTGCTCACCGGGACCGCCTTCCCCGTCGAGCAGCATCACCAACGCACCCTGCCTGCCAACGACCATCCATGTCTCGCTCACGAGCACGACGGTCTCACGGCCGCATAACTGACGGTCACAGCACTAGCCCTGATCGGCGCCATCGGGAACCCAGCGCAGTACGTCGCCCGGCTGGCAATTCAGGCACGGGCGGCTGTCTCGGTCGTGGCAACTCTCCGCGCCACCTCGTCCGGGCATCCGCCCAGCGTGCGCGCCGCCTGCCACAAGTCGTCCCGTGTCAGGGCGGCGTACTGCGACACCGCGGTGGCGTACGTCGCTCCGTCGGTGTTCTGTGCCGCCTGCCGGGCGCTCTCCGCCGACATCGTGGGCTGGAATTCGCGCAGCACCCGCAGCCGTTCGGCCAGCGCGATCATTCGTACGGCGGTAGTGGGATCGCCGGACGTGAGTCCCGCCATGCCGAGCGCGTGAAGGACCGTTCCGATCACCGGGAGCTCGACCGGTGATCGGGGCGGTTCGGTGAGCAGGGTCCGCAGTCGTCGGCGGAGCCGGTCGGCCGGGGCCGCGACGAGTTCGAGGCGGCCGGCCTGCGCGTGTGCCGTCACGGCCGCAGACTGGACCTGGAGCGCCCACGGGTCGAGCCAGGGGTCGCCGCTGTGCAGCGACCCGGCCTCGGGCATCCGCTCCAGGGCGCTGCGCCACAGGCCGAGCCCGGTCTCCGTCAGCCCGCGGGCGAGCGCGATCTCGGCGCGGGCACCGAGGTCGGGGCTGTAGAAGGCGTCGTCCCGCGGGGTGTTGGCCCCCTCCGCCTCCCGCAGCCAGAACTCGGCTTCGTCGGGCTCGCCGCGCTGCAGGCAGGCGAGGACGAGGGCCGAGCGGATGCCGATGTAGTCGTGCTCGTCGCCGAGCCGCGGCAGCGTTCGCAGCGCCGCCCTGAGGTTGTCGTAGGCGACCTGCCCCTGTCCCGTGCGCAAGCTCAGCTCGCTCAGCCGGGAATGGCCCATGAGCTGCAGGGACGGGTTGTCGACCGGACCCAGCGCGGTGATCATCCCGCGGGCCGAGGCGAGCGCCCGGTCGATGTCGTGCTCGTACTCCCAGACGTAGCTGGCCACGCATGCGGCGACGCCCGCGACCAGGGGCTCCTCGCTCGCGCAGAGGGTGTGCAGCATGTCGTAGCCGGGAGGCCGCATCGCGGGCAGGGCGTTCAGTACGACGGCGATGGCGCGCGGCAGCGTGTCGGGCGGGGCCGGAGGAAGCCGCCGCAGGGTGACGAGCTGGCGTACGGCATGCGGGCCGAGGTTCATGATCTGGCCCGCCGCGCACAACACCGCCGCCGCGCGGGCGACTTCGACGTACTCGGGGGCGGGGCGGTAGTGCGAAAGGAGCGGCCCCGTGTCCGTGGCGAGGCTCGCGAGGCGGGGGTAGTTGGAGTCGGTGGACCACAGGGCGGCGAGGACGGCGGTGAGGGCCGCGGTGGCGGGGCCGTCCGAGCGGGCCAGGGCGTGCCGCAGGGCCGGTACGAGGTTGTCCTGCTCGGCCCGGATCCGCTCGCGGGCCGCCAGCGGCTGCGAACCGACGAGCACGTGGTGGTGGGCGACCCCGAAGTCCCGCGCCCAGGCGAGGAACCGGCCGACGGCTTCGTCCTCCTCGCCGGCCTCCGCGCGGCGGGCCGCGCTGAACTCCCGTACGGTCTCCAGCATCCGGAAGCGCACACCGGCCGGGGTGTCGGCGACGGTGAGCAGCGACTGGCCGCTCAACTGCTCCAGGAGGAACAGCGCTTTGTCGCCGAGTACCTGCTCCGCCGCTTCGCCACAGAAGCCGCCGGGGAAGACGGACAGCGTGCGCAGCGCCGCGCGAGCGTCTTCCCCGAGCAGGTTCCAGCTCCACTCCACGACCGCGTGCAGGGTGCGATGGCGCTCCGGTACGTCCCGCGCCCCGCCGCGGAGCAGCGCGAACCGGTCGCCGAGGCGGCGGGCGATCTCCGGTACGGAAAGGGCCCGCACCCGCGCCGCGGCCAACTCCACGGCGAGCGGCAGCCCGTCGAGGTGGCGGCACAGCCCCTCCACCGCGTCCGGCGTCAGCTCCACGCCGCTCCTTGCGGCCCTGGCCCGCTGCGTGAACAGCTCGACCGAAGTGGCGAGACCCAGCTCCGGCAGCGCGTACACCGTCTCCGACGTGAGCTCCAGCGGTGCCCGGCTGGTGACGAGCACCCGCAGTTCCTTCGACGCGGCGACCAGGGCCTGTACGAGGCCGGCGGCGCCCCGGATGACCTGCTCGCAGTTGTCGAGCACCAGCAGAGCGGGCCCGGAGCCGAGCACGCCCAGGGCGGCGGAGACCGGGTCGGCGGGGCCGTGGCCGCTCACGACGCCGTGCCGCCCCTCGCCCGCACCGAGCGCGGAGGCCACCTCTGTGGCCACGTCCTGGTCCGCGGTGATGGCGGCGAGCGGCACGAAGTACACCACGCGCTCCTCGGCCCGGCGGCTGACGGCGTGCGCGAGACGGGTCTTGCCGAGCCCGCCGGGGCCGATGACGGTGACGGCGCGCGAGTGGCCCAACAGCTCTTCCACCGCTGCGATGTCCTCCTCCCGGCCGAGCAGCGGGTTCGGCTCGTGCGGCACGCCGTGCCTGACCACGGGTGCCTCGCCGCGCAGCAACTCCGCCTGGAGGGCCTTGAGTCCGGCGCCCGGCTCCGTGCCGAGCGCCTGGCGAAGCTCGCGCCGGTAGGCCTCGTAGCGGGTCAGTGCGGCGGACGGGCCGGCCGTCGCCGCCTCCCCGCGCAGCAGCCCGGCGAGCACCTCCTCGTCGCGCGGATGCTCTGCGGCGGCCACGGCCAGCGGGCCTGCCGCCTCCGCGTGCCGTCCCAGACCGGCGAGGGCGAGCGCCTGCGCGCGCACGAGCGTGCCGCGCACAGGGGCGCGTTCGCGGCGCAGGGCCGCTACGGGGTCGTCGGTGTCGCCGTCTTCGTCGCGGTCGCCTTCCCACAGTGCGAGTCCTGCCTCGGCCTCCGACAGCGCTGCCGCGTGGTCCCCGGCCCTGGCGCGTTCCGCGCTGGCGGCGGCGTGCATCAGCAGGGCGGAGCTGTCGATCTGCTCCTCGGCGAGGGTGAGCCGGTAGCCGGTGGGGGTCCCGGCGATGAGGTCGGCGCCCAGTTGCGCCCGCGCCCTGGAGACGAGGACCTGCAGGGCCTTTGCCGGACGCTCCGGCAGCGCGTTCGGCCACAGCCCCGCCACGAGCCGCCCGGTGCTGCGGCCCGTGCGCACGTCGCCCGCGAGCAGCGCGAGGAGGCCGCGCAGCCGGGGCGCGGTGACCTCCTGCCCGCGATAGGCGACACGCGGCAGCAGGGTCAGGTCGGTGGTCACCCGTGCAGGTTAACCAAGCGCCGGCCGGCCCCACTGCTGCCGGAGGCACGGGACGTCAGGAGGGCGGGCATCTCCTCGATGCGTTCGCGGTGCAGCAGACAGTTGAACGGACAGCCGAGCGGACAGGTGGGCAGACAGGTGGGAAGGGGCGGCTGCGGCGGGGTGACGTACTGGCGCAGGATCTCCAGCGGCACCTGCCACCACCGGTCGGCGCGGGCCTACTGGCTGCAGGCGACCGTGGCGTAGAAGACGTCGAGCCAGGAGCCGGGCGGACCCAATGAGCGACACGCGCGTGCGGACGCGGGCTGCCCGTACGCGCCGGAGTCCGCAACCGGTCAGGGCGTGTCACCGGTCAGGGCGTGTCTCCGGCCCAGTCCCAGCGCCGCCGGTCGCCGGGGCGCGGGTCGTACAACGCCCGTCCGCCGGCGCCGAAGTGTCCCAGCTCCGTGGGCAGGGCGACGCCGGTGTCTATCTCGCCCTTCGTCCAGCCGGTGACGTCGAGCAGCAGGCCGTCCAGCGGCCCGCCGACCAGTTCGGCGTAGTCCCGACCCGGTTGCGGGCCCTGCCGGGGGTCGTCATGGTCCTGGCCGTAGATCCGGCCGCGCAGCAACTCCTCGTCCCTGTCCATGCGTCCACACTCTCAGCCGCCACTGACAATCGGCCCCGCCCTGCGGTCGGCGGCCGCGAGCGGCGGCGTCTGCCGTCTTCACTCGCCGCCCGTCAGCGGCAACGGCAGTTCCGGGTGGTGCCGCAGTGCCTCGAGGACGGCGCGCACCGCCGCGCGGGGCGGGGAGCCGCGGCGGATCACTGCCGTGATGGTGCGGGTGACCGGCGTGACCAGTTCCCTGGTGGCGACGTGGTAGCGGTGGTCGACCGCGAGACCGGGCAGCAGCGCGATCGACAGTCCGGCCTCCACGTGCTGCAGGGTCATCATGTAGTTGCTGAACCGGCACACCACGCGCGGCTCGAAGCCAGACTGACGGCACAGGCGCAGCGCGAGGTTGGCCATGTACGACTGCGGGATGTCGAAGGCCCACGCCTCGTCGGCGTAGGCGGCGAGGTCCACCGCGCCGCGCCCGGCCGCGGGGTGCTCGGGCGGGACCACCAGGACGACCGGCTCCGTGGCCAGCGGAACGAGGTCGATGTCGGGTCCCAGCGGCAGTTCGTCGAAGTCCGTGGTCGTGATGATGATGTCCGCGTCGCCGCCGCGCAGCGCGGGCATGCTGGCGTGCGGCTCCAGTTCGAGCAGTTCGACGTCGAGGTGCGGATGCTCGCGTGCCAGGCGGCTGACCGCAGGTACGGCCATGGTGTGGATCGCGCTCTGGAACGCCCCCAGGCGCACCAGTCCTGCCGGTTCCTCGCCGAAGCCGCGCAGCTCCGCCTCGACGCTGTTCATGTGGTCGAGGATCGCCCGTGCCCGGCGGGCGAGGATCAGCCCGGCCGGGGTCAGCCGCACCCGGCGTCCCGTCCGCTCGATCAGCTGGGTGCGTGTTTCGGTTTCGAGCACGGCGAGCTGCTGGGACACGCTCGACGGGCTCAGATTGGCGGCCTGGGCGACGGCCCGCACCGTGCCGAGCGTGTCGAGCTGGCTCAGCAGCCGCAGCCTCCAGGGATTCATCACGCCCCCATTGTTGTGCGGGATTTCCGAACAGGAAAGCCGGAATCGTGAGATGGACGTGTCGCTCGGCGGCCCCCTACCGTCGGCGGCATGACCGCTTCCACTGCCGCATCCACTGTCGCCGCACCGTCCGCCGCAGCCTTCTGGTCAGACGCCGAGAGGCATCTCGTACGCTACGGACCCGAGTTCACCCCGGAGATCATCGAGCGGGCCGCCGGGAGTTTCGTCTACACCGCGGACGGCCGGAAGATCCTGGACTTCACCTCCGGCCAGATGAGCGCGATCCTCGGCCACTCGCACCCGGAGATCGTCGCGACCGTTCAGCGACAGGTCGCCTCCCTCGACCATCTCTTCAGCGGCATGCTCAGCCGCCCGGTGGTCGACCTCGCCCGGCGTCTGGCCGAGACGCTGCCTGCGCCGCTGGAGAAGGCTCTGCTCCTGACGACCGGCGCCGAGTCCAACGAGGCCGCGATCCGGATGGCCAAGCTCGTCACCGGCGGGCACGAGATCGTGTCGTTCGCGCGGTCCTGGCACGGCATGACGCAGGCCGCCGCGTCGGCCACCTACAGCGCGGGGCGCAAGGGCTACGGTCCTGGCGCGCCCGGCAACTTCGCCATCCCCGTGCCGAACTCCTACCGGCCCGACTTCACCACGCAGGACGGCTCCCTTGACTGGCGCCGCCAGCTGGACTGCGCGTTCGACCTGATCGACGCCCAGTCGACCGGCAGCCTGGCCGCGTGCCTGGTGGAGCCGATCCTCAGCTCGGGCGGCATCATCGAACCCCCGGTCGGTTACTTCGCGGCCCTGAAGGACAAGTGCCGCGAGCGCGGCATGCTGCTGATCCTCGACGAGGCCCAGACCGGCCTGTGCCGCACCGGGACCTGGTACGCGTTCGAGCGCGACGGCGTCGTCCCCGACATCCTCACGCTGTCCAAGACCCTGGGTGCGGGGCTGCCGCTGGCGGCCGTGGTGACCAGCGCCGAGATCGAGCAGGAGGCGTACGAGCGCGGCTATCTGTTCTTCACGACGCACGTCGCCGACCCGCTGGTGGCCGCGGTCGGCAACACCGTCCTCGACGTCCTGAGCGACGAAAAGCTCGACGAGCGTGCGCGGTCGCTCGGCGCGTTCCTCCACCAGGGGCTGACGGGCCTCGCCATGCGGCACCCGGTCGTCGGCGACATCCGCGGCCGTGGCCTGCTGGCCGGGCTCGAACTCGTCGCCGACCGCGAGACGAAGGAGCACTCGAACGAACTGGGGGCGCAAGTCACCCGCCGCTGCCTCGAACTCGGCCTGCACATGAACATCGTCCAACTCCCCGGCATGGGCGGGGTCCTGCGGATGGCCCCGCCGCTGACCGCCACCGAGGAGGAGCTCTCACTCGGTCTGTCGATCCTGGACCAGGCGATCACTGACGCCTCCGCCACGCTCTGAGCCGCCCGCAGCGGGCTACCGCAAGGGGCGGCTACCGCAGGGGCGGCTACTGCAGCGGGCCGAAGAACGTCACGGCCCGGGTGTGCCTCCGTCCTGCCGCGCCAGGCTGCCGGCCTTCCTCTCCCGTCGCGCGAAGACGTCCTCCCGGCGGTCCTCCATCTGCCGCAGGGCGTCCTTGCGGTCCCGCTTGGAGAGCCGGTCGAGATAGGTGTGGCCGATGAGGTGGTCGGTCTCGTGCTGCAGGCACCGGGCGAAGTAGCCCGTGCCCTCGATGACGAGCGGGTCGCCGTCCTTGTCGAACCCACGGACGACGGCCCGGTCGGTGCGGGGGACCGTCATGGTGGCACCCGGCACGGACAGGCAGCCCTCGGAATCCTCGACGAGCCGGCGGCTTCCGGGATCGGGCAGGTCCAGTACGGGGTTGATGATGTGGCCGATGTGCCGGACGCCGTCGTCGTCCGGGCAGTCGTAGACGAAGAGACGCAGGTCGACGTCCACCTGGTTGGCGGCGAGGCCCGCTCCGTCGGCCACGTACATCGTCAGGAACATGTCGTCGATGAGGGCTGACAGCTCCGCCGTGCCGAACTCCGTCACCTCCTGGCACGGACGGCTCAGGATCTCCTCCCCCACCACCGTGATCCGCCGCACGGAACCGCGTGCCGCCTCCGGGGGCAGTGACATGGGGTCGTGACGCACGGGCATCGCTGTCTCCTTCCGGGCAAGACTCCCTTGGCAAGGGCTTTGCAAAGTAGCAGACTTTGCAAAGTGACTGAAGATGACCTCAACGCTTCCGGCCTCGCGCACGGCCCGGCGTACGACCCCGCGCACGGCCCGGCGCGGGACACCTCGAACGGCCCGGCGCGGGACACCGGCGACGCACTGCCCCCGCACGAGGTGCGTACGGCCCTCATGAAGCTGCTGGCCGAGGTCGGCACGGTCACGGCGACCGAGGCCGCCGCCCGGCTCGGCCACAGCTCTGGGCTCTGCTCGTTCCACCTGCGCCAGCTCGCACGCCACGGCCACATCGAGGAGGCCCCTCACCACGGTGGACGCGCGCGCCCCTGGCGCCTGAGGCAGCAGGGGCGCGACGAGGGCGGGTCCGAGCGGGAGCAGTTCGGCGATCTGGCCCGGGGGCTCGAGGACGAGAGCTGGCAGCGCTGGCTCGCCCAGCGCGACCGGGCGCCGGGCGACTGGCGCCGCGACGAGGCCTTCAGCGCCATCGCCTATCTGACGCCCGAGGAGATGAGCCGGGTCGCGGACACCGTCCGCCGGGCGCTGGCCCCCTACCAGGACCGCGAACAACGCCCTCTGGCCCGCCCGGACGGCGCCCGCCCGGTGGCTCTGATCACCCGGCTGTTTCCGCTGCTGCCGCAGTCCGGTTCCGGTACGGAGGGGGAAGCGGAGGGAGAAGACGTTCCCCCGTCAGGTACCTAGTTGGTACCTTGGTGGTATGCCGTCTCTGAACGTGACTTTCACCGATGAGGAGCTCAAGGGTGTCCGCGCGGCCGCGGCAGCCGAGGGCAAGAGCCTCAAGCAGTACCTGCACGATCTCGGGGTCCGCGAGATGGAGCGCCAGAAGTTCGTCGCCGGCGCCTCCGCCTGGGCCGACCGGCTGCGGGCCGAGTTCGACGCGGCCAACCCTGACGAGGTTCCGCCTTCCGCGCGTCACGAGGGGTCCGCGGCCGCCTGATGGTTCTGTATGTAGACGTCTCCTGGCTCCTGGACGTCCAGGAGTTCGCCGTCACCCCCGAGGACATGACCGTGTCGGACTACTCCGCGCTGGTCTCCGCGGTGGCCCGGCACAGGACGAAGCTGCCGACCCTGGAGTCCGCCGACCCGGACGCCGCCTGGCGGGCGGCCGCCCTGCTGCACACGATCGTCCGCCTGGAACCCCTGCCCTACCGCAACAGCCTGTACGCGGCGTTCGTGGCGGCCCAGTACATGGACCAGTCGGGCGAGGGCATCGATCCGCCCTACGGAGCACTGTCCGACCTCATCCTGAAGATCCGCGACAGCCGCATCAGCGTCTACGCCGTCGCCGATCAGATCAGGTCCTGGAAGGTCTAGCGGGCTAACGAGCTGCGGGCTAGCGGGCGAACGCGCTGCTCCCCAGCGAGGACAGCAGGTGGGCGGTGTCGTCGTACACCTCCGTCGCCCCGGCCGCGGAGAGGTCTTCGCGGGGGATGCCGCCGCTGAGCAGGGCCAGCGGTGTGACACCCGCGCGGCGTGCGGACTGCATGTCCCACACCGAGTCGCCGACGAACACGCTGTCCCGCGCGTTCGCCCCGGCCAGTTCGAGGGCGTGGGCGACGGGCTCCGCGGCGGGTTTGCCCTCGTCGACGTCGTCGGCGCTTGCCGTCGCGGTGATGACGTCGTCCGCGTCGACGGCGGCACGCAGAGCGTCGAGTTCGCCGCCGCCCGCGGACGTGGCGAGGACGATGGTCCACCCCTCCCCCGCCAGGGAACGCAGCAACTGCCCGGCGTTCTCGAACGCTTCGAGCCGGTCGAAGTGGGTGGCGTAGAGCGTCTTGTGCGCGGCGCTGATGGTGGCGTCCTGGTCCTGATCGCGCTCGTCGCCCAGGAGGTGCGCGATCAGGTCGCTGCCGCCCAGGCCGATCGCGTGGTGCACGGCGCGCATCGGCACCCGGTGGCCCGCCTGCCGGAAGGCCTCCCACCAGGCGGTGACGTGGAGGTAGTTGGTGTCGACGAGCGTTCCGTCGACGTCGAACAGGGCGGCACGCGTCACGGGGACTCCATTCGTGGTGTGTGGCGGCTTGCGATGTCATGGCTGTACGAGAGCGGCCTGCGTGCGGTGTCGCGTACGCGGGCAGGGGCGGAGCGGCGATGTGGGCGTGGGCGCCTACGACGCAAGCAGCTCCTCGGCCGCGTGCTTGTCCAGGGCCACCCGGATGAGCGCCGCCGACAGGGCCGCGGGATCCGCGTCGCCTGCGAGCCGTACCAGCTTCTCCGGGTCCTCCGGCAGGTCCAGCCGCCGTGCTCCTTGCATGGCCTTGTCGCCGAAGCAGGGCGCGACCTGCGGCCACACCCGCTGCACTTCGCGCAGGAAGATGTCGGCGCCCACCGGCCCGAGGCCCGGCACCTTGCGCAGGCTCCGGCGCAGCGCGGCCTCGTCTCCGTCGGCTTCGTCGCGCAGGCGCCGCAGGTCGCCCCCGTAGTCCCGCTGGATGAGCTCAGCGCCTTCCCCGAGCTGGGTGCTGGTGCGCTCGTCGTAGCGCCGGTAGCCTCCGCGGCCGAGTGCGTCGACCCGCGTCTGCCACGAGGCGCGGGCCATGTGGCGCGGGTTGCGCAGCCCGGCGTCGAACAGCTCGCGTGCCGCGGCCACGGCGATGGCGCTGCGGATGCGCGCGCTCAACAGGTCGGAGAGCACCAGGAGTTGGTAGAGCGGCTGTGGGGTGTCCCGCAGCCGGATCCCGGCTTCCTCGGCAAAGGTCCGCCCGTGGGTGTCCAGCAGTTCTCGGACAAGCGTCCGTGTGGTCCGCTTGCGTCCGCGCTGCCCGCTGTCCCCCGTCATCCGGGTTCCCTGCCGCTTCGGTCGGTCATCTTCTCGCTCCCGATCTGTCGCCTCTGCTCTGCCTGTCTGCCTGTCTCTGCCTGTCGCGTCTGCTCCGGGCCTGCGGCGCCCGTGAGATCCGGGTGCCCGGGAGAGCGGTCCTTCAAGACCCCCGGAAACCGGCCCGGGACTCGATCCTGCGCCATCGCACTGGCCCGGCAGCGCAACGGCGCGACGCAACGGACTGACATTTCCGCCGTCACACCTGCCGTCACACCTGCCGACACTCCTGCCGACACCCGGGCCGGCACACATTCCGCTCACGGGCGCGTCGGCCAGATACAAGTGGGGCCCAGCGCGCTCAGTGGCGCTGCAGCGTAGTGAAAGCCGCGCGGGGTACCCGGCGCGATACCCGTCCCCGGAATTCGGAGGTCCCCATGCTGTCCGAGACTGTCACCGTGCCCAACGGCGAGGGGGCACTCATCGGCGAACTGACGGTGCCGGACACGGTGTTCGGCGTCGCGGTTCTCGCCCGCAGCGGCGGAAGTTCCCTGCACAGCCCCCGCAGCCGGGCCCTGGCCGACACGCTGCACGACGCCGCAACCGGGACACTGGTCATCGACCTGCTCACCGCCGACGAAGCGGCCGCCGACCGGGCCACGGGCCACCGGCACCGCGACGTCGATCTGCTGACGCACCGGCTGACCGCATCCATCGACTGGCTCGCCCCGCAAGTCTCCGACCTGCCGGTAGGCCTGTTCGGCGCGAGCACGGGAGCGGCGGCCGCCCTCGGCGCCGCGGCCGCGAGGCCCGGCCTCGTGGACACGGTGGTCTGCCCCGACGGCCGCCCCGACCTGGCCGGAGATCATGTGCTCGGCCGTGTGCACGCCCCGGTCCTGCTCCTCGTGGGAGGGCTGGACACCGAGATACTGCGACTCAACCGGGAAACGGCCAATCGGCTGCGTGTCCTCAACCGGCTGCGCGTGATCCCCTATGCCACGCACCTTTTCGAGGAACCGGGCGCGCTGGACGAGGTCGCCTCCGTGGCGGCCCGGTGGTTCGCCGGGATGGGGCAGTCGCCGATCTGAGCCTGCCCGGCGACGCGGCCACGCGCCGGGGAGGGCTCGCAGCACGGCCCCTCCCCGGCGCGGCCGACCGCGCCTGACCCACCTCGCCCGCGCCCGACGACGCGTCAAGAGCCCTTCACACAGGCGCACTTCAGCACGCGCCGCCAAGCCGCGCTCGGCTCGCCCTTCCGCCCCTCGGCCAACCGCGCCCCACTCTCACGCCTCACCAACCGGCGTGACCGGCATCACAGTGCGCTATCCCACATCCTCAGGTCATCATATGACCCGATCGCCGCACGGATTCACAGCGAGACGAGGATGGGCATGAACGACCGGGACAGGCCGGCGCGACCGCGCGTGGGCGTGGTGGGACTGGGGGCCATGGGCCTCGGCATGGCGCGCAGGCTGCGCACCGCGGGCTTCGACGTGGGCGTCCACGATCTGCGCCCGGAGGTCGCCGCGGCCTTCGCCGACGACGGCGGCACCGCCTTCGCGACCGCCGGTGAGCTGGCGGCCTCCGTCGACGTCCTGGTCGGCGTCGTGGTCAACGCGGCGCAGGTCGAGTCGGTCCTGTTCGGCGCCGACGGCGCGGCCGATCGGCTGCACCCGGGCTCCGTCTACGTCATGTGCTCCACGGCCGACCCCGCCTGGTCCGCCGATCTCGAGCGGCGCCTCGCCGAGCGCGGCGTGCTCTACCTGGACGCCCCCATATCCGGTGGCGCCGCACGGGCCGCCAGCGGTGAGCTGACCATGATGACCTCGGGCGCCCCCACCGCGTACGCGATCGCCGATCCGGTCCTCGATGCCATGAGCAGCACGGTCTACCGCCTGGGCCACGAGGCCGGGACCGGCTCGAAGGTCAAGATTGTCAACCAGCTCCTTGCGGGCGTGCACATCGCCGCGGCGGCCGAGGCGATGGCGCTCGGCATCAAGGCGGGTGTGCCCGCGGAGGCGCTCTACGAGGTCATCACGCACAGCGCCGGCAACTCGTGGATGTTCGAGAACCGCATGGCGCATGTGCTCGCCGGGGACTACACGCCGCTGTCCGCGGTCGACATCTTCGTCAAGGACCTGGGCCTGGTGCTCGATGCGGCCCGGCCGGAGAAGTTCCCGCTGCCCCTGGCCGCCACCGCCCATCAGATGTTCCTCCAGGCATCGGCCTCCGGTCTGGGCGGTGAGGACGACAGCGCGGTGATCAAAATCTTCCCCGGTATCGACCTGCCCGCACGGGCCGAGCAGCGGGAGATCTGACATGGCCGTCCGACTCGGCTGCATCGCCGACGACTTCACCGGCGCCACGGACCTGGCGAACAACCTCGTGCGCGCGGGCATGCGCGTGATCCAGCTGATCGACGTACCGCAGGGCGGCGCCGAACAGCCGCTCGACGCGGATGCCGTGGTCATCGCGCTCAAGTCGCGCACCACCCCGGCCTCCGACGCCGTCGCGGCCTCGCTGCGGGCCCTTGAGTGGCTGCGCGCGGCGGGCGCCGAGCAGATCTACTTCAAGTACTGCTCGACCTTCGACTCGACGCGCGCCGGCAACATCGGTCCCGTCACCGAGGCCCTGATGGACGCGCTCGGCACCGACTTCACGGTCGCGACCCCGGCGTTTCCCGACAACGGGCGCACCGTCTTCAAGGGCCATCTCTTCGTCGGTGACGTCCTGTTGAGCGAGAGCGGCATGCGCCATCACCCGCTGACGCCGATGACCGACTCCAACCTGGTGTCCGTGCTCGGCGCGCAGACCAAGCGGCCGGTGGGCCTCATCGACCACAGCGTGGTCGCCGCCGGCGCCGACGAGATCGCGCGGCGCGTCGAGACGCTGCGCGCACAGGGTGTCGGCGCCGCGATCGTCGACGCCGTGTCGAACGACGATCTCGTACGGCTCGGCGCGGCGGTCAAGGGGCTGCCGCTGGTGACCGCGGGATCGGGCCTGGCGATCGGCCTGCCCGCGAACTGGGGCTTCGAGCCGTCCCCCGCCGCCGCCGAACTGCCCGCGCCCGGCGGCCACCAGGCCGTCATCTCCGGGTCGGTGTCCAGCGCCACCAACGGTCAGGTGCGGGAGTTCCTGCGCGGCGGCCGGCCCGCGTTCCGCGTGGATCCGCTGCGGGTCGCCGCCGGCGAGGACGTGGCCGGACAGGCCCTGGCCTTCGCCGCCGCGCAGCTGGCCGAGGGACCGGTGCTCGTCTACTCCACCGAGGCGCCCGACGCGGTCAAGGACGTCCAGGGGCATCTGGGGGTCGCCGAGGCCGGTGAGCTGGTCGAGCAGACGCTGGCCCGCGTAGCCCGAGGGCTCGTGGAGCTGGGCGTGCGTCAGCTCGTGGTCGCCGGCGGCGAGACCTCCGGCGCGGTCGTCCAGGCCCTCGGCGTGACGGGACTTCGCATCGGGCCGCAGATCGACCCCGGTGTGCCCTGGTGCGCGGCGGCCCTGCCCGGCGGGGACACGCTGCACATCACGCTGAAGTCCGGCAACTTCGGCGGACCCGGCTTCTTCACCACGTCCTTCGACCGCCTCGACGGGGAGACCGCATGAGCAACCTTCTGACCCCGGCCGTGGACGACGCGAACCCCGCGCACGCCGTGGACGCGGCCCGCGCCCAGATCGTCCGTGTGGGCACCAGCCTCTTCGACCGCGGCTACGTCCACGCCAGCGCCGGCAACATCAGCGCGCGGATCGGCGACTCCCACCTGATCACGCCCACCGACGCCGCCCTGGGCTTCCTGACCCCCGGACGCCTGGCCCTGGTCGACGCCGGGGGCGAGCAGATCGCGGGCGACCGCGCCAGCAAGACCCTCACCCTGCACCGCCGTATCTACGCCGCCGACCCCACGGCGCGCTTCGTCATCCACACCCACTCCACGCATCTGGTCGCGCTCACCCTGGCCGGCGTGTGGAGCCAGGACGACGTGCTTCCGCCCCTCACGCCGTACTACGTCATGAAGGTCGGGCACGTCCCGCTCATCCCCTACCACCGGCCGGGTGATCCCCGCGTGGCCGACCTGGTGACCGCTCGCATCGCTGACCGTGCCGCGCACCGCACCCCCATCCGGGCCGTCCTGCTCGACCGTCTGGGCCCGGTGGTCTGGGGCCCGGACGCCGCATCCGCTCTCGCCGTCCTCGAAGAACTCGAGGAAACGGCACGCCTCTGGCTCCTGACCGACCGTCGCCCCGAGCCGCTCCCCTCCCCCGCTCTCGACGAACTCAAGGCCGTGTTCGGCGCCTCCTGGTGACCGCGCCCCGCCCGTCGGAGAATCCCCTGAGCCGCAGTAAGGATTCCGCATGTCCACGTCCACCGAGACGGCCGAGGCCCGGGGCCTCGCCCGCGAGAACGCCGTGTTCCGCAAGGTCGTTCGCCGCATCGTCCCCTTCCTGATCCTCTGCTACGTCTTCTCCTATCTGGACCGCGTCAACGTCGGCTTCGCCAAGCTGCAGATGTCCGACGACCTGGGCCTGAGCGAGGCGGCCTACGGCCTCGGCGCCGGACTGTTCTTCATCGGCTACTTCCTCTTCGAGGTCCCCTCGAACCTGATGCTGCAGCGCGTCGGCGCGCGCACCTGGATCGCCCGCATCATGATCACCTGGGGTCTGGTCTCGGCCGCCTTCTCGTTCGTCACCAACGAGACGATGTTCTACGTCCTGCGCTTCCTGCTCGGCGCCGCGGAGGCCGGCTTCTACCCGGGTGTGATCCTCTACTGCACCTACTGGTTCCCCTCGCACCGACGGGCCCGCGTCATCGCGATGTTCATGTCGGCGATCCCCGTGGCCGGCATCTTCGGCAACCCGCTCTCAGGCTGGATCATGGACAGCTTCGACGGGGTCAGCGGATGGCAGGGCTGGCAGTGGATGTTCCTGCTCGAAGCGATTCCGGCGCTCCTCATCGGTGTCGCCACGCTGTTCTACCTCGACAATGGGGTACGCGGCGCCAAGTGGCTCTCCGAGGAGGAGAAGGACATCGTCGAGGCGGCGATCGCCAAGGACACCGCGCACCAGAAGCACGGCCGGGTCTGGGACGGCTTCCGCGACCCCAAGGTGTGGCTGATGTGTCTCATCTACTTCTGCTTCGTGATGGGCCAGTACGCGCTGACCTTCTGGATGCCGACCTTCGTCAAGTCCACCGGCATCGACGACAACCTCACCATCGGCGTGCTCAGCGCCGTGCCGTTCCTGGCCGCCCTGATCGCGATGAACCTCTTCGGACGCTCCGCGGACAAGCGCCGCGAACGCCGCTGGCACCTGGTCGTTCCCAGCCTCATGGGCGCCGTCGGCTTCTCCCTGGCCGCCGGCTGGAGCGGATCGACCGTCTTGTCCCTGATCGCCCTGTCCTTCGCCGCGGCCGGCGTGCTGACCTGCGCCCCGCTGTTCTGGTCGCTGCCCACCGCGTTCCTGGGCGGCACCGCAGCGGCGGCCGGGCTCGCCCTGATCAACTCGGTGGGGAACCTCGCCGGGTTCGTCAGCCCGTACATGATCGGCGGCCTCAAGGACGCCACCGGCTCCACCTCCATCCCGATGTACGTCCTGGCCCTCAGCCTGGTGATCGGCGCGGCCGCCGTGCTGACCACCAAGAAGGACGTCGTCAACCGATGACCGGGGCCGGTCCCGACCCCACCACAGGAGCAAGCATGCCGAGGTTCGCCGCGAACCTGTCCATGATGTACACCGAGCACGACTTCCCCGACCGCTTCGCCGCGGCGTCGGCGGACGGCTTCGACGCCGTCGAGTACCTCTTCCCCTACGCCCACGAAGCAGCCGGCCTGCGCCGCCGCCTCGACGACCACGGCCTGCGGCAGGTGCTGTTCAACGCGCCGCCCGGCGACTGGGAGTCCGGCGAGCGGGGCATCGCCTCGCTGCCGGGCCGCGAGGCCGAGTTCCGCTCCGGGATCGAGCAGGCCCTGGAGTACGCCGCCGCGCTCGGCTGCGGACAGGTCCATGTGATGGCCGGTCTCCTGCCGCCGGAGACGACACCCGCCCGAAAGGCCGCGCACCGCGACACCTACCTGGCGAACCTGGCCCGGGCCGCAGAGCGGGCCGCGAGGGCCGGCGTCGACCTCCTGATCGAGCCGATCAACGGCCGTGACATGCCGGGCTACTTCCTGCACCGGCAGGCCGAGGCGCACGCGATCGTGCAGGAGATCGGCGCCCCGAACCTCAAGGTGCAACTCGACCTGTACCACTGCCAGATCGTGGAGGGCGACCTCACCACGACCCTGCGCCGCGACCTTCCCACCGGCCGCGTGGGGCATCTGCAGATCGCGGGCGTGCCCGACCGCCACGAGCCCGACCGGGGCGAACTCGACATCGGCCACCTCTTCGACGTCATCGACGAGCTGGGCTTCGACGGGTGGATCGGCTGCGAGTACATCCCCCGTGCCGGTACGAGCGAGGGGCTCGGCTGGCTCAAGAACTACCGAGGAGAACGGGCATGAGGATCGTCATCACCGGAGGCTTCGGCTTCCTGGGACGGCAGGTCGCCGACGCCCTGCTGAATCAGCGCACCCTGTGCGGAGCACCCGTCGACCGGCTGGTCCTCGCCGACCGGTTCGTGCCCGACCAGGCGCCCGTGACGGCCGACCCGCTGGTCGACGTCGTCCGGGGCGATCTGCGCGAGCGCCTCGACGAGATCTTCGCGCAGCCGGTGGACGTCCTGATCCACCTGGCGTCGGCCGTCTCCTCCGAGTGCGAAGCCGACTTCGACCTCGGCATGAGCGCCAACCTGGACACCACCCGCGCACTGCTCGATGCCGCCCGCGCACAGGCGGCCTCCGGCGGACCGCTGGTCCGCTTGGTCTTCTCCAGCAGCGTCGCGGTCTACGGCTCGGACGCGGCGCTGCCGCTGCCGCCCGTGGTCAGCGAGTCGACGCTGCCCACCCCGCAGTCCAGCTACGGCACGCAGAAGCGCATCTGCGAGCAGCTGGTCGCCGAGTACACGCGCCGCGGCTTCGTCGACGGCCGCGTGGCGCGCCTGATGACCGTCGCGGTGCGTCCCGGCAAGCCCAACGCGGCCGCCTCCGGCTTCCTGTCCGGCATCGTCCGCGAACCCCTCGCGGGGCTGCCCGCCACCTGCCCGGTCAGCCCCGGTCTGCGGGTCGCCCTGGCCTCGCCGCGGCGCACCGTCGAGGGCATCCTGCGCGTCACCGAGGCCGAGCGCGGTCCCGGCGGGCTCGAAGGCGCGCTTCCGGTCAATCTGCCGGCGCTGACGGTCACGGTCGCCGAGATGCTCGCCACGCTGCGCAAGGTGGCCGGTAACGCCGTCGCCGACCTGGTGACACTGGCGCCCGATCCCGCCATCGAGGCCATCGTGGGCTCCTGGCCCGCCGCCTTCGACAACGCGCGCGCCACGGCGCTCGGCCTGCGGCCCGACGAGAGCTTCGAGTCGGTCGTGCGGGCGTACGTCGAGGACCACCCCGACGCGGTCACGGCCGCCGCCCTGCCCGCAGCCGGGGCGAGCAAGCCCTGACGGATAGACTGACGAGCATGTTCTCCAAGGTGAGTGGCCCCATACGGCTCGCGGACCGGGTCGCCGCGATCCTCTCGGAGGAGATCGAGTCCG
Organism: Streptomyces sp. NPDC046925; assembly: GCF_040644915.1. Classification (NCBI taxonomy): domain Bacteria; kingdom Bacillati; phylum Actinomycetota; class Actinomycetes; order Kitasatosporales; family Streptomycetaceae; genus Streptomyces; species Streptomyces sp. NPDC046925. The sequence goes on along the minus strand of NZ_JBEYWZ010000004.1, from coordinate 47,730 downwards.
GACGTCTGGCAGCGGGCGACAAGCTGCCGACCGAGGTCGAGTTGGTCAAGCAACTGGGCGTCAGCCGCACCGTGATCCGCGAGGCGGTCTCCCGGCTGCGCAGCGCGGGCCTGGTCGAACCGCGACAGGGCCGGGGCGTGTTCGTCATGCCCCGGCGCACCCGGCCGCTCGACCTGGAGGCCGAGGCCTCGGGCACCAAGTCCAAGGTCCTGCAGATCGTGGAGGTCCGCCGCGCCATGGAGGGCGAGGCGGCCTCGCTCGCGGCCACCCGCGCCACGCCGGAGGACATCGCCCGGATGCGGCAGGCGCTGTCCGCGATCGACGAGGCGGTGGCGGCCGGCGGCGACGGCGTGGACGAGGACCTGGCGTTCCATCAGTCGATCGCGGAGTCGATCGGCAACGCGGTGATGGTCTCGACCGTGCGGTACCTGGGCGAGGTCATGCGCAGCGGCATCCGCGTCACGCGGGCCAACGAGGCGCGGCGCGGCGACTTCATCGAGGCGGTCCGCGTGGAACACCACGCGATCCTGGCGGCCATCGAGGCGGGTGACGCGGAGGCGGCCCGCAGTGCCGTACGCCGTCACATGAAGCACGCCGCGTCCCGCCTCCAGGACGCGGACGAGGGTTTCTGGACGGAGACGGACGATCTCGGCGTGGACCTGGACGCGGCGCCGTGAGGTGAGGTGCCGCGGCAGGGCGTGAGCGGGCTCAGCCCAGCGGCTGTCCTTCCGGGTCCTCGCTGAGGAACTCCGTGACCAGTTCGGGCGGGTTGGCGGCCCGGGTCGTCGCGAACATCGCCTCGGGGTCGAACATGTCGTAGAGGATCACGGGCAGGGGTCGCCCGAAGATGCCGACGAGCCGCCCGTCCGTGTGGAGTTGGCGCGCGAGGTCGACACAGAGCTCGCTGAACTGCTCGGTGAGTTGTTCGCCGCGCTCGTCCTGCTCCTCCTCGGAGAGGCTGCTTTCCGGGTTGTCGCCCGTGTCTGCGTCCTCGTCCTCATCCTCGTACCAGAGGCCCCGGGCCATCGCTTCGCTCCGGTGCAGCTCGGCACCGACCGGGTCGTGCGCGGGGTCGTGGCCGACGACACGGATGCCTTCCAGTCCTGACGGCGGGAAGTGGGCGTAGTGCCAGCGGGACTCCCACGGCTCGGACCCGCCTCCCTGCGCGAGCGCCCGGGCCGCCTCGGTCTCGGTGTTGTAGCCGATCGCCAGGTACGGGAACCGCGGGTCCTGGTCGACGCTGTCGATCCGGAACGTGACCGCGTAGATCTCGGAGGCCAGTTCCCGGGGAAAGTCGGCCAGGGTGCGCAGGACCGCCTGCTCCATGTGCAGTCGGAATGTCATCAACAGCTCGTCTCCTCGGCCGCGTCACCCACGTGTACGAACGGCACGGCTAGCGTGCCAGGTCGGAAGCGTCGAAGGATGCCACGTTGTTTCCCGCATCGTCGATGAACCACCAGTCCCGGCCGTGGTCCTCCTGGAAGGCGGTGGCCAGGATGAGTTCGTCGCTCTTGTCGCCGTCGACATCGGCCGCGCCCACGGGCTGGCCCGACCAGTGCTGCGGATCGTAGGGGTCGGGGTCGGGCGCTTGGCGCAGACGCTGCAGATGCCGCCACGGCTCGGAGCCGAGGCCGGGTGCGGAGCCGCCGCGCAGGATGTCGACGCTGTCGTCCGCTCCCCAGTGGTCGCCCGCGCTCTGGACGGCGAGGTCGTCGCAGCCGTCGCCGTTCAGGTCCGCGGCGAGCAGGCCGATGCCGAAGCCGCCCTTGCGGGCGCCGCCCTCGATGATGACGGGAGTCCCGGGCGCCTTGCCGTAGCGGATGGCCACCCTGCCCTTGCGGTCGGCCGGTTCCAGTTCCTCGTCGGCCGGGATGCCGCTGTCGCCGACGGCGATGTCGGTCCTGTTGTCACCGTCGAAGTCGCCGACGGCGATGTTCTCGCCCTCTGGCAGCTTTTCGGGCTCCTTGCTCAGGCCGGTCGCGGTGTCGGCGCCGCCGGTGAGGAGCAGCGGCGTGCCCGGTTCTCCGGGCTCGTGCACGAGCAGATCGGTGGCGCGGTCGCCGGTGACCTGCGCCGCGATCAACTGGAGCTCGACCACCCTGCCGCGCCCCCGCGGGTCCGGGTCGGCGCGCTCACTGGTCCGGGCGGGCTCTCCGGTGCGGGTGAACGGGCCGTGCAGCACGATCAGCCGCCGCTTTTCGCCCCGCGTGCGGTAGGTGGCCAGATCGGTGTGGCCGTCACCGTCGAAGTCCCCGGCCACCGGCGGGTCCGTGTAGAAGCCGTCCGCCTTGTTGTCGAGCGCCGTTTGGCCCTTGCCGATGTGCGGCAGCCGGACCCGGGCGGGTGGGTTGTCGGGGCTTGGGCCGTCGGGGCCGCCCCACTGCACATGGGCACTGGCACCCGCGAGGAGATCGGGGTGGCCGTCGCCGTCGAGGTCGGCGACGATCGGGACGTACAGGCCGCCGACCATGCTGTCGTGTTCGGGCAGCCGGAAATCCTTGGGGGTGAACACCGTCCGGTGTTCGGGCTGCGGGCCGTGCGCCGAGCCGCGCACCAGGGCGATCTGGCCCGTCTCGGACACGTCGCCGTTGTCGGCCGGTACGTCCAGTGCGAGATCGGGGTGGCCGTCGTCGTCGAAGTCGGCGGCGGGCAGACCCACGCGGCCGGCGGGGTCCGACGTGCCGTCCTGCGCCGTCGGGCGGCAGGCGCTGTCCGGGATCAGCGAGCTGACCTCGTGGTTCCGGGCGCCCGTGACGGTGCCCAGCACCAGTACGGCGGCAAGGAGGCTGAGCCCTCCTCGCCGCCGGAAGCCGCTCCTGCGTTCGCCTGCCGATCCGTACTTCATATGGCCACTACAACGGAAGTGTTCGACCGGTTCCAAGGCTCTAGATCATTTTGTTACGGCCCCGGGACGACGGGAGGATCAGTCGATCACCGCGGTCGCCTCGACCTCCACCAGATGCTCGGGCACATCAAGTGCCGCCACTCCCACCAGCGTGCCCGGCGGCACGGGGGTCGCCCCCAGCCTGGCGGCGGCCCGGGCGACTCCCTCGCCGAAGAGGGGCATCTTGTCGGGGGTCCAGTCGACGACGTACACGGTCAGCTTGGCGACGTCGGCGAAGGAGCCTCCGGCCGCCGCCAGGGCTGTGGCGACGTTGAGGTAGCACTGCTCGACCTGAGCGGCGAGGTCACCCGCGCCGACCGTGACTCCGTCGGCGTCCCAGGCGACCTGCCCGGCGATGAACACCAGCTTCGACCCGGTGGCGATGGACACCTGCCGGTAGGCATCGATCTTCGGCAACCCGTCGGGATTCACCAGGGTGATGGCCATGCTGCCTGTCTCCTTGTCGTGGAGGCCCGTTGTCGTGGACGTCCGTTGTCGTGGACGCCCGCACGGGCTCGCGGTGCACCCGGGCAAGACCCTTGTGGTCTTCGGGGGTTACCGGAAACCGTAGGAGAGCGGCGGCTGACGTGGAAGAACGCACTTTTCGGTGACTGGGTAACCAGATGGTGACCATGGAGCACGGGGGATCGCCCGCAGGTGAGTCCCTTCCGCCGGCATGTCGCTTTCAGGGCCCGTCAGGTGGTGCCAGCGCGCGCAGGACATGGTCGACGAGCACCTTGAGCTCGGAGGTGCTGTGCAGGTCGCCCTGGTGGAGCAGCAGCCGGTAGTAGACGGGCCCGTAGAGGAGCTCCAGGGCCAGGCCGACATCGGCGTCGGGGCGGAGCTGTCCGGCGTCGCGGGCCGCTGCCAGCCGCGCGCGACCGGCTTCGACGCGCGGCTGGAACAGCACTTCCTTGAGTCCGTGCGCGAGTTCGGTGTTGCGGTGGGTGTCGGCGATCAGCCCGATCAGGGCGCGGCCGAAGCGCCGGTCCCCCAGCAGGTCGTGCAGCAGTGCGTTCATCTGCGTCAGCAGGTCCGCGCGCAGATCCCCGGTGTCGGGAAGGTCGGGCGCGAAACCCGCGCTCCCGTCGAGGGCCGCCAGGACGACCGCGCCCTTCGAGGGCCACCAGCGGTAGAAGGTCTTCTTGCTCACCCCGGCCCTGGCTGCGATGGCATCCACCGTCACCGGGCCGTAGCCCTGCTCCTGGCAGAGGTCCAGGGCGGCGTCGAGGATGGCGCGGCGGCTCTTCTCGCCGCGGCGCCGGGGGGCGGGCGAGGGGGCTTCGGCGGGTTCGGGCATGCGCTCACCCTAGGGGAAACGACACGGCGCGTATTGACAGCGGCGATGCGGTTGGGCAGGCTTCCCGGCGCAGGGAGACGCTACGTGTCGTTTGGTGCGGTTCGTTGTCGAACAACCCGCTCCGGAAAGGGAGTTGTGCAGGCGATGCCATCATCACCGGCAGCGCGGTGAGGGCGTGCGCGATGCCCTGTCGCAATGACCACCGCACTTCCCGGGGCCGGGGACCCACTCCGTGAGCCCGCAGACATGAGCGCCGCGCACCTCTCTCAGGCCACGCCAAGCCCGTCGAGCGCCTTGCACCCGTCAAGCCCGTCGGGCCCGTTGAGCCCGTCGGGCCCGTTGAGCCCGTTGAGCCCGTTGGTCCCCAGCGAACCGCCGCCCCGCATCTGCCCGGACGCAGCACCACGGCCCGAAGCAGCCCCCCGCCTTTCAGGGAGAGCCCGATGACCGCCCCGCCCGCCACCGACGCCGACCTCGCCGGCCGCCTTCTGGCCGATCAGTTCCCGCAGTGGGCCGGCCTTCCCCTCACCCCGGTCGTGCCGGGCGGCTCGGACCACGCCCTGTTCCGGCTGGGCGAGGAATTGCAGGTGCGGCTGCCGCGCGGGGACTGGGCAGCGGGCCAGGCGGAGAAGGACCAGCGGTGGCTGCCCAGGATCGCCGAACACCTGCCCCTGCCGATCCCCTCACCGGTCGCCGTCGGGGAACCCGCCTTCGGCTACCCCTGGCGGTGGTCGGTCACCCGCTGGCTGCCCGGAAATGCCGCCCGTCACGACAGCCTGGCGGATTCGGTGGGAACGGCGGTGGAGATGGCCGGGTTCCTCTCCGCCCTCCAGCATCTGCCGCCACCGTCAGAGCTGCTCCCCGGCCCGCACCCCGATCTGGAGTCCGAGGGCCTGCGGGCCAGGGACGCCTCGACCCGCGCCGCCATCAGGTCCGTTGACGGGGTGTTCGACCGGCAGGCGCTCACCGCGGCGTGGGACGCGGCGATGGAGGCGCCCGACTGGGACCGCGACCCCATCTGGTTCCACGGCGATCTCCATGTCGGCAACCTGCTGACCGTCGAGGGGCGTCTCAGCGCCGTCATCGACTTCGGGGGCCTCGGGGTGGGCGACCCGTCCTGCGACCTGGTGATCGCCTACACCCTGCTGGGCGAGAAGACCCGCCCGGCCTTCCGCGAGGCCCTGGCCATCGACGAGGCGACCTGGATCCGGGGCCGCGGCTGGGCCCTGGCCACGGGGCTGAACGCCTACACCGCCTACGCCCACGTCAACCCCCATGTGGCCAAGGCGACCACGTACCAGATCACACAGGCGCTGGCGTGACGACCGGCCCCTCCCGCCGCTTCGGGCCGGGCGGAGTCTTCACCGACCGCACCTCTCATTCCACGACACCGGGACGGAACATGGACACGACTCGTACCCACCGGCTCGGCCGCAGCAAGGTGAAGGTCACCGAACTGGGCTTCGGCGGCGGGCCGCTCGGCGGCCTGTTCGCGCCGCTGGACGACGCCACCGCCGCGCAGGCCCTGGACACGGCCTGGGCGGGCGGGATCCGCTACTACGACACCTCACCGCACTACGGCATCGGCCACTCCGAGCGCCGTATCGGGCAGTTGCTGCGCGAGAAACCCCGGACGGAGTTCACGCTCTCGACCAAGGTCGGCCGGCTGCTGGTCCCGCAGGATCCCGCCGGCCGGATGGACGAGAGCTTCGCCGTGCCGGCCACCCACCGCCGGGTGTGGGACTTCAGCCGCGACGGCATCCGGCGCAGCGTCGAGGACTCCCTGACGCGCATGGGCACCGACCGCATCGACGTGCTCTATCTGCACGACGCCGAGCAGCACTTCGAGGACGCGCTGCACAGCGGCTTCCCGGCCCTGGCCGAACTCCGTGCCGAGGGCGTGGTCGGCGCGATCGGCGCGGGCATGTACCACCCCGGCAAACTGACCCGCCTTGTCCAGGAGGCCGACCCGGACGTGGTCATGCTGTCCGGGCGCTACACCCTGATGGACTCCAGCGCGCTCGACTCGCTGCTGCCCGCCTGCACCGAACGCGGCGTGTCCGTAGTGGCCGCTTCCGTCTTCAACTCCGGCCTGCTGGCCACCGACCGGCCCGACGCGGGCGCGTTCTACGACTACGCTCCGGCCGCGCCGGAACTGCTGGAACGGGCGAACCGGATCGCGGACGTATGCCAGGCGCACGGCGTGACGCTCCCCCAGGCGGCCATGGCGTACCCGCTGCACCACCCCGCCGTCGCCGGAGTCGTGGTCGGCATGCGCACGGCGGAAGAAGTACGACGCAACCTCACCGCGTTCGACGCGCACATCCCGGCACAACTCTGGTCCGACCTGCACGCCCAGAACCTCCTGGACGAACGCGCCCCGACCGGCACGCCGTCGTGACACCGGTGCCGTTACCCCGGATCCGCGTCGCCGCCTACGTGATCCGGCACCGTGCCGCCCCCGAGGTCCTGGTGTTCGACCACGTCGGCATGCCGGACGCCGGTACCCAGATCCCGGCCGGAGGGGTCAGGCCGGGCGAAGGACCGCAGGACGCGGTGCTGCGTGAAGTCGCCGAGGAGACCGGGCTGCTGACAGCTGCCGTGGTCCGGCCGATCGCCGTCGAGGACAAGCCTCATCCCGACACGGGACAGCCGCGCCGCACCACGTTCTTCCTGCTGCAAGTAGCGGCTGACACCCCCGATGCCTGGGTGCACCACGTCCGCGGCGACGGAGCCGACGCGGGCCTGGCCTTCGCGTGCCGGTTCGTCCCGCTGCCCCTCGACCGACCGCTGGCCGACGCTCAGGACGCCTGGCTGGGCGACGTCGATCCGGGGTTCGCCACGACGACCGGAGAGGCCCCCTAGCGGCCTCGTCCGGAGGTCACATCTGCCGGGATCCGGCGGTGGATGTCCTCCAGCAGGTTCCGGATGGCCCTGCGGAACAGTTCGTCCTGGTGGCCGTCGAGGAATGCGGTGTGCCCGAACACCTCCAGGGTCACGAGGCCGTGCAGATGGCCCCACGCGCTCAGGAAGAGGGCCGTCGCGGGCGGCGGCAGACGGCCCATCCCGAAGTGCGGCAGCTGTTCCAGGTACGCGCGGAGCGAGGAGGACAACACGGGGCCCTCGGCCGCGGCGAGTTGGGCCGTGCTGAACCCGGCGAACAGCTCGCGCTCGAAGATCGCGCTCATCCGGCGCGACGCCCGGGTGGTCGGCCCCTCGGCGGGTGCCGCGTAGTCCCGCAACGGCGTTCCGTACAGGAGCTGGAAGCGCTCGGGATGGGCGATGGCCCACCCGCGGTACCCCTCGGCCGCCACCACCAGGCGCGGCAGGTTCGCCTCGTCCGCCGCCCCGTCCACGGCGGCCTGCACCGCGTCGGCCAGGTCGTCGTACGCCTTGGTGACGAGCGCCGTGACGAGGGCGTCGCGGCTGGGGAAGTAGTGGTAGAGCGCCTGCACGGTCATCTGGAGGTCGCGGGCGACTGCGCGCAGGGACAGGGCCACGGGCCCGTGTTCGGTGATCTGGCGCTCGGCGGCGTCCAGGATCTCCTGCGTGGCGGCGGTCCGGCGGCGCTCGCGCAGGGAGGGCGGGGTCATCGCATGTTCCTCTGCTTCCTGTGCGGGGTGTGAAGAGAACGGGGTGTGAAGAAAATCTAACACTGCCAAATTTCGTACCGCCTCACTAGCGTCGTCCTCGGCGACGAAGAGTGCCCCTCGGTGGTCAACTCCGGCTGTTGCGCGTCGCTTTCACCGCATGGACACCAAAGGAGAGCGTGCGTGTTTGAACGCATAGCCGAACTGGCCATCCGTCGATCCCGGCTGATACTCGTCGTCGCCGTCGTGGCGCTGGCCCTCATGGGCGCCCTGGGCGCCGGCGCGTTCGGCAAGTTGCTGGGAGGCGGCTACGACGACCCGGCCTCCCAGTCAGCCCGGGCCGGAGAGGTCATCGACAAGAAGTTCGGCGGGGAGACCAACCTGGTCCTGCTGGTGCGCGCCTCACGAGGCGACATCGATGACCCGGCCGCCCGGCAGAGCGGCCGGGCCCTGGCGGCCGACCTCAAGAAGGAGAAGAACCTGGAGAACGTGGTCTCGTACTGGGACACGGCCAGCCCCGATCTCCGCTCCAAGGACGGCCGCCACGCCATGGTGCTCGCCCACGTGCAGGGCGACGACCTGGAGCGGGACGAGAACACGAAGAGCGTCATCGACGCCTACACCGGCACCTACGAGGACACGCTGACCGTCCGGTCCGGCGGCGGGGCCGCCGTGACCAGCGAGATGGGCACGCAGTCGGGCAAGGACCTCGTCCTGGCCGAGGCCATCGCCGTGCCGCTGACCCTCATCCTGCTCCTGCTCGTCTTCGGCAGCCTGGTCGCCGCCCTGCTGCCGCTGGCCATCGGACTCTTCGCCATCGCGGGCACCTTCGCGGAGCTCTTCCTCCTGGGCAGCGTCACCGATGTCTCCGTCTTCGCCGTCAATCTGACCACCGCTCTGGGACTCGGTCTCGGCATCGACTACGCCCTGCTCATGGTCAGCCGCTTCAGGGAGCAACTCGCGGCCGGGGCAAGCGTGGAGGACGCCGTGCGCCGGACGGTGAGCACCGCGGGCCGCACGGTCGCGTTCTCCGCGGCGACGGTCGCGGCGGCGCTCTCGGCCCTCCTGGTGTTCCCGCAGTACTTCCTGCGCTCGTTCGGCTATGCCGGGGTCGGCGTCGTCGCCGTCGCGGCCGTCAGCACCCTGTTCGTCATGCCGGCCCTGCTCGTCGTCCTGGGGCGCCGGGTCAACAGCGGGCGTCTGCCGTGGGCCGGGCGTGGCCGCGCCACCTCCCGGCCGCCCTTCTGGGGACGCCTGGCCGGAACGGTCATGCGGCGCCCCGCGCTCACCGCGCTGCCCGTGCTCGCGGTCCTGCTCCTGGCGGCGAGCCCGCTCCTCGGCATCACCTTCGGCACCCCGGACGACCGCGTGCTGCCCGAGGACGCCCAGAGCCGCCAGGTCTCATCGGTCCTGCGGGAGAAGTTCGACGGCAACGACGACGCGGCCCTCCACGTCGTCATCGACCAGCCCCTGGGCAAGGCCCCGCTCCGGGCCTACGCGGCCGACCTGTCCGGGCTCGGAGGAGTCGTCCGCGTCGAGACCAGCGCGGGCACCTACACCGGCGGACGCTCGACGGCGGCCGACCCCGGCAACAAGGCCCTCGGCCGCCCCGACGCGCAGCAGCTCAGCGTGGTGAGCACGCTGTCCCCGAAGTCGGACGCCGCCCAGAGCCTGGTCAAGAAGGTCAGGGAGCTCGCCCCGCCCGCCGGAACCCACCCCCTGGTGGGCGGCGTGGACGCCGAGCTGGTCGACTCCAAGGACTCCATCGGAAGCCGGCTGCCCCTCGCCGTGGCCCTGGTCGCCCTGACCACCTTCCTCCTGCTGTTCCTGTTCACCGGCAGCATCGTGCAGCCGCTGCGCGCACTGCTCCTCAACATGATCAGCCTGGGAGCGACCCTCGGCGTCATGACCTGGATCTTCCAGGACGGCAACCTCTCCTCGCTGCTCGGCTTCACGGCACAGCCCATGGAGGTGTCCATGACCGTGCTGATGTTCTGCATCGCCTTCGGCCTCTCGATGGACTACGAGGTCTTCGTCACCAGCCGCATCAAGGAACTCCACGACCTGGGCGAGGACAACGAATCCGCCGTCACCAACGGCCTCGGCCACACCGGGCGCATCGTCACCGCGGCGGCCTGCCTGCTGGCGGTGAGCTTCTTCGCCTTCGGCACGGCCGAGCTCAGCTTCATGCAGATGTTCGGCCTGGGCAGCGGCCTCGCCATCCTCATCGACGCCGTCGCCGTCCGCGGCATCCTCGTACCCGCCGCGATGCGTCTGCTCGGCCGCTCGGCCTGGTACGCGCCCGGCTTCCTGCGCAGGTTCCACGGGCGCTTCGGCCTCAGCGAGGGCGCGCCCGCACCTGAGCCCGCGCCCGCGGGGGCTCAGGAGCTCGTGACGGAGTCACGCAACTGACCCCGCGTACCCGGAGAACCACGCCGTGCCCGCCTCCCCCCGCACCGGAGGCGGGCACGGCCCGTGCGACTGCGTCATACGGTGATCGTCGTGCGGCGTCCGTCATCCGCAGTTCATGAGCGTCACGCCGGGTCGATGCGGTAGACACTGCCGCCGATGTCGAGCACGTACAGCTCACCCTTGCCGCCCTGCACGAACGAGATGACCTCGCCGCCGTTGACTCCGAGGTCGCCGGCGCCGGTCACCTTGCCGTCCTTCATCTGCAGGGCGCGGATGGTGCCGTCGCAGTAGTCGCTGAAGACGTACTGGCCCCTGAGGTCCGGGATCGCCTTGCCCCGGTAGACGTATCCGCCGGTCACCGAGCAGCCAAGCCCGGTGCGGTCGTACTCGTACACCGGAGGGACGTGGTTCGCGGGCTCGGTGCCGTCCCGGAAGGGATGGTTGCCCTCCATCTGGGACCAGCCGTAGTTCTCGCCGCCCTTGCTGCTGGCCGGGGCCCGGTCGATCTCCTCCCAGGCGCTCTGGCCGACATCACCGATGAACAGGTCGCCGGTGCCCGCGTCGAAGGAGAACCGCCACGGGTTGCGCAGTCCGTAGGCCCAGATCTCGTCCTTCGCCTTCGGGTCGCCCACGAAGGGGTTGTCCGACGGGATCGCGTACGGCTTGGCGCCGCGCGGGTCGATCCGCAGGAGCTTTCCGAGCAGCGTGTCGAGGTTCTGCCCGTTGCCGTGCGGGTCGCCGCCCGAGCCGCCGTCGCCGAGGGCGATGTAGAGGTAGCCGTCGGGGCCGAACTTGATGTCGCCGCCGTTGTGGTTCGCGTAGGGCTGCGTCTGGGTGAGGACCGTACGCCGGGTCTCCGGACGGATCTTGCCCTTGCTCACGGCGAACTCGTCGATGGTGCTGGTGCCTTCGAGGTTCGTGAACGAGATGTAGAAGTGCGCGAACTTCTTGTCGAACGCGATGCCCAGGAGGCCGCGTTCACCGTCGGTGGTGGTCTCCTTGGATATGTCGAGGACGGGCTCGCTGAGCCCCTGACTGTTCAACACCCTTACGGTGCCTGCGCGTTCGGCTATCCAAACCGTGCCGCCGGGGCCCGCGGCGCCGGCGGAGGGGTGCGCGGCCGTCGTCACTTTCGTGAGCGCGACCTTCGGGGCCTTGCGCGAGGCGGCGGACTCGTCGGCGGACGCGGTGGTCAGGGCGAGGGAGGCGACGAGGCACAGGGTGCCGATGATCGCCGAGCTTCTGGTGCGAACGTTCACCGTGATCCTCCTGGAGGCGGCGAAGGGGGAGGTCACCCGGCTGCTGGGGGCAGAGGTAAAGGGGTGCGGCCCGCGCCAGCACGCAACCTGGGTGGGGGGATGGTGTGCTACTGGCCACGGATGAGGATACGGGGACAGGGGTGGCTGGTATAGACCAAGACACCCTTCTGTCCGAAACGCTGCCGCCTAGAGCGTCACGGCGACGGCGGCGGAGATCTCCGCCGCCGCCCGTCCTCTACTTGTTCGGGTCCCGGAAGCGGCCGAACGCCTTCGTGAAGGCGCTCAGCGGCGAGCCGTCCGCCTTGGCCGCCCCCGCCGACTGCGACCGGGGCACGCCGTCGCCGCCGCTCACCTCGGCCAGCGCGGCCTGCGCCGCCTCGGCCGCCTGCTGGTACAGGTCGCGGGACTTGGTCATGGCCTCCAGCGCCTCCGCGTACTTGGTGACCATGCCCTGCGCGTGGGTCAGCTCCTCGTCCGCGGTGAGCAGGTGCCAGCCCTGGCGCAACTGCGTCAGGGCCCGCTCGGCCTCGGCCTGCAGCGGCCGGGGCAGCACCGCGAACTCCTTAATCCTGTCGAGGAGTTCGGTCGGCTCCGAGCCGTCGAGGAAGACACTGCGCACGGTGAAACGTTCCGCGTCATAGCCCGAAGGCTGCGGCGCCGGGGGCAGCACGACGGCGCCGCCGCGCGGCATTCGCACGCTCAGCTCACGCTTCATCGCGAAATCGGCGATCTGCGCCTGCTCCGGCGTGGCCCGGTGCTCGATCACCCGGTGCCGCAGGCCCGGCGGCAGAAACGCCGTGACCGGCTGCAACCCCTTCACGTCCGGCGTCATCGCCTCGTGCACCACGACATGGATGAACCAGCTCTGCCGGGTGCAGTCCCGCAGCAGGTGGCGCAGCTCGTCGTCGTCCTTGGGCAAGTAGTTCACCGTGCGCAGCCGGACGTCGGCCGCCGTGTCGTGGTCCCAGGGAACCCGGTCGCTGTCGGGCCAGAACATCAGGGCGGGCGAGGGCCAGCGCGCGTCCCACACCTGCTCCGCCTCGGCGGCGAGCACCCAGGTGACGCCTTCGCCTTCCTTACGACGGGCTCCGGCGTCGTACAGGGTCAGCTGTGCGCGCACCGTGACGTCGTCGGCCACGCGCCAGCGCGCCTCGAAGAGGCGGCGGGCCGACGGGCCGGGGTCGGCGGACTCGTCCCGCGGGTGCAGGACGGTGGAGCGGGCCGCCTCGAGGGGGTTGAGGTCCAGGAAGTCGTCGAGCACCCCGGCCGCCTTGAGGGCGATCAGGTTGCGCCGGACATCTTGCTCGGGCTCGGGCCCGAGGTGGCGCCCGCGCCCCAGCCACGCGGTGTCGGGGACGGTGGTCGTTGAGGTGTTTTTCTTTGACATGGAGTCGTTCTGTGAGTGGTCGGGGCCCGACCAGTATGGACCGTGGACCTGGCAAAGGGAGGAGTACCCCGCCCTCGTTCAACGACGCTGCCGGACGGACGGTACGTAGAGATACCAAGCTCCTTCGATCCAGTCATCACAGGGCAAACGGGGGCGCCCGGACCGATGAGTCTTCGTGCGCCACGATGTCTGAAGGGGGCAGGGACACCCACGTCCCCCGTCAGGAAGGTGGTACGCGATGAGGTTGGTACTGCAGCAGTTTCTGTCGCTGGACGGCGTCTACCAGGGGCCGGGGGCGCCGGACGAGGACACCAGTGACGGCTTCGAGCGGGGCGGCTGGTTCGTGCCGCACTTGGACGAGGCTTTCGAGCGGCTCGCCGGCACCTGGCTCGGCCAGGCGGACGCTCTTCTGTTCGGCCGTCGTACGTATCTGAATTTCGCGCGGGACTGGCCGAAGATGACCGATCACCCGTTTGCCCGCGCCATGAACGGCCTGCCGAAATATGTGGCCTCCCGCAGCCTGGCCACGGCCGACTGGGACCCGACCACGATCCTGTCCCGCGACATCCCCGCGCAGATCGCCGAGCTGAAGGAGCAGCCAGGGCGCGAGCTGCAGATCCACGGCAGCGGCAAGCTGGCTCAGTCCCTGCTGGCCGCGGGCCTGATCGACGAGCTGCGGCTCGCGATCGCCCCCGTGATCGTGGGCGAGGGCCGCCGCCTGCTCCCGGACGGCGGCGCGCCCGCCGGGCTGCGGCTCCTGAGCAACGAGACGACGCCGGGCGGCCTGGCGATCCACGTCTACGAATCGACGGGGCTTCCGCGGTACGGGACGTACGGAGGCGGCGCGTAGGCGAGCCGACCGGCCGGCAGGACCGGCCCGGGGATCAGCCGCCCCGCTTCAGGCGTACGACGACGGGGGCGCCGAAGGGGTCACCGGACTGGTTGACCTGGACGTGCCCGGCGCCGAGCCACTGGTCGGTGCCGGGCACCCGGTGGATCTCCTCCAGCCACAGCGACTGGTTCGATGCCTTGCGGGCGCCGGTCGACACGGGCAGGCGGTGGCGTTTGATCTTCACGCACTTGCCGTCGTCGGTCAGGTACCAGTTGCCGTCGAGGAACAGCCCCTTGTCGTCCTGGCCCACCGGGGTCCGCAGCGCGCAGCCGCCGGGCGCCTCCTTCTGCTCGGCCCACTTCGAGCCGTCCCAGCGCAGCCGGAGGAACTCGTCGTCGGGTTCGGGCTCGACCTCGCCGTGGTTGAAGGAATTGGTGCCGTAGGCGCGCACCTCACCGTCATCGAGCGCGAAGACCTGGCCGAGGCCGGCGTCGGGCTCGGGCGGCAGCGGCTCCTCGAAGCGGGCCTGCGGTGTGTCCACCGCCTTCCAGGACCTGCCGTCCCAGTGCATCGATGCGGGCTGGCCGTACGTCTCGCCGCCGCCCTTCATCTCGGTGCCCGGCCCGGTCGAGCGGCTGCCGACCGCCCAGACGTCGTCCGGTCCCACCACGGCGAGGTCGGCGGGTTCGTACGGCAGCCGGGTAGCGGTCCAGCGGGTGCCGTCCCAGTGCTGGGCGGTCATCTCGCCGGTGAGGGCCCAGACGTCGTCCGCGCTCGCCGCCTCGAAGTCCCCCGGATTGCCCGGCGGGGGGTTCGGCACGGCGGACCAGCGGGTGCCGTCCCACGTGGCCCAGCGGTTCACGGCGGCGGGGTCCTGCGAACCCTGCGGCCGCAGCCACAGCTCGTCGTCGCCGATCTCTTCGAGCTTGGGCGGGTAGGCGGTGGGCCCCAGGGCTTCGGGAAGGGGCTCGCGCTTCCACTCCGTACCGTCGTAGTGCAGCAGGCGGGCGGTGGACTTGCCGTTGTTCTCGGTGCCGACCGCCCAGATGTCGTCCCCGGCGAGCACGGCGACATCGGTGAGCTCTCCGCTGAAGTCCGCGATGTGCTCGAACTCCCACGTCAGGGCGGTCGCGGAGCTCTTGGGCCGGTCGTCCTCGGCGGCGGAGTCCCCGGACTCCGTGCCGCATCCCGCAGCCGTGAACGCGGTGGCCAGCACGGCGGCGGCCGCCACTCCCCTGTGCCTGATTCCCGTAGCCCTGCGGATGATCGCTCCCCCTTGTTGCTCATCGGCGAGCGGGCAGCTTATCGGGTCGGTCGGCGGCGGCCATCGGCTCGCCGGTCATGCCCATCCGGTGGAGCAGGACCCCGACCACCACGTCGATGAAGAACAGGACCCGGTTCTCCGGTTCGCAGCCCACTCGGACAGGCTCGGGCGGCTCTGATGGCCCTGATGGCTCAGGGGGCTCCGACAGCTCAGACGGCGAGGGAGATCTCGGTCGACTTGATCAGGGCGACGACGGAGGAGCCAGAGGCCAGCCGCAGGTCGGCGACGGCGTCCTTGGTGATGGCGGCGGTCAGTTCGCCGCCCCGGACGGAGACCTTCACGGCAGCCATGGCACCGCCGGTGGCGACGTCGGTGATGGTGCCGGGGATCTGGTTGCGGATGGACAGGCCGTCGACCGGTCCCGTCGCCAGGGAGACCTCGGTGGACTTCACGAGGGCCCTGACCGCGGACCCCTCGGCGAGACCGAGCTCCTTGACGGCCTCCAGGGTGATCGCGGCGGTGACGTACTGACCGCCGTCGAGACGGACCTTGACGGTTGCCATCACCTCGCCGGGGGTGACAGAGGTGACGGTTCCGGCGATCTGGTTGCGGATGCTCAGACTCATGAAGAAACGCCTCACTGGTGAGTTCGGTGCTGCTGTGCCGGTGATGCTCCGTCAGGCTGCGGGCCTGTGGCGATTCACACGTTAATGCCCCGAAACGGGCCCGCAATGGAAGGCGTGGCATCCGCCACCCCATCGGCCCGGTGCGCCTGGCAGATCCGATGTCCCCGAAAGCAAGCCGCCGAAGGCCGCGAGCCGTTCGGGAACATCGCTCTCCGGGCGCCCCGGCAAGGCGCGCACCGGCCGCACCGCCTAGCCTTGCGCGCATGCAGCGTTACACAATCGGGCAGGCGGCTCGTCTGCTGGGCGTGAGTCCGGATACCGCGCGACGGTGGGCCGATGCCGGGCGAGTGAACACCCATCGTGACGAGGGCGGACGCCGACTTGTCGACGGGCGGGATCTGGCCGCCTTCTCGGTCGAGCTCGCCAAGAGCGGCAGTGAGGACGAAGACGCCTCCTACACCTCGGTCCGCAACGCCTTTCCGGGCATCGTGACCGCCGTCAAGCTCGGCGACGTCGCGGCCCAGGTGGAGATCCAGGCCGGTCCGCACCGGCTGGTCTCACTGCTGACCAGGGAGGCCGTCGAGGAGTTGGGCCTGGAGGTCGGCATGGAGGCCACCGCCCGCGTGAAGTCGACCAACGTGCACATCGATCGGACCTGACGCACCGGCCACGAACAACCGAGCAGACGTGCGCACGCGAGCGGAGGGTGACACCGGCCGCCCGCGTGCGTGGCGTGCTGCCCAAGTCCTCGGGCCTCGCCTAGAAACACTGCATGTGCCACTACTGCGGTTGCCGAGAGATCCCTCTGATCAAGGAGTTCATCGCCGAGCACGAGCGGGTCACCGACGCCGCGGGCGATGCGGTGCGCGCCCTGGAGCGCGGTGACACGGAGCGCGCCCGGGCGCTCGTGGACGTCATGGCCCGCGAGCTGGAATCGCATTGGCGCGGCGAGGAGAACGGCCTGTTCCATGTGATGCGCAAGGATCCCGAGTACGAGGATTACATCGCGAGCCTGGAGCTCGAACACCGGGAGCTCGCGGCCCTGTTGCCCGCCCTGGACCTGGCCGATCCCGCCGATGTGCGCACCCTCGTGGAAGCCGTCGAGGAACTGCACCGGCACATCGCCAAGGAGGAGGACGGCCTGTTTCCCGCCTCGCTGACGGCACTCGACGGCGAGGAGTGGAATCTGTCGATGGCGGCCTGGCGCGAGGCACACCCGTCCTGAGCATGCGGTCCGGGCTCCGGTATTTAGTAGCCATGGATATAGTAGCCATGTACTCTATCCGTCATGAGCAAGGCTTCTTCGGGCCCCACGCCCGGCTTCCTGGTATGGCGGCTCGCCAACAAGTGGCGCGTCGCGGTCGATCGCGCGCTGACCCCCCTGGGTCTCACGCACGCGCAGTACTCGCTGGTCGCGTCGCTGTACGGCATGCGGCGCACCGGCGAACGGCCAAGTCAGCGCCAACTCGCCGACCACACCGGCCTGGAGGCGCTGTATGTCTCGAAGCTGGCGCGCGCCCTGGAGTCGAGCGGCCTGATCGAGCGCACCCGCGATCCGCGGGACCCGCGCGCCGTGCAACTCGCGCTCACCGAGCAGGGCGAGGCCATCACGCGGCAGGCCATCGAGGTCGTCCAGGAACTGCTGCAGCAGCTCCTGGAACCCCTCGGCGGCCTCGACACCCCGCGCACGCGCGCGTTCACCGACGAGCTGACGGCCCTGCTCGACACACCTCTGGCTCCATCCGTACCGATGACTCCATCCGTACCGAACGACGAGAGAACCTAGGGGACCTCACCATGACCACCACCGCATCAACCAGCGCCACATCGACCGCTGCCGCGCCCGCCGCCAACGCCCGCGACCTGGCCCTGGCCCACTACGCCGCCCGCGGCGTCCTGGAGCACGTCCTGGCCCGGCACGGCGTCACGTTCCAGGAGCAGGTCACGCTGCGCGCCGCCCTCACCTCCGACACCCCGCTCACACCGGAAGATCTCCTCGCTCAGATCCTGGGGTCCCTCAAGGCCGACCCGTCCGACATCCGCGCCACGCTCGACGCGTTGCTGGCCAAGGAGCTGCTCGTCGCCGACGGTGCGCACCTTCGCCCCACCGAGGCCGGCCGCGAGCTGTTCGCCGCCATCGGTGCGGAGGTCGGCCCCGTCTCCGCGCGCATCTGGGGCGGGATCCCCGCCGAGGACCTGGCCGCCGCCGGCCGTGTCCTCGCCCTGGTCACCGAGCGCGCCGACGCGGAACTCGCGGCACTGACCGCCTGACCGCCTGACCGGCCCGGGGGCTCCGGCACATCGGGCCGCACGGGGCCCGGGTTGGTCTCTTTTCGTGGACCGGTGGCGCGTCCCGGCCGCCCTGCCGCGGTGAGGTCATCGGCCCGGATACCTTCCGCGCCCATGGACACCCTCATCTTCGGCGGCCTCCTGGCCACCTTGTACGCGCTGCACCGCCAGCGCTCACGTGCCGCGCTGCTCGGCGGCTGGTGGATCGTGCTGGTCCTGACGATCATCCTCCTCGCCCATCACATCACCAGCGGCCTGGGGCTGGGGCTGAGCTACTGATGAGCGCCCTGAGGGCCCCGCTGCCGGGCACCGAGCGTCTGCACGTCCTGGGCAAGGTCCAGTACTGGTTCGCCTGCTTCTTCGCCGTCGGCTGGACCGGCGTGGTCTGCGGCGGGCTCGGCGTGCAGTTCCTCTCCTGGGACTATCCCTGCCCGTTGTGCATGGTGCAACGCATGTTCATGCTGCTCGCCGCGCTGGGCGCCGCGTACATCGTGCGCCGTGGCATGACCGGCACGATCACGGGCCGCGACTACATGATGGGCTGGGGGCTCGCTCTGGTCGCGGTGATGTGCGGGGCCTTCGCGTCCTGGCGGCAGACGATGCTGCACATCCTGCCGGGCGACAAGGGCTACGGGGCGCCGGTGCTCGGCCTGCACCTGTATGTATGGGCCTGGATCCTGTTCATGGCCTCGGTGGTGGCGATCGGCATCGTGCTGGCCTTCGCCCACTCCACGGCCGACACCACGCTGCCGACATCGGGCGTGTACTGGGCGGCGGGCCCGGTCGTGCTCGGCTTCCTCGCCCTGGTGATCGCGGTGAACCTGGTCGCGGTCTTCCTCCTGGAGGGCTTCCACTGGTTCCTGCCCGACGACCCCGACCGCTACCGCTTCTTCTACGACGTCGGCATCCTGAACTGATCCCCTCCCCCGGGCCCACCGGCTTCACCGGCGACAACCGGCTTCGCTGGTAGCAGATACAGCCCTCCGGCCGGCGGCCGCAGCCCTAGCGTGGCCGCATGGATTCAGCGATCACGGGCACAGCCGCCGGTGTGCCGTTCACCGCGCTGCCGCCGAGCGGCGGCGGGCCCGCGCCGCTGCTGGTCACCTGGCACATGCTGGACGCGCCGAGGTCGGACGCCGCGTTCGCCGCCGCGCTTCCGATGAACGGCCTGCCCGTATGGCGGGTGCACCTCGGGATGCCGATGTGCGGGGCGCGGATGGTCGACGGCAGCATGGACGCCGGTCTGGAGCTGGTCCGCGAGGACGTCCTGATGTCCTATCTGGAGCCGTTCGTGCGGCAGGCGACGGAGGAGTTCCCGGCCGCGCTGGCGTCGCTCCGTGCCCAACTGCCCCTCGACGAAGGCCCGATCGGCGTCCTGGGCGGTTCGCTGGGCGGGGCAGTCGCGCTGCGGGTCCTCGCCGATACCGGCATTCCCGTGTTCGCCGGTGCGGTGGTCAACGCCGCCATCCGGATGCGGTCCGTCGTCGACTTGTTCCCGGGCGACTATCCGTACGACCCGGCATCCGAACAGGCCGTGGACGGTCTGGATTTCGTCGCCAGGGCGGATGCCATCGCCGCTCGCGCTCCGCTGCTGGTCGTGAGCGGCGAGCTGGATCATCCGGGGCTGCGTGCCGACGCGTCGGACCTGGTCGAGGCGCTCGGCAAGCGATCCGAACTGCTGTCGATCCCCGGCCTCGCGCATCCGCTCGCCGAAGAACCCGGCATCGAGCCCGCGCCGCAACTGCCTGTGGCCCGCGAGGTGGAGGCCGGTCTCGTCGGGTGGTTCCGTCGCCACCTTGCCGGTGCACGGCAGGTGCAGCCGTCGAAGTGAAGTCGGCCGGTGGATCATTTACCGGCCCCTCGGCGAGGGGCAGACTCCCCCGGCTGTTCGGGTGGGGTACGACTGCGGCGCCCCACCGCCCCGCAAGGAGTCGGGTGAGGCGCCGCGGTCAGGCCGTCAGCCTAGAAGTCCATGTCGCCGCCGGGCTTCCGGCCGGGCTCGGGGCGCCGGCTCTCCTCGACCCTGTCGACCTCGTTCTGCTCGTCCTGCCGACGGGGCTGCTGCTTGCTGCGCTCCTGCTCGCGGCGGGCGCGGGCCTTGTCCTGCGGGGACTGACGGTTACCCATGGTGCTTCCTTACTTTCAGTGCACGCACCTTTGCGTGCAGTAACGAATCCAGTGCAACCCCGTCCCGGATAGCTGGCCGATGCATGTAACTCTGCGTGCCGCGATGCGGCGACGAGACCGCCTCGGCACGCCTAAGCACCGCTGATCGCGGCACCCGCCTGGAACGTCTTGCGGTACATCTGCGGCGACACCCCGATGGCCGCGTGCAGGTGCTGGCGCAGTGATGTCCCGGTGGCGAAGCCGACCTCCGCCGCGATCCGGTCCACCGGCAGGTCACTCGCCTCCAGGAGATGCCGGGCCCGGTGCACGCGCTGCTGGATCAGCCACCGGCCGGGGCTCGTGCCCGTCTCCTCCTGGAAGCGGCGCGCGAAGGTGCGCGGGCTCATCCGGGCATGCGCGGCCAACTCCCGCAGGGCGAGCGGCCGGTCGAGGTGCTCCAGGGCCCAGGCCCGGGTGGCGGCGGTGCCGGTGACACCCTCGTCCGGGACGGGCTGCTCGATGTACTGGGCCTGGCCGCCCTCCCGCCACGGCGGGACGACGCAGTGCCGGGCGACCCGGTTGGCGACCGCGCTGCCGTGATCGGAGCGCACGACGTGCAGGCATACGTCGACCCCGGACGCGGCGCCCGCCGAGGTGAGCACGTCGCCGTCGTCGACGAAGAGCACATCGGGATCCAGGTCGAGGTGGGGGAACATCCGCCGGAAATGATCCGCCAGGGCCCAGTGCGTCGTCGCGGGCCGCCCGTCGAGCAGACCGGCCGCGGCGAGCGTGAAAGCACCCGTGCAGATGGACACGATCCGCGTGCCGGGCCTGATCCGGGCGAGGGCGTCGCGCACCGGCTCCGGCAGTTCGGCGGTGATGCGCTGCATGTCGTAGGGCGGCACGATCACCGTGTCCGCGCTGTCCAGGGCCTCGGGGCCGTGCCCGACGGTGACGGTGAAGTCGGCGTTGGTGGCCACCGTGCGATCCTCCGTCACCGCGCAGGTCACCACCTCGTACGCGCCGGGAACCATCGTGAAGACCCGGTTCGGGATGCCCAGCTCGAAGGGGTAGACGCCGTCGAGCGCGAGGACGACCACCCGGTGCGGGCGGTCGGGGAGGAAGTCCATCGAAGCCATGGCACGATCCTATCGCTTAATGGCAATCTTGCCATTGCCGAGGTCAGGCCGTTGCCGCAGGCTGAGTCCATGACCACGAACGCCACACCCCAGACCGCAGACGCAGAGCCCACCATGAAGGCGATCACCCAGGACGTCCTGGGTGACCCCGACGTACTCAAGGAGGTCGAGGTCGCACGCCCCAAGCCCGGCGTCGGCCAGATCCTCGTCGCCGTGCACGCGGCGGGCATCAACCCGACCGACTGGAAGCACCGCAGGTTCGGCGCCTTCCTGGGACAGCCGCCCTTCACGCTCGGGTGGGACGTGTCGGGCGTCGTCGAGGCGGTCGGCATCGGCGTATCGCTGTTCGAGCCGGGCGACGAGGTGTTCGGCATGCTGCCCTACCCCTACGGCGCCGGCTCGCACGCCGAGTACGTGACCGGCCCCACCCGCGCCTTCGTGCCCAGGCCCGCCGGGCTGAGCCACGTCGAGGCGGGCGCGCTGCCGCTGGTCGCGCTGACCGCCTGGCAGGCGCTGGTCGACAACGCCCGGGTGGAGGCGGGACAGCGGGTGCTGGTGCACGCGGCGGCGGGCGGAGTGGGCCATGTCGCGGTGCAGATCGCCAAGGCGCGCGGCGCGTACGTCATCGGCACGGCCTCCGCCGCCAAGCACGACTTCGTGCGCGGCCTGGGCGCGAACGAGGTCATCGACTACCGCAGCGCCGACTTCGTCAAGGAGGCCCGCGACATCGACGTGGTCCTCGACCCGCTGGGCGGCGACGACCGGCTGCGTTCCCTGGAGGTGCTGAAGCCGGGCGGCATCCTGGTGTCGATCCTGCCGGGCAACTTCGGCGAAGTAGCCGCGCGTGCCGACGAGTTGGGAGTACGGGCCACGGACATGCTGGTGGAGCACGACCAGGCGGGCATGGCGGCGATCGCGGCGCTCGTCGAGTCGGGCAAGCTGCGGGTCCACGTCTCGGACACGTACCCGCTCGCCGACGCGGCCAAGGCCCACGCGGAGGGCGAAACGGGCCGCGTCACGGGCAAGCTGGTCCTCGAGATCCGCCCGTAGCCGGCCCTCGACAGGGCCCCTGGCCGAAGACCACCCTTCTGTTGCCCGCGCCGCCTCAACTCCGGTCACGAAGAGAGCCGTTCCCCGTATCCGGCACCTCGCAGCCGGGACATCATGCAGCCATGAGTCCGGAGACCAAGCGGAGAGCGGCCTGGGCAGCAGGAGCGGTGGGCGGCGCCCTCTTCGTCGCCGGGTTGATCTGGGGGCCCTGGTTCCTCGAAGGCCACCACATCCGCGACAAGAACGGCAACCTCGTCTCCTCGGCCGGCATCATCATCACCGGGCTCCGCACCGCCCTGCTCGCCATCGCCGCCGGCGCCATCGGTGGCCTGGGCCTTTGGTACACCCACAAGAACCACGAACTCAGCCGGGAAGAACAAGTCACCGGCCGCTACGTGGAAGGCATCAAACTCCTCGGCTCCGAGAACCTCCACGAACGCCTCGGAGGCATCTACAGCCTCGAACGCATCATGAAGGACAGCGAAAAGGACCAGGCAACCATCGTCGAAGTCCTTGCAGCGTTCATCCGTACCCCTGCGTCGGACCAGGACGCGAAGACACCCGCGCCGGACGCCGGACCGGAGAGCGAAGACGACGAGCCGGCCGTCCTGGCCATTGACGTCCTGGCCGCTCTGACCGTCCTCGGCCGCCGCCCGGACCCCTATGGAACGCCGATCGCCGACCTCAGACGCATTGACTGGCGGAACACCGATCTGGAACACGCCAACCTCCAACACGTGGACCTCACGGGGGCCGACCTCCGAGGCGCGGACCTCAGAAGAGCCGACTTGCGAGGAACGGTCCTGGCGGGGGCACGCCTCACGGGAGCGGACTTCGGGGAGGCACACCTCATGGAGGTAGACCTGCGAGGCGTGAATCTCAGGGAGGTGAAGCTCAGAGGGGTGAATCTGGGAGGAGCGAACCTCAGGGAGATGCGTCTGGGCATGGTGGACCTCACCGGCGCCCAGCTCAAGAAGACGGACCTCAGAGGAGCGGATCTGCGAGCCGCCCACCTCAGGGAGTCCAACTTCTCGGGGGCGCTTCTCATGAGAGCGAACCTCACGGCTCTGGACCTTACGGACTCGGTCCTCAGCGCCGCTGACTTCCGGGGCGCCAATCTCGGACTGGCGCACCTCGTGAGGGCGGATCTCAGGAACGCGGACCTCAGCAGGGCAGAGGGGCTGTCGGTCGAGCAGCTTCTCCACTCACGGCTCTACGACAACACGAAACTCCCCAAAGAACTCAAGGCGGACCGCCGCATCAAAGACCACATCAAGAAGTGCGTGGAGGAAGCGAAATGGAGGGCTGACATCGACACCCCCAACCGCTGAGAAGCTGATCAATAAGTGGCTCGGGAGAGGCCGCCGCTCCAGGGAGGTGCGAAGTCGGCTGCGGTGAGGGTGATGCCGGTCAGGACGCGCACGGCGAGGACGAGGCAGCCGTCAAGTTCTTCGGTGGCGGCTTCGCCGGTGGGTTCGCAGGCATCGGAGGAGTCGAAACCGGCCGCCGTGAGCAACCTGACCACGGGGTGGGCGGTGTCCACGTTGCCAGAGGGGCCCTCGAAGTAGCCGCCGGACAGGTCGAGGCAGCCCAGGACGGCGCCGTCGTGGGCGATGGTGGCCGTCCTCGTGTCGGGGTCGCGGTAGGCGCTGATGGCGGTGCGGCCGTCCACGGTGAGAGCACGCAGGACATCGTGTTCGCAGCCGTTCCAGCTGTCGAATTCGATGGTGAGGGCCCAGTCGCCGGGCATGTCGCGGCCGAAGACGAAGGCGCCGTCGCCCCGGCGGAATTCCGCGGTGTGGTCCAGGTCGCCCGGGCAGGGGACGGGGTCGGCGACGCCCATGCGCTGGAGTGTTTCGGTGAGCGGGTAGGGGGCGAGGGTTACGCACCAGCCTTCGCCGAACATCTCGTCCAAGTCCATGGTGGGGAGCCTTCTCGTCGGGATCTGCGGCCAGGGGGTCCAGATGGCTGAACTCAACGGGCAGGTGGCGCACATGACCACCTGTCATGCCTGCCGCCTTCCGGCCCGCGGAACCAGGTCCCGCTACTGGTAGAACCGGGGCCGCCCCACCATCTCGACCGCGACGCGACCCCCTTCCCGCTGCGACCTCACGCCCGCCTCGCACACCGCCGATGCCGCATAGCCGTCCCAGGTGCTCGGGCCGGTGATTTCGCCTCTGCGGGTGGCGTCCACCCAGGCCTGTACCTCGCGGTCGTAGGCGTCCTCGAAACGTTCGATGTAGTCCGGCGGGACGTGGCCTCCCCAGCGGCCGGCGGCGCTGACGCGGGGACCTGGTTCGTCTCCGATGCGTACGGTGCCCAGTTCGCAGACCGCCTCGGCCTGTACCTGGTAGCCGTAGCCGCAGTGGCCGAAGATCTCGACGTCGACGAGGGCGCCCGACGCCGTCTCGAAGAGGATGAACTGGGGGTCGTTCATGCCGGCCGGGGCGTGCGAAGTGGGTGTCGGCTTGTGCACGGTGACCGCCGTGATCTCCTGGCCGAGCAGCCAGCGGGTCGCATCCACCTCGTGCGAGACCGAGCTGCTGATGAGCATCTCGTCGGTGAACCCCGGCGGCATGTCCAGGTTGCGGTGCCGCTGGTGCAGCATCAGCGCCCTGCCCAACTCGCCGCCGTCGAGGAGCCTTTTGAGCTTCGCGTACTCGACGTCGTAACGCCGCATGAAGCCCACCTGGACGCGTCGGCGTCCCAGCCGCTGCTCCGCCTCCAGGATCCGCAGCGCGGAGGCCGTGTCCGGGGTCATCGGCTTCTCGCACAGCACCGGCAGATCGCGGCCGAGGGCTTCGATCAGGGCCGACTCGTGGGCCGGGCCGGGAGAGGCGATGAGGACGGCGTCCACGTCCTGCGCCGCCAGCGCGGCCGCCGCTTCGGTGTAGGCCGTGCACCCGTCGATCCCGTCGGCGAGGGACTTCGCCCGGTCCGCCTCGATGTCGACGACAGCCGTCACCCGCGCTCCGCTGACGACCTCATGGAGCCGGCGTACGTGGTCCGCGCCCATCTTCCCGGTGCCGATGACGGCCACGCCGAGTCCTCGCTGAGATGACATGAGGTGATGTCTTCCCTTCTGGTGCGGGACCTTCCCGCACCTCATCCTCCGCGAGAGGCAACCCTCTTACCGGCGCACCGTCAACACGTCAGGAGCCAAATCCGCAGAGTCCCCAGGGGTGCGGGTCGCGTCGTTCGGAGCCGGGTTCAGGACAGCACCTTTCCGGGGTTCAGCACGCCGTGCGGATCGAGCGCCTGCTTCACGGCCCGCTGCATGGCCATGACCTCCGGCGTGATCTCCGCGGCGAGCCCCGGGCGCTTGAGCAGGCCCACCCCGTGTTCGCCGGTGACCGTGCCGCCCAGGGCGATGGCGTCGGCGATGATCTCGTCGAAGGCCGCCTGGGCGCGGGTGCGTGCGGCGTCGTCGCCGGGCTGCGTGATCAGCAGGGGGTGCAGGTTGCCGTCACCGACGTGCGCGATGTTGGCGATGAGGATGTCGTGCCGGTTGGCGGTCTTCTCGATGCGGCCCAGCATCTCGGGAATGTGCTCCTTGGGCACGCAGACGTCCTCGGTCAGGACCGGGCCCAGGCGTTCGAGGGCGGGGTAGGCGAGCCTGCGGGCCGCGAACAGGGCGTCGGCCTCGTGTTCGTCGGTGGACCGCTCGGCCCAGGAGGCACCGGCCCCGCGGAAGCACTCGACCATGCGCTCGGCCTGCGCGGCGCCGGTCTCGCCCGGCTCGTCGATCCGGCCGAGGAGCACCACGTCGGCGTCGAGCGAGAGGCCCATGTTCTTCCACGCGTCCACGGCACGCAGGCAGTGCCGGTCGATCAGTTCCAGTGCCGAGGGGGTGAGTCCCGCCGCGGCGACGGCGCGTACGGCGGCTCCCGCGTCGACGACGGAGCCGAAGTGGCCTGCGACCGTGAGCGCGGGCGGGGGCAGCGGCCTCAGGCGGACGGTCACCTCGGTGACGATGCCGAGGGTTCCTTCCGAGCCGACGACGAGCCCCGTCAGGTCGAGCCCGGCGACGCCCTTGGCCGTACGCCGGCCAAGCCGCACGATCTCGCCGAGGCCGTTGACCATCTCCAGGGCGAGGACGTAGTCGCCGGTGACGCCGTACTTGACGCAGCAGACCCCGCCGGCGTTGGTGGCCACGTTGCCGCCGATGGTCGACCACGGGGAGCTCGCGGGGTCGGGCGGGTACCAGAGCCCGTGCTCGGCGGCCCGCTCCCGCAGATGGTCGTTGATCACGCCGGGCTGGACGACCGCGAACCGCTCCAGGGGGTTCACGTCGACGATCCGGTCCATGGCCTCCAGCGCCACGACCACGTGCCCCTCACCGGAGTTGGCGCCCCCGGACAGGCCGGTGCCCGCGCCGCGGGCGACGACGGGGGTGCGGTGACGGATACAGGCGCGGACCGTGTCGGCGACGTCTTGGGTGGACGTCGCGCGGACGACGGCCGCCGGGCGACCGCTGGGCGCCCATGCCGCCTGGTCACTGCGGAAGGCCTCGACGCTGTCCGGATCGGTGAGCACCCGGTCGGCGGGAATGTGTTCGAGGATCTCTCGAACGACCGTGGCGCTCATCGTGTGTCCTCTCGGTGGGTTCGCCCCGAGGCGGGCATTCCGGTGGCATGCATACCTGTATCCGTCTCCTTTGCGCAGTACTGCCGGGCCGGCGCGGGCGGTGCTGCTGATGTCGATCGAAACACGGCGGCGTGGCGATCCGTACGGAGACAATCTCCACCCTCCTGCTCCCGCCACGGAGAGACTCTCCACCGTAGGCTCCCGGGATCCGCTGCATGATGAGGGGGTGCACATGACCGAGAACCGCTGGCTGCGGCTGCTGTCCGAAGCTCCGTCGCCCGACGAGATCGACGCGCTGCGCCTCGCGCTCGTCGCCGAGGGCCGGCCCGCCGAGGAGGTCGAGGACTCCGCCGCGCACGCCCGCGAGATCCTGCGGCGCATGACACGGCAGCAGCGGGAGTCCGCCGAACTGGCGGCGCTCAACGATCTGGCCCGTCGTCTGGGGGCGCTGACCGCGTCCAGTGGAGTACTGCGGGAAGTGGCCGCGCACGCGCGGCGGCTGCTCTCGGTCGACCTCGCCTACATCATGGTGCTCCACGACGACCGGCGGCTGCGGATCGAGACCGTCGACGGCTCGATGGGCTCGACGCTGCGGGGCATCGAACTCGAACCGGGCGAGGGCCTCGGCGGGCTCGTCCTGCTCAGCGGCGCGCCGAGGTCCACCACCTGCTACCGCGAGGACCCGGCCCTCACCCGCACCGGTGCCGTCGACCGGGCCGCGGCGGCCGAGCAGCTCGGCGGGATCCTGGGCGTCCCGATGATCGTCGACGACGAGCCGGTCGGGGTGCTCCTGGCCGCCGACCGCAGCCCGCGCAGGTTCACCGACCGCGAGGTGGAGCTGCTCGCCGCCCTGGCGGCCCACGCGGCGGTGGCCCTGCGCAATGCCGCGCTCATCGCGGATCTGCGGGAGGCGAATCTGACGCTGCGCCGCAGCGACTCCCTGCGCCGTACGGAGGCGGAACTGCGCGACCGGCTCACGGACGTGGTGGTCGGCGGGGGCGGCTATCGCGAGGTAGCGCGGACCATCACCGGTGCGACCGGTCTCACCGTGTCGGTCCTGGACGCGCACGGCGCTCTGCTCGCCGGGCCGGAGTGTGTGCGCCCGGCGCCCTGGACGGGTGACGAGCCGCAGGCCCCGCGCCCCTTCCGGCACGAGGGACAGCACGGCGTGGCGCTGCCGGTCGTCGTACGCGGCGGGCATGCCGGCTCACTGGTCGCCACCGGGGAGCGGGAGTTCGGCGACGAGGACGTACGGCTGCTTTCGATCGGCGCGCTCACCGTGGCGCTGGTGGCCGCGCTGGAACGCTCGGTCCTGGAGACGCAGTTGCGCACCCGCGGCGAGGTGCTGACCTCGCTGCTCTCCGCGGAGGCCGACGAGGCCGGTGTACGGCGGCGCGCGCTGGGCGCGGGCATGGACGTCGACTCCATCGCGGCCGTCGCTGTCGTGGAGGCCCGCGACACCGACCACACGGCCGACCAGATCGCCAGGCTGGCCCAGGAGACGTCGGGGTGGAGCGCCCAGCTCGGCGACCACATCACGTTCCTGGTGCCGGGCCTGGACCTGGCCGCGCTCCGGGCGCTGGTGGAGCCGCGCGGTCTTTCCGGGCCTGTGGGCGTGGCCGCGTGCGGGCCCGGCGTCGGCGAGATCCGCCGGGCGCACCGGGAGGCACGCCAGACGG
Source organism: Streptomyces sp. NPDC046925 (assembly GCF_040644915.1). Classification (NCBI taxonomy): domain Bacteria; kingdom Bacillati; phylum Actinomycetota; class Actinomycetes; order Kitasatosporales; family Streptomycetaceae; genus Streptomyces; species Streptomyces sp. NPDC046925. Next base: position 19,326 of record NZ_JBEYWZ010000004.1, on the reverse strand, counting down.
CGACGATGCTGCGGGCCCTGGGCCGGCACGGCGCGGTGGCCGAGCCCGCCGAACTGGGCGCCTACCGTTCCCTGTTCACCCAGGCGGGCACCGACGAGGCCCGGCTGTTCGTCCGCGCGACCGTGGGCCCGCTGCTCGACCACGACCGGGAACGGGGGCGGGGCGGCGACCTGGCGGCCACGGTCACGGTCTACCTGGCCAACGCGCAGCACCACGCCCGCACCTGCGCGGACCTGCACATCCACGCCAACACGCTCTACCAGCGCCTCAATCGGGCCGACGACCTGCTCGGCGAGGGCTGGCGCGGAGCGGATCGGGCCCTGGACATCCAACTCGCCCTGCGACTGCACGACTTGGCGGGACGGCTGACCTAGTAGCGCACGGGCGGCCTCACCCCATCAGCTGCGGGGCCCGGTCACGAACCGACGGCTCCCTCGCTAGCCGAGGGCGCAAGTGCCGCCGTATCGCCGCCCTTTGCCCGCGGCCCCTCGCGCAGCACGGCCGCGCTCACGCCGGACGCCACCATCACGATGCCGACGATCCACAGCCCGGTGTCGAGGTCCCCGGTCGCGTCGCGGGCCCACCCCGTCACATACGGCGCGAGGAAGCCCGAAGCATTGCCGAGGGTGTTGATCAGCGCGATTCCCGCCGCCGCTCCGGCGCTCGTCAGGACCGTGGGCGGGAAGTGCCAGAAGACCGGCAGCGCGCAGAAGATGCCGATGGCCGTGACGGTGACCAGGAGCATGACCGCGTACGGCGAATCCACGTACAGGGCGACAGGGATCGTGAGGCCGCCCGCGACGGCCGGTCCCGCCAGGTGCCAGCGCCGCTCCCCCGTGCGGTCCGAGTGGCGGCTCCACAGGACCATCGCGATCGCTCCGGCCACGAAGGGGACGGCCACGATGGCGCCGGTCTGTACCAGGCTGAACTCGGTGTCGAAGCGCTCGGAGAATCCGGCGACCATCGTCGGCCCGAAGAACGACAGGGCGTAGAGGCCGTACACGACCCCGAAGTAGATGCCGCCCAGGGCGAGCACCTTGCCGCTGAGCAGGGCGCGCCAGGGCGAGCCTTCCGCCGCGGGTGCGAGCTCGGCCCGTTCGGCTTCCAGGGCGGCGGTGAGGGCACGGCGTTCGTCGGGCGTGAGCCAGGCGGCGTCCTGCGGCCGGTCGGTGAGGTAGAACCAGCAGATCACGCCGAGCACGACGGCCGGCACACCCTCCAGCAGGAACATCACCCGCCAGCCCTCGAGTCCCAGGAACCCGTCGAGGTACGTGATGATCGCGGTGGACAGCGGCGCTCCCACCGCGCTGGACAGGGGGATGGCGACGAGGAACACGCCGATCAGCCGCACCCGTTCGGCCCGCGGCAGCCACCAGGTCAAGAACAGCATGATTCCCGGAAAGAAGCCCGCTTCCGCGATGCCGAGCAGCACCCGCACCGCGTACAGCTGCCCGGAGGACTGCACGAAGGCGAGGAGCATCGCGCACAGCCCCCACGTCACCATGATGCGGGCGATCCAGCGTCGTGCGCCGAAGCGGTGCAGGGCGAGGTTGCTGGGCACCTCGAACAGCAGGTAGCCGATGAAGAACAGGCCCGAGGCCAGTCCGAACATGGTCTCCGTGAGCCCGAGGTCCGCGCTCATCGTCAGCTTGGCGAAGCCGATATTCGTGCGGTCCAGATAGTTGACGAAGTACACGAGGCCCAGGAAGGGGATGAACCTCCGAGCGACCTTGCGCAGTGCGCTGCGGCGCAGTGTCCCGGCTTCCGTCATCGACGACTCCTCATGTCCCGGTGCTGGGTGAACCACCGTTTTGCCAGGTGAGCCCGCTCACCGTAGGCAGGCCACCGCGGCAGGGACAGGGAGAAGTTCTCCCGCCTCGGCGGGCATCGATGGAGAAACCGTCCATGCCAAAGGGCCCACGCACCTCACTAGCGTCCGGACGACCGCAGGTTCCTGCGGTTTCCCCGACCGGCGAAGGAGTGGCAGCGATGGGGCCAGGAAGAGCCAGGGGTCCGGCACGTACGACTCGTCGCGCTCGTCACGCATCGAGAACCGCGGCCGCGGTCATGGCGGGCGTCGTCATAGGCTTGGCCGGTGCGGCGGCCCCGCCCGGCACGACCACGGCGGCAGGCAGCGCGGCCTCCGCTGAGCGGGAGCCCACGGCGGAGGTACGACGGGCCCTCGACGACGCCACCCGCGCGACGCGCACCACGCCCTTCCTCCAGAACGCCCGCGTCGAGTGGTGCAGGCAGATCGAAACGGTGTCACCGACGGGCAACCCGCCCGAGTGGGTGGCGCAGTTGGCCGACCGGGACACCGGATACAACGGCGAGCACATCTTCGAGAACGTCGTGTTCCTCGGCTACCCGGGCACGAGCGCGTACGCGATCAAGACGACCGAGGGTATCGTCCTCGTCGACGCCCTGTGGAACGACTCCGACGCGCGAAACGTCATCGTCCCCGGCCTGACCGCGGCGGGCCTCGACCCGAAGGACATCACGCACATCGTCCTCACCCACGAGCACGAGGACCACTACGGCGGCGCGACCTACCTCAAGAAGACGTACGGCGCGAAGATCGTGGCAGGCGCGGCGGGCGAGGCAGGTCTGCCGGCGGCGCTGAAGCCGCTCGACCGCGCGGTCTCCGGGCCGACGACACTCTCCTTCGGCTCCACGCGGATGCGTCTGCTGCCCACGCCGGGGCACACACCGGGCACGGTGTCGATCACCGTGACGGTCAGGGACTTCGACGGCCGTCGGCATGTCGCCGGGATCTGGGGCGGCACGGCCCAGCCCGCCGCGCTCGAAGGACGCAGGCAGATGGCCGCGTCACTGGCCGCCTTCCGTACGGCGGCAGGGAAGCAGCACGTCGACTCCGTGCTGAGCACCCATCCGTTCCTGGTCATGGGCACCCGCAACATCGACGCACTGCGTGAGCGGGGCACCCGCCCGAGCCCGTTCGTGATCGGCGAGCAGGAAGTGCGACGCAACTTCGCGGTGATGACGTCGTGCGTGCGGGCGGGGGTCCTGCAAAAGCAGGCAGGGGGCGTGCACGAGGGGAAGTGGGCAGGCTGAAGCGGCGGCCGGGCCGGGTCAGTGTCCGGACGGGGCCAGGTGTGCGCGCTCGCCCTGCGCGCCGAACAGGGCGAGCAGCTCGGCCGGTTGGCTGTCGGCGCTGCCGATCCAGTGCGGTACGCGGGTGTCGAACTCCGCGGCCTCGCCGGGTCCGAGGCGGAACTCGCGCTCGCCGAGGATGAACCTGACGTGTCCGTCCAGGACGTAGAACCACTCGTATCCCTCGTGGGTCTGCAGGCTCCTCGTGGGTGCCCGGCCCGCGGGCGGATAGATGACCTTGTAGGCCTGGATGCCGCCGGCCCGCGGAGTCAGCGGCACCATCACGAGGCCGGAGCGGCGCACGGGGCGCAGGTGGACGCGGGGGTCGCCGGTGGGCGGCGCTGCGACGAGATCATCGAGCGGGACGCCGTGTGCCCTGGCCAGCGGAAGCAGCTGCTCCAGCGTGGGGCGGAGCTTGCCGTTCTCCAGACGGGACAGCGTGCTCGCGGTGAGGCCGGTCTCCTCTGCCAGTGCTGCCAGCGTGGCGCCGCGCGACTGGCGCAGGGCGCGCAGCCGCGCTCCGACGCCGGCCAGGACGTCTCCCGTGGGGTCTGCGGGGTGCGCGGCGTCGGTCGGGTGTGCCGGGTCTGCGGCATGTACGGGGTCTGCGGGGTTGCCCATGCCCCCGATCATGCGGATCCGCAACTTTTCTTGCAAGGGCGAAACCGTGCTGCCGATGCTGTGGGTACATCCGACGAGGGGACAACGTACATGGACTCCACCCGACGCCCACGCCCCACTCCGGGCACCGGAGGCAACACGGGCACGGCGGGCACGGACGCCGAGCGGTTCTGGGAGCAGCACTACCGCGCCCGGCCCGCCGCAACCGCCCGCGTCAACCCGCTGCTCGCCGAAACCGCTGCCCCGCTGCGTCCCGGCGCCGCCCTGGACCTGGGCTGCGGCGCAGGCGGTGACGCCCTCTGGCTCGCCGAGCAGGGCTGGCAGGTCACCGCCGTGGACATCTCCACCACCGCCGTCGAGCGGATACGGGATCGCGCCCGCGCTCTCGGCATCGCGGACCGGGTCGCCGCGGAGCAGCACGATCTGGCGGTCGGCTTCCCGGGCGGCCAGTTCGATCTCGTCTCCGCGCAGTACTTCCAGACCCCGTTCGCACTGCCCCGCAGCCACGTCCTGCGCACCGCCGCGGCAGCCCTGCGACCCGGCGGGCTCCTGCTGATCGTCGACCACGGCTCCACCGCGCCCTGGTCATGGAACCAGGACCCCGACATCCACTACCCCACGCCCGCCGAGATCGCCGCCGGACTCGCCCTCGACCCCGGGCGCTGGTCCGTCCTGCGCGCCGACATGCACCGCCGCCGGGCCACCGGACCCGGCGGTGAGACGGCCACCGTCACCGACAACGTCCTGCTCGTCCAGCGGATCACGGCATGAGCGCCCCCCGCCCCCGTACGCAGCAAACCCGGACCCGGGCCACGGACACCGGCCCTCCCCCGACCGGCGCCGACGAGAAGGCCACTCTGCTGGGGTTCCTCGACTATCTGCGCAACGCGATCGCGGAGAAGGTGGCGGGCGCGCCGGAGCCGCAGGTGCGCACAGGCGGGGTGCCTTCGGGCACCAGCCTCCTCGGCCTGCTGAAGCATGTGACGTACGTGGAGCGGTTCTACTTCCTGGGTGAGGACGCCGGTGACTGGCGTGCCACGCTGCGGCCGTCCGCGCAGGACACCGTCGACAGCGTGCTCGCCGGCTACCAGGACGCCGTCGAGCGCGCCAACCAGGTCATCGAGGCCTGCCCGGATCTGGCCCTGCCCGCACCGCGCGCCCCGCGCCGGGGCCAGGCACCCTCGATGCGCTGGGTCCTGGTGCACATGATCGAGGAGACCGGCCGGCACGCCGGTCACGCCGACATCCTGCGCGAACAGATCGACGGCTCCACCGGCCGCTGACCGGCGTGCCGCGCGTCCGACGGCGGTGAGGGCGACATTTCTACAAGACCGGCGCTCGGCGGGGAGTGCACCATCCCTGGCATGAATGCGTATGAAGCTGAGCTCTCGCACGGGATGCACGTGGTGCACGACGGTCCGCGGCAGGCGCCGCCGCTGCTGCTCATCCACGGCTCAGGGGCCTCGGGCGGCTCCTGGCTCCCGATGATCCCGGCGCTGGCCGCACGCCATCACGTCGTCCGGATCGACCTTCCGGGCTGCGGCCAGTCCCCGCCCGCGACGTCGTACGACGTACCCGCCATAGTCGATCGTCTGGCGGCGCTGCTCGACGGCATCGGCCTGCGGCACATGGCCGTGGCCGGGCATTCCAGCGGGGGTTATGTCGCGACCGCGCTTGCCGAGCAGCGCCCCGACCTGGTGAGTTCACTGACGCTGATCAGCACCGGGCCGAGTCTGGACGCGCTCCTGCCGCAGCCGTGGATCCTCCGGGTGCTGCTGGGTCCGCCCGTCGGGCGGCTTGTCTGGTCGGCGCGTTCGGACGCGTGGATCCGCAGCGGGATCAGGGCGACGACCGCTCGCGCGGTGGAGGTCCCGGACGAGTTGGTCGCCGGGGTGCGGGGCATCACGTACGGCGCGTTCCGTGCGGTGCTGCGCGGGAACGCCGCCTACCTCGCCGAGCGGAGCGTGCCCGAGCGGCTTGCCGCCCTCGATGTCCCGGTGCTCGTGATCTCCGGCGGTGCCGACCCCCGCTGGGATCCTTCGTCGGCGCACCGCTACGAGACGGTCCCCGGCGCGCGGGTCGAACTGCTGCCGGGGATCGGGCACATCCCGCTACTCGAAGCGCCGGAGACGACCGGCCGACTGCTGCTGGAGTTCACGGCGGCGGGCGCTGACGCCCCGTCCTCCGAGGCCTAGGCTGGCTGGATGGCGGCGACCGGGACGAGAGCATTCGACGGAGCGTTGTTCGACATCGCGGTGCCGCCCCCGGCAGTTCGGCTGCCGGGGGTCACCATGGCCGGGTTCCGCTACCGGGTGCCCGAACACATGGAGATCGCCATGGTCGCGCACCCGTCCGTCACCGTGCTCGTCGACCTGGGCGAGGACGAAGAACTCCTCTACGACGCCGGTGGCCGGCCCGGCCGCGGCAGTGTCGTCATCGGGCTGCTTCCCGGTGCCCTGCGGGCCAGTGCCCGCAGGGGCGCGTGCCTCCAGATCCGGCTGGAGCCGACGGTGGCAGCGGCGGTGCTCGGCGCGTCGGCCGGACTCAGCGGCACGGTGGTGTCTTTGGAGGACGTCTGGGGCCGCGACGCGGAGCACGTCGAGGACAGGCTGCGCGCCGCCGGGTCGTGGGACGCGAGGTTCACCGTCGTGGCGGACATCCTGGGCCGGCGGCTCGGCGAGCGGCCGCGGATCGATCCGGAGGTCGCCCACTCCTGGCGGCGGACGTACGCCAGCAGGGGGCGGGTGCGGGTCGAGGGCCTGGCGCACGAGGTCGGCTGGAGCCGCAAACGCCTCTCCGCCCGCTTCCACTCCCAGCTCGGCATCCCGCCCAAACGCGCCGCCCGCCTGGTCCGGTTCGACCACGCCGCCCACCTGCTGGCCGCCGGACGCTCCCCGGTCGGCGTCGCAGCCGAGTGCGGCTACGTCGATCAGTCCCATCTCCACCGCGAGGTACGGGAGTTCGCGGGGCTCACGCCCGCGGGCGTGGCCGTCGCGCCGTGGCTGGAGGTGGATGACGTGGCGTGGCCCGCTTCCTCGGTGGCCCGGCGCTGAGGCTCACCAGCGGCCCAGCGCTGAGGCTCACTGGAAGGCCGGCATGACCTCCTTGATGAACAGTTCCAGATCATCGCGGTCTTGTGCAGCGCTTCCGGTTCGAACTCCGGCGGGCCGCCCCTATCGCAGCACCGCCGCCAGCAAATCCGTGCCCAGGGCCGTCAGCGCGGGCAGGTTGAGGGCGTAGTGGATGTAGCGGCCCCGGCGCTCGGCGGTCAGCAGGCCCGCTCGGCGCATCACGGCCAGGTGGCGCGAGACCTCGGGGGAGGTCAGCTCCCAGGCGTGGGCCAGTTCGCCGGTGGTGTGCGGGCCGCGGGCCAGGGTGCGCAGCAGGCGCAGCCTCAGCGGATGGGAGAGGGCCTCAAGGCGTAGTTCGACGGTCTCCAGGGACACCGGCTGCGGCGGGTCCGGCTCGGCCACGGGGTATTGCACCACCGGTTGCCAGCCGGGGGCGTGGACCACCACCAGGTGCGGGCTGTTGAAGACGCTGGGGATGAGGGTGATCCCGCCGGGATGGGCGGCGGTCGCCTTGTCCTGCAGTTTGTCCACGACGATGCACGCGCCGTCCGGTGCCAGGGCGAGCGCGCCGGAGACCGAGGCGAGCGCCGCCCCGATGCCCTGGTGCCTGAGCAGGTCGTTCTTCAGGCGCAGGTCGGCGGCGAGCCGTGCGGCGGCGCCGGTCCAGGCGGCGTCGAAGAAGGCCTCGGCGCACTGTTCGAGGGTGTGGCGCACCCGCGCCCGCACCGCGGCCGGATCCGCCAGCAGCCGTTCGGCGAAGGCCTCTTGGCGCGCGCCGCGGGCCTGGGCCAGATCCAGGGCGCGCTCGCGTGCGGCCGTATCCGTGAGCGGTGAGCGCGCGGCGCTGCGGACCCGGGTGCTGCCGCACGTGGTGACCAGCGCGGCGGTCGCATACGTGTCGTCGTCGATGCGGTCCACGTCGTCCAGCTCCCCGGCCAGGGTCGGCCGCGGGCGGGCGGGGAGCAGGAAGTCGGCCTGCGAGGAGCGCCAGAGGAATTCCGCCTCCTGCAACCGCTCGGCCAGCTCCGGCGGCAGCGCGGAGCGCACGTCCGCGGCCCAGCCTGCGTGCTGCGGATGATGCGCGGGGGCGGCGAGGACATGCAGCATCGCGGTCAGCTCGGCCAGCGGCGACGCGGCGAAGCGCACCCCGTCGGACGGCAGGCCGGTGATGTCGATGCGCAAGGTCATCCCTTCATCATCGCCGACCGGGCCGCCGGTCAGGACGTCGGCTGACGGGGTCCGTCAACCCACGGGACGCCTCCGGGCGGAGCGCCGCACGGTAAGCCCATGCCGACCCCTCTCAAGATCAGACCCCGCACCCTCGTCCGGGACTCCGGAGGCCCCCGCTACGCCGTGGCCCTGGCCGTGGACGCGCTCGGCACCGGCCTGCTGCGGCCCTTCCTGCTGCTGTACGGGGTGAGCGTGCTGCACCTGTCGGCACCGCTGGCCGGCAGCGCCATGACGGCCGGGGTCGTCGCCGGTCTGGTGTGCATGCCCGCGCTGGGCAGCTGGCTGGACCGGGGCGCGCGCAGCACGCCGGTCGCGGCGTCGATGCTGGTGCGGGTGGCGGGCACGGTGCTCCTGCTGGCCGCCCCGGTCGGCAATGTCTGGCTGTTCGGGTCGGCGGCGCTCTTCCTCGGCGTCGGCAACCAGGCCTGGCCCGCCGCTCACGCCGCCCTGGTGGCCACCGTCTCCCGCGGCCGGCAGCGGGATGCGGCGCTGGCGGCGGGCCGCGCCCTGCGCAACGCCGGCATGGGCGTCGGCGCGCTCGTCGCCACCGCCGCGCTGGCGGGCGGCACCCCGGTGTTGCAGGCTCTCGCCGCGGTCACGGGCTGCAGCTACCTCGCCGCGGCGGGCCTGGCCTGGTCGGTTCGGCTGCGCGCGGATCCGGCCGGGGCCCCGAGCGCAGGCCCTGCCCGCAACGAGGACGGCGAGAAGGAGGACGGGGAGCCCGCGACCGGCATGCGCGCCCTGCTCGCCGCCAACGTGATCTACGTGTTCTGCCTCAACGTCCCCGAAATCGCGCTCCCGTTGATCCTGATGACCCAACTGCACGCGTCCCCGGCGTGGTCGGCCGGCATCTTCGTCGCCAACACGGTCCTGGTGGTCACCCTGCAAGTGCCGCTCACCGTGCTGCTGTCGCGCTACTCCCGGCGCTCCGTCCTCGCGCTTGCCGGCGTGGTCCTGACCGTGTCGTACCTCGGCTTCCTCGTCGCCGCCTCGCTGACGGGCGGCTGGGCCGCGCCCGCCATCGCCGCGGTGTCCGTACTGTGCACCCTCGGCGAGATCATCTACGCCGGCAGCGCCACGGCACTGGTCACGGCCCTCGCCCCGCCGCACGCCCCGGGCCGTACCCTCGCCCGCTTCGAGCTCTCCAGCGGCTTCGGTCTCGCCGTCTCTCCCGCCGTCATCACCGCTCTTGCCCCGCACGGCGCCACCGCGCTGTGGGGCACGCTCGCCGCCGCGACGCTTGTCGCCTCCGCAGCGCCCCTACGCCGGGGCGCGTAGGACCAGACCGGGGTAAATGCCGTTCGCGTCGGTCACGACGGGGTGGTTCTCGGCCAGGAGCCGCTTGGCGGCGGCGGGGTCGTCGTAGACGCGCAGGGCCACGTCGCCCAGTGTTTCGCCTTCGTGGACGGTGACGAAGCGCGGGGCAAGCCCTTCTTGCCCGGCTTCCACCCGGTCCTCGACCTCCGTGACGCCGATGACGTTGCCCAGTGCGAGCAGGATCTTCTCCTTCTGCTCCTGCAGCGCGGCGTCCCCGGCGACGGTGACCTTGGATCCCTTGACGCTCACCTGGAAGTGGTCATGCGTCAGCCCCAGGTCTTCCAGGCGTCCCTTGAGCTGGGCGGCCGCCTTGTCCGGCTCGGTCGCCAGGGGTACCTCGAGCTGGTGTCCCGCCTCCGCGATAAAGCTGTACCTCGCCATGTGCCCTCCAAAGTCGCTCCGCGAGGCGATCACAGAGCCCTCGTCGTTCGCTTTCTCTCCTGCCTACCCCGCTCAAGAGACACCTCTCGCTCAAGGGCCACGTACGTCGGAATTGTGACCGGCTTCTCCCTGAGCACCGTCGCGGCCACGCCCGCGACCTGCCACCGCTCCGTCGGGTGCCGGGCTTTCAGGGGGGTCATCACATCGGCGACACGCCGGGTTAAGGTCGCCCTGTGCGAGAGCAGCGGTCCATCCGGCGGACCGAGCCGGAGGTGGCCGCGGCGCCGGATGCGCTGCCAGGGAATCGATGAGAAAGACGGTGCGGGTGCAGCCATGGGAGACAACGTGACGAACATGCCCTCCGTGCCCTCCCCCGACGACCGGCCCTCCTCCCGGCAGCCCCTCCTTCCCGCCGACGAGTCGGAACAGCTGAGGGAGACGGCCAAGCGCCTGCGCGAGCAGGTGTCCGAGCTGGAGGTGCAGGCGCGGACACGCACCAGAATCGCCCTGGCCGAGGGCGTCTTGGTCGAGCGCTATCGCCTGGCGAACCCCGAGGCGGCGTTCTCGCTGCTGCGCCAGGCATCCCAGCGGGCCAACATCAAGCTGCACCAGCTGGCCGCGGCGGTGGCCAGGACACCCGGACCGGTGCCGGGCGCCCGGGTGTGGCTCGGCGGCCGGGCCAGCCATCCGATACCCGACCTGGCCGCGCTCGGGGCCGGCACGCTCGACGCGGCCAACCAGGGCGAAGTCCTGGGCGCCGCCCTGCAGCGCGTCCTGGCCGTCACCGGTACGGACATGGGAGACCTGCAGCTGGTCGAGGACGGCGTGCTGCGCATGACGAAACACGCCGGTCTGTCCCGGCAGTTCACCGACTACTTCGCGTTCGTCGACGGGAACACCGCGTGCGCCCGCGCCGCCGCCGCCCGCCATCAGGTCACCGTCAAGGAGGTGGCCTCGTCGGCCGGCTTCGACGACGAAACACGCCAGGTGATCCTCTCGGCCGGCAGCCGGGCCTGCCACAGCATCCCGCTCGTCGACGACGAGGGCTCCGTCCTCGGTGTCATCTCCTCCCACCACGCCCGCCCCTTGCTGGGCTTCACCCAGGCGCAGCTCCGCGCCCTGGAGGCCACCGGCCGCACCATCGGCAGCTGGATCAACTGGCACCAGCGCACCGTCCTGCTCGACGCCCTGGAAGACCTGCACCAACTCGCTCTCAACGCCCGCCGATAGCGGCCGCGGCCTCCTGTCGCGGCCGGGTGCGCGCGCCCCAGCGCTCCAGCGAGGGCCCGGCGGCGCCCACGGCCGCGAAGAAAGCGCCCAGGAGCAGCCAGCCGGCCGTGCCCAGGCCGAGCACGACGGTGGTGAGCACGGCGGGGGCCAGCGCCTGCCCCGCGCTGAAACCGAGCCCGAGGAGCCCCTGGTACTGCCCCTGCGCATGGTCCGGTGCCAGGCCGAAGCCCAGGGCGAAACCGGCCGAGGACTCCCATATCTCCCCGAGGCTGTGTACGAAGATCGCGGCGACGACGAGCCCGGCGGCCGCCCACACCGGAGCGTGCGCGCTCAGGGCCATCATCGGGCAGCTGAGCAGGAAGAGCAGTCCTGCCGTACGGAACGCTCTGCCGCCCTCGCGCGGGGTTTCGATGCGGGATCCGATGCGGGTCTGCAACAGGACGCAGACTCCGGCATTGATCGCGGAGACCGCGGCCACCGTCCAGCGCGGTGCGTGCGTGTGCTCCGAGATCCAGATCGGCAGCAGCAGGGACACCACCGGGTACTGCAGTCCCATCGCGCCGAAGAGGGCCGTGAAGGTCACGAACGGGCGGTCGGTGAGAGCGATCCAGCGGCGCTGCTGCGCCGGTGGCGCCGCCAGCGCCCGGTAGTTGGGCAGCAGGAACAGGAGCAGGGCGCACAGGGCGAAGCTGGCCGCGTTGCCGAGGATCAGCACGGTATAGGCGGTACGGGTGTTCGCGGCCACCGCGAAGCCGGCGCCCACGGTCCCCAGGACGACGCCCAGATTGACGTACGTACGAAGCCGTGCCCGGAACAGCGCCGGGCGGTCGGTGCCGACCCGCACCACGAGGGCGCCCCAGGCCGCGCCGCCGGCGGCAGCGGCCAGCTGGTCAACGGCGGCGATGACCGCGAGGGCACCCCAGCTCTCGACGAGCATGAGAGCCGACATCGCCGCTGCCTGGACAGCCAGAGCGAGCATCATGATCGTGCGCGGCCCGCGCCGGTCGGCCAGGTGCCCTCCCGGTATCCCCGCGAGCAGTCCGATCAGGCCGGCAATTGTGAGGGCGGCTCCCACGTGCACGGCCGGCAGACCCACGACCAAGGTGAAGTAGAGCGCCGACGCCGAGTTGAAGAGTCCGTTGCCGACCCGGTTCACGAAGCTGGCCACGATCAGCACACGCTCTGCTCGGTTGCCCCCCGCTATCCGGCCTGTCCGGCCGGACGATCTCCCCTTGATCATGGGCGCAGGCTAACAGCGGCGCCGACCGCTCCCGGGGGTGCGCCGGGTGGCCCGGGGACGCTTGGCCTGAGCGGGTGATGTGGCTGGTTCCTTCGGGGCACGGCCGTTACGGCGGTCGCCGGCCGGAGAACGAGTGGAGTGTTCGCTTCCACCTGAAGGAGCACAACCATGCGTGTTCGTACTGCCTTTGCCGCCGCCGCACTGGCCGCCACCGCGATCCTGGGCGCAGCCGGGGCCGCTGCCGCCGACGCCGGCGCGGAAGGCGCCGCCACCAACTCGCCCGGCGTCCTCTCCGGCAACACCGTTCAGGTCCCCGTCCACGTCCCGATCAACGTGTGCGGCGTCAGCGCGAACGTCCTCGCGCTGCTCAACCCGGCGCAGGGCAACAACTGCGCCAGCAAGTAGCAGGCCGCACAACGAAGCCGGGCACGCCGCTCTCCCTTCTTGGCGGCGTGCCCGGCTTCGTGGTGCGCCCCGTGTCCTGCCCGCCCGGAGCAGCGGGAACGGGGTCGGTGGAGGTCAGGGCTGGAGCGGCATCTTCCAGCACTTGGAGGGGGCCGGTTTGCCCGAGAGCCGGTCGGCCAGCCAGGAGACGGCATCGCCCTGGTCGGTGATGAGGGGCACGAGGTGGTTGGTGAGGATCTTGTCGCCGAGGTTCGGCAGCGCGAGCGCTTCGTAGGTGACGTCGGCTCCCTTGTCGCACCAGTCCGCGGCCAGTTGCCTGGCCTGCGCATGCGGAACGATGTCGTCGTGGACGCCGGTCGCCAGACGTACCGGGCCGCTGGGCTTGAGCCTGCCGATGCGCTGCTTGTCCAGGGCGGCCTGCGCCCGGGGGTCAGCGGCGATGATGTCCCCGATGGACTTGCCGTCGTTGGTCCATTTGTTGCTCTTGGTGAAGCCGTAGCCGAACAGCGCGTCGCCGACACACATGGTCGAGGCGTCCTTCAGGGCCGCCTTCCCCGCGGCGTTGACGTGCGCGTCGACGACCGCGCGCAGGTCGGGGTCGGACTGGGCGAAGCCGCTGATCGACCAGGCGAGCGCGCCGGCCAGGGCGCTGCCGTCGATGCCCTTCATGACCGACGTCAGATCCGCCGGCGGCGCGCCCGCGTAGGTGCCCGCGAGCTTGACGTCGGGCGCGTAGGAGGAGTGGAGTTCGGCGGCCGACGCGCTGGCTCCGCCGCCCTGGCTGTAGCCGTACAGGCCGGTGCGGGACTCGGCGGTGATTGAGGCTCCCTGCACGGCGCGCGCCGCGCGGGCCGCGTCAAGCAGGGCGTGCCCCTGGTCGAGGCGGTCGACGTAGGTGTGCAGGCGGTCGGTGGCGCCCAGGCCCACGTAGTCGGTGAGGACGACGGCCGCTCCGGTCGCCAGGATGCGGTAGATGGCCAGCGCTTCGTAACCGACCGACACCGTCTCGCCGTTGAGGGTCAGCGGGTGCTGCAGGGCGAACGAGGGGGCGCACTGGTCGCCCTGGCCCATGGTGCCCGAGGCCACGGCCACCAGCGGGCGCGGCCCCGGCTTCGTCCAGGCGGCCGTGGGCTCGATGTAGGCGCCGGTCACCGCGACGGGCTTTCCCGCCGAGTCGGTGGACTTGTACATCAGGCGGGTCGCGGTGCCCGGCATCGGGCGGCCGTCCAGGCCGGGGATGCTCAGCCCGAGCGGCATGGCCTCGGTGCGGATCAACGCGCCGTTGGCGGCGGGCAGTTCGGCGGGCGGGTTGTAGAAGGCGGGGATGGTGACCCCGCGGGAGACGACGGGCTCTCCGTCGGCGGCCGAGACCGGTGCGGCCGGTGCTGCCGATGCGGTCGATGCGGTCGATGCGGTCGATGCGGTCGAGGTTCCGGAAAGCCCCACGCATACGGTGCCGGCGACGACGCCGGCCATCAGGGCAGAACGCGAAGGGAGTCTTGTGCGGCTCATGATGTGCTCCTCGCTCGTGATTCAGATGATCGTGTCGATGTCGTGGGCGGTGATGGCGTCCAGCGCCCGTTCGGCCACGGCGGCGATGGTCATGGAGGGGTTGCACGCTCCCGTCGTGCCCGGGATCAGCGCGCCGTCGAGTACGTAGAGCCCTCGTTGTCCCCGCACGCGGCCGTCGAGGTCGCACACGGCGCCCATCGCTGCCCCGCCCAGCGGGTGCCAGGTGCTGTTGACCAGGGAGTTGGTGTCCGTGAGCACGCCGAGGCCCTTGGAGACCGCCGTGACCCGTCGGTGGATGTGCCGGTGGCTCGCGGTGTCGCCGTCCCGTGGCCAGTGCAGCGAGACGGAGTCGGTGGAGGCGTCGTAGCGCAGGCGACCGCGATCGGGGCTGACCCCGAAGCCGACCAGCATGGTCGTCCTGGTGTCCGGGCCCAGCGGCGGCAGCGACGCCTGGATGATCGTGTTCGCGGTGGCCGGGTCGTCCCACGCCTTGCTGCCGAAGACCACGGGGCCGCCCTGCTCGGCCCCGAAGTCCTCCCGGAGGTTCGTCCAGGCGTAGATGCGGTCGCCGTTGGTGCCCCAGCCTTCGCCGAGCCCGTCGGGCAGATCGGGGATGGCGCCGGTGGCCGCCGCGCGGACGAGCAGCTTGCTGGTGTTGACGCTCCCGGCCGCCATGACCAGGGCCCGGGTCGAGAGGATCTTCTGCTCGAGGACGCGGCCCGTGTCGTCGGTGCGGTCGACCCGCACCTCCCAGCGTCCGCCGCGGTCGCGGGCCACGGACGTGACGTTGTGGTGGGTGGCGACGGTGACCTTGCCGGTGGCCTCGGCCCGGTGAAGGTAGGTCACGTCGACGGAGTGCTTGCCGCCGTTGTTGACGCCGAGGGCGCAGTCGCCGTTGGTGTACGACGGTTTCATCTCACCGCGCAGTTCGGCCAGGGCGTAGTCCCAGTCGATCGGCATGGGGATCTTCTCGACGCCGTACCCGGCCTTGCGGACCCGCTCGGCGAACACACGGGCCGCCAAGTAGTGGGGCGATCCGACCAGTTCCGCGGGCGCCGTGGCCACCCGGAGCATCCTGGCGACGCGCGGATAGTGGATCCGGTCCATGCGCCGGTAGTCGAGCTGTTCGGGCAGCCAGGTGTTGAACACCGCCTCCGACGGCTGGAGGGTCATCCCCTGGTAGACGAGCGATCCGCCGCCGACCCCGGCCGCGCAGACGCTCAGGATGTTCTCGCCGAGCACGGGCTCCAGGAGTCCGGCGTAGGGCGCGAAGTTCAGCGGGGTGCCGATGAGCTTGGCCAGCGGCCTGAGGGCCGCCGGGAGAGTGCCGTACCAGAGCATCCGTTTGTCGAGGCCCGATACGCGGGGGAAGGTCTCCGCGTTCGGCCCGGTCGGCCAGCGCCGGCCGCGTTCGAGCACGGTCACCGGAACGCCGGCCCGGGCCAGACGCAGCGCGGCGACGCCGCCTCCGAAGCCGGATCCGATGATGACGACCCGGTGTTCCTCCCGGCTCAGGCGTACGCGGGCAGGCGCGGCGGAGGCGGCCGTGGCGGAGGCAGTGGCCGGCGGCGTGAGGGCGCTCGCGGCCGCGATTCCTGCGGCGCCGGTCAGCAGGGCGCGTCTGCTGGGTGGGGGCATGAACGGCTCCTTGGCGGGTGCGGGGGGCGGAAGTCGAGGGGGTTTGCGGGGCTCGGGCCTAGAGATTTCGGGTCTTCGGGGGCTCGCGGGGGCGATTTATCAGTGAGGGAGCAGGGATCGGCATCAACTTGTCAGGGGCATGACAGTGCAACCCCGACAAGGGGGCGGCCATGGTTACCCGCTGGTCACTTACGGGAGAGTAGGGCTGGGTGTCAGTCTGTGACAAGACGTCTGCGTGCGTCATCTGGCCGTCTGCGTACGCCATTTCGGCGGCTCGCTATGCTGCCGTGATCGAGACGGAGGGCGGTGGAGCGAGAGTGCGCGAGGCGCCATCCACGGAACGAGGAAAGTGGGCGGAAGCGACCGTCAGGCCGTCGCTCGTCCAGCGGCGAAAGGCGGCTCTGCGCGTCGAGATAGCCCGCGAGGCGGTCCGCCTGTTCACCTCGCAGGGGGTGGCCGCGACGACGGGCGAACAGATCGCTCAGGCCGTGGGGATCTCCGCGCGCACCATGTGGCGCCACTTCCCCACCAAGGAGAGCTGCGTGCTGCCGCTTCTGTCGGCGGGGCTCGATTTCGTCATGGACGAAATGCGCCGCTGGCCAACGGAGATGCCCCTCCTCGACTTCTTCACCGAGACCTGCCGGATCGGCGAGTTGCCCGCCGACACCCCCGTCATACTCGACCTGATCCGCATGACGTCCACCGATCCGGCCCTGCGCTCCGTGTGGCTCCAGGCCCACGACGACGCCCTGCCGGTCCTCGCCCAACTCCTCGCCCGGCGCTCCGGCAGCCACGCCGACGACCTGAGGGTGAAGGTGCACGCGGCAGCCCTCAACGGCGCACTGCGCGCGGCGGCGGAGGACTTCGCCCAGCGGTACGCGAATGACCCCGAGGCGTCGGGAGAGGAAATCACCGCGTGCCTCCTCGCGGCCCTGCACGCGGCGTCGGAGGGCCTGCCTTACTGAGGGGCGGCGGGGCAGCCCTACCGAGGGGGCGCCGGGCCCGAAGCCCGAAGCGGGGCAGGCGATCAAACGCCCGCCCCGCCAACCCAGTTGACAGTCCGGGTCTACCGCTTGGACTCGACTCGCCCGAACGCGTCGGGCCCGGTGGCCAACGCCTCCTTGGCCTCCTGCCACGCGTTGTCGCCCGGGTGGAACTGGGTGCGGAGGTAGGCCGCGGTGAGCCGTCCGAGGGCGGCGACGCGGCCGGGGTTCTCGTCGGTGGTCTCGGCGGCGTCGTACCCGCTGATCCCGCCGAGCAGATGCTCCGCACCGAACAGGGTGAGCAGTGTCTTGCTGCCGGGGGCGAGGTGGTAGGGATCGGCGTGCCAGTCCGGGCCCATCTCCGTGAAGTGCCGGGAGTCGTCCTTCTCCCCGGCGACCACCAGCGCGGGCGTGGTCATGGCGGAGAAGTCCATGCTGCGGAAGACCGGGAACTGCTGGGCCATGACGCCGGTCAGGATGTCCCCTCCCCTGCCGGGTGCGGCGAGCAGCACACCCTGCTTGATGCGCGGCTCGGCGAGGTCCGCCTCCTGCCCGTCCTCGGTGACCCTGGCACCCAGCAGGAGGGCGGCGGTGAAGCCGCCGAGGGAGTGTCCGGCCACGGCGACGCTGTCGCGGTCCATGCGCCCGGCGAGCTGCGGCACGGTGGCCTCGATCTCGTCGAGCCGGTCGAGTATGTGCGTCATGTCCTCGGCGCGCGAGCGCCAGAACAGGGGTCCCCCTGGCGTGCTTTCGTGCAGGTGGCCGAGCGTCCTGGAGCTGAGATGGGTGGGCTGGATGACGACGAAGCCCCGGGCGGCCCACAGGTTGGCGAGCGGGGCGTAGCCGTTGAGCGAGGAGAGGTTGTTCGAGCCGCCATGCCCGTGGGAGAGGAGAATGACCGGCAGATCGACTCCGGTCGCGGGCAGGGTGACGCGTACCTGCAGGTCTGCGGGGCGCCCGGCGACGGGCAGCACCACCGGGCCGTACGAAAGCACGGGGACGGGCGAGAGGGTGGCGTCGGTCATGGAGGTCGATGCACTCACGATGAGTCTTTCCCTTCGAGTTTCCCTTTGGATTTCTCCCTCTGGGGCCTCCGCCGTCGCCGACACCCGCGTCCGGGCGTGGCGCATCTCCCCGGTACGGGTGTGGCGCATGAGGCAGGGAGGAAGTGCCGGATTCGGCTAGACTGAACCGGAACGTTGCTCCGCTTACGATACGGAACACTGTTCCGCTTCGCAAGCGGTACGCCGTTCCGCCTCGTCAGCGGCCAGGGAAAGGAGAGCGCAGTGCCCACTGCAGGCCAGTCCGGAGAGGTGCCGGCCCCGAGCAAGCGGGCCGACGCGGTGCGCAACCAGCAGAAGCTGCTCGCCGCCGCTGCCGAGGTGTTCACCACCTCCGGCGTCGATGCGCCGATCCGCGAGATCGCCGCCAAGGCGGGTGTCGGGATGGGCACGATCTACCGCCACTTCCCGACGCGGGCGGATCTCGTCGTCGCCGTCTTCCGCCACCAGGTCGAGGCGTGCGCCGAAGCCGGTC
The DNA here is from genome assembly GCF_040644915.1 of Streptomyces sp. NPDC046925. NCBI lineage: Bacteria > Bacillati > Actinomycetota > Actinomycetes > Kitasatosporales > Streptomycetaceae > Streptomyces > Streptomyces sp. NPDC046925. The sequence continues at coordinate 1,048 of NZ_JBEYWZ010000004.1, read as the reverse complement.
CGCGTCTGCTGGCCGAGACCGACTCGCCGCTCGAGGCGCTACGTCAGTGGATCGACGTCTTCGTCGACTTCCTGGTCACCAAGCACGGCCTTGCCAACACCGTGCAGCCGGACAGCAGCGGCTTCACCGCGCTCCACACCTACTTCCTCGACCGCCTGCTGCCCGTCGCCGAGCAGCTGCTGGACGCCGCGGCCGCCGCAGGCGAGATCAGGCCCGGCACGCAGCCCTACGAGTTGATGCGCGGCATCGGCAACCTCTGCATCGGCCCCGACACCGACCCCCGCTACGACCCCCGCCGCCTGGTCGCCCTACTCCTTCGGGGCCTCCAGCAGCCGCAGACGCAGACGCCGTCCTGACCGTCGGCCGCAGGTCACCATCGACAGTCACCCCGGATAGGTGTGCGCCGACTGCGCCACCAAGTGCCGCATATATGCGCCCTATTGCGACAAGATGCGACCGGAGATGAACACATTGCGATCACTTGGGCAAAGGTGCTCGCGCGAGAACCGCAACTGTCGCATTAACGGACTGTATTGATGGTGTCTCGGATGAGTGAACGGTACTTTCGGCGAACGCAAGTGCAGTCCCAGCCCGGACTCCACATCTGAACCAGGACTGCCTCGCATTCGTTGACCGCACAGATCAGGAGGGCGTATGCCTCCCAACCCTTTCTCCGGCCTGCCGCCATATGGCGCCCTGCCGAAGTGGCCCGAAGCTAGCATCCCTCATTGGGGGCGGGGTAAACCACGACGGTTGTGTGACACGGCAGTCACCATGCAGCTCGGGCCCTTCCTCGCGGTGCTCTTCGCGGGCGTCGTGCTCGTGTGCCGCCCACAGGAGCTCGAACTGGCCCTGGCCGCAGCGCCTTTGCTCCTCACGGCGCTGCGCGGGTCCGGCCTGTCCTACCGGCGGCGTTCCACCGCATAGGCACGGATCCCGGTGGTGGGCGGGTGCCGCGAACTCCGCCTCGTCGACGGTGCGCGGCACGCGGCGGCCCGGTGCCTTGGCCACGAGGGGCGCGAGCAGCGGGTCGGCGCTCAGCTGGCCG